>CAXUHA010000074.1:0-4131 GCA_964250735.1 uncultured Nakamurella sp. | reverse complement strand
GTATGACGGCGTAGCCGCAGCGCGGCAGCCGGTAGGGCCGCTTCGCGGCTACCTGACGTCCGTTGTAATGATCGAGTCGCGTCTGCGCGGAGGCTGCGGTCCGTGCGGTCAGCATGTTCTGTCTTGGCCAAACCTGAACGGGTCCGTGTGGCGTAGTAGCAGTAGAGGCCGGGCTGGATGGGAGGGCCGATGACGTCGGTACCTCCGGTTGTGCCGCTTCCGGTCGATGAGCGGGAGTTCGGCACCTTCGTGGGTCCGCACATTGTGGTGCTCCGGGCGATGGCACGCCGCGAGGTGGGTGACCTGCTGGCGGATGACCTGGTGCAGGAGACGCTGCTGCGCGCGTGGCACCGCCGCGAGACCTACGACGTGCATCGAGGGTCGGCGCGTGCCTGGTTGGTCGGGGTCCTGCTCGATCGAGCCCGCCGATTCCGAACGCGGCGCCGCGATCGGCCGCACCAAAATGTGGACGACGTTGAAGCTACCGGACCGGATGCCAGTCTGCGCCTGGACGTGGAGCGCGCGGTGCAGAAGCTGCCGCCGCGACAGCGCCAGGCGGTAGTCCTGTACTACCTGGCCGACCTGTCGGTGACGAGGTGGCTGGCTTGCTCGCGGTGTCCGAAGGCGCGGTGAAGGCGAGGTACGGCCTACAGCGAGATTTCTCGGCGAACGGCGTGCTGTCGCGACGGGATCGGGCGTGTGCCGGACATTACGTATTGTGAGCCGATTGGACCGCGACTTCGAGGAACTGTTCCACCGTTGGTCGCCGCACGTCTTCGCGTATGCGTCGCGCCATGTCGGGTCGCAGCTGGCGGAAGACATCGTCGCCGACACCTTCCTTGCAGCGTGGCGTCGGCGGTCCTCGTTACCTGAAGAGCCGCTGCCTTGGCTGCTGGTGACGGCACGCAATACGATTTCGTGTCAAGGGCCATTGAGTTCTGCCCAGGGGCGGTCGTGAAACCTGCCCGGTGACGGTCACGAGAACTGCCCGGTGGTGGCCATGGGATCTGCCCGAGGGGCTGGCCACCACCGGCGAGTTCATCAGGTCAAGGCCATCACCCCTTGGCCGGCAAGAGCTTGGGATAGCCGCACCGAGTCGCCGGAGGTTTGGCAGACGTGGGCGTGGTGCAGCAGCCGGTCGACGGTCGCGGTGGCGAGCGTCTTGGGCATCAGCTCGTCGAACGCTGCTGGGTGCAGGTTCGAGCTGATCGCGACGGACCGTTTCTCGTAGGCGGCGTCGACGAGGCGGTAGAGACCTTCGGCCGCGTCCTGAGCAACCGGCAACAGCCCGATGTCATCGACGACAACGAGATCAGCCCGCAGGACACGGGCGATCGCCTTGCTGACGGTGTCGTCGGCGCGGTGTCGGCGCAGCAGCACGCCGAGGTCCTCCAGGGTGAACCACGCGACCTTCAGCCCCGTCTCGACGGCCTGTTGGCCGAGCGCTTCGAGCAGGAACGTCTTCCCGGTCCCCGACGGGCCGCAGACCACGAGGTTCTCGCGCCGGTGCACCCATTCCAGCGTGCGTAGCGCCTGTTGGGTCGGCGCCGGGATCGATGACGCGGAGGGCTTCCACGCCTGGAACGTCTTGCCGGTCGGGAACGCCGCGGCCGCGCGGCGGGTCGCCAACGCGGACCGTTCCCGACCGGCTGCCTCTTCACCGAACAACGCACGCAGCACCTCGGCCGGCTCCCACCGTTGCGCCTTGGCGGTCGCGAGCACCTCGGGTGCCAGTCGACGGATGTGAGGCAGCCGCAGCCGACGCAGCAACGCCTCCAGGTCGTCGGGCAGCGGCGGCGCGGACGGGACACCGATCGCCGGAACACCCGCTGCGATAGGGGTATTCGCTGTTGCGGTGCGCGTCGTGCTCATGCTGACGCCTCACCCTCGACCTCGGTGACGCCGACATCGGCGCCGACGTCCACTCCGACGTCGACTCCGACGTTCACTCCGACGTCGACTCCGACGTTCACTCCGACGTCGAGCCCGACGTCGAGCCCGAGGGCGGCCCAGCTGGCGGTGCCTTGCGCGAGGCTGTGGTCCTCACCAGCGCGGTGCAGCTGACCGGCGCGGCTGGGGGCCTGGTGGTCCAGGATCGAGGCCAGGTCGTGTTCGCCGAAGCGGGCGTTGACCGCGGCGTGCCCGAGCGCCCAGTCGACCTCCGTGGCGTCGACGAGTTTCGCCGTCGCGACCGCGTCGGCCATCTTGACCCGCATCCGACCGGTGCCCGCAGCGGCGGCCTCGGTCAACCACAAGCGGGCGCCCTGACCCAGCGCGAGGAACTCGCTCTCGGCGGCGGTGCGCGCCCTCGGTGCCCGGTCCAGACCGGCCGGTGCAGGCGGGAAATGGGTGTCGTCGAGCTGCGGAGAGCCGGGCGTCGCTCGCCGGTGCCGCGCTACCTCGACCGGGCCACTGTCGCCGACCTGCACGATGATCACCTGCTCATCTGCGCCGACACCATGGGTGCGGACCCACACCTGTTCGCCCAGCATGCTGACACCGTTGTCGGCGTGGGGGAATCGGTGCGGCACCGAGTACTGCCCGCCCTCGAAAGCGACCATCGGGGTCTTGGCCGCGACGGTGCGGGTCACCCCGAACGCGACCGTATGCGCCGTGATCGGCAGCCGGTGCAGCCGGGCACGTTCCTCGGCGAGCATGTCGCCCGGCGCCCGGCGGGTCACCCGATGCACCCGGGTGTTCACTTGGTCGCAGAACGCCACGCACGCCGCTTCCAGTTCGGCGAAAGACCCATACGCAGCAAGCAGATTCGTGTCCTTCGGGACCAGATCGGCCTTGGCCAGCTTCACCGTCGACTCCGACCCGCCCTTGGAAGCCGGGTCAGCCGGCTCGCACGTGTGCACCGTGACGCCGTAGTGCCGGGCGAAGGCGAGCATCTGCGGATTCCGCACCGCGATCCCCGCCACATGCTCGACCGTCACGGTTTTCTCGTTGTCGGTCAGCAAATACGTCGGCACCCCACCCACCCGGCGCAGCGTCACATCCAACGCCGCGAACACCGACGGCATCGTCTTGTCCCGCAGCGCGAGCACGACCCGGAACCTCGACCAGGCCAGCCACGCGCAGAACAGCACCGTCTTCACCCCCTCGATGACCGGGCCGTCACCGAAGTCGTACTGCAGCCACATCCCCGGCTCGGTCACCCACGGCCGATGCACCCGCACCCGACCGACCTTGAACGACGCCCGCACGCCGGCGACCGCCCGCCGAGTCGTCCGCTCAGAACCCGCATAACCCAACGCGAGCAGCTTGTCGTGGGCGACATCGGAGCGGATCTTGCCCTTCGAATGCTCCATCCACTCCTCGAGCTTGGGCATGAACTCATCGATCAACATCGGCCGCGCCGCGGCCTGATCGGTCAACCGGCCCGCATCGCGGGCCGCGACATGCTTGCCGACCGTGTGATGCGAACAGCCGGCCAACTCCCCGGCATCACGCAACGACCCAGTCAGGTCGAAAGCTTCCAACATTTTCATGATCTCCTCGGCAGACTTCACTTGTCTCTCTTCGGGTGGGCGGGCGCTTCAGCACCGTCCAGCGCACCCGAAGAGAGGCCTCAACCGCCGCAAGCGGCAAGGCAAACGACATCGTGTCGGGCAGATCCCATGACCGTCAGCGGGCAGTTCTCATGACCGCCACCGGGCAGCTACGTGGCCGTCTCCGGGCAGTCTCCCGTGGCCGCCGACAGACCAGCGAGGCCCAGCCCGTCGTTGAAATCCAGGCTGGGCCTCTGCCGGTCAGACTATGCGGACGCTTGTCATGCCGAACGCCGGTCTGCCGAGAGCCGGTACTGGCGATGACAGTGAGCTCACTGCCAAGATGATGGGATGCGATTTGCAAGCGACGACGGCACGTTCGGAGTGGTCATCGCTCCGTCCCGATCAGGACCGTCTTCGGACCTTTTTCGGTTCCAACTGGTGGTCAACGGCGACCGCTTTGGCGACGAGGACCCAAGCATTCTCGGCTCGGCCATGCACCGGCTGATGAACGTCCAAAAGGTTGACGACCCACGACTGGCGCATCCCCAGAGTGATCCCGACTCTGCTCTCACGCTTGCGATGAACGATGAGACCGTTGAACTTCACGACCGCGTGGTCTTCAATCACGCCGAGT
>CAXUHA010000073.1:0-4321 GCA_964250735.1 uncultured Nakamurella sp. | reverse complement strand
CGCCGGGATGATGTACGGCCCGTCCTTCACCTGCTGTTCCTGCACGGCGTGCCACTTGTCCTTCGCCTTGCCCTCGTCGACCTCACCGATGGCGTCGAAAACGAGTTTGCTGGCGGCCGGGTCGCCGCCGAAGTGCGACTCGTTGTAGGGCCCGGCCGGCACCATCGACGACAGGTAGAACACGGCGAGGGAGTTGACGCCGGTGCTGAAGAACGTGATGGAAAAGTCCCGGGTGAAAAATCCGGCTTGCGGGGTGTAGAACTCGGCCGGGGTGTAACGGTCCACGTTGATCTGAACGCCGGCCGCCTTCGCCTGTTGCTGCAACAACGTTGCCGTGTCACTCTGCCCGGGCACGACCGTGGAGGTCTTCAGGCTGAGCTGCAGATCCGACGCCCCCACCGATTTGAGCAGCGACTTCGCCTTGTCGATGTCCTGAACCTGCTTCAGATCACTGGCCCAGAACCGGTCGGTGAACCCGGGGGCGTCATTGCTGATACTGGCATAGCCCTGATAGACATTCGACACGAACTGGCTGCGATCGGGAATCAGCTTGAGGGCCTGGCGAATGACCGGATTCTTCAGGGCGCCCTGATCCACCCGCATCACCGGCGCCACGAAGCCGGGCCCAGGCTGGTTGCCCAACACGATGCGTCCGGTCCTGGCGTTCGCCTCGGCCAACGCGGGCGGTACGCCCGGTGCGATGTCGATGGCGTTGGCGAGCAGCGCGTTCAGCCGGCTCTGGTCGGAGATGAAGCTCGAGTCCACGGTGAGCGAATCCACGTAGGGGCCGTTGTGCCGCCAGTAGTTCTTGTTGGCCGGAAACCGACTGAACGAGCCGGGCTTGAAGGTCCCCAGCGTGAACGGACCGGTCCCGACGCCATTGCTGAAATTCTTCGTCCCGGCCTGCACGATGTAGCAGTTCGGGAAGCAGGTGACACTCTTGAAGTCGGCCACCGCAAGTTTCAGGACGATCTCGACGGTGTAGTCGTCTACTTTGCGGGTGCTTTTGAAGTCGACGATCGTTTTCAGCACGGAATTGAAGATGTTGGTCTCGTTGCCCCAACTGTTCTGCACCGTGTACACGACATCGTCGGCGGTGAAGTCCTTCCCGTCGTGCCAGACGACCCCGCGTCGCAGACGGAAGGTCCACGTCTTGGCGTCCGCACTCGGGGTGGCACTTTCGGCCAGCGCAGGGATGGTGGTGCCACCCGGCCCCGGGAAGAACAGCGGGTCGTACAGACTGAACATCCGGATGAAGTCGCAAATGGCGATCGTGGTCAGCGGACTGATCGTCTCCAGGGATCCGTTGGTCACCACCCCGACCCGCAACGTTCCCCCACGCGAGATGCTGCCGGTCGCGCCCGGGCCGGCTGAATATTCCTTCTTGCCCGTCGGTGCCGCCGCGCACCCACTCAAACCCACCGCGGCGGCGGCGGCGAGGCCGAGGGTGCCGGCCAGAAATGTTCGGCGGCTGGTCACGGCGGACGCAGGCAGCCACAGATCATCCGAACTCATGTGAGCGCTCCTGTCAGTTGAAGACGTGCAATCGCCTGCGGGTGACGGGTCACACGGAGACGGTCACGCTGGGCACGGCCTGCATCAGGCGCTGCGCGTAGTCCGACTGCGGGGCGTCGAGCACAGCACGTGTCGCGCCGGTCTCGCAGATCCGGCCGGCCGCCAGCACCAGTACCCGGTCGGCCAGGTTCGCCACCACGCCCAGGTCGTGGGTGATGAACAGCATCGACAAGCCGAGCCGCTCGCGAAGGTCACGAAGCAGGGAAAGCACGGCGGCCTGCACCGACACGTCCAGAGCTGAGGTGATCTCGTCACAGATCAGGACTTCGGGGTTGGTGGCCAGGCCGCGGGCGATGGCGACACGCTGACGTTCACCACCCGACAGCTGCCGCGGCAGTCGATCCGCCAGCGAGGGTTGCAATCGCACCAGTTCCATCAGCTCTTCGACGGTCCGACGATTCTCCTTCGGGCACAACCGAAGTGCGCGTTCGATCGCGGTGCGAACGGTCTGCCGCGGGTTCAGGGCGGCCGTTGCATTCTGGAAGACGATCTGGATCAGGCGGCGCTGCTCGACGGTGCGCTTCTGGGCATTGGACGCCACCTGTTGACCCAGCAGCTTGATCGATCCGCTCTGATAGGACTGGATCCCGGCGATGGTACGGGCGATCGTGGTCTTGCCGCTGCCCGATTCGCCTACCACCGCAACACATTCGCCCTGATTGAGCGTGAAGCTGACGTCGGCGACCGCCGCCACCGGAACCCCGCGGACCCGATATTCGATGGACAGATGCTCCACCGAGAGCACGGCCTTGGCCGGGTCGCGATCGACCTGCGCGTCGGTGTCGTGGATGACCGACACCTCGGAGGACAACGGGTGGAAGCAACTCACCAAGCGCCCGGTGCGGTCGATCGGTGCCAGCGGGGGCTCCTCCGATCGACAGATGTCGGTGGCGTGTGGGCAACGGGGCGAGAAGGAGCAGGACCGGTCGTCACGCTCGGCCAGCCCGATGGAGACACCGGGCATGGCCTGCACCAGGGTGGCGCTGCGATGATCAGGTGTCGATTGCAACAGGCCGCGGCTGTACGGGTGCGCCGGCCGGCTGATCACCTGTTCGGTGGTCCCCAGTTCGACGATCTTGCCCGCGTACATCACGCCCACATGGGTGGCGAGCTGCGCCACCACGGCCAGGTCGTGCGAGATGTACACCATCGCCACCGACAGGTCGCGACGCAGCCGACGCAATTCGTCGAGAACGGTGGCCTGCGTGATGACGTCGAGCCCGGTGGTCGGCTCATCGAGGACGATGGTCTGCGCGCCGGACAGCAGCGCGATGGCCAGACACACCCGCTGCTGCTGGCCGCCGGAGAGCTGGTGCGGGAATCGGCGCTGGAATTCCGCTGAGGTCCCGAGGCCGACGATCTCCAGAACTTCCGCCCGCTCGGCGGCCAGATCCTTGGATCGACTCGCACCGTCGGCGTCCCGATGCGCCTGCATCTCTCCCAACGCCCGCCCGATGCGCATCGAGGGATTCAGCGATGTGCCCGGCGACTGGGGAACATAACTGAGATAGCGGCCCCGCAAGGCGGAAAGCGTGCCCGGCTTGGTCAGGTCGAACGGGGCATGACCCGGTAGGGTCACCGTGCCGTGCGCCAGTCGGGCCCCGCCCTGGGCATACCCGAACAACGACAGCGCCGTGGTCGTCTTGCCACTCCCGGATTCGCCGACCAGGCCGAGGATGTCGCCGCGGGCCAACTCCAGGGAAACACCGTCGACGATGGCGATGCCCGCGGCCGTTTCGACCCGCAGGTCATCCAGGACGATGGCGGGCGTCCCATCGATCGCGGGTGTGCTGCCGGCCATGTCAGACCACCTCGCCCACGGCAGGCGTCGACGAACCGGTCGGATTCGTCGCCGGCGGCACGATGGCCCTTCGACGGCGACGGGTGGACACATCGCCGCCGACGACTCGGATATAGGCGTCGGCGATCAGGTTGATCGAGATGGTCAGCAGACCGAGCATGACCGCTGGGGCCACGACGGCGGCCGGGTTGAGGATGAACGTGGACTGGTTCTCGGATGTCATCAAACCCCAGTCGGCGGCCGGCGGCTGGAGACCCAGGCCGAGGTAGTTGAGGCTGGCCACCAACAGGATGGAAACCGCGAAGCGGATCCCGAAGTCGGCCAACAGGGAATGCATGATGTTGGGCAGGATGTCGCGACCCCAGATGGTCAGGGTCGAATCGCCTCTGGCCTGGGCCGCCTCGACATAGGACCGTCCGGTGACCTGCTGCGACGCCGTCCGGGTGACCCGGGCGATCGGGGGCGCCAACGCGAAGATCACGCTCAGCACGAGCACCCAGGTGTGCTGTCCGAGACCACCGATCAGCAGCAGCAACAACAACAGCGGCGGGAACGCCAGGAAGACATCCACCACCCGCATCGCGATCGAGTCGCTCCAGCCGCCGCGGTAGCCGGCGAAAAGTCCGATCGTGATCCCGACGATGTACGCCAGGATCGTCGCGCTGATGCCGATGCCGATGACCGAACGTCCGCCCGCCAGCACCCGCGACAGCACGTCGCGGCCGAGGAAGTCGGTCCCCAGCAGGAAACCGTGTCCCGGCGGGGCACTGGAGGTCCCGACGATCTCGGTGATGGAGTTCGGCGTCACCAACGGCCCGATGAAGGCGATGAGCAGAACGACCAGGAGCACGATCGCCCCGATCAGTCCGCTGGGTAGCTTCAGGATGCCCTTGATCGTCGTCCCGTTCATGCGAAGCTCGTCCTCACCTTCGGGTCGAGGAATAC
>CAXUHA010000072.1:0-4585 GCA_964250735.1 uncultured Nakamurella sp. | reverse complement strand
GAATTTTCGGCGTCTGGGCGAGAATTTCCGAGATGGGGTAGCGCGACTCCCGGCGCACGGCCATGAAGATGCGCGGCATCAGCGGGAAATGGAAACACATGTGGCACTCGTCGCCGCCGACGGCCGGATCGCCGAAGTAGTCGACGACATCGGCCGGCCACTGGTTGGCCTCGGCCAGCAGGATGCGGCCCGGATACTCGTCCTCGACCACCTTCCGGCAGCGCTTGAGGAAGGCGTGGGTTTCCGGCAGGTTCTCCCCGTTGGTGCCCTCCCGGACGTACAGGTACGGCACCGCGTCCAGCCGGAATCCGTCGATGCCCAGATCGAGCCAGAACCGCATCACGTCGATCATCGCGTCGCCGACCGCGGGGCAGTCGAAGTTCAGGTCCGGCTGGTGGGAGAAGAACCGGTGCCAGAAATACTGCTTGCGCACCGGATCGAAAGTCCAGTTGCTGGGCTCGGTGTCGACGAAGATGACCCGGGCGTCGGGGTAGCCGGTGTCGTCGTCCGCCCACACGTAGTAGTCGCCGTACGGGCCGTCCGGGTGCGCGCGCGACTCCTGGAACCAATGGTGACTGTCGCTGGTGTGGTTCATCACCAGGTCGGTGATGATGCGGATGCCGCGCTCATGGCAGGCCGCGATGAGGGTCGCGAAATCCTGCACGGTGCCGAATTCCGGCAGCACCTTGCGGTAATCGCGGATGTCGTAGCCACCGTCGCGCAACGGCGAATCGTAGAAGGGCGGGATCCACAGGCAGTCGATACCCAACCAGGCGACATAGTCGAGCTTTTCGATCAACCCGGCGATGTCCCCGGTCCCGTCGCCGTTGGAGTCGAAGAACGTCCGCACCAGGACCTCGTAGAAGACGGCGCGTTTATACCAATCGGGATCGTCGGGCAGCTTGTCGGGGGACGTGTGGTCCATGCGTCCGACGATGTCGGTCATGTCGCCTTTCCTGGTGATTGTTGTCGGCGTGCTGTGCAGTACCCCCGTTCCGCCACGATCAGTACCGCTTGATCGTGAGGATGTGCGCGACCCGCCGGGCCGGTTCCAGTCCGACGGCGTTGAACTGACCCCAGTGGTAGACCTCCCCGGAGAGCTGGTCGACCGCCTGGAAGGTGTCCCCCCACCGCAGCCCGAGGGCGGGCAGGTTCAGGTCGGTCCGACCCCAGTGGGTCCCTTCGGACACCAGGCACACCACCACCAGGACGACGTCGTCACTCTGTTCGTCGCGCCGCGAGTAACACAGCATCGAATCGTTGGTGATGCCGTGGAACCACAAGCCTTTCAGGTGCTGCAGCGCACGGTGTTCGTGCCGGATCCGGTTCAGCTCCTGGATCAGCGGTTCCAGCGACCGGCCCGCCGCCAGCGCCGCCTGGAAGTCGCGCGGGCGGAGCTGGTATTTCTCGGAGTCCAGGAACTCCTCGGAGCCCGGACGCACCGCCTCGTGCTCGAACAGCTCGTAACCGGAGTAGACGCCCCAACTCGGCGACATGGTGGCGGCCAGCACGGCCCGGATGGCGAACATCGCAGGGCCGCCGAACTGCAGTGAGGCGTGCAGGATGTCCGGGGTGGTGGGAAAGAAGTTCGGCCGCATGTGATCGATCGAGGTGACCAGGTCGACGCCGAAGTCGATCAGTTCCTGCTTCCCGGTGCGCCAGGTGAAGTAGGTGTAGGACTGGCTGAATCCGACCCGACCCAGCTCGTGCATCATGGCCGGCTTGGTGAACGCCTCGGCCAGGAAGATCGCCTCGGGGTGGTCGATGTGCACCTGGGCGATCAACCATTCCCAGAAGTTGATCGGCTTGGTGTGCGGGTTGTCCACCCGGAACACGGTGATGCCGTGCGAGATCCAGAACGTGAGCACCCTGAGCACTTCGGCGTAGATGCCGGCCGGATCGTTGTCGAAGTTGATCGGGTAGATGTCCTGGTACTTCTTCGGCGGGTTCTCCGCGTAGGCGATCGAACCGTCCGGCCGGGTGGTGAACCACTCGGGGTGCTCGGTCACCCAGGGGTGGTCGGGGGCGCACTGCAACGCGAAATCCAGCGCCACTTCGAGATTGTGCTCCCGGGCGGCGGCCACGAAATCGTCGAAGTCCTCGATGGTGCCCAGTTGCGGATGAACGGCGTCGTGGCCGCCGGCGGCCGAACCGATGGCCCACGGGGACCCGACGTCGCGCGGGTCCGGATGGATCGTCCCGCCCGGTTCGTTCGGGTTGTTGCGACCCTTGCGGTTCTGCTCGCCGATGGGGTGGATCGGTGGCAGGTAGACGATGTCGAAGCCCATCCGGGCCACCCGCTCGAGCTGGTCCTTCGCGTCGGCGAAGGTGCCGTGCCGGATCGGCAGACGGTCCTGGTCGATCTCGGCCCCGCAGGAACGCGGGAAGAACTCGTACCAGGCGCCGAACTCGGCCAGCGGGCGGTCCACCCAGACCTGCACGGCCGGGGAGCGGGTGATCAGTTCCCGGATCGGGTCGGCCACCAACACCGGCCACAGGTCGCGGGACAGGGCAGGTCCGATCCGGGCGGGCACCGGCAGCGCATCGTCACGCAAGGCCGTGACGGCCGCCTTGATGTCCGATGCGTACCGCTGCCGGGGCCGACGACCGATCCGTTCCAACAGTTGGGCACCCGTTTCCAGGTCGTTGGCCATCTCCGCCCCGGACTGCCCGGCGGCGGCCTTGGCTTCCACGGCGTGCCGCCAGGTGCCCAGGGGATCGCTCCAGGCCTCGATCACCAGGCTCCACATGCCCTGCCGATCCGGGGTGACCTGGGCGTGGAACCGGTCCGTCCCGGGTATGCCGGCCGTCATCCGCAGCAGTGGACCCGACTCCCTGACCACCGGTCGGCCCCGGCCCTGACCGCCCGGAAGGGGCCGGTCCAGGGGAGCCGCGGGGGTCGCCACCGGTCCCTTCCACACCACGTTCGCCGCGACCGCGTCGTGCCCCTCGCGGAACACGGTGGCCGCGACGTCGACCACCGCCCCGACCACCGCCTTGGCGGGATACCGGCCCCCGGCCACGCTGGGGGAGACATCGATCAGTCCAATTCGTCCGGCCACGCGGACAACGTACCGGGCGCGGGTGGCGGCCTTCACAGCCGCACCCGCGACGGGCGAGGTCGGCCGCCGGTCGCCCGCGGGCCCCGACCCGATCATGACCAACGGGAGAACTTCTCTGCCGATCAGTTCGCCAACGCGTGTCGAGCCGCTACATTTCATCGGGTGAAGGCTCTCCGACGGTTCACCGTCCGCCCCCAGTTGCCCGAGCCGCTGCAGCCGCTCGGGGCGCTCATTCGCAATCTCCGCTGGTCCTGGCACCCGGCCAGCCAGGACCTGTTCGCCGACATCGATCGAGACCTGTGGAACCGCTTCGAGGGCGACCCGCTCAAGCTGCTGGGCGCCGTCTCGGTCGCCCGGTTGGAGGCGCTGGCCCAGGACCAACCGTTCCTGGCCCGGATGCACGGGCTGGCCGGTGATCTGCATTCCTATCTGATCGAACCGCGCTGGTACCAGCAGCAGATCGACACCGCGCCCGAGGGCGTGGCCCTGCCGAAGGCCATCGCCTACTTCTCGATGGAGTTCGGCGTCTCCGAGGTGCTGCCCAACTATTCCGGCGGCCTGGGCATCCTGGCCGGTGACCACCTGAAGTCCGCGTCCGACCTGGGCGTGCCGATCATCGGCGTCGGGCTGCTGTACCGCTACGGATACTTCTGGCAGTCGCTGTCGGCCGACGGCTGGCAGCAGGAGCACTACCCGGCGCACGACCCGCAGGGACTGCCGATCGACCGGGTGGTCGGCGCCGACGGCGAGCAGCTCACCGTCAGCGTGCCGATGCCCGGCGGCCGGGAGCTCACCGCGCGCATCTGGCAGGCCAGTGTGGGCCGGGTGCCGTTGTTGCTGCTCGACGCGGACAACGAGGCCAACGACGACGAGCTGCGCTCCACCACCGACCGCCTGTACGGCGGCGACCAGGACCACCGCATCAAGCAGGAGATCCTGCTCGGCGTGGGCGGAGTCCGCGCGGTCAACGCGTTCGCCCAGGCCTCCGGTCACCCGTTGCCCGAGGTGTTCCACATGAACGAGGGGCACGCCGGCTTCCTGGGACTGGAGCGGATCAGGTCGCTCATCGCCTCGGACGGGCTGACCTGTCCCGAAGCGGTCTCGGCGGTGCGAGCCGGCACGGTGTTCACCACGCACACCCCGGTCCCGGCCGGTATCGACCGGTTCCCGGTCGACCTGGTCCGGCACTATCTGGACGGCGACGCGGAGGGCGAGTCCCGGCTGCTCCCGGGCGTGCGGGTCGACGAGGCCATCGCGTTCGGCGCGGAGGACGACCCGTCGCGGTTCAACATGGCGCACATGGGGCTGCGGTTGGCGCAGCGGGCCAACGGTGTCGCCAAGCTGCACGGCATCGTCTCCCGGGAGATGTTCGCCGGTCTCTACCCCGGTTTCGAACCGGAGGAGGTGCCCATCGGCTCGGTCACCAACGGTGTGCACCTGCCCACCTGGGCCGCCCGCGAGATGTACGACGTCGCCGGTGACATGGCCGACTGGCAGGACCTGGCGTCGGCCTCGGAATGGCC
>CAXUHA010000071.1:0-7327 GCA_964250735.1 uncultured Nakamurella sp. | reverse complement strand
CCAGCTCACCGAGAAGGTGCGCCGCAAGCCGTTCTCGGTCGTGCTGTTCGACGAGATCGAAAAGGCCCACCCGGACATCTACAACACGCTGCTCCAGGTGCTGGAAGACGGCCGGCTTACCGACGGGCAGGGTCGGACGGTGGACTTCAAGAACACCGTCATCGTCTTCACCTCCAACCTTGGTACGCAGGACATCTCCAAGGCCGTCAACATGGGCTTCTCCCAGGGAAACGACGCGGAGTCCAATTACGAGCGGATGAAGCTCAAGGTCAACGACGAGCTCAAGCGTCATTTCCGGCCCGAGTTCCTCAACCGCATCGATGACGTGGTGGTGTTCCACCAGTTGACCACCGAGCAGATCATGAGAATGGTCGACTTGATGCTCAAGCGCGTCGAAGGTGCCCTGAAGAACAAGGACATGGGACTGGAAGTCACCGATGCGGCCAAGATGCTGCTGGGCGATCGGGGCTTCGATCCGGTGTTGGGTGCCCGCCCGCTGCGCCGGACCATCCAGCGGGAGATCGAGGACAAGCTGTCGGAGAAGATCCTCTTCGACGAGATCAAGCCCGGTCAGATCGTGCTGGTCGACGTCAAGGACGGCGCCGAGGGCACCGGCAACGCCGGCAAGGAGTTCACCTTCATCGGCGTTCCACGGCCCTCCGAGATCCCTGATTCGGTGGAGGCGGCGCTCGCCGTCGAGGGTCCCGGAATCAGCTTCGAAAAGGAGTGACCGCGGGGCAATGTCCCCGCGCCGGTCATAGAGCTCAGGCCCGCCCCGCACGCTGCGAGGCGGGCCTGAGCTTTGCCCTGTGCCATGACCCACGCCGGCGACCGGGCGCGGGCCGGTACAGGGGTCAGCCCGGGAGCGTCAGCCTTCCGTCGGTGAGCCGGACGGCGAGGCCGTCCAGGACAAGCGACGTCACGCAGCGCAGCCGCTGACCCTCGTCCGGCCAGACGATGTCGATCTCGCTGGAGGGCACGGGTTGGCGGGCGTCGCGCAACACCGCCATGATGCGGCCGCGGACCTGGCGATCGGTTCCGGCCCACCCCTGCACCGCCCGTTTCGCCGTCCCTGCGGGGTATCCGGCGGCGCGCCAGGCGCAGCCCGCGGCGATCGGACATTCCGTGCACCGGGGTCGGCGGGCACTGCAGATCAGCGCGCCCAGTTCCATGACGGCGGCCGAGAATCTCGCCGCAGTAGGCGGGTCGTCGGGGAGCAGAGCCTCCAAACGCGTGCGGTCGGCGGGGGTGGCCGGCTCCCTGATGCTGTCGACCCCGCTGACCGCGCGGGCCAGCACCCGGTGGACGTTGGTGTCGACGACCGGCGTTCGGGCCCCGAAAGCGAAGGCCGCCACCGCCCTGGCCGTGTAGTCACCGATCCCCGGCAGGCCGAGCAACTCAGGCACGCCGGCCGGCACCTGACCGCCGTATTCGTTGGTGATCACGGTGGCGGCCGCATGCAGTCGTACCGCCCGGCGGGGATAGCCGAGTCGACCCCACGCTCTGACCGCGTCACCGGGCGAGTCCGCGGCCAGGTCCGCCGGTCGCGGCCACCGCCGCATCCAGTCGTCGAACACCGGCAGAACCCTGACCACCGGAGTCTGTTGCAACATGAATTCGCTGACCAATACCGCCCAGGGCCCGGCATTCCGGCGACGCCAGGGGAGGTCGCGGCCCGAATCGGAGAAGAATTGCAACAACGAGCCGACATTCAGCGGCGGCGACTCCGGCGGCGAATCCTGGACCCCGGACGGCGATTCCACCTCGACCGGGCTGCGGGAGGGAAGGGCGGCGCTCAGTCGGCGAACACCTCTTCGAGCAATCCGGATTCGACGTCGAAGATGAATCCCCGAACCTCGTGGGTGTGAATGAGAAATGGCGATTCCCGGACCCGGCGCAGCGACTCACGGACGGAGTCATGAGGATCCTTGAACGCCTGCACCGCCCAGGTCGGACGGTAGCCGGCGTATTCGGCCAATCGCTGCCGAAAGGTGTCCTCCTCCAGCCGCGCCAGCCCGCAGTCGGTGTGGTGCACGATCATCACCTCTACCGTGCCCAGCGCGTGTTGCGAAATGGCCAACGACCGGATCACATCGTCGGTGACCACTCCGCCCGCGTTGCGGATCAGGTGCGCCTCACCAGGTGTCAGACCGAAGGCCGCATGAGCGTCCACCCGGGCGTCCATGCACAGCACCACGGCTACGGCCAACGTCGGGGTGGGACCGACCCAAGACGGGTGTGACGGGGCCTTGGACCTGTTGCGGTCCAACAGCTCTTCGATGGCTGTCATCGCGTGTCCCTTGTTCGAGGGCGGATACATGTTCGCCCGGGTGGTCTGCGGAGCAGTCGATCTCGACGGCGAACGGCCCTGCTTACCCGGAATCGTCGTCGCCCGAGATTACCGTCGAGGTCGTGATGCATCCCGTCGGTCCCCGCACGCCCAGGATCTACTGGATCCGGCGAGTGGCTGTGGTGGTGGCGGCGGTCGCTGTTCTGGTCGGGGTGATCTTCGTCGTCGCCGCCAGGTCCAAAGGAGCGGCGGCCGGCGCCGCCAACGGTTCGACCAGCCCCAGCGGATCTTCGACGCCGACCCTGACCGGCGTGCTCGCCTCCAACAGCAGCGTGCCGTCGGTGGCGCTGCTGCCCGCCTCCAGCGCCGCCACTGCGTCACTGCCTCCCAATGCCGGCGCTCTGCCCTCCGCTGCCGGCGCTCTGTCCTCCGCTCCCACGACGACCGGCACGACGCCCACGACCGCCGGTGCGACGGGGACGTCCGGTGCGACGGGTGCGACACCCACGACCGCCGGGAAAGCGGCCACCACCCCGCCGAAGATCACTCCTTCGGCCGGCCGCACGACGACCGGTTCGAGCGCGACGGGCGTGCCGGGCGTCAGCCCGACGACCGGAAGTCGAACGACCACAGCAACCCGCCCGGCCGGCACCGGCAAGCCGCCGGCGGTCACAGCCCCGACGACCAAGACTTCGACCGGCGTCGCGCCGACCAGCGTCACGCCGACCAGCGTCACGCCGAGCACCGACGCCCAGGGCCGACTGCTCTGCCCGGATTCGGCCCTGAAGCTGATGGCCACCACCGGCGCGCCCGCCTACGCCGTAGGCGACCAGGTGATCCTCGGCGTTTCGGTGACCAATACCGGAGCGGCCGACTGCACCCGCGACCTGTCCGGCCGGCTGCAGGTGTTCTCCGTCTGGACCGCTGCCGGGGCGCGGGTGTGGTCCACCGCCGACTGTTTCCCCGGTGAGGGGACCGACCTACGCACGCTGACCGCGGGCCAGACGGTCCACTACAACATCAAGTGGGCCGGAACCACCTCCACCCCGGGCTGCGCGACGCCCAGGCTGCCGGTCCCGGCCGGGCGGTATCAGGTCAGGGTCAGCATCGGCTCGCTGATGGCGACCCCGGGCGTCCTCGTCGTCGGCTGACCATCCTTGCCTGACCATCCTTGCCTGACCATCCTGGGGCTGAACAGGTAGCCGGCCGTCTCTGATGGTGCGCTCAGAGCGGGGCTCCGTAGCGGTCCACGATCGACGATTCGGCCAGCCGGGACAGTCCTTCCCGCACCACCCGGGCGCGCTGCTCGCCGACGCCGTCCACCAGTTGGAGATCAGCGGCCGTCGCGGCCAGCAGCCCCTGCAGACTGCCGAAATGGGTGATGAGCCGATCCAGGATCACCGGGGGGACCCGGCGGATACCCGCGAGAAGGCGGTACCCCCGGGGGCTCGTCGGCACCTCCAGCGCGTCCAGCGCACCTGGGTATCCGAGCACCTTGGCCACGGCCGTGAGGTCGAGGATCTCCGTTTCCTCCAACCGCCGGAAACCGCTGATCACGTCCGACACGTCGCGATCGACCTGGTCCAGCGGTAGGTAATCGCGGATCAGCAGCTCGCGCATCTCCTCGGTGCCGCTCACCAGTTCGTCCAGCTGAAGGCCGAGCAGCCGCCCGTCGGTACCGAGCTCGATCACGCTGCTGGTCAGCTCGTCGGCAATCCTGCGCACCATGAGCAGGCGTTGCAGCACAGTCATGGCGTCGCGCAGGGTTGCGAAGTCCTCGATCTCCAGGGCTGAGAGGGCGGCTGTGACTTCGTCCAGCCGAGACTTGTAGCGCTCCAGGGTGGCCAGCGCCTGGTTGGCCCGGCCCAGGATGGTCGACGGCTCGGCCACGACATGCCGCCCGCCCCCGAAGTACAGGCTGATGATCGCCATCGAGTGACTCACGGCGATGACCGGGAAACCGGTCTGCAGGCCGACCCGTTCCGCGGTGCGATGTCGGGTGCCCGACTCGACGGTGGGAACCGACGCGTCCGGCATCAATTGGACGTTGGCCCGCAGAATTCGGCCGGCGTCGTCGCTGAGCACCACCGCGCCGTCCATCTTGGACAGTTCGCGCAGGCGGGTCGGTGAAAATTCGACGTCGAGGCGGAACCCGCCGTCACACATGCTTTCGACGACGGGGTCGTACCCGACCACGATCAGCGCGCCGGTACGGCCCCGTAGGATCCGCTCGAGCCCTTCCCGCAACGGGGTGCCAGGAGCGACGCGGGCCAGCACTTCCCGTTGGGCGGCGACGGCGTTGCGCTCATCGATCACCGGGGCCCCCACTTCGGCTGCTGCTCGGGATCTCGCTGCGCGGAAACGACGTTCGACCTGAAGATGGTGTGCGCTGGAAACCACGCTCTGGTCATTCTAGAGGGCCGATCGCGACGACCGGTCAATTCGCAGTGCGCTGCAGCCAGCGGACCACCCCTTTGTCGTTGCCCAGGGCGCGCATCGCCTCGCCCAGATTCTCGGCCCGATCGACTCTCATCCCAGCGGGTCGGGCCACCTCACCTCCGGCCGGGATCACTGCGTGGTCGAAGCCCAACCGGGCGGCCTCGGCCAGCCGCCTCTCCGTGTTGTGCACCGGCCGGACCTCGGCCGACAAGCCCAGCTCGCCGAACGTGATCAGACCGGGAGCAAGCGCGATGTCCCGCGCCGACGACCAGAGGGCCATGGCCAACGGAAGATCGGCGGCCGGTTCCATGACCTTGACCCCGCCGATGGTGGCCGCCAGTACCTCTCGCCGGGCCACATTGACGCCACCGAGCCGATGCAACACGGCCAGTACCATCGCCGACCGGGAGCTGTCCAGGCCGGACAGAGTGCGCCGGGCCGGCCCGTCACAGTCCGCCGCGCCCACCAGCGCCTGAAGCTCGACCGGGATGGCACGTCGACCCTGCATCGTCACCATGGAACAGGTACCCGGGATGTGAACCTTGCGGCCGGACAGAAAAAGCCCCGACGCGTCGGTCAGACCCACGATCCCGTCGTCGACCATCTTGAAGCAGCCGACCTCGTCGGCGGGTCCGAACCGGTTCTTGATGCCCCGGATCAATCGCAGCGTCGAATTCCGGTCGCCCTCGAAATGCAACACCACGTCGACCAGGTGCTCGAGGACCCGCGGCCCGGCGATCGCACCGTCCTTGGTGACGTGCCCGACCAGCACGCAGGCGATTCCACGTTCCCGGGCGATCGCGGTGACGATGCCGGCCACGGCCCGGACCTGCGTGACGCCCCCAGCGCTGCCGTCGACCTCGGCCGTGGACACGGTCTGAACGGAGTCCAGGATCAGCAGGCCGGGGCCCACCGCGTCGATATGGGCCAGCACGGCCGACATCTCGGTCTCCGCGGCCAGGTACAGGTTGGGGTGGATGGTGCCCATCCGGTCGGCCCGCATGCGGACCTGCGCCGCAGATTCCTCCCCGGTGACGATCAGCGCCGGTGTCCGATGGGTCCGGGCCCAGGCGTGGGCCGCCGCCAGCAACAAGGTCGACTTGCCGACGCCCGGCTCGCCGGCCAGCAGTACAACTCCGCCCGGGACCAGTCCGCCACCGAGTACCCGATCGAGCTCGGCCACCCCGCTGGGCTGGGCTGCCACCTGGCTGGCGTCGACCTGGCCGATGGGCCGGGCCGGGGCGGTCACCGGACCCGGGCCGACCTTGCGGAGCACCGCCCGGCCGGCGCCCGGTTCGGCCAGCGTGCCCCAGGCCTGGCAGTTCGGGCAGCGCCCGGCCCACTTCGCCGCCGTCGCCCCACACTCGGTGCAGTGGAAGCTCGGCCGGGCCGGTTTGCCGGCCGAGCGCGCCGGCGACCCGCCAGGCGGTGGCGAAGAGAACGACGATGGACGCTGTGACGAGAATCCGGACATGCTTCGAACGCTAGTCCAGGCCACCGACAGGGGTCCGGATGGCCGGCCCGGGAAGTTGTTCAGCCGCCGACTGCGGAACCTTCGGCACTGCTCTCCCAGAGCGAAGCACCCTCGGTCGGTTCGATGTCGATCTCGGGCCGGCCCGTGGTGCGCTGGGCCGGAATTGCCACCGGCACGTTGACGGTCAGGCTGCCGGCCGACTTGAAGGCAAAAGTGATCGGAATCGACTCCCCGTAGGTGATGGTCGACGTCAAGCCCTTCAAGGTGAAGGTGACCTTGCTGCCGGTGAAGTCGGCCAGGGTCTGACCTGGCACCGTCGCGGTACCCTGGATCTGCACGGATGCGGCGGCCGGGGTGGTCACCGCGGTCAGCGTGTCGCTGGTCAGCCCCGTGTTCGACACCCACATCAGCAGCGGCGCATCGGCACCCTTGGCGTAATCGGCTCCGGTGGGGGTGGCCAGAAGTGCATTCCGGACGCCGATCTGGCCGACCGTGCCGTTGCCCCCGTCAATGGCCGCCACCTGGTTGGCGGTCTGCGAGATCTGCCCGGCGGCGCACCCGGACATGAGGATCACCGCAGCCAGTGCCGCGACCACGGGCACCAGCACGCGACGTGGCAAGCGGACGGTGCGGGACACGGCAGTTCCCCTTTGGCTCGGAGTGGCGGCTGCTCAATGATCCGGCGGGCGGTGCGGTGGAGTGCCCTGGCTACCCGCACCACCCGGCGATCTGGCAACAGATTAGTCGGCCGGTCAGCCGGTCCGCGCGCCGGGCACGCGAGGTGGCCCCGGTAACGAAAGTCGAGCTGTGGCGGGCCGGCCGCCCCACGGTCCGGGGCGGCTCTGAAAGACCTCGGAACCGGTGCGAAAGGCCCGACGGGTCCGGGCTCTCGGCCGGGTCGAGGTGGTCGCCGGGGCGCAGCTTTCGCCGCCGGAGCGTGTCGACCGCGCTGCGGATGCACGCACAGGCGTTGTTTGTCAAGACCCAGACGAGGCCCTGACCTGCGGCAACGACTTAAGGTTAGCGTTCAGGGCATGTTAAGATGACGGTATCGAAAGGGGTACCAGGAACATGGTTTTCAAGGT
The DNA here is from genome assembly GCA_964250735.1 of uncultured Nakamurella sp. Classification (GTDB taxonomy): domain Bacteria; phylum Actinomycetota; class Actinomycetes; order Mycobacteriales; family Nakamurellaceae; genus Nakamurella. Next base: position 39 of record CAXUHA010000071.1, on the reverse strand, counting down.
CGGCGAAACTGTCGTCTACCCCCATCATGGGGCCGCTCT
>CAXUHA010000070.1:0-7557 GCA_964250735.1 uncultured Nakamurella sp. | reverse complement strand
CCGTCCGGTGCGGTTGCCGCCGTGCGCGGCCGGTGCGAGTCCCACCACCAGCAGCCAGGCGTCATCCGCACCGAACCCGGGAACCGGCCTGGCCCAGTAGGTCTGGTCACGGAAGGCCGCCCGCTTCTGGGCGCCGACCAGCTCGCGCCAGGCGACCAATCGCGGGCACGCCCGGCAGTGCGCCACGAGCAGGTCGAGCTCGCCGACGCTGCCGGCCGCGCGCACGGATGCGGGGACCGTCATGGCCGCCGTCGCAGCGCCACTCGTCCACCTCCCCGTCCGTCCGGTCGCGGCCGGCCCGTCGATTCCACCTGCCCAGCCGAACCTACCCGGCGGGACTGCCACCGGCGCGCTTGTCCTCAGGTCTAGAACGCGGCCTCCGGGATCTCCATCAGCGAGCTGTCGGCGGCCTCCACGATGAGTCGGCGGCCGGCCAGCTCGGGCAGCACATTGCGGGAGAACCAGTGGGCCACTGCCAGTTTGCCGGCGTAGAAGTCGACGTCCCTGGCCGCAGCGCCCTTGTCCAGCGCGGTCTGCGCGACCAGGGCCTGCCTGATCAGCAGGTAGCCGATCAACAGGTCACCCGCGCTCATCAGCAACGAAACGGCGTGCTCGCCGATCTTGTACAGGCTCTTCGGATTTTCCACGGACCCCACCGCGTACCCGACCAGCGTGCCGATCATCGACTGGAAATCGGCCAGTGCCGCGCGCAGCAGGACGAGTTCCTCCTTGTGCCGGCTACCCTCGGCCGACTGAGCGGTCAGGAACTCGGTGATCTCGAGCGCAATGACCGAAAGCGCGGCGCCGTTGTCCTTCACGATCTTCCGGAAGAAGAAGTCCTGGGCCTGGATCGCCGTGGTGCCTTCGTACAGGGTGTCGATCTTGGCGTCCCGGATGTATTGCTCGATGGGATAGTCCTGCGTGTACCCCGATCCGCCGAAGACCTGCAGCGACAACGCCAGATTCTCGTAGGCCCGTTCGGAACCGACGCCCTTGACGATGGGCAAGAGCAGGTCGTTGACCCTCTTGGCCAGCGCGACATCACCTTCGCCGCAGGCGATCCGGTCCTGCCAGGTGCCGGTGTAGAGGTACGTGGCCCGCAAGCCCTCCGCGTAGGCCTTCTGCTTGAGCAGGATGCGGCGGACGTCGGGATGATGGATGATCGAGACCCGCGGAGCCGCCTTGTCGCCGCCCCGGGCCAGATCAGCACCCTGGACACGGGTCTTGGCGTACTCGAGGGCGTTCAGGTAGCCGGTGGACAGGGTGGCGATCGCCTTGGTGCCCACCATCATCCGGGCGTACTCGATGATGTGGAACATCTGGGCGATGCCGTCGTGGACGTCGCCGACGAGCAGTCCGACGGCCGGAGTGCCGTTGAGGCCGAAACTCAACTCGCACGTGGCCGAGACCTTGAGCCCCATCTTGTGTTCCACCCCGGTGACGAAGACACCGTTGCGATCGCCGAGCTCGCCGGTCTCCAGGTCGAAATGGAATTTCGGGACGATGAAAAGGCTCAGCCCCTTGGTGCCCGGGCGTGACCGGACCCCGTCACCCTCGGGACGGGCCAGTACCAGATGAACGATGTTCTCCGACATGTCGTGGTCGGCCGAGGTGATGAATCGCTTGACGCCTTCCAACTGCCAGGTTCCGTCCGGCTGCAGGACGGCTTTGGTCCGGGCCGAACCGACGTCGGAGCCGGCGTCGGGTTCGGTCAGCACCATCGTCGATCCCCACAACCTGTCCAGCATCAACCGGGCGACCTTCTTCTGGTCGGGGGTGCCCAGATTGTGCACCACCTGGGCGAAGTTGGGGCCGGCCCCGTAGATGAAAACCGCCGGATTCGCACCCAGGATCAATTCGGCCGCCGCCCAGCGCAACGACGGTGGGGCACCGTAACCGCCGAGGTCGGTGGGTAGTTCCAGGCGCCACCAGTCGCCGTCCATGACGGCCGCGAAGGATTTCTTGAACGACTCGGGCAGGGTCACCGTGAACGTGGCGGGATCGAAGACCGGCGGGTTGCGGTCACCGTCGACGAACGAGGCGGCGATCGGGCCGGTGGCCAGAGCCTCCAGTTCGGTCAGCACCCCGCGTGCCGTCTCGGCGTCCATCTCGACGAAGGGGCCGGTGCCCATCCGCTGGCCGGAATCGAAGACCTCGAAAAGGTTGAATTCCAGGTCACGAAGATTGGAACGGTAATGGCCCATGACGATCTGCTCCCTGCGGCGCTGGTCCGGGCCGGGTGGATGCGCGGCGTCGGGTCCTCCGGCATGTTACCGACGAGTAGCCCCAGCGTATTACTGACCGGTAACTTAGGCAAGCGGCGCACTTCGTCGCCGCCCAGTGGTCGTTGTGGCTGGTCAGCGGCCCGTTGTGGTCCCGATGGGGTACCAGCCGGTCAGGGTCGTCAGTCCCGTGATGACGGTGGCCGTGCCTTGGTCACCGCCACCCGTCGTCGTCGCGCGCCGATCACCGGTAGTGCTCGTGGGTTCGGTGGTGGACGAAACGGTGGTGGACGAAACGGTGGTGGACGAAACGGTGGTGGACGAAACGGCGGCGACCTCAGCCGATGCAGTGGTGCGCGGCGGAGTGCGCGTCGGGGGCCGGGTCGGGGTAGGTCGGGGTGACCCGGTGCCCGACGAGGCCTTGGTCGTCGAAGACGGGGTCGCGGTCGTCGAAGACGGGGTCGCGCTCGTCGAAGTCCCGGGCGCCGCCCCTGATCGGCCGATGACGATGACCGCGGCCACGGTGACCAGGACGATGGCGACGCCGGCCATCGCCGTCGTTCTCCACCGGGGATGCGCGGCCGAGCCGGGTGCACCCAGGTAGCGAGGGGGAGGCGTGCCCTTGGGCCGCCGGTGGCTGGTCGCCATAGGGCCTCCTTCGCTCTCCAGCCGGCCTTCTGCCGACCCGCCGGGGTACCGCACTCCGAGCACGTCGTTCGGCGCCCGGAAGCGGGACGATTGGTCTGTCCGGCAGGGTCGTACGCGACAATAGCCGTGAGCGGAATCTGGTCGAAAGGACAGCGGCGATGGAGCAAGCCAAAGGTGGACCTGGCCATGAGCGCGAGCTCGTCGACGGTGAGCCCGTCGGGTCCCCACCACCTCCCCTGGACGACGACGACGATGTGGTCGACGCCGAGATCGTCGAAACACCGACGGTGCGCCCGTCGGCCTACGGTCTGGTCCAAGCCGGGGACTACAGCGAAACCGGCGTACCGAGCCTGGACTACGTCCGGGACAAGATCGAGTCGCGGCACGCCACGGCGATCGGGAGCACCGAACTGGCGCAGGCGGCCGCGGTCCGGGAGGCCGCCGCGCGGGCGGCCGCCGGGCAGCAAGCGGCGCTGTCCGAGGACGACAAGAGGCAGGCGCGGGAAAGGGCCGCCAAGGCCAAGCTCGACGAGATCCGGCGTTCGTTGCACCCCTGATCCCCGGGGAGAACCCGGTCGGTCACGGCCGGACGGGCTGGCACTATCGAGGCCATGACCTGGATCGACGAGACCTTGCTGGAGCATCTGTGGTCGGCCCTCGGCGGCCCGGCCGAGCTACTGGACCGGGTGACGTTCGCGGGTTCCCGCGTCATCAGCTCGGCATACCCCGTCGCCGACCTGGCGTCGGCCGCGGTGGCGGCTGCCGGTCTGGCGCTGGCCGAGTTCCGCGCCGCCGGGAGCGAGATCGACCGGGTCCAGGTCGACCGTGGATTGGCCGGCGCCTGGTTCGGTCCGACCTTCGCGCCCCAGGGTTGGGCGTTGCCGGCCCAGTGGGATCCGGTGGCCGGCGATTACCGCTGCGCGGACGGCTGGATTCGGTTGCACACCAACGATCGGGTTCATCGGGCGGCCGCGCTCGGCGTGCTGGGCCTGGGCGACACCGCGGACCATCCGGCCGATCGTGCCCGGGTCGCCGCGGCGGCAGCGGGCTGGGTCGGTGAGCGACTGGAATCCGCGGTCGTCGCGGCGGGCGGCTGCGCCGCCGAACTCCGCAGCCCCGAAGCCTGGCGCAACCATCATCAGGGCATGGCCGTCGCCCACGACCATCTCGCGACCAGGGTGTTCACCGACATCGCCGCCTTCGCCGCCGTTCCCGGACCGGCGGACCGACCGTTGGACGGCATGCGGGTCCTCGACCTGACCCGGGTGCTGGCCGGCCCGGCCGCCACCCGCTTCCTGGCCGGTTTCGGGGCCCAGGTCCTCCGGATCGACCCGGTCGACCGGGACGAGCCGAGCCTGGAGATCGAGATGACGCTCGGGAAGCACTGCGCCCGCCTCGATCTGAAGACCCGTCGGGACCAGCTGCTCGAGCTGCTGGCCGGGGCGGATGTGCTGATCCACGGTTACCGGCCGGGCGCGATGGACCGGCTCGGTCTGGGTGAACGGGAGCTGCACGCAGCTCGCCCAGGGCTGGTCGAAGTGATGCTCGACGCCTACGGATGGTCGGGACCGTGGCGTGGGCGGCGCGGCTTCGACTCCCTGGTGCAGATGAGCAGCGGGATCGCGTTCCCCCGGGACGCAGATCCCGACTCGCGACCCACGCCGCTGCCGATCCAGGCGCTCGATCACGGGACCGGATACCTGGCGGCGGCGGCCGCGCTGCGCGGGGTGTCCGAACGTCACCGGACCGGACTGGGCAGTGTCAGCCGGGTCTCGCTGAGCCGGACCGCGATGTTGTTGGAGGACTACCGGTCCGACCGCGACGAGGGCCGGATCGATACCGTGGACGTGGGCACCGCCGTGGCCGAGCAGAATTTCTGGGGCCGCGGCCACCGGCTGCCGGGACCGGTCACCGTCGGTTCGGCGCGGATGTCCTTCTCCGTCGCCGCCGCACCACTCGGATCGGCCCCCGCCGCCTGGGTGTGACCGACGCTCCGGACCCTCTGCGCTGATCAGTGGCGGTGCTGGTCAGTGGAGGTGCTGCATCCAGTCGCGAGGGACGCGGCCGGCCGGGCCGGGGACCGGCTGGTCGATGGGGTGGTGGGACGGCGCGACCAATTCCGGACCGTCGTACATCTGCTGGGTCCGGTAGTCGTAGAACCAGTTTTCGCCCGGCTCGTAGCTACGGATGAACGGGTGGCCGGTGGTGGCGGCGTGACCACTGGCGTGCTGCGCCGGGGAACTGTCGCAGCACCCGATGTGGCCGCACTGCGCGCAGCGCCGCAGGTGGAACCACCAGCCGCCGAGCGCATCGCACTCGGCGCAGCCGGCACCGCTGAGCGGGGTGTCCGGGTTGATCCCGGCGACATCCGACATCGTCATCTCCTCGGGTCTGGGCGTCGGTCAATCGGTGGGGGGAACCAGCGGAAGCCGGATCTGGAAGCGGGTGTCGCCCGGTTCGGAGATCAGCCGCAGGTCACCGTGGTGCTTGTTGACCACGATTCGCCACGAGATGTCCAACCCCAGACCGGTGCCCTCGCCGACCGGTTTGGTGGTGAAGAACGGTTCGAAGATCCGGTTCCTGATCTCCTCGGGCACACCGGGGCCGGTGTCGCCGATCTCGACCAACAGCCAGTCATCCTCCCGGGCGGTGCGCACGGTCAGCGTGCCGACTCCGGCCGTGCTGGCTCCGGCCGTGCCTACTCCGCTCATGGCGCCGATCGCGTTGTGAATGGTGTTGGTCCAGACCTGGTTGAGCTCCGAGGCGTAGGCCGGGATCCGCGGCAGGGTCCGGTCATAGTCCCGGACCACGGTGATGGCCTTGCCGATCTTCGCGCTGAGCATCAACAGGGTCGCGTCGAGCAGCTCGTGCACGTCGATCACCTGGTAGGGGGCCCGGTCCAACTGGGAATACTGCTTGGCCGACTGCACCAGCGTGGAGATGCGGGTGACCGAATCCTCGATCTCGTTCATCAGGAGTTCGGTTTCGACGCTGTAGTTGATCCATCGCACCGCACCTTCGAGCACACCGGCCCCGACCACGGCGGCGGCCTCGTCGAGCCAGTCGGCGGCCAGGCCGGCCTGGACGAAGGTGGGAGCCAGGTCCCAGCCGCCCCTGATGCCGTGGTCGTCGAACCAGTCGGCCAGGGCGTCCTCCCGATCCGAGGCCTCGATCGGGCTCAGCGTGGGGGCCTTCGCCACCTGCTCCACCGCCTTCTCCTGCAGCTTCATCAGCTGCTCGAGGGTGCTGCGGTCCCACGGCCCGGCGGCGATCCCCCCCAGTTTGTGCCGCATACCGGCGACCCGCTCCCGCAGCGCCGACGTGGCCCGTACCGCTGCGGCCGCCGGATTGTTCAGCTCGTGGGTCAGGCCGGCCGACAGCGAGCCCAGGGCCAGCAACCGTTCCCGCTGGTCGGTGACCTGGTGGACGTTCTGCTGCCCCCAGAAGATGCCGTCCAGCAGGTGCAGCGCCATCGGGAACCACTCGCTCATGATGAACGCGAGTTCTCCTGCGTCCAGCACGAACAGCCGGGAGGGGACGACGACGCGGAGCGAGTTGTTGTACACCTGCGGAATGCGATCACCCATGTAGGCCTGCCACGCGCCGCTGTACACCCCGACCTGCGAGGACCGGGTGACCTCCACGTCGTCGCCGCCGATCAGCTTGGACATCACGATGGTGCCGCTCAGCAGCACGTAGAAGCAGGCGGCCTCCTGTCCTTCGGCGTAGACCTGCCCCGGCTCGGCGTGGATGGTGCTGCCGTGCCGGCAGAGCCAGTCGAGCTGCTCGTCATCGAGTTTCTCGAACAGGAACAATGTCCGGAGCTCGTCGATGCCACACGGAATCGGATCAGTCTTGATGGTCACGGCTCGTCTCCGTCACGGTTACAGCAGCTTCTGCAGGTAGCGGTGCACGAACATGACGGCCATGGCGCCCTCACCGACGGCCGAGGCGACCCGCTTGGCCGATTCGGCACGGGCGTCACCGGCCACGAACACACCGGGCACGCTGGTTTCCAGGTAGTACGGCGCTCGGTCCAGTGTCCACCCGGGCGGGCGGCCGTCGGCGGATAGGTCCGGTCCGGCCAGCACGAATCCGTGGGCGTCCCGCAGCACCCTGCCGTTCAGCCACTCCGTCCGCGGGGTCGCCCCGGCGAAGACGAAGAGCCAGCCGGCGTCGACGGTCTCGGTGTCGCCAGTGTGCGCGTTGCGCAGCACCAACCTCTCCAGGTGGTCGGATCCGTCCGCACCGACGACCTCCGTCCTGGTCCGGATGGTGATGTTGTCCATTCCGGCGATCTGCTGGATCAGGTAGTACGACATGGACGCTTCCAGGGAGGCGGCGCGCACCACCATGGTCACCGACTTGGCGCTCTTGGCCAGGTACACGGCGGCCTGGCCGGCCGAATTGGCACCGCCGACGATGTAGACGTCCTGCGCCGCGCAGCTCGACGCCTCGGTCAACGCCGAACCGTAGAACACGCCCAATCCGGTGAAGGCGGCCAGGCCGGGCGCGGTCAGCTGCCGGTACGTGACGCCGGTGGCCAGAATGACGGTGTGTGCGCTGACCGACCCACCGTCGGCGAAGCGGACGACGCGCGACGATCCGGCGACCTCCAGACCGACCACGTCCCGGGTGGTGATCAGCTCGGCGCCGAACTTGGTGGCCTGCCGCCGGGCCCGCTCGG
>CAXUHA010000069.1:0-8027 GCA_964250735.1 uncultured Nakamurella sp. | reverse complement strand
CGGCGGCGAAGATCAGGTCGCCCTCGTTCTCCCGGTCCTCGTCGTCGACGACGATCACGGCGTGCCCGGCCGCGATCTCGGCGACGGCGAAGTCGACCGTGTCGAATCCGGTCTCCGTCCTGACCCGGTTGGCGGTGGTAGGTCCGAGCTCGATAGTCATGTCTTCTCCACCCGTTCTGGGTCTTGCCCCCGGAACGACAGCAGCCGCTCCACATACTTGGCCATCACGTCGACCTCGATGTTGACGCTGGAACCGACGGTCGTCGTCCCCAGGGTGGTGGCGGCTCTGGTCTCCGGGATGATCCCCAGCCTGAACACCGCCCCGTCCGGCGAATCCTGGACGTCGATGACGGTCAGCGAAATTCCGTCCACCGCGATGGCGCCCTTCTCGGCGACGTACCGGGCCAGCTCCTTGCCGACCGAGATGCTGAATTCGTCATACCCCTCGTGGGGCACCCGCGACACGATCGTGCCGATCCCGTCGACGTGGCCCTGGACGACGTGGCCGCCGAGCCGGGTGACCGGGGTGACGGACCTTTCCAGGTTCACCGGACGGCCCGGCGCCCAGTCCTTGGCGCTGGTCCGAAGGAGCGTCTCGGACATGACATCAGCGGTGAACGTGCCGCCCGAGGAGGCGACGACCGTCAGGCAGACGCCGGAGACCGCGATGGAATCACCGTGCCGCACGTCCTGGGTGACGACGGGACCGCGCACCGTGACGCGGGCGTCAGCGCCGTCCGGGCCGAGGTGCAGGGCGAGCACTTCGCCGCGTTCTTCCACGATCCCGGTGAACATGAGCCGTCCCATCCGCTGCCTGGTACTTGAGTGCCGACCTCTATACTCCCCCACCGCCGGCGCCCGCCCGTCGGTGCCGGGTGATCGGTGCCGGTAATCGGTGCCGGGCAAATCGGTGCAACGCCGGGAGCAACGCTTTCCATCCGGCGATCCGGTCAGACGGGGTCGACGGCCTCGGGCGGGCGGGCATGCCGGGTGGCCGTGGCCCGCAGCGCGGCGACCGCGGCAGCCGGGTCGCTCGTCCCGTACACCGCGGAGCCGGCCACGAAGCAGTCCGCCCCGGCTTCGGCGGCCCGCTCGATGGTCTGCAGGTCGATACCGCCGTCCACCTGCACCACGACCCTCAGGTGACCCGTCTCGACCATCCGCCGGGCGCGGGTCACCTTGTCCATCATGTCGGGCATGAACGACTGACCGCCGAAGCCGGGTTCCACGGTCATGATCAGCAGGGTGTCGTAGAACGGCAGGACGTCGATCCAGTCGTCCAGCGCGGTACCGGGTTTCAGCGACAGGCCGGCCTTGGCCCCCGCCGCCCGCAGCTCGACGGCCATCGTCACCGGATCGGCGACCGCCTCCGCATGAACGGTGACGTTGTAGGCGCCGGCCTCCGCGTAGGCCGTGGCCCAGCGGTCCGGATTCTCGATCATCAGATGACAGTCGAGCGGGATGTCGGTGGCCTCCAGCAGCGACTGCACGACCGGCAGCCCCAGGGTCAGGTTGGGCACGAAATGGTTGTCCATCACGTCCACGTGCAGCCAGTCGGCGCCGGTGACGGAGGCCGCCTCGTCGGCGAGCCGGGCGAAATCCGCGGACAGAATGCTGGGAGCGATGAGCAGGGCCACACCACGAGCCTATCGACGTCCCAAGGCCCTTTTGAACCCCACGGCGCGCTCGTTGGGTCACTCCCCGATCAGAGCGTGCGGCGCATCAACGCCAGGAACATGCCGTCGGTGCCCTGCCGGTGCGGCCACAACTGAACCGTCGGACCACCGCCGAGCCGGGGGACTCCCGGCAGGTAGGGGCGGGCGTCGATGAGTTCCAGTTCGGTGGGCCGGCGGGCGATGACCCCGGCGGTCTCGGCCAGATGGGGCGAGCAGGTCACGTAGGCGACCAGGCCACCCGGACGAACCAGGGCGGCCGCGCTGGCCAGCAGCTCACGTTGCAACCGGACCAACGGGGTGACGTCGCTCTGCTGTCTGCGCCAGCGGGCTTCCGGACGGCGGCGCAGAGCGCCCAGTCCGGTGCACGGCGCGTCCAGAAGCACCCGGTCGAAACCTGCGGCCGGCAGACCGGGGTCGCGGCCGTCCGCCGTGTGCACCGCGACCGGCAGGCCCACCACGGCCCGGCGGATCAGATCGGCCCGGTGGGGGGTGATCTCGACGGCGTCGAGCCTGGCCCCGGTCTGGGCCGCCCAGGCGCCCAGCAGCGCTGCCTTTCCGCCGGGGCCGGCCGCCAGATCCAGCCAGCGCAGATCAGGCCCGTCGAGCTCGGCTGCGGCCAGGGCCAGGGCCACCAGCTGGGAACCCTCGTCCTGGACGGCGGCGCGGCCGTCGGCGATGGCCGGGATGCGGCCGGGGTCACCGGTCGGCAGATAGACCCCGAACGGCGAAAACCTGGCCCGCTCGCCGGCCGAGGCCAGGACCAGCTCGTCCTGGCTGATCAGTCCGGGCTTGGCCAGCAGATGGACGTGCGGGGCGACGTCGTCCGCGGCCAGGGCCGCCTCCAACTCGGCCATGCCCTGCGGATCGTCCGTCGCGCCCAGCGCCTCCTTCACCGCGGTGACGATCCAGCGCGGGTGAGCGGTGGACAGCGCCAGGTAGCCCAGCGGATCCACCGCCCGCGCCGGCCCGATGTGTTCGATCCAGCCGGCCAGATTGTGGCGGGACATCTTGCGCAGCACGGCATTCACGAATCCGGCCGCTCCCGGGTTCGGTCCGGCCCTGACCAGATCCACGGTGACCGAGACGGCCGCGTGGTCGGGGATGCGGGTGTGCAGCAGCTGATACGAGCCCAACCGCAGCGCATCCAGGACCGGCCCGTCCAGATCGGCCAGCGGGCGATCACCACACGCGCCGATCACCGCGTCCAGCTGACCGAGCGCCCGGCAGGCCCCATAGGCCAACTCGGTGGCCAGAGCCGCGTCCCGGCCGGACAGTCCGCGGTCGGTCAACAGACCGGGCAGAGTCAGGTTCGCGTAGGCGCTGCGCGACCGGACCGCCGCGAGCAGGTCGAGCGCCGCCTGCCGAGCGTGGTCGACGTCCGGTGGTCGCCTGGTCTGCGGTCGTCGCGGTGGACCGTCGCCGCCGCTCCGTCGGCCGTCGGCGGACCGACCGCCTCGCGGGCCGAGACTGGGACGCCCACGACCGGGCCGGTCGGCAGTCATGCCAGCCGGCCCTTCGCGCAGGCGCTCACGTTCGGTCCTGGAGCAGATCGGGGGCCGGCTGGTCGGTCAGCCGGGTGCCGGGCCCGGGGCGCAGGCCGCGGGCCCAGTCCGCCGCGGGCATCGCCCGCCGGCCCGGCGGTTGCACCGTGCCCAGGCGGACCGCACCGCCACCGGTGCCGACCAGAACCTGGTTCTTCTCCACCCGCAGCTCGCCGGGGCCCAGGGAGGTGATGTCCACTGGTTGAACCGGGCCGAGCAGGATGCGGCCCCACGGCGAGCGGGTCCACGCCCCGGGCGCCGGGGTGACCGACCGGATGAGCCGGTCGATCGCGGACCCGGGCAGCTCCCAGTTCACCTCGGCGTCCTGGGCGGTGATCTTGCCGGCCACACTGACCCCGTCCGTCGGCTGCGGGACGGGGACGACCGACCCGTCGGCGATGCCGTCCAAGGTGGCGATCAGCAGCCTCGCGCCGGACGTGGACAGCCGGCCCAGCAGCGAACCGGCGGTGTCCTGCGGTGAGATCGGCTCGGTGATGACCCCGTAAACGGGTCCGGTGTCCAGGCCGGCGTCGAGCCGGAAGGTGCTCGCCCCGGTGATGTCGTCACCGGCCCGGATCGCCGCCTGCACCGGCGCGGCGCCCCGCCAGGCCGGAAGCAGGGAGAAGTGCAGGTTGACCCAGCCGTGGGTCGGCACGTCCAGGACGTTCGGCGGCAGGATGGCACCGTAGGCGACCACCGCCGCGGCGTCGGGTGCGAGCTGGATCAAGCGGTCGACGAACGCCGGGTCGCGGGCCGTCGGCGGGGTGAGCAGTTCGATGCCTTCCTGCCGGGCCAGCGCGGCCACCGGCGACGCCGCAGTGCGCCGACCCCGCCCGGTAGGCGCGTCGGCTCGGCTGACCACTGCCACCACCTCGTGGTCGGAGGCCAGCAGGGCCTGCAACGACGGAACGGCCGGAGCGGGGGTGCCGGCGAAGACGACACGCACGGCGAGCCTCCCAACTCTGTCCGATCCCGGACGGTTCTGATTTCGATCCCGACCCTCGCCCGGCGCCGCCGGAGCGTGGCGCCCGGGTGATGTGTGGGCCGGGCGATGCGGTGCCCGCGAAGTCTACGGACCTCGCCTCGGACAAGGGAGAATGTTCGCCTTGCTGCCATCATGAACCTCGCGCGGACCTGATCCCGTGCTCCGGACCGTCGGGGTGCCAGATCCGCGAACCACTGGAGGATCGATGTCCGCACTCGCCCCGGACGGCCGCCCGTTGCTGGGCCGGTACGTCCGGCTCGACCGTTCGGTGCTGGCCGACTCGGCCGCCCTGTTCACCGCCCTGGACGACGACCGGGTCTACGCCGGCAACTTCATGGGCGGCCCGGCGGGCCGCCCGGACAGCACCGAGAAGATGGGCGCGGTGCTGGGCGCCATGCTCTCGACCCCCGGCCACACTCCCTACACCGTTCGACTGACCGGGGAGGGCGGTCTCGGCGCGGCGGGCAGCGTGGTGGGCACCACCAGCCTGGGCGACCTGTTCCTGACCGACGAACGACTGCATCTGGGCTGGACCGCCTACACCCCGGCGGCCTGGGGTTCGCACGTCAATCCGGAGTGCAAGCTGCTCCTTCTGGAACATGCCTTCACCGACTGCGGCTTCGGCCGGGTCAAGCTGCAGACCGACCTGGTCAATCTGCGGTCGCAGGCCGCGATCGAGCGGCTGGGTGCGGTACGCGAGGGGGTCCTGCGACGGCATCGGCGGCGGGCCGACGGCACATTCCGGGACACCGTGGTCTATTCGATCCTGGCCAACGAGTGGCCGGCGGTACGTGCCGGGTTGGTCGAGCGTCTGGGCTGAGTCGTGGTGCGCCGTCGTGGTCTCGTTCGGATCAGAACAGTTCCTCCGGGTCGATCCGGAGCCGAAGGCTGACCTCGTCCTTGCGGGCCGACCGTTGGGCGGCCAGCGCCTTGACCGCGGCAGCCAGCGGTTTGCGAGCCTGCGAGGGCACCCGCAACAGCACCCGGGCCGTCCCCGCGCCGGGGATCTGGGCCGGCGGTCGCGGCCCCGCCCCGGGAGGGTCGTCGTCGAGCAGGACGGGACCCAGCACATCGGCGTCGGCCGGCAGCTGAAGCGTTTCGGTGGCCACCGCCACCTCCTGCGCGGGACCCTGGATCGACGCCATCGCCACGGCCGGCGGAAATCCGAGTTCGGTGCGGGCCGCCAGTTCGCCCGCCGCGTGCCCAGCCGGGTCCCAACGGATCAGGGCCTGCACGGTCGACAGCGAACTGTCCCCGCCCACCACCACCCGACCTCCAAGCGCGGCCGGCACCACCAACGCGGCCGCGGCCATCCACCGTCGCAACGTCTCCTCGGCGGCGCGCAGATCGGGGCGGCCCAGCATCGCGAACCCGTCCAACAGCAGCGCAGCTCCATAGTGAGCGATGGGCTCTGCCCCTGGCGTGGCCACCACGATCGAGGGTTCGTCGGCGACAACGGATCGGACGGTGTCGCCCCAGGAGGTGATCAGCTGAACTCCCGGGAAGGCCCGGCCCAGTTCCTCGGCCGTCCGCCGGGCTCCCAGCACGGTGCTGCGGAACTGATCGGAACCGCAGGCCGGGCAATTGAAACCGACCTCGACGACGCCACACCAGCGGCAGGCCGGCAACCGGTGGGCGCCGCCGACGGACAGTGGGCCATGACAGTGCCGGCAGCGCCCCGGCCTCCGGCAGCGGGCACACGACAGGGTGGGAAGGTAGCCGCCTCGCGGCACTTGGACCAGCACCGGCCGGCCGGCCTGCAGCGCGCTCCTGGCCGCGGCAAAGGCGGCCGGAGGGAGCCGGGTGCCGGCGGCTGCCGAGTCGGACCCGGTGGCGTAGTCGTCGCCGGCCGCCTCGATTCGCGGTGCCCTGGCCCGGACGGTCGACCTGTCGGCGACGATCGGCCGGGCCCAGCCGCTGTCGATCAGCAGTTCTGCTTCCGCCGTGCGGGCGAAACCGCCGACCAACAGCGCACAGCGCTCGGCGACGGACCGGAGCATCAGCACCTCCCGGGCGTGCGGATACGGCGCACGGGCTTCGCTCAGCAGGTCGTCGCCGTCATCGAAGACCACGGCCAACGCCAGGTCCGCGATCGGCGCGAAGGCCGCCGCCCTGGTGCCGGCCGCGACCCTGACCTGGCCGCGACGAAGCCGCAGATAGCGCCGATACCGTTCCGCGGGCCCGAGATCGGCGGTCAGCGTGAGGTAGTCGTCCGGGGCGAACCGGGCCGCCAGCGCGGCGGCCAGGCGGCCCAGGTCAGTGGCGTCGGGCACGATCAGCAGCACCCCTCCCCCGCCCTGCGCCGCGACCGCGGCGGCCTCGGCCAGCCGAGCGGGCCAGTCCTCTCCGGGAAGGGCCTGCCACACCGCCCGTACCGGACGCCGGGCCTGCACGGCGGTCAGGAATGCGTCCCCGGCCTGGTAGGCGCGCCACGGTCCCCGGTCCACCGGTGTCTGAGCCACCGATGTCCGAGCCACCGGAGCCTGCCCCACCGGGGCAGGACCAGCGGCGTCGAGCAGGGCCGCGGGGGGCGGTGAGTTCTCGGTCCTGGCGTGACGGGGTGGTACCGCGAGACGCAACACGTCGGCCAGGGTGCCCGCGTACCGGTCGGCGACGGCTCTGGCCAGCCGGGCGATCTCCGGCGTCAGGATGGGCTCGGGCGACACCACCCGCTCGACGAAGCCGAGCCGGCCCGGGTGGTCGGTGGCAGCGACCCGGTCCAGCACGTACCCGTCCAGCAGGCGCCCGGCGAACCGCACCCTGACCCGGGTGCCGGGCTGCGCGGAGGCCGAATCTGCTTCGGTGACCTGGTAGTCGAACGGCCGATCCAGATGGGCCAGCGAGACGTCCACCGCGACCCTGGCGATCGGCAGGACGGCGGCCGCGACCCTGGCCCCGGCCGTGCGCCGGGTGCGAGTAGGAGCCGTCGTCATTCGTCCTGGATATCAGACCGGACCGTCATCGCCGCCGCACTGAAGCGGCTCGCGGGGACGAAGATGGCCGCTGTGGTGACGGTGGGACAGAACGGCATCACTTCGCCCCCGCCGAGGAAGTTGATCCCCGCGGGGGGTGTGGGGCGGTCAGACGCCGAGGTAGGCCTTGAGGGCGTCGACGCGGTCCAGCTGCTCCCAGGGGAGCTCGACGTCGGTGCGGCCGAAGTGGCCGTAGGCGGCGGTCTGGGCGTAGATCGGCCGCTTCAGGTCCAGGTCGCGGATGATCGCAGCGGGGCGGAGGTCGAACACCTGCTTCACCGCGTCGGCGATCTTCTCCGGGTCGACCTGCTCGGTGCCGAAAGTCTCCACGAAGAGGCCGACCGGGGCCGCCACGCCGATCGCGTAGGCGACCTGGACCTCGATCCGGTCGGCCAGGCCGGCGGCGACCAGATTCTTGGCCACCCAGCGCATCGCGTAGGCAGCCGAGCGGTCCACCTTGGACGGATCCTTGCCGGAGAACGCACCGCCACCGTGGCGGGCCATCCCGCCGTACGTGTCGACGATGATCTTGCGGCCGGTCACCCCGGCGTCACCCATCGGGCCGCCGATGACGAACCGCCCGGTCGGGTTGACCAGCAGCCGGTGATCGGTCACGTCGATGTCCAGCAGCGCCAGTTCCGGCGCGACGACCTGTTCCGCGATGTCGACGGCCAGCAGCTTCTCCAGGTCGATGTTCTCGGCGTGCTGGGTGGAGAGCACCACCGTGTCCAGCCGAACGGCCTTGTCCCCCACGTACTCGATGGTGACCTGGGTCTTGCCGTCGGGCCGCAGGTACGGAACGGCACCGGACTTGCGGACCGCGGCGAGGCGGCGGGACAAGCGGTGGGCCAGC
>CAXUHA010000068.1:0-9081 GCA_964250735.1 uncultured Nakamurella sp. | reverse complement strand
CGGGTGGTGATCAGCTCGGCGCCGAACTTGGTGGCCTGCCGCCGGGCCCGCTCGGTCAACTGCGAACCGGACACGCCGTCCGGAAAGCCGAGGTAGTTCTCGATCCGGGAGCTCTGGCCCGCCTGACCCCCGGTGGCCGTTCGCTCGACCAGGACGGTGCGCAGGCCCTCGGACGCCCCGTACACCGCGGCGCCCAGACCGGCCGGGCCGCCGCCGACGACGACGATGTCGTAGAAGTCCCCTTCCGGCGAGGTGGTGAGCCCGACAGCCGTGGCCAGTTCGCCATCCGTCGGCTCCAGCCACACCTTTCCGCCGGTGGCGATCACCACCGGTAGGCGGAGCGCGTGCAGGCCCGCAGCCGCCAGTAGACGCGTGCCCTCGGGATCCTCACTGGAGTACCAGCGATACGGAACCTGGTTGCGGGCCAGGAACTCCCGGACCTGCGAGGAGCGCGCATTCCAGCGGTGCCCGACGACCTTGGTCTCCAGGACCGGCTTCTTCTCGGCCGCCGACCAGGCGTCCAGTTGGGCGTCGACGATCGGGTAGAACTTCTCCTCCGGAGGATCCCACGGCTTGAGCAGATAGTGGTCGAGGTCGACGACGTTGATGGCGTCGATGGCCGCGCCGGTGTCGGCGTAGGCCGTCAGCAACACCCGGCGGGCCCACGGATACAGGTCCATCGCCTGCTCCAGGAATTCGATCCCGCTCATCGTCGGCATCCGGTAGTCGGCGAGCAGGATCGCGACCTCCTCGCCGCGGAGCTTCAATTCGTCCAGCGCGGCCAGGGCCTGCGCGCCCGACTCGGCGCGGACGATCCGGTAGTTCTCCCCGTATCTGCGGCGCAGGTCGCGGGCGATGGCCCTGGACACCCCCGGGTCGTCGTCGACGGTCACGATCGCGGCCCGGGTAGCGGGCTCCGCCGCCCGTTCGGGGCGGCCCGGTGAGTTGGGCTGGACCGGCGGACTCACGACGGCTTCCCGCTGGATGGCGATCGTGGCTCGGTCACCGCTGCAGCTTATCGAGGGTGACCCGCGGTCCGGTGCGTTCGCGGCGGCCGTGCCCGTCAGGCCCGATCCTGTCGTGGCAGCAGGATCTCGCGGACCAGCAACAGGATGGCCGCGGCGGCCGGAATGGCCACCAGGGCGCCGATCACGCCGAGCAGCGCGCCGCCGAGCAGCACCGACACCACCGTGACCAGCGCCGGGACCTCGACGGCCCGCCCGATGATCCTGGGCACCAGCAGATAGTCCTCCAGCAGCCGGTACAACACGAAGAAGGCGATGGTCAACAGGCACACCGGCAACGAGACGGTCAGCGCGACCAGCGCGACCACGACGCCGGCGATGGTCGAGCCGACCACCGGGACCAGGTCGAGCAGGGCCACCATGATGGAGAGCAGGAACGCGTACGGCACGCCGAAGGCGAGCAGCCAGCCGAACGTCAGCAGACCGGCGATGATCGACACGATCAGGTTTCCCAGCACGTAACCGCCGACCTTGGCGGCGATGTCATCACCGATGAGAACCGCCCGCGGGCGCCGACTCTCGGGAAACAACCGGTAGACCAGTCGGCGGATGCGCGGCATGTCGGCGAGGAAGTAGGCCGTCAGCACCAGCACGATCAGGGTGTTGGCCAGCGCGCTGAACACCACCTTGCCCGCACCCAGCACGCCGTCGGCGATGCCGCCGCCGGACGTCTTCAGCAACGATTCGATCTTCGCTTCCAGCCCGAACTGACTGTTGAGCCTGCCCAGGAAGGAGTGGTTGTCGTTGGCCTGCCGTACCCACGTCGGAATGTTCGCCACGATCTGGGTGCCCTGGGTCACCAGGGCTGGGATCGCGCTGGCCAGGAACCCGACCAGGATGGCCAGGATGGCCACCAGGACGATGAGGACGGCCGCCCACCGGGGCAGGCGGCGCCGCACCAGCACCGCCACCGCCGGTTCCATCCCGACCGCGAGGAAGACGGCCAGACCGATCAGGATCAGCACGGATTGGGCGGTGCCGAGCAGCTGGATGATCCCGTAGGTCACCGCCACACCGGCGGCGCCGGCCATACCGACGAAGAACGGTGAGCGACGGTCGAAGGGTCGCCCCGGACGGCCCATCGGGCGCTCGTCGGTGCTCATCCTGGCCGCGCGGACCTCGGCCGCGAGCACCGGCTCGCCCGGTTCCGGGGTGTGCTGGGTGTCGTGGGGATCGTTGAACGGATGGCTCATCACGGGTCCCGGCCTTTCTGGTCGTTACGGGCGGTATCACTCTCCCCCTCCGAGGCAGTGGTTCACGGCCCTGCCCGATGGTGTCGCCCGGCATCTGGCGTCGTTGTCGGTGTGAATCGGGACAATGGCACGGTGATCGCGGCACTGTCGCCCATCGCCGGCCCGGGGCCCGGCTGGCGGGTGCAAACGCTCACCGACGACGGATTGCCCCTGGACGAGCCGGTGGTCATCGGCTCGGTCGAGGGGTTGCAGGCATGGGAGGCGGGCGGGGCGCGCTGGCTGTGGGACGCCACGGAGGCGGTTTATCCGCCGCTGCTCGCGGCCGGGTTCAGCCCCTTGCGGTGCCACGACGTCAGCCTGACCGAGAGGATCCTGCTCAGCCGGGAAGGGCGGGCCGGCGCCCCGTCGTCGGCCGCCGCCGTGTACGCCAGGCGACACGGCTTGCCGGTGCCCGTCGACCGGCCGGTCGACAGCGCGGACGCGCCGCCGGCGCTGTTCGATGCCGTTGGCCGGTCGGGACCGCAGGTCGATGCGCTCACCGCACTGCGCGAGGCCTACCTGGACCAGCTCGCCCGGGCCACCGGGAACAGTGCCCTGAAACTGTTGGTGGCCGCTGAATCGGCGGCTGCCCTGGCCGCGGTCGAGATGGGCCACCTTGGCCTCCCGCTGCGGGAGGACGTCTTCGGGGCCGTCCTGGCCGACGTGCTGGGCCCCCGCCCCCCGGCGGGCGAGCGGCCTGCGAAGATGACCGCCCTCGCCGCCGACATCGTCGCGGCCTTCGGAACACCGGTCAATCCCGACTCCGCCGTCGAACTCCGGTCCGCGTTCCGGCGCGCGGGATTCGACATCCAGACCACCCGATCCTCGGTGATCAGGGCTCTGGACCATCCGGCCGTGGATCCGGTGCTGGCCTACAAGGAACTTTCCCGGCTGTTCTCCGCGAACGGCTGGAACTGGCTGGCGGACTGGGTGCGCGACGGACGGTTCCACGCCAGTTATCTGCCCGGCGGCGTGGTGTCGGGCCGGTGGGCCGCCCGCGGCGGCGGTGCCCTGCAGATCGCCCGGCTGGTCCGGCGGGCGGTGATCGCCGAGCCGGGGTACGTCTTCGTGGTGGCCGATGCCGCCCAGTTGGAACCGCGGGTGCTGGCCGCCATCTCCTCGGACCCGACCCTGCAAGCGGCCTCCCAGCAGAACGATCTCTACACGGCCATCGCCGACGACGGCTTCGGCGGCGACCGGGCGCACGCCAAATTGGCCATGTTGGGCGCGATGTACGGTGCGACCTCCGGTGAGGCCGGCCGGTTGCTCGGTACCTTGCGCCGGCGGTATCCGGTGGCGATGGCCTACGTCGAGGACGCGGCCCGACAGGGCGAGATCGGGGGCACCGTGGAATCGGTGCTGGGGCGGACGAGCCCGGGCCCGTCCGTGCAGTGGTCGGAGCTGGTGCAGGCCGGTTCCGTGCCGGATGCGACGCCTGCCCAGGAGGAACGGGCCAGGCAGGTCGCCCGGGATCGCGGCCGGTTTACCCGGAATTTCGTCGTGCAGGGTTCGGCGGCGGACTGGGCCGGGGTGTGGCTGTCCGGGTTGCGCCGCGATCTGCGGTCCGTGCCGGGCGCCGAGCTGGTGTTCTTCCAGCACGACGAGTTGGTGGTGCACACGCCGGAGGACACCGCTGCGCGGGTCTCCGGTCTGACGGTCGCGGCGGCAGAGTCGGCCCGGCAGCTGGTTTTCCCCGGCAGCACGGCGGCCACGCCGGTCCGGCCGGTCATCGTCCACTGCTACGCCGACGCGAAGTAGCAGGTCAGCTCGTCTGCTGCGGAGATCCGTTGGTCAGGCTGCGCGGGCAGACGCCAGGCTGGCGAAGGCGACGATGTTGCTCTCGTAACTACCGCTGTCGGCATCGAAGGTGCCGCCGCAGGTGATCAGGCGGAGACCGGCATGGTCGATATTCCCGTACACCTCTTTGGTCGGGAACTTGTTCTTCGGATACGACCGGACCCCGTCGATCCGGAAAACGGCCACCGAACCATCCTTCCTGGTGACGTCGACCTCCTGGCCGGGCTTGAGGTTGCCCAGGTTGTAGAAGACGCCCGGACCGAATTTCTTGGAGTCGATGTGCCCCAGGATGATGGCCGGCCCGATCGAGCCGGGTTCCGGGGAATTCCGGTACCAGCCGGCCTTGGAGTGCGGGTCATCGAGCGAGGGCACCTGAACCGTTCCGTCCGCGTTGAGACCGAGATCAAGGAGCGTCGAGGACACCCCCAGCGAGGGGATGGTCAGCGACACCGGTGCCGAGGCCTGCAGGATCAGCCCTTTGGCCGTGGTGGGGAAGGTCGGCGCGACGACCGGAACGGTTTTGCCGGGCCGCGGCGTCGTTGACGCGCCCAGGGTGGACTTGGGCGGGGCCGACCTGGTGGGAGTCCGGGTGGACGGTGATGTCGCCCCCGGCGACGACAGGACCGGGCGGGTTGTCGCGGCGGCCGTGGGGGAGCCGGGTGTGCCGGCGGGCGGCGGCGAGCTTGATGCGCCCGATGCGCCGACCGGGTCTCCGTCGATGACACCGGCCGACGATGCGGTGGGCTGCGGTGGCCCGGAACGGGCGGTACACGCGGCCAGGCCGATCAGTAGAACCCCGATCAGTGCGAGAACCACGGCCACGATGGTCGGGAATCTTCGTCTCTTCCGGGGGGTCCAGCGGTGTCGGGCAGTGGTCATCGCCTCAGCCTCCGAAATCCGTTCGTCACCACCCCCTCCGCGGATTGGCGGCCCGGGTGGCGCCGGAACGCGATGACGGCGGCCACAGCCGCCCCGACCAGCGCCGCGACGCCAAGTCCGATCTCGGCCGGCGATCCGGCGGCCGCCGCCGATCCGCCGCCGGTGTCGGCGCTTCCGGTCGGCACTGCCTGCTTCATCTGGGCGGCGACCAGGGTGCCGCACAGGGCCGGATCGGTCTGCTCGGCCGGCACACCCGCCGTGGCACCGAGAACATCGTCGTACCGGCCGTTGCCGTTGTAGTCGATCCCGTGCACGACCAGCACCGCGGTACCGCTCTTCACGGCCGCGATCGCGGCCGGATCGATGTCGAAGGTGCGGGTGTAGGTGTAATCGCCGGCCGTCGGATAACGGGAAACGTCCAGTGCGGAACTCGCGGACGTATCCCCCGAGGTGGTCAGCGAGGCACCGACCGTACCGATGACGGCGGCCTCGTCGGCCAGCCCGACGGTGGGGTGACCGTTGTGCGCGGTGGCTTGGGCGGCGGTGGGGCAACGACCCTGGCCGCCGACCCAGAGCTGCGCCGGGTGCGGGGCGCCGGCCAGCAGCCCGGAGACGACCAGGGTGAACTTGGCCGAGTTTCCTGTCAGGGAAAGCCAGATGCCACCGCTTCCCGTCACGTGGTTGACCGTCACGGGCGCGAGCGGGCCGTAGTAGTCGAGCGTCGCCGCGGCCGAGGCCGCCGTCGGCGTGAGGATCGAGGTGCCGGCCGCGAGTGCCGCCGCTCCGATCAGGCCGAGGACCTTGTTGCGCATGGAGGTTCCTTTTCTTTTCGGCAGCGGGTCGAGCGGGCCGGGCCGGTGACAGCGGGTTGTTCAGGTGGTGGGTTCCGATGTCGTACGGGTGCCCGCAAATACACGGGAATACACAAAGCGGGCAAAGCGGATGGTACGGCGTACTCTCCGCTGCTGCTCAGGTAACCGGCTCGAACGCATCCGGGTGACCACCCCGACGCACGGCCGGGCGGGACGGAGGCATCACCGGACCGCTCCGGTTGGACGGCCGGTGGTCCGGGGGGCGACGATGCGATGGTGACCACGGGACGGGTGTCGCGGTGCCGATTCTCGGCGGTGGTGATGGCGGCGGCGATGTGCGTCGGTCTGGGCGCCTGCTCCCAGACCTCGCCACACCCGCCGACCGATGATTCGGTGACCACCCTGTTGCCCTCGAGCGGATCTCTGCCGGCGCCGGCCCCGACCACCAGCACCGGCGCGGCCGCCGCGCCCGCGCCGGTGGCGGTACCGCCGACACCTGCTGTTCCGGCGGTGGTCGCGCTGGCCTGGCTCGATGGCCCGAGTACCGGCCCGGCGCTGCGACTGCCGGTCGGCGGGATCGTCCGGTGGCAGGGGTCGACCTCCGGTGAACAGGCGGAGATGCTGCCCGACGGTGCCTACCGATGGGTTGGGCCGGACGGTTCGACGGTCGGCTGTGCCGTGTCCCGTTCCGCCGCCGCCGCCGGATCGAGGCGTCTCCGATGCGTCGGGCTCGACCCGGAGGGTGACACCGCGGTGACCCTGAACGCGGGCGGCCCGCGGACCGTGTACGGCCCGGACGGGCGACTGCTCGGCGAATTCGAACCAGGCGGAGAGCGGGTCCCGGTCACCGGGCCCTCGGTGACTCTGGCCCAGGCGATCGCCGCGTCCGGCGTCGACATGGCCTCTCTGGTCGACTTCGCCACCCGGAACAGGCCGTTCAGCGGCGGCGTCACCGGTGACGTCCACCTGGTCACCATCGGCGGGGTCCGGGTGAGTACGCGCAAGACCGGCGATTTCCTGGCCCGTGCCGGTGATCAGGTCGACCAGACCCAGATCCAGATCCGGACGGAGCCCATGCCGTACGAAGCCGGCATCAGCTACGTCAGCGCCGCCGCGGTCGGCGTGCCGGAACACCGGGTCGAACTGGTGATGGACGGCACCCTGAGCATCGACGGAGCACCGGTCCCGGCCCAACCGTCGTTCCATCCGATCGCGATGACCGGGGGTCCGTCGGTGGGACTGTGGCCGGCAGATCTCGAAGGCGTCGTCCACGCGGTGATCCTGTGGGGGGACGGCTCCACCGTTTCCATGTCGGCGGATCCGTCGCTGGGCCTGACCGTCATCGCCCGACTGCCCGATGAGTCGGCCCGGGGGCTTTTCGGTGACGCCAACCCGACGGCCTCTCCGGGCACCGACTCCGTCACCACGTCGGTCCCCGGGGTGGCCGGCGGCGTCGCGGCGGGTGACTTCTCGGCCCGACCACCCGGGGCCGCTCGATCGGTGGACCAGGTGGTCGAGAGTTGGCGGGTGCCGGCCGCACAGTCCTTGTTCTCCGAGAGCGCCCCGACGGCCCCGGCACCGTCCGCCCCACCGCCCCAGGCCAGCCCGGTGGCCACGGTCGCCGCGCGAAGTGCCTGCACCACAGGAAGCTTCGCCAACTCGCAGGATATGGCTGCGTGTGTCTTCGACGTGGCCAGGACCGGCGACGACGGCTTCGTGGCTCATCTTTCCGAGCTGGCCACGGCCGCGGTGCCGTCCCGTGTCCCCCCGCAGCTTGCCTTGGATTGGCCCGCTCTGGTGCTGGGTTCCACGTCGTCCCCGCCGGATCTCAGTCTGGGCGCGCGGATCGACCACACGGTGTCGGCCGGTCACCGGCAGCTGTATCGGCTGACCCTGCCCGCTCCGGCGAGAGTGTCGATCGAAGGTGGTCGGTGTCCGGGCCAGACCACCGGGGATGAGGCCGGCCGCGGCGCCCCGGCCCTTCGACTGTTCGACGACTCGGGCCGCCCCGTCTCCAGTCGACGGTCCCCGTGTGGACACGGCCGGACCGACCAGCTGGCGGCCGGCGACTACTACCTGGTGCTGGCCGGCCCGACGTCGGGTGCCGACGCCACCTTCAAGGTCGTTCTGAACGTCGATTGACGGCAGCACCGTGCTTTCGCCCGAAGGAGCGCCAATGGGCTCGATGACCAGAGATAATGCACTACAACGGTTCCAGTCCGAGCGGGTGGCCGTGCTCGGGACCACGGGCGAGAACGGAGCGCCGCATCTGGTGCCGGTGACGTTTGCGGTGACCGATGGCAGCGTGGTCTTCGCGGTCGACCACAAGCCCAAGACGACCGGCAGATTGCGGCGGCTCGACAACATCGCCCGCAACCCCCAGGTCAGCTTCCTGGCCGAGGAATACAGCGACGACTGGGAAGAGCTGTGGTGGGTGCGGGTGGACGCCGACGCTGAAATCGTGGCCGAGGGCCGTCACCGGCTCCGCGCCCTCGATGCACTGGCCGCCAAGTATCACCAGTACCGTGAATTCCGGCCGAGCGGTGTGGTGGTGCTGTCCCGGATCCGGACGGTGACCGGCTGGACCGTCCGATCCGCCGACACGTGACCGCTCTGTTTTCTGCCCTCGGGTGGCCACACGCCGCTGAGCGCGACCGCACTCCGGTGACCGCCAACCACAGACCGAGCGTTCCCACCACACCAAACCGCACTCCGTAGTCGCAAACTACCCAGCGTGGCCGGTTTGGTGACGTCGGCCCCTCCACCGCACCACATCGCTCCACAGGACACCCACCCCTACGCCCGACGCGCCTTTCGTGACAATGCGTGAAAAACGTGCCGTTTGACCGCGTCAAACTTCACTCTCCGTAGGTCTATCACTATGCGTGTATGTACGATTACAGTCGGTGTAGAGCAAGAACACACCGCAACACCCACCACGCGCACCACGAGCCACCGGGAGCGATCACCATGAACACCACCACCGCCACCACCACCAGCGCCCTGAAAACTTCCCTGAACCGCCTCGGACTAGGCGCCCTGGCCGCCGCCGTGGCCGCCGTGGTCGCCGTCACCCCCGCCACCGCAGCACCCGCCCCCACGGCCCTGGCCGCCGCCGCCGTCGCAGCCGCACCCGTCGTCCAACTCGCGACCTTCGACGCCCAAATGGTCACCCTGGTCAACAACGCCAGGTCCGCCGCCGGACTACCCAAACTCACCCCCGTCAAAGGCCTCACCCACGTCGCCGTCTGGTGGTCCACCCAGATGACCATCGGTAAAACCGGCTACAACCTCCAACACAACCCCTACGCCTGGGACCAGGTCGCCGTCAACGGC
>CAXUHA010000067.1:0-9447 GCA_964250735.1 uncultured Nakamurella sp. | reverse complement strand
GGATCAGCTCGGTGATGTCTTCCTTCACACCGGGCACGGTGGTGAACTCGTGCAGTACGCCGTCGACGCGGATGCTCGTCACCGAGGCACCCGGAATGGACGACAGCAGAGTACGGCGGAGCGAGTTGCCCAGGGTGTACCCGAATCCGGGCTCGAGGGGCTCGATGACGAACCGCGACCGGTTCGCCGAGACCGGCTCTTCGGTGAGTGCGGGGCGCTGAGAGATCAGCATGGTGAAACTCCATTCCTGTTCAGGTGGCGACCGCTATTTGACGCCACTCCAAGGGCACTGCCCCCGCGCTGATCAACTTCCACGGCGCGGCTGATGTGATCGATTTCCGTCACACCAGCCACAGAACCGCGACGTTGATCAGCGCGGGTGATGATGATCAGCGCGGGGGCCGCACTGACTACTTCGAGTAGTACTCCACGATCAGCTGCTCGGTGATCTGCGAGTCGATCTGCGCCCGTACCGGCAGCTGGTGGATGATCACCTGCAGCGAATTCGGCACCACCTGCATCCAGGCCGGGGTCGGCCGGTCGCCGAAGGTCTGCCGGGCCAGTTCCATCGGGAACGTCTCCACGGACTGCTTGCGAACCGTGACGATGTCGTACTGCTCGACCCGGTAGGACGGCACATCGACGCGCTTGCCGTTGACCAGGAAGTGTCCGTGGGTGACCAACTGGCGGGAGGCCCGACGAGTGCGGGCCAGGCCGGCGCGGTACACCACGTTGTCCAGGCGCGACTCGAGGATCTGCAGCAGGGTCTCGCCGGTCTTACCCGGGCGCGAGGACGCCTCCTTGTAGTACCGGGAGAACTGCTTCTCCATGACGCCGTAGGTGAAGCGGGCCTTCTGCTTCTCCTGCAGCTGGGTCAGGTATTCCTTCTCCTTGGTCCGGGCCCGACCGTGCTGACCCGGCGGGAACGGGCGGGCGTCGAAGGCCTTGTCCCCGCCGACGAGGTCGGTCTTGAGGCGGCGGGACTTCTTGGTCATCGGACCGGTGTATCTAGCCATGATCTAGGTTCCTTTCCCGCGTCAGACCCGGCGCCGCTTGGGCGGCCGGGTTCCGTTGTGGGCCTGCGGGGTGACGTCGGAGATGGCACCGACCTCCAGGCCGGCGGCCTGGAGGGAGCGGATCGCGGTCTCCCGACCGGAACCCGGCCCCTTGACGAAGACGTCGACCTTGCGCATGCCGTGCTCGATGGCCTTGCGGGCCGCGTTCTCGGCGGCCATCTGGGCGGCGAACGGGGTGGACTTGCGCGAACCCTTGAAGCCGA
Source organism: uncultured Nakamurella sp. (assembly GCA_964250735.1). GTDB lineage: Bacteria > Actinomycetota > Actinomycetes > Mycobacteriales > Nakamurellaceae > Nakamurella. The sequence goes on along the minus strand of CAXUHA010000067.1, from coordinate 8,168 downwards.
CGTGGCCGGCCGAGGCCCAGGAGATCACCGCCCCGGTGGGATCGGTAATCGACACGATCGTGTTGTTGAACGTGCTCTTGATGTGCGCGTGGCCGTGGGAGACGTTCTTCTTCTCTTTGCGCCGGATCTTCTTGACGCCGGCGGCACCCTGGCGGGTCTTCGGTGGCATGGCGGGTTACCTGGCCTTCTTCTTGCCGGCGATGGTCTTCTTGGGTCCCTTGCGGGTCCGTGCGTTGGTCTTGGTCCGCTGACCACGCACCGGCAGGTGACGGCGGTGACGCAGGCCCTGGTAGGAACCGATCTCCATCTTGCGGCGGATGTCGGCCTGCACCTCACGGCGCAGGTCACCTTCGACCTTGAAGCCGGCGTCGATCTGCTCGCGCAGGGCGAGGACGTCCTCGTCGGTCAGGTCCTTGGAGCGCAGGTCCGGGCTGATCCCGGTGGCGACCAGGAGGGCGGCGGCGCGGGTCCGGCCGATCCCGTAGATGTAGGTCAGGGCAATCTCCATCCGCTTGTCGCGGGGAAGATCAACTCCCATGAGTCGAGCCATGAGGCGCGGTACTCCTTCGGTTGTTCCTCCAGGTGTCGGTCGCGCGCCGTCCCGGACGACGTCCGGGCCCCGGCCTGAAGTCCGGGGGTGTACCGACCGATGCTGCCGGCCGGTTGGTCACGCGATGATGCCAACGGCTCTGATCAGCCTTGGCGCTGTTTGTGGCGCACGTTCTCGCAGATGACCATGACACGACCGTGCCGGCGGATCACCTTGCACTTGTCGCAGATCTTCTTGACGCTGGGCTGGACCTTCATCGACTTCTTCCTTGTGCGTCACCGCGAGGCGACGATCGTTCCCGCGGACCGGATCGAGATCCGGCTGCTCGCGAAGTGAGCGGACCGCCCACTTCACATACTGCTGACCCCGCCCTACTTGTACCGGTAGACGATCCGACCGCGGGTCAGGTCGTAGGGCGAGAGTTCCACGACCACGCGGTCCTCGGGGAGGATCCGGATGTAGTGCTGCCGCATCTTGCCGCTGATATGCGCCAGCACACGATGCCCGTTCTCCAACTCCACCCGGAACATCGCGTTGGGAAGCGGTTCGACCACGCGGCCCTCGACCTCGATGGCCCCGTCCTTCTTGCCCATGTGCTCCGCAATCCACTTCTGTTGTTCTGTGCTACAGACACAGCACTACCCCAACGACGTATGTCGAAGGGGCGTGACGATCGTGCAAGCGTTTCAGACCATCGCTTGTCAGATCATCGACTGGCACACTGGAGGGTGTCGCTACCGGTCGGCGGCCACAGCAAACCGGCACGACGCGTGCGCCGAAACTCCACTCTACGCCTTTGACCTGCCGTGACAAAGTCAGCGGGCGGCCACCGGCTCTGACCAGCCAGGCCCGGCGTCAATCCAGCGGTCAATCCAGCGAGATGGGTTGCACCCCGAACTGCTGGAGGCCGGCCGCACCGGAGTCGGGTGCGGTCAACACACTGATGCCGTCCGAGCAGATGGCCACCGAATGTTCGAAGTGGGCGGCCCGTGCTCCGTCCTTGGTGACGACGGTCCAGCCGTCGTCGAGTTCGCTGGTGGCCGGCCGGCCGAGCGTCAGCATGGGCTCGATGGCCAGGGCCATCCCCGGCGACAATCGTGGGCCCTTGCCGCGTTTGCCCTGGTTGGGGATGAACGGCTCCATGTGCATCGCGGTTCCGATGCCGTGACCCCCATAGCCGGCCACCGAACCGTAACGCCTGCCGTCCTGAGCTCCCGACTTCTCCCCCGACATCTCGATCGCCCACGATACATCGCCCAGCCGACCACCGGCCTTGACCGCCGCGATACCGGCCCACATGGCCAGTTCGGTGGCGATGACGAGGTCCACCTCCTCGATCGCCGGAGGCTCGCCGATGTGCAGCGAGATCGCCGAATCGGCGTGCCACCCGTCCAGCACGCAGCCTGCGTCGATGGACAGCAGGTCGCCCTCGACCAGCACCCGGGCACCGGGTATCCCGTGGACGACCTCTTCGTTGACCGAGGCGCAGATCGTCGCCGGGAAGCCGCCGGCACCGCCGTGCGAACCGTAGTTCAGGAAGTTGCTGACCGCACCGGCGTCCGCGATCACGTCGGCTACCGCGGCATCCACCTCGGCGGTCGTCACTCCGGGCACGGCGACGGCCCGACCTGCAGCGATGGCCCTGGCCAGGATCAGGCCCGCGGCACGCATCGCCTGCAACTCACCGCGGGTCTTGTACTGGATACCCCGATCAGCCATGCCCGCGGACCGCTTCGAGCACCCGCTCGTGAACATCGTCCACGTCGCCCACTCCGTCGACGTGCACGACCCGACCGTCGTAGTAATCGATCAGCGGGGTGGTCTCGCGGTGGTAGATAGCCAACCGGCGGGTGATGGCTTCCTCGGTGTCGTCGGCCCGGCCGCGGGCCAACATCCGCTCGAGCAACACCTGGTCCGGGGCGGTGAGCAGGACGACGACGTCGATCGGCGCCTGGAGCCGGTCCAACAGACCGGTCAACCAGTCGGCCTGCTGAAGATTCCGCGGAAACCCGTCGAGCAGGAAACCGGCCTGGGCGTCGGGTTGGGCGACCCGGTCGGCCACCATTTCCTGGGTGACCTCGTCCGGGACCAGCTCTCCGGCGTCCATGTACTTCTTCGCCAGCATGCCCAGTTCGGTCGACGCGGCCAGGTTGGCCCGGAACAGGTCTCCGGTGGACACATGGGGAATGCCGAGCGATTGGGCGAGCAATCCCGCCTGGGTACCTTTACCGGCGCCCTGCGGACCGACGATGAGCAATCGCATCAGCGGAACCACCCTTCGTGTTGGCCCAACGTCGACCGGACTTTCGATCGGCACCGCCCGTTGGTGGCCTACCGAACTATAGGCCACCGAGGTGGTGGCCGAACCGGTCCGATCCGGCCCGGGGGGTTGGCCGCGCCGAGCCGTCGGGTCGGCCGATCAGCGCAGGAAGCCTTCGTAGTTGCGTTGCATCAGCTGGGTCTCGATCTGCTTGACGGTATCCAGACCGACACCGACCATGATCAACACCGAGGTGCCGCCGAAGGGGAAGTTCTGGTTGTTGCCGCTGCCGGTGAGAGACAGGAACAAGTTCGGCAGGATGGCGATGAAGCCCAGGTAGAGCGACCCCGGCAGGGTGATCCGGGACAGCACGAACTGCAGGTATTCCGCGGTCGGTCGGCCGGGGCGGATACCCGGGATGAACCCGCCGTACTTCTTCAGCTCGTCGGCCCGCTCGGTCGGGTTGAAGGTGATCCCGACGTAGAAATAGGTGAAAAAGATGATGAGCGCGAAATACAGCGCGTTGTGGAACCAGTTCCCCTGGTCGACGACGTACACCGAGATCCAGTTGGACAGGGCCGACGTGCTGCCGGTCAGCTGGGCGATCAACGTCGGGATGTAGAGCAGGGAGGTGGCGAAGATGACCGGGATGACGCCGGCCTGATTGACCTTGAGCGGAAGGTAGGTCGACGTTCCGCCGTACATCTTGCGCCCGATCATGCGCTTGGCGTACTGCACCGGCAGTCGGCGTTGGCCCTGCTCGATGAAGACCACGGCCGCGATGATGGCCAGGCCGATCACGATGATGACGCCGAAGACGAGCCCTCCGCCGCTGGCCAGGATCTGCTGACCCTCGGTCGGGATCCGGGCGGCGATCGAGGTGAAGATGAGGATGGACATGCCGTTGCCGATACCGCGATCGGTGATCAGCTCGCCCATCCACATGATCGCGGACGTTCCGGCCGTCATGGTCACCACCAGCACGATCAACGTGAACGCGTCCCGGTTGGGGATGACGTCGGCGCTACGCGCGCAGTTGGGGAACAACTGACCGTTGATGGTCAGGGCGACGAAGGCGGTGGACTGCAGGAGCCCGAGACCGATGGTCAGATACCGGGTGTACTGCGTCATCTTGGCCTGGCCGGGCTGGCCCTGCTTCTTCAGCTGCTCGAAGCGAGGAATCACGACGGTCAGCAGCTGGACGATGATCGACGCCGTGATGTAGGGCATGATCCCGAGGGCGAAAACGCTGAGCTTGAGCAGCGCGCCGCCGGAAAACAGGTTCAACACGGTGTTCAGCGAGTTGTCGGCCCCGCCGTTGCTGATGCACTCGTTGACCTTCGAGTACGCGACCCCGGGCGATGGCAACGTCGCGCCCAGTCGGTACACGGCAACCATGGCCAGGGTGAAGAGAATCTTCTTGCGCAAGTCCGGCGTCTTCAGCGCCGAAACGAATGCGGCGAGCAATGGTCCTCCTGTCGTCGCCGGTCAGCGGGCGACTCCGCCGACAGAGCCTCGCAGGTTGCCGGTGATGCGGGTGTACATCAGCAGGGCAGCCGCCGAGTGCTCCCCGATGAAACGACTCTAACGCACCGCCCTTCCGGGCCCTGGTCTGTCGGCCGGGCGTCCACCGAAGTCCGGGGTCGCGCGGTGGCCGGGCGACCAGGGCCTGGAATCAGACGGCGATGGTCGTACCCCCGGCGGCGGTGATCTTGTCCTTGGCCGACCCGGAGAAGGCGTTGGCGGCCACGTTCACGCTCACGCCATTCAGGTCCCCGTCGCCGAGCACCTTGACCGGCTGATTGGGGCGGACCGCCCCGGCATCAACCAGTTCGGCGATTCCGATGCTGCCGCCCTGCGGGAACAGCGCCGCGAGTTGGCCGACGTTGACGACCTGGAACTCGACCCGGAACCGGTTCTTGAAGCCTTTGAGCTTGGGCAGCCGCATGTGCAGGGGCAGGTTTCCGCCCTCGAACGAGGCCGGGACGTTCTTCCGGGCGCCGGTACCCTTGGTGCCCCGGCCGGCTGTCTTGCCCTTGCTGCCGTCGCCGCGGCCGACCCGGGTCTTGGCCGTCTTCGCGCCGGGGGCGGGGCGTAGGTGATGGACCTTAATTACCACTGCTGTCACTTCCCTCGACGCCGTGCGACGCCTTCACGAACTCGACCGTCAGCAGATGCCTGGCGGATTTGACGTAGCCGCGGTTCACCGGGTTGTCCGGGACCGTGACCACCTGGTGGATCTTCTTCAGACCCAGCGACCGCACCGACTCCCTGGCCTTGGGCTTGTTGCCGATGGTCGAGCGGATCTGGGTGATTCTGAGCTGCTGCGCCACGATCACACCCCCTGTCCGGCTCTGGCCCGCAGCATCGCGGCCGGGGCCACGTCCTCGATCGGCAGACCACGGCGGGCCGCGATCTCCTCGGGGCGCTGCAGACCCTTGAGGGCTGCGATGGTGGCGTGCACGATGTTGATCGGGTTGTCCGAGCCGAGCGACTTGGACAGCACGTCATGGATGCCGGCGCACTCCAGCACCGCGCGCACCGGACCACCGGCGATGACGCCGGTGCCGGGGCTCGCCGGGCGCAGCAGTACGACGCCGGCCGCCGCCTCACCCTGGATGGGGTGCGGGATGGTGGCGGCGATGCGCGGAACCTTGAACTGGTTCTTCTTCGCCTCTTCCACGCCCTTGGCGATGGCGGCCGGGATCTCCTTGGCCTTGCCGTAGCCAACGCCGACGGTGCCGTCGCCGTCACCGACGACCACCAGCGCGGTGAAGGAGAACCGCCGACCGCCCTTGACGACCTTGGCCACCCGGTTGGTGACGACGATGCGCTCCAACAGCGGGTTCTTCTCGACCGGAGCATCCCGCCGTCCGCCGTCGCGTCCACCGCGGCCGCCGCGACGGTCGCCGCCTTCGCCGCCGGTCCGGGCCTGGCCCTGTCCCTGGCCGAAGCCGCCCTGCCTAGCTTGTCCGGGCATCAGATGTCCCTCTCGATCGCACACACACGGTCACACGCACAACATTGCTGTTCATCTAGAAATCCAACCCGGCGTGACGGGCGCCGTCGGCCAGCGCCGCGATGCGACCGTGGTAGCGGTCGCCGCCCCGGTCGAAAACCACCGACACCACGCCTGCGGCCTTGGCCCGCTCGGCGACGAGTTCGCCGACGCGCCTGGCCTTCGCGCTCTTGTCACCGTCGGCGACCCGCAGGTCGGCCTCGAGGGTGGACGCGGACGCCAGCGTGTGGCCGATCGAATCGTCGACGACCTGCACCACGATGTGCCGTGCCGACCGGGTGACGACCAACCGGGGCCGGCCGGCCGTACCGACGACCTTCTTCCGCAGTCGGAAGTGCCGCCTCGTCCGCGCCTGCGCGCGTGCCTGGGAAACGCCTGCTGCCATGGTCACTTACCCGTCTTTCCGACCTTGCGCCTGACGACCTCGCCGGCGTACCGCACACCCTTGCCCTTGTACGGGTCGGGCTTGCGCAACTTGCGGATGTTGGCGGCGATCTCGCCGACCAACTGCTTGTCGATGCCCTCGATCTTGAACCTGATCGGGGATTCGACGACGAAATTGATCCCGTCCGGCGCCTTCACCGGCACCGGGTGGGAATAGCCGAGCGCGAACACCAGGTCACGGCCGTCGGCCGCGACCCGGTAGCCGACGCCGACGATCTCCATCGACTTGGAGTAGCCGGTGGTGACGCCGACGACCATGTTGTTGACCAGGGTTCTGGTCAGGCCGTGGCGGGACTTGGAGTCCCGCAGGTCGTCCGGGCGGGTGACGGCGAGCGTGCCGTCATCCTCCTTGTCGACGGCGATCGGCTCGACCACCGAGTGGGACAGCACGCCCTTGGGCCCCTTGACCGTGACGAGGGCACCGTCGATCGTCACATCGACCCCGGCAGGAACTGGGATCGGCATTCTTCCGATTCGAGACATGAGCTCTGTTCCTTACCAGACGTAGGCGAGAACTTCCCCGCCCACCTTCTTCTTGGCGGCCTGCCGGTCGGTCAACAGACCGGTCGAGGTCGAGATGATGGCCACGCCGAGGCCGCCGAGCACCTTGGGCAGTTCCGTGGACCGCGCGTAGATCCGGAGGCCGGGCTTGGAGATACGGCGGACCCCGGCGATCGAACGCTCCCGGTTGGGGCCGTACTTGAGGGTGACGACCAGCGACTTGCCGACCGTGGCGTCGACCGTCGTCCAAGAGCCGATGTAGCCCTCTTTGACGAGGATGTCGGCGATGTGTCCCTTCAGCTTCGAGAACGGCATCACCACCTCTTCGTGGTACGCCGAGTTCGCGTTGCGGATGCGGGTCAGGAAGTCTGCTACCGGGTCTGTCATGACCATGGGTGGTGGTGCCTTTCTCGTCTGGTTCCAGAAAGCCGCTGCGCGACCCTGGCCTGTGACGATTCAGCGCGCCTGCCAGGGGCGCGAGGGTGATGGCCGGACGAGTGCGTCAGGCCGGGTGCTGAGCGGGTCTGCTACCAGCTCGACTTGGTGATGCCGGGCAGTTCGCCGGCGTGTGCCATTTCGCGGAGGCAGATGCGGCACAGGCCGAACTTCTTGTACACCGAGTGCGGGCGCCCGCAACGGTTGCATCGCGTGTAGCCCCGCACCGCAAACTTGGGCTTGCGCTTCGACTTCATGATCAGAGCGGTCTTCGCCATGGTCAGATCTCCTTGAACGGGAAGCCCAGGAGCTTGAGCAGCGCCCGTCCTTCGTCATCGGTGGTGGCGGTGGTGACGACGGTGATGTCCATCCCGCGTGGTCTGTCGATGCGATCGATGTCGATCTCGTGGAACATCGACTGTTCGTTGAGGCCGAAGGTGTAGTTGCCGTTGCCGTCGAACTGCTTCGGCGAGAGGCCTCGGAAATCCCGGATACGCGGGAGGGCGATGGTGACCAGCCGGTCCAGGAACTCCCACATCCGGTCGCCCCGCAGGGTGACCTTGGCGCCGATCGGCATGCCTTCGCGCAGCTTGAACTGCGCGATCGACTTACGGGCCTTCTTGACCTCCGGCTTCTGGCCGGTGATCAGGGCCAGGTCGCGCACGGCACCTTCGATCAGCTTCGCGTCCCGCGCGGCCTCGCCGACGCCCATGTTGACCACGACTTTGACCACGCCGGGGATCTGCATGACGTTGGGGTAGGAGAACTGCTCGTGGAGCGCCTGCTTGATCTCGGCCGCGTAGCGCAGCTTGAGACGGGGGCTCACCTTCACTTCGGTGGTCGTCATTACAGGTCCTTCCCGCTCCGACGTGCGACCCGGACGTTGCGTCCCTGGTCGTCAACGCGCTTGCCGACCTTGGTCGGCTTGTTGTCGCCGTCGACGACCATCACGTTGGAGA
>CAXUHA010000066.1:0-9518 GCA_964250735.1 uncultured Nakamurella sp. | reverse complement strand
ACACCACCACACCAGCCGACCACCCCCACCACCCACCTCCCCACCCTGGCCCACCAGCGGAAACGCCACCCCACCAACACCTTCGGACTCCGCGTGAGCCACCCTTCATTCCGTACTGAGCCGTTAGTCGGGCCAGCGTCAACTGCCGGTTGACACGGGGGGTCGACAACCGTAGGTTGACGCTATGACATCTCTCAATCTCAGTCCGAGCACCCGCCTGGACGACCTCATCGGTACCGTCTCGAACGCCCATCAGGACCCGCTCGACCGGGTCACAGGGGCGGTGCAACTGGCCGAGGAACTGGACGAGGTCGCGGACTCGCTCATCGGGCACTTCGTGGATCAGGCCCGTCGGACCGGCGCGTCGTGGTCCGACATCGGACGCAGCATGGGGATGAGCAAGCAAGCCGCCCAGAAGCGGTTCGTGGCGAAGGCGCAGCCGGCAAACGCTCCCCTCGACTCGAGTCATGGTTTCAGTCGGTTCGACAAAGAAGCTCGGGCAGTGGTCATCACCGCGCAGGAGCGAGCGCGGGCGGCAAGCAACAAGACCATTGGCGTTGCACATCTTGTGCTCGGGCTTGTTGCTGCCGCGGACAGCAAGGCGGCTCACTGTCTCACCGCGCAGGGAGTCGTGCTGGCCGACATGGAAGGCTTGGCTGAGTCGACGCTCCCACCAGCCGGATCGAACCTGCCCGCCCTGATCCCGTTCGACCCGCACGCGAAAGAGGCGCTGGAGCACGCCTTCGTCGAGGCTCAACGGCGCGGCTCGGACAACGTCGGCAGCGAGCATGTACTGCTGGCCATTCTGGCCGTCGAGCGTGGTACCGGCGTACTGGCCCATTTCGGTGTCACACCAGAAACAGTTGAAGCTCAGTTGGACGCCGCGGCGGCATCAAGTGACTCTGCCCGGTCCCAGTAGTACGGCCGACACCCGGGGGCGATGTCGGGCGCCCGGTAGACCGGCTCAGATGCGATCAACAGGGTGCCGATATTGATCCGGCAACACGCTGCACTTTCACCAGCGGATGCACCACACGAGCGGAAGGAGTGCCCCGTGCTGAGACAGGTCGCGGAAGATGTGCTGATCCATCAGAGCGAGTTCATGCAGAGCAACGCCGTTGTCGTGCAGGGCCGGGCCGGTGCGTTGCTCATCGACCCAGGGGTGCTGGACCACGAAATGGCCTGCCTCGCCGCCGATCTGTCCGATTCGGGGCAGACCGTTGTGGCCGGCTTCTCGACGCATCCCCACTGGGACCACCTGCTCTGGCACGCCATGCTTGATGCGGCGCCCCGTTACGGCACGTCGGCCTGCGCGGCTACTGTCCGAGCGCGGCTGTCGGACGAGGGTGCGAAGGCCCGCGTCGCCGGGCTGATCCCACCGGACATCGTCACGCAGGTGCCGCTGAACCTGCTCGGCGTCATTACCGGATTGCCTGCCGACACTGCGCGGATCCCTTGGGACGGCCCGGGTGTGAGGATTGTCGAGCACCAAGGGCATGCCAAGGGCCATGCAGCGCTGTTGATCGAGGAGCGTGGGGTCCTCGTCGCCGGCGACATGCTTTCCGACGTCTTGATTCCGATCCTCGACCTGAACGGCACGGTTGACCCGATCGAGGACTACCTCGCCGCGCTACAGCTGTTCGAGGAGGTGGCGGGCGAGGTCGATGTCCTCGTCCCCGGCCACGGGTCCGTCGGCGGAGCGGGTCAGGTTCGCGTTCGGATCGACCAGGATCGGGCGTACGTACACGCCTTGCGTGACGCCCACGTTCCCAGTGACCCGCGGCTCCGCCCATCGGCTACCTACGGAGATTCGCTTGCAGGCCTGCATGCCCGGCAACGCCAGCATCTCGCCGGACGAACAGAGCGCGACGGGACGGCTGGGTAGCGACCGCCTTTGGAGATCGACCTCCTTGGGCCCCGACCACCTGGCCGCGACGGCTCGTGTTTGACAGCCATCCCGGCTGACGACGAATCACTCGTGCTGTCGCCGACGATGCCGACTTGCCGATCGGCAGGCTGACGCTGTGGCGGCCACGGAGTCAAGGGTCGAGGGGCGCTACACCCGGGTGACTTGGGGGCCGCGGTCTGAGAATCGGCGGGCTTGGCTGGTGGGTAGGTCGGTGTCGGTGATGAGTGTGTGGAAGTCGGGAAGCTCGGCGTAGCGGGTGAAGCTGTTGGTGCTTCGGAGCATGTCGACAGCCCATTGTCCGTTGGTACCGATTGAGCTGGGCCGGACGGGGCCGCCGAGCATGAACACGTTGATTGTCCCGGACGGTGCGCAGGCAAGGGTGCGGGCAGTGAAAATCGCCTGGGTGATCACAGTCCTGGGCGTCCGAGAGGCGGCGCGTCGTTCAGCGACGAGTTGGCAGGTGTAGCCCTCGTCGAGGAACACGGTGGGGGCGTCACCAGTTTCGGCGGCGGCGGCGGCGATGCGGCGGCGTTCGACGACCAGGAAGCTGGCGCGGTGATCCGAGGGACTTCATGGGCTGCACCTTCCGCCGGGTAGGCCGCGCCGTGGATCCGGCGTAGCACGCCGTGCTGTGCCAGGGCGGTCAGGTCCCGGCGGATCGTCTCGATGGCCACGTCCAGTCGGGCGGCTAAATCGTGGGCGTCGATCCGGCCGTCAGCTCTGGCCCGCTCGACGATGACGCGGCGGCGTTGGGCCTGCGAAAGCTCACTCATGTCCGTTCAGGCCAAGATCGTGGGTCGGCGGCGGTGAGATCTTCGGGGATCTAAGCGGTTCAGCGGGTGGTGCGGGACCGATCTCACCAACCTGCAGTGATGTCGTCGAAGACGGCAGAGGCCGCGGTGGTAGCTGGGTCGTCGAACAGTTTGCGGGCGACGGGCACACCGATGGTGAACGCGTCGACGCCTTGTTCGGCCAGGTAGACCAGGTCGGCGGTGTTGCGCAGGCTGGCGGCCAGGACGCGGGTGGTGCTGCCGGTGGCCCGGAGGAGGCGGTGCATGGTGGCGGTTTCTTCCCGGGCCGGGCGACCTTCGTCGGCCATCTTCCCGATGTAGGGAGCCAGGTACTGCGCGCCGATGGCCGATGCGGTGACGGCTTGATGGGCGGCGTAGATGACGGTGAGCAGCAGCGGAATCCCGTCGGCGGCCAGGCGCGCGCCGGCCCGGATCCCGTCGGCGGTGCCGGCGACTTTGATGATGGTGCGGTCGCCCAGTTCCATCAGTTTGCGGCCGGAGGCTTCGATTTCGTCGACGCCGGTGCCCCAGGCCTGGACGAAGACTTCTTGGGCGCCGGCGCCGGTGGCCCAGCGGTACAGCTCGGGCAGGTCGGCTCCGGTCAGTCCGGCTCGGTGCAGGATGGTTGGGTTGGTGGTGACGCCTTTGAACGCGCCGATTTCCAGTAGTGGTTCAACGTCTTCGCGGACGGCGGAGTCGACGTAGAGATCAAGCATGGTGTGGTTCTCCTTCTCAGGCCCGGGCGAGGGGCAGGGCGGCAGCCGACGCGAACGGGCCGGCAATGGAACTGCTGTCACGGTCGATGACTGAAACGGGCAGGATGACATGACGTTTCAGTCGGCTGCCGGGCTGGTCGATGCGGCGGAACAGGCGGTCGATCGCCGCTTGCCCGAGCACGTCGGGTTGCTGATCGATGACCGACACCGATGGCTGCAACGTCGCGGCCATCGGAAAGTCACCGAAGCTGATGAGCGCCAGATCGGTGCGGTTGATGCGGTGCAGCAGCGGCACCACGTCGATGGCCGCAACGAGGTTCCCGCAAAACAGCGCCGTTGGCGGGTCGGGCAGCGCCAGCAACTGCCGGCATCCGGCGACGGTGTCCACACCGATGTCTTCGTAGAACATCTGCAGGTCCGGGTCCGGGTCGAGGCCGGCGGCGGCCAGAGCCGCTCGGAAACCGTCCAAGCGCCGGGCGACGGTGACCACGTCGTAGGACGGCGCAAGAAAAGCGATCCGCCGATGCCCGGCAGTGAGGAGAGTGGTGGTGGCCAGTTCGGCCCCGCCTGCGTCGTCCTCCACGAAACTGTCGGCCAGCAGCCGGCGAGGAGGTCGGTCGACGAACACCATGTCCACCGCAGTGGTCCACGGCCTGAGGTAGGACTGGTCGTGGCTGGTCGGCGCCATGATCAGGCCGGCGATCTGACGTTGCAGCAACGATTCGACGGCCGCGCGTTCCTCGGCCGGGTCGTAGCTCAAGCTGGTCACCAGCAACGCCGCGCCGCGGCCGCGGGCTGTCTTCTCGGCGACCCGGATGATGGTGCCGAAGAACGGGTCGGCAACATCGGGCACGGCCACGCCGATGGCCGTCGATCGTCCTGACCGCAGGTTCGAGGCGTTCAGGTTGGGCACAAAACCGGTCTCAGCGACAGCGACTTCCACCCGGTCCCGGACGGTCTGGGACACGTAGCGGTCGTTGTTCACCACCCGGGACACCGTTTTGACACTGACCCCGGCCAGTGCCGCGACCTCTCGCATAGTGGTCATCCGTGCACCGCCTCTCGTATTCGCAACTGGACGACCGGATGTGACAACGTTGACAGAACAAGCATACAGGTGTGACACTCGTTTCTGACAACGTTGACAGAGGTCAGTGTGGGAAGCCTGGATCACCTGGCGGGGCACCGATCGAAAGGCGCATTCATGAAGGCCGTGAGGTATGACTCGGCGACCAACTTCCAGGTCGTAGACCTGCCTAACCTTGTTCCCGGTGCCGAGGACGTGCTGATCAAGGTGCTGTCGGTCGGGGTATGTGGCACCGATGTGCACATCCACCACGGCGGGTTCGGCGCCAGGTTCCCACTGATCCCCGGGCATGAGATGGTCGGGGTCGTCACCGAAACCGGCCCCGGTGTGACCCGTTGCCGGATGGGTGAACTGGTCACGGTAAATCCGAACATTCCGTGCAGGGTCTGTGACTACTGCCTGTCCGGTCGGCCGATCCTGTGCGCCCGGCCGCAAGGGTTGGGCTCCAACATCGACGGCTTCTTCGCCGAGTACGTCCGGGTCTCGCAGGACCTGGTTTTCTCCGTCGACGGACTTCCAATGGACACCGCTGTGTTCGTCGAGCCCACGGCCTGCGCGATGCACGGCCTGGAGACTTTGCAGGTCCGCCCCGGCTCGACCGCCCTGGTGCTGGGCGCCGGACCGACCGGGCAGCTGTTGGCGCAGCTCATCGCCTCTGGCGGCGCCTCCTCTGTGACCGTCGCCGGCCCGGTGCAATTCCAGCTCGACACCGCCGCCAACCTTGGAGCGACCCGGACCGTGCTCATCCACCGGGGCAACCCGGCCGCCAACGTTCGGGCGCTACGCGCAGCAGCCGGCGGCGACGGTTACGACATCGTCGTGGAGGCCACCGGCGCTACCGAGGTCGGCGACATCTGCATCCCGCTGGCCCGAAACGGCGGCACCGTGCTGATCTACGGCGTCGCCCACACCGATGCCCGATTGAACATTTCGCCCTACGACGTGTTCCGCCGCGAGATCACCATCAAGGGCTCGTTCGCCGAGATGACCTCGTTCGGTGCCGCCATCGCCGCGCTGCGGGCCGGGCGGGTCCGCACCGACGGGATCATCAGCCACCGCTTCGGGCTGGACCAGTATCAGAACGCACTGGACACCGTGACCACCGACCCGACCGCGCACAAGGTCGTCATCGACGTCGCGGCCTACCCGTGACCGCCGCCCTGCTCGGCATCGACCTGGGCACCAGCTCCGTCAAAGTAGTCCTCACCGACCCGGCCGGAACGATCCTGGCCGCCGCCGGCGCCGAGTACCCGGTCGAGCGGCCCCACCCAGGCTGGGCCGAAACCGACCCTCAGTCGTGGTGGCAGGCCATTGCCGGTGCGACCGCACAGGTCCTGGCCGCCGTTCCCAGTACTACGCCAGCCGGTATCGGGCTGTCCGGACAGATGCACGGCGTCGTACTCACCGACGCCGACGGTGTGCCCGTCCGACCGGCCGTGTTGTGGGCCGACGCCCGCGCCACCCGAGAGCTGAAAGTCCTGCAGGGACTGGCGCCGGCCGTGCGGAGCGGCCTGGCCAATCCGCTGAGCCCCGGCATGGCCGGACCGGAACTGGGCTGGCTGCATCGCCACGAGCCGGACGTCATCACGCGGGCCCGGTGGGCTCTGCAACCCAAGGACTGGATCCGGGCCCGGTTGACCGGCCGGTTCGCCGCCGAACCGAGCGACGCATCGGCCACCCTGCTCTACAACGTCCTGACCCAGGACTGGGACGAAGACGTCGTCACAGCGTTGGGCATCCGCCGCGACCTACTACCGGACCTGCTGGCATTCGCCGGCACCTGCGCCGGCCCGCTGCTGCCGCGGGTGGCCGACCAACTCGGCCTGCCGCATGGCATCCCGGTCGCTGCCGGCGCCGGCGACTCTGCCGCCGCCGCCCTCGGCTCAGGGTTGTTCGACATCGGCGCCGTGCAGCTGACCATTGGCACCGGTGTCCAGATCGTTACGCCGGTCGCGGCGCCCACCGGCGAATCGACCAGCGCGGCCGCGGCGCCCGTCACCCACCTGTACCGATCGGCGACCCGCGACGGCTGGTACGCCATGGCCGCCGGATTGACCGGCGGCCAGAGCCTGGACTGGGTCCGGCGCATGCTCGGGGTCGATTGGGCGCAGCTGTACGCTGCCGCCGGGCGCCAGGCGCGAGTGGATGACCCGATCTTCTTGCCGCACCTCATCGGCGAACGCACCCCCTACATGGACACCAACCTGCGCGGCTCCTGGACACACTTGAGCGCCTCGCACGACCGAGAGGCTTTGCTGTATTCCGCATTGGAGGGAGTCGGATTCGCGATCGCCGATGCCCTGGAGGCTCTGCCTGGCATCCCGCCGGGCCGTCGGGAGCTACGACTGGCCGGCGGTGGCACCACCACCCCTGTCTGGCAGCAGCTGCTCGCCGACATCCTCGACGCCCATCTGCATGCCGTCGCCGTCCCCGGCGCTTCCGCCCGCGGCGCCGCCCTCCTCGCCGGCCAGGCCGCGGGGCTGGTCACCGACTCCCAACTGATGACCGCGGCGACACCGACCACCACCCTGGCCGCAGAACCCGGCCGCGGACGAGCCGTCCTCACCGAGCGTCGACACCTCTATCTTGCGGCGCTGAACGCGCTTCGCACCAACACTGGAGCCCTGGGTGCCTGCTGAAACACGGGATCTGACCGGCTCGGTCGTTCTGATCACCGGAGCCGGATCCGGCATCGGCGCCGCCACCGCGACGCTGCTGCTCGAGGCCGGAGCGAACGTCGTGCTCGCCGACTTCCGACCGGCCGCAGCGCAAGAGGTGGCCGATCAATGGCCGGCGGAACAGACCCTGGTTCAATCGATGAACGTGCGAAGCGCCGCCGATGCGCACGCAGCGGTCGCGGCTGCCGTCGACCGATGGGGACGAATCGACTCGCTTATCAGCAACGCCGGTATCGGCGTGTTCGGCAGCATCCTGGACTACTCCGACGACCAACTAGCCGCCATCGTCGACACCAATCTGCTCGGCACCATCTGGACTGTCCGAGCCGCCGTCCCCGAATTCGACCGCCACGGCGGCGGTGACATCGTCATCGTGGCCTCCGTGGCCGGGCTCGGCAGTGCCAGCGGCCAAGAGTCGGTCTACGCGGCCAGCAAATACGGGCAAGTCGGCCTCGCCGTCTCACTCGACCAAGAACTGCGTCCGCGTGGAATCCGGGTATCGACCATCGCGCCGGCCGCCGTCAACTCCGGCTTCGCCGACGGGCTGGGCCGGATTGCCGGCGACCCCATCAAAGACTCCTACCTCGCACCCACAGACGTTGCCGCCGCGATCACCACCGTCCTGCAACAGCCACGACGGATGCGCACCGCGCTATGGACCTTATGGAGCATGAACGAAAATGCTTAACAAGCCCAGATAACAACATTCGCCCGCCTATCGGTAGGCCGAAGCTTGCGGTAGATCACCATGACGACGGCGAGACGATGGCTCCACCGCTCAGCGCGACCTCGGCGATGCTTACGCCTACGCGCTCACCCCGGTGTCCGAAGGCTTCAACGGCGGCCGCCACGTTATCGATACTCATAACGGGCTGGTGCCCGGAACTACATGGTTTAAGGTCCTCGGCCCGTCTACGCCACGATCAGAACGGTTCGGGCAACATCAGCTCGATCTCGCACGGTGTCGTTTGTGTATGGGTGACCGGTCAACAGTCCGCTTGCGGGCACCAGCGCACGTTAGAATCGCGGGGCCTCACCGAGCTTGCTTCGTCTGAGCGGCACATCCTGGAGACCGAACCGATCAAGAAGTGCGCGGATCGGTGCCTCCGACCACACAGGTTGGTCCGGGGCGAGCACCACTTCCTTGAGCAGCTCGCCGAGGACAGCTTCGACCTGGCGAGCGGGCGGGTACCCCGGGTGCGTATTCACCCCGATTTGTCCATTGTCACCGATGTACTGCTCTTCCACCTCAGACATCGACGTCCAGGGGGCTTGAACAGCCAGGCGCAGTTCAGGTTCATAGGCAAACGCGGCCCTCTTGTTGAGGCACGCCGTGAAGACGTTCCCGTCATCCTCGAAGCTCCCGGACTCGTAGTCCACGTACTGGACGACACCAGCGAAGACGGGTTCGCCTCGTATGGCGCTTCCCATCGCGCGGAACGTTGAGCGAAGTGCGATCCCCGACCGCCGTAGATGCTCCACATGGCCGCATCTTCGCTTTCGGATATGCACCAGCAGCTGACGTAGATGCTTTGACGACTCGCGGCGCATTTTGGCGTTGAACGGACGAGGAGTCAGCACAGAAGCCTGTTGGGCACGCAGCGTGATATCGGCCAGGTCCGCGAGGCGGTTCTGTTCCTCGCGGGCGGCGACCATCGGTTGCGTCCAGGCGCCCTCCCACTCGTCGCCCGAGAAGGTCCGCTCGAACGAACGCCACCGCGGATGAGGACATGAGGCTGCCAAGTTTGGTCATATCGACCTAGCGCCACACGGATATGGACTCGTCAACGGGTGGAACGAAAGCGGGATGGTCTTCAAACATGCAGGCATTGTGCACCGAGCGCCGGACCGACGGCGCCGTCGCCGCTCAACGGGCGCCCTAGTCGTCGGGTGAAGCAGCAGTGGGTCGATCGGGGTTTGCCGGTTAGGAATGCCGAACCGGGAGGCGAACACCAAACCACCGCGTTGCCGAACCTGGAAGGCGCGACCTGATTTCCCCACAGACCGTGGGGAAAGTCCCCGTCCTGTCGCGTTCTTCAGCGGCGGCCAAAGGGTTCGGTAATCGAGACAGCACCGCGCTGGACTTGGCCCCGGAAACGGGCAGTGTGGGAGCATCGGTCGATGCCCCTGCGCAAGCCAGCCCTGGGACCGGAATTGCTGGTCACTGACCTCGACCGGAGCATCGACTTGGTGCACGGTCTGCGGATTCGTGATTCGGTTTGCCGACCCTAGGAAAGATTCGCCTACCTAGAGCTCGGGTCCGCGGACGTCATGCTCGAAGAACCGAGCCCGCCGTCTGGGTTCAACACCGTTAGCGTCTCCCTCAACCAGTCAAGC
>CAXUHA010000065.1:0-9872 GCA_964250735.1 uncultured Nakamurella sp. | reverse complement strand
CCGCGATCGCACTCTGTCGCAGCTGGCGGGTGTGATAGAGCCACGCCACCGTGGTCACCAGACGGATCTGGTCGAAGTCGGCAGCCTCTGTCGACTCCACGGGACCTCCTCCGGTACGCGTACGCGCTATCTGCCCACCTGTCACGGCCGTCGGGACGCTGGCACATACAGGTCGGTGATGGTGCCTTCGAAGGTCTCCGCCGCCATCGCGATTGTTTCCGAGAGCGTCGGGTGCGGGTGGATCGTGCGGCTGACACCGGCGGCATCGGCGCCGAGCTCGATCGCCAGCGTCGCCTCGGCGATGAGATCTCCGGCGGAAGGACCGACGATGCCGCATCCCAGGACGCGGTTGGTGGCCTTGTCGAAAATCAGTTTGGTCAGCCCTTCATTTCGACCGACCGTCAGTGAACGCCCGTTGGCCGCCCAGGGAAAGCTGGCCTTCTCATAGTCGATACCTCCTTGCCGAGCATCATTTTCAGACAGTCCCACCCAGGCCACCTCAGGGTCGGTGTAGGCCACGGAAGGAATAGCCGTGGCGTAGAATTCGGTGCAGGCACCAGCAGCGTTCTCGGCGGCAACCTTCGCTTCGTGGGTGGCTTTGTGGGCCAGCATTGGTTGCCCGACGACGTCACCGATGGCATAGATGTGCGCGACGCTGGTCCGCATCTGGGAGTCGACCGGAATGAATCCCCGATCGTCGACAGTCACACCTGCGCGTTCGGCCGCGATGGCCCGGCCGTTGGGTGCACGGCCGACGGCGACCAGAATCTTGTCGAAGATTTCAGTTGCCGGAGCCTTCGGCCCGTCGAAGGTGACGTGCAGGCCGTCGTCCGCGGCGTGCACTGCCGTGACGCGGGTATCGAGGTAGATGTTGGCGTAACGGCTCTGAAGGCGCTTGTGCAGGGGTTTGACGAGATCCGGGTCGGCGCCGGGGATGACTTGGCCCATCAGTTCCACGACGGTGATTGCTGCGCCCAGGGCGGAGTACACCGTGGCCATCTCCAACCCGATGATCCCGCCGCCGAGGACGAGAAGGCGGCCAGGTACGTCGGCGAGGTCGAGTGCGCCGGTGGAGTCGATCACCCGGGGGTCGTCGTGCGGGATGAAGGGCAGTGTCACGGGGCGGGATCCGACCGCGATGATGGCCTTGTCGAAATCTATCGATTGGCTGCCGCCGTCTGCTGTGGTGACCTGCAGCCGACGGTCGGAAACAAACCGACCGATGCCATGAACCATGGTGACGCGACGTTTGCGGGCGAGGCCGACGAGTCCTCCGGTGAGGCGGCTGACAACGCCACTCTTCCACTCCCGCAGACGATCCAGGTCGACCTTCGGGGCGCTGAAACTGACGCCGTGGTCGGTCATGTCGGCGGCGTCCTCGATCACCTTCGCGGCGTGCAGCAGAGCCTTCGAGGGAATGCAGCCGACATTGAGGCAGACTCCGCCGAGTGTGTCGCCGGCGTCGACCAGGACGACCTGCTGACCCAGGTCCGCAGCCCGGAAGGCCGCGGTGTAGCCGCCGGGGCCTGCGCCCAGAACCACGATCTGGGTGGTGATGTCGGCGGTCTGTCCGTCGTTGGGAACTGTCATGTTGATTGGTTTCCTTCGTCCTCGTTGGTGCGTTCTCATCCGGGGACCATTCATTCGAACGGTGGAACGGCGGCAGGGGCGCGCCGCGGAAATCAGTTCAGCCGGCCGACTACTTCTCGGACCAGCGGCCACACCTTGGCGACCGAGGTGTGGTTGACGGACTCCTGGGGCGAGTGCAGTGCGTGCAGTTCGGTGCCGATCGAGATGATCTCCAAGCCAGGGATCTTGCGGCTGAACATGCCGAGCTCGAGGCTGCACTGGGACACGTGGATGTCCGGCTCCTGGCCGATCACGTCCCGGTAGGCGTCCGCAGCGGTCTTGAGCAACCCGGAATTCTCCTGGTAGGGAAATTCCGGCGCGTCCAGGCCGTACTGCTCGACGGTGACACCGCCGCCGGCCAGTGCGGCGAGAGCCCTTGCGCGGTCGAGGATCTCGTGCTTGCGCGAGGTCGACTGAGCGGTGATGGTCGACATCAACCGCACACCGTCCTCGGTCGGTCGCAGGGTGCCGACGTTGTTGGAGCTCTCCACCACGCCGGGGGTGAGCAGACTCCAGCTCAGCACGCCGTTGGGAATCAGCGCCGTCAATCGGGACGCCCGACCGGTCGCCGCGGCGGAGAAAACCTGCTCGGATGCGTCGGCCTCTTCCAGCTCCAACCGGATGCCGCCGTCCGCCCGTTGGTACTCGGTGCGCAGGGTGCTGTCCAACTCGGCGACGAGCCGCTCCATGCCGGGGACATCCTCTGGACGAATGGCCAGCAGGGCCTGAGCGTCGGCGGGGATGGCGCTGTTCTGGGTGCCACCGGAGGCGGTGCCGACCCGCACGTCGAAGCGGTCGAGAACCGCGTTGAGTACTCGGGCCTGGACCAGAATGGCGTTGGCCCGCTCCAGGTGAATGTCGAACTCACAGTGTCCGCCGAGGAGCCCGCGCACCTTGAGCAGCCTGGTGGCCGCGTGGGTCGCCGGCACCGGTTCCCATTCCGCCGGGATGTCGACGATGAAGGTCACGTCACCGCTGCAGCCGGCGAGGATCTCGTTGTCGGTGATCCAGTTGAAGTCGATCATCCGGGAGCCGGTCAGCTTGGACGTGTCGAACTGCCCGGCGCCGACCTTGCCTTTCTCCTCCATCGCGGTCAGCACCGCCTCCAGCGGCGGATGCGGGATGTCGGTGGAATCGAGCAGCGCCAGGATGTAAGAGACGCCGATGCCGTTGTCGGCGCCCAGCGAGGTCCCCCGTGCGGTGATGAAGTCACCGTCCACGACGAGGT
Source organism: uncultured Nakamurella sp. (assembly GCA_964250735.1). GTDB lineage: Bacteria > Actinomycetota > Actinomycetes > Mycobacteriales > Nakamurellaceae > Nakamurella. Next base: position 7,015 of record CAXUHA010000065.1, on the reverse strand, counting down.
CGATCGGGTCGTTGACGAAGTCGTGCTCGACGCCTTCCTCCTGCGCGCACACCATGTCCAGATGTCCGTGCAGGATCAATGTCGGTGCGTTCTCCAGGCCCTTCTGTCCGGGCTTGCGGACCAGCACGCAGTGCATCTCGTCCTGCTCTGCCGTCATTCCCCGCTCCCTGGCGAAGTCGACAACCCAGTCCGCGACATGCTTCTCGTTGCCCGAGCCGCGTGGAATATTCGACAGGATCTCGAAAAAGCGCAATACCTCGTTAGGCTGCAGAGATTCCAAGGTGGTCATGCTGTTGGTACTCCTTTGCATCGGTGCGTGGCGTCGAGCCGTCGGTCGTGTCAGTCGGCGCGGCCAAAACGCATGCCGGCCGTGATGAAGCAGCTACTTCACGCAGCAGCTATTTCACGCGGTACCTGCTTCACGCGGTACCTGCTTCACGCGGTACCTGCTTCACGCGGTACCTACTTCACCACTCCGCGGCCGCGAGTGGCCGTCAAGGCAACCACAACGATGATCACCAGGCCGTACACCAGGCTTTGCGCCTCCGACGGAATGCCGATGGCAGTCGCCCCGATGGGGATCAACGTGACGGTGAGGGCACCGAACACGACATTGATCGGATTGGTGATGCCGCCGGTGATGGCGGTGCCGCCGACGATTGCCGAGGCAATGGCCGGCAGTAACAGGTCGCTGCCAAGACCGGTCGACGATGCGGACCCGGACTGGGCGATGATCATCAGCCCGGCGAAGCCGGACAGCAGACCGGAGAGGGCGAACGCGGCCACCTTCAGCTGCTTGGTGCGCAACCCTGCGAACAGCGCGCCCGACTCGTTGAGGCCGACGGCCGTCAGGCTCTGCCCTACCACGGTGAACCGCAGCAGTGCCCATAGAACAATGGCCAGCACCACGGCAACCCAGAACATCAAGGGCAACCCGCCGATCGCGTTCGCGTACAGAGAGGTCACCATGTCGCCGTTGCCGGTGACGTACACGGTGGTCGAACCACTGACCACCAGCGATGCTGCCTCCAGGACGCCCAACATGCCCAGCGTGAGGGCGAAGCTGGGTACCTGGGTGTAGGCAACCAACCAACCGTTGATGACGCCGACGCCGGTCACGATCAGGATGGACAACACCGGTGCGATCCCGCCCAGCGGACCGAGCATCTTGGCAAGCACGATGGCTGAGAACAGCGCCATCGCCGCGTTGGACAGGTCGATGGACCCCACGTGCAGCACGATCGCCTGCGCCAGCGCCACGAGCAGGATCGCGGTGGCCGACGTAGCCGTGATTTCCAACCCGCTGCCGCCGATGAAGTTCGGCTGCAGGATGGCTACCACCGCGAACAGCACCACGAATACCGCGACCGGTCCTGCCGTCTGCCAGACCCGGGCCGGGCTGACCCGGCGACCGCCACCGGCCGTGACCGTAGTGGCCGGGGCGTCGAGCGTCTTGTTGTCAGACATGCTTCGTCACACCATCTTTTCCAGCAGATCGAGGGTAGTCGGATTGTCCACGCCGACGTCGAATCGGGCGGTGACCTCGCCATCTCGCATGACCAAGATGTCGTCGCCGTTGTCGAGGGCTTCCTCCAGCGTGTCGGCCAGCAGGATCAGGGCGGCGCCCTTGTCACGGGCCGCTCGGATCTGGGCGTTCAGAGTCTGCGCCGCGCCCGGGTCCAGACCCCGCAGCGGGTGGTCGAGGATCAGCAGTTTGAGCCCTTCGACGTGCAGCCATTTGGCCATCACCACCTTCTGCGCGTTGCCACCGGAGAATCGGGCCAGGTCCAGGCTGGGATTGCGCGGCCGGATGTCCAGGGTCTCGAACCATTCCTTGGCCACTGTGGCCTGCGCGCGGCGGTTGAGCAGAAATCCGCCCTTGCCGGTCCGGGCCAGGGTCATGTTCTCCTTGGCGTCCAGGCCGCCGACCATGCCTTCGGTCTTGCGCTCGGCCGGGACGTAGGCGATGCCGCCCCGGGTAGCCTCGGCGGCGCTCCAGTTCCGGATCCGCTTGCCCATGTAGGTGAACGTGCCGGTGTCGAACGGCTCGGCCCCGAACAGCGCCCGCACCATCGATTCCCGGCCCGAACCAAGGGTGCCGACGATGGCCACGCACTGGCCGGGGCGGACCTCGAACGAGACGTCGTTGTACTCGTGCTTACGGCCCAGACCGGACACCGTCAGCACCGGCTCCCCGCTGCGCTCGCGTGCGCTGTCCCGACGCTCGCTGGCCGTGGAAGCGTGTCCGATCATCAACCGGAACAGGTCCGCCTCGGTGACCTCTTGCTTGGCGACGTCTGCCACGATTTCGCCGTGGCGCATGACGATGATGCGGTCGCAGATCCGCACGATCTCGTCCAAGCGGTGCGACACGAAGATCACCGAGCCGATGTTCCTGAGCAGTCGAATTTCCCGCTCCAAGATTGCGGTTTCGTCTCGCTCCAGCACGGAAGTCGGCTCGTCCAGGATGATCATCGGGTTGGCATGGGTATCCTCGTCAACCCGTAGTGCCCGCGCGATCTCCACCATCTGCCGGTCGACGAAGGAGAGCGCGGAAACAATGGTCCTGGGATTGATCCTCGCGCCCACCCGGGCCAGGATGCCCTCGGCCTCTTTATTCAGCCGGCTCCAGCGGTACCAACCATATTTGGTGGCCGCGTTCTTTGCCCCGAGCGCGTTCATCGCGATGTTCTCGGCGACCGACAGGCTGGTCAATAACGACTGCTCCTGGTGCACGACGCCGAATCCGGCGGCCACCGCATCCTGCGGCTTTCTGAACCGCACCTGTACGCCGGACACTTCCATCACGCCGGAGTCGGGCTCGTGCAGCCCGGTCAAGATCTTGAGTAGGGTGGACTTGCCGGCGCCGTTCTCGCCGATCAGCCCGACCACCTGATTGCGCGGAATGGTCAGTGACACGTCGCGCACGGCCGTGACCGGACCGAACGACTTGGTGATGTTCGTCAATTTCAGAGCTGGCGTGTCGGTTGCTGCTCCGAGATCGCGATCCTTGACCGAATTGGTAGTCATTTCACAATCCTCAGTCTGCTGCGGAGCGGCCAGGCCGCCGCGACGATGGCCACGATGAGCACCAGCCCGGAGACTCCGGATTGGTAGCCCGGATCGACACCGGATAGGAGGAGGCCGTTGTTCAGGATGGTCAGTAGCAGCACGCCCAGGGTGGTGCGGAGGATGCCGCCCTTGCCGCCACCCAAAGACGTCCCGCCGATGACGACGGCTGCGATGGTCAGAAACAGAGTGCCATTGCCGACCGACGGCGTGCCCTGGCCCAGTCGCATCGTCGCCAGGATCCCGGCCAGACCGCTGATCGCTCCGGCGACTATGAACACGTACAGCTTGATGCGGCCGACCGGGATGCCGTTGCTCCGCGCGATGTCCTCGTTGTTGCCGATGGCGAAGGCGAACCGGCCGAGCTTGGTATAACGGGTGACGACCAGGCCGAGCGCGAGGATCACGACTGCAAGCCAGATGGAATGCGGTAGGCCAATGAAGTTGTCGGTGGGCCAGGCCGCCGCCCCGTCGTCGGGCAGGCTCGGCTGCGCGTCGGTACCGAAGAGGATGATCCCGATGCCCAGCCCGACGAACCACACGCCGAGCGTGACAATGAAGGAGGGCACCTTCAGCCGGGTATGGATCGCACCGCTGACAAACCCGAGCGCCGCGCCGAGGCCGATGCCGATGACAAACGCGAGCGACCCCAGGTTGGTCGAACTGGGAACCGAACTCCGAGTGTGCAGAGTGGACAGGATGTATGCCATCCCGGACGCACCCATGATCCCCTCAACCGACAGGTCGATCGAGCCCATCAGGATGACCAGGGTGGCGCCGACGCCGACGATCAGTGGCGTTGACGCCTGATCGAGAATCGTCCGAATGTTCGCGATCGACAGAAAAGTCGAAGGGTTCAGCGCGAAAAAGACAATGATCAGGACGATCAGCGCGCCGAGCTCACCGAGGCTCCTGAGCTCGAACCGACGATGCTTCGCGATGGGCTCGTTGCCGCCGGAGTGCGATGCCCCCGGGGTTACTTGTTCGACCAGGTTCGCCACGAAATTTCTCCGATCTTCCTCACTGGCAGGGATTGTCGTACCCGGCCGGAGCCCGGTGATCCTCTCCTTCGGAGGAGATCACCGGCCCCGCCTGGGTCATGCAGGTCGTACCGGATCAGCGCAGGCGATCGGTCCGGCGTCTGGCTCGGCGTTACGGCATCTTCTCGGGGCCGCCGCTGACCAGCGGGGTCGGCTCGGTCGACCAGGGACCATTGGCCACCAGCGTGTCGACCCAGCTGTCGATCTTGTTGTCCCACTTCGTGTACTGGGTGTAGTCCGACGGCGTGACGCAGACCAGCTTGAACAGGCTGTCCCGCTTCTCGTGCGGCAGGGTGGAGGGATCGATCTTGCCGGTGGCGGCCAGGTAGGCGGTGTAGAGGCCGATCGCGGCGGCCATGAAGCCCCGGTGGAAGGTCTCTGCCACGATCGGGGAGTTGGGCGTCTTCATCTGTGTGATGACGTCCGGGTACAAGCCGTCCGAGGCGAACTTGAGCTTGTTGTACACGTCGGCCTTCTTGGCGGCCTGGCTCGCGCCGATGATCATGGCATCGTCCGCCGCCCAGACGCCGTTGATCTGGTTGGGGTACTTGGTGAGCAGGTTCTGAGTGACGGTCAGCCCCTGCTGTGGGTCCCAGTTGGCAGACTGGAGATCCAGCAGTTTCACGTTGGGGTAGGCCTTGAGCGCTTCCTTGAGGCCTGCCACCCGGGTCTGCGATGTGGTGCTGTCCAGCACTCCGGCCAGCGCGACGATATTGCCCTTGCCGCCAATGCTTTCCGCGAGGGCCTTGCCGGTGCACTCGCCGCTCTCCACGCCGGAGTATTTCTGGAAGGCCACGAAGTTGTTGCCGACGTTCCAGGGCTCGAGGCTGTCCGGCTTGTTCCACCAGATGGTGACGTAGCCGCCGGCCTGCTTGACGGCATTGACGATGGTCGGGGCGTCCGAACTCGCCACCGTGTTGACCATCAGCACGACCTTCTTGCCCTGTGCGAGAATGGCCTGGATCTTTGAGATCTCGCTCTGGCTGCTGCCCGCCGAATCGACGATCTGCACCGGCACGCCGAGCTTCTTGCCAAGCGCCTGGGCGCCTTGAATCATCGACGCCATGTAGGGATTGGTCGTGTTGATGACCGAGGCCACGAGCACGATGTTGTTGGTGGCCACGGGTGCCGCCGAACCACTTGCGCTGGGACTGCTGGATGCACCAGTTTTCGAACAGCTGGTCAGTAGGGTCAGCGCGACGGTTGCCGCAGCTATCACCGACTTCCATTTCTTCGACATTCTGCGTTGCATGTCAACTCTCTCTCAGATCTGGGGTCGCCATTGCCGCGAAGGTCGCGACAAATGGCCTGAATGGTTGGCCTGGGTGCTCGAGGAGAACGCGCGAGGCAGCGCGTCGGGCAAAATCAGCGGATTGCCCTGCGTCAGCGGAATTGCCGGAAAAACGTCCTGACGTCGTCGACGTAGATGTCAGGCACTTCCAGTGGGGCAAAATGCCCACCTTCGGTGTGCACACGATATTGCTGGAGGTTGAAGTACTGCTTGGTCCACTTCATCGGCGGCTTGTAGATCTCGCCCGGGTAGATGCCGATCGCGGTGGGGGCGCCGACGACCGGGAACCGATGGTGGGAGGGCTGCCATGGGTTGTTGCGGCACTCCCAGTAATACCGGGAGGAGGTGCCCCCGGTGTTGGTCAGGAAGTAGACCGCGGCCGTGGTGACAAGATCCTCTTTGGGCCAGACCTTCTCGAAGGCCTCGGTGCCGACGCCGCGCTCGGCAAGGCCCCAGAAGTAGCGCTTCTCGGTGATCCAGGCCAGCTGCCCGGCCGGCGAATCGGCGACCAGGGCCGCCAGCGTCTGCGGCTTGGTGAGCTGAATCTCGCCGTAGCCGCTCTCGTTCTCCACGAAGAGTCTGCCTCGCTCGAACCAGCCTTCCTCGCCTTCGCCGTACTCGGTGGCTGCCGGGAGACCTAGCACTGGATCGAATGCCACGTCGGCCGGCTTGTCCGGATGTCTGGGCAGGTAGTGGCTCATCTGGGCGGGGAAGTGGGTGTAGACGCCGTAGACATCCTGCTCGTACTTGTGGCCGTGCTGCTGGGCCACCAGCGCGCCCCAGTCACCGCCCGCCGTGGCGTACTTGGCGTAGCCCAGCACCTGCTTCATCAGTGTGTTCTCGAGATCCGCCGTGCGCCAGAAATTCCACCCGGTCTCGGTCAATGGTGATGAGAAACCGTAACCGGGCAGAGAAATGAGGACCACATCGAACGAGTCGGCGGGATCGCCGCCGTACGCGGCCGGATCGGTCAGCGGTCCGATGACCTTGCGCAGGTCCCAGAACGTCCAGGGCCAGCCATGGTGGATCAGCAGCGGCATGGGGGCGGAGCCGTCGGGCCGTGTTTGCCCTCGGGCATGGATGAAGTGGAGCGGCACGCCCATGATTTCAGTCCTGAAGTTGGGCAGCTCGTTCATCCGACGTTCGACGTCGCGCCAGTCGTACTCGTCGATCCAGTAGTCGACAAGCTGGCGGTGGTAGGCGGTGTTGTACCCGTAACGCCAGTCGTCGTTGGCGAAGTCCTGGGGGTACCGCGTCCTGCGCAACCGCTCGTTCATGCCCTTGAGCGTGTCTTCGGGGATGTCGATGATGAACTTCTCGACCCGGTATGCAGGGTTGACTGACACGATGACCTCCTTGTCTGTGCCGTAACTGGGGATGCTGGCTGGGCTCGGTCGCTGACTAGATATGCAAGCCCTGCAACTACATGCAGATATGATGTCGGACCGGGAAAGGAGTGTCAAGACTTACGGCGAACAATCGCGGGCCAGGCCGAGCTGGGGCCGCCGGATGGGCAACGCCCCAAGGGGTGTCGCACTGAAACACACACCGCCGGGTTATCGGTGGTCGATCAGGTACTGGGCGGTGGGGGCGTCGGTGAGTAGCGAGGTGATCC
>CAXUHA010000064.1:0-10467 GCA_964250735.1 uncultured Nakamurella sp. | reverse complement strand
GGGGTGGGGTGGGTGGCAGTTGAACCTGATCATGACCGACCGGGCCCTGTTCGGCGACGACGACGAACCCGCTCACCTGGCCGGGTACGGGCCGATCCCCGCCCCGCTGGCCCGGGCCCTACTCGCCCGGCACCCCGACACCACCACCAGCAGCACCCGGGTGTTCCTGCGCCGCCTGTACACCCGGCCCGGCACCGGCCAGTTGGTGGCCATGGACTCCCGGCAACGGCTGTTCCCCGACCCGGCCCGCCGGTTCCTGCTCGCCCGGGACCAGATCTGCCGCACCCCCTGGTGCGGGGCACCCATCCGCCACCTGGACCACATCACCCCCCACACCAAAGGCGGACCCACCACCCTGACCAACGGCCAAGGCCTCTGCGCCGCCTGCAACCTGACCAAAGAAGCCCCCGGCTGGCACCACACCACCAACCCGAACGACCCCCACGACACCACCGTCCACATCACCACCCCCACCGGACACCACCACACCAGCCGACCACCCCCACCACCCACCTCCCCACCCTGGCCCACCGAAACCCGACCTGCGCCAACAGTTCCTGAGACGGTCTGACATGTCAGCCCCGACAGATGAAGATCGCCGATGAAATGTCACAGCGCGAGGGCACCATCAAGTCTGGCGGTCGCGGCACCAGCTCAACTGCGACGCGACGTGGTGATGCGGCCGTCCCGCCACGTGCTGATCTCAAGTTCCTGTCCGCGCGGTGCGACCTTGGTCAGAACGACGGTCTCGATGTCCAGGCGAAACCGATCAGGGCCCACCTCGACCACGCGGGCGCTGATCTTCCCGTCGCCGAGCCAGCCGGCCGGGTCGTCCGGGGCCGGGTCCTCGGTAGGGCAATGAATGGCCACGTGCGGGTTGCGACGAAGGTCCTCGCTCCGCCGAGCGCCCGGCATCATGCCGAGGTAGATCTCGCCGTCGGCGGCGAAGTCCACTTCGGTGCCGCTGATGCGCGGCGATCCGTCACGTCGGACGGTCGCCATTGTTGCGTGTTTGCGGATCGCGAAGGTTCGTCGAACGGTTTCAGCCAAATCGGGTGCGGTGGATGCAACATCTGCCCAGGAGGTCATAGGCACCACCTTGCACCGCGACCCCGACACCGGGCCGGGCGGCAACGTCACGGCCGTCAGCGTTCGTCGGTCCGGCGCAATCGTCGCCACGCCCCCTCCTGCCGCCTGGCCAGGTCGTGCAGCTCCAGCACCGCCACAGCGGCCATCACCGTGGACGCGGGCAGAGCCGACTCCACGGCCAATTGCGCGACCGTTCGTATTCCGTGGGACGGCAGCGCGTCGTACACCCTGGCCACCTCGGCTTCCAGCCCGTCCGTGGGATGTCGCGCTGACGCCCCGGGTGGCCGCGTCGCCGCTGCACGCGAGCCGATCGGGCCGACGTCCGACCGTTCTCCGACTCGTTGGGCCGCCTGCTCTCCCAAAGCTGCGAGCACATCACCCGGACCAGTCACCAGAATGGCCGTGCCGGTCGACAACAGCAGATGGCAACCGACCGACAGTGCCGATGTCACCGGGCCGGGCACGGCCATCAACACCCGACCGAGGGTCGCCGCGGCGCTGGCCGTGGACAGGGTGCCGGAACGCCGTCCCGCCTCGACCACCACCGTGCCCGCGGACAGGCCGGCTATCAACCGATTTCGCACCAGAAAACGATGCCGGGCCGGTGATGCGCCCGGAGGGTACTCGCTGATGACCGAGCCCACCTCCGCGATCCGGTCGATCAGCACGGTGTTGGCCACCGGATATGCCCGATCAATTCCGCAGGCCATCACCGCGATCGTCGGCGACTCACCGGGGTGCACCAGGGCACCCCGGTGGGCCACGGTGTCGATCCCGAAAGCAGCCCCGGAAATAACCGTGACTCCGGCCTCGGCCGCTCCCATCGCGATATCGGCCGCCACCCGCTGCCCGTACGAGGTATTCGCGCGGGAACCGACAATGGCCAATGCCTGCTGCGGCAAATTGATCAGCTTTTTCCCGCGGACGTACAGCGCCACTGGCGGAGCACCATTCTTGATGCCACGCGCGGTGGCCATCCCAAACGCAACCAGGGCCGCTTCGGGCCACTCGGGATCCCCCGCCCCGATGATTCTGGCGCCGATCGAGGCCGTCACCGCCAGGTCATCATCGACCAACGCTTCCAGGTCGTCGGGACTGTGCTGGTCGGTCCGCGCCGCGGTCGGCAACAGTACGACCCGCGGCGCGGACCGCCTCTTGATCGCGTTCCACGCCGCGACCGCTCCCACGCGGGCCACAAAGTCCGTCACCGCGGTGTCCGGTGGCTCGAAGACCCGGAGCAGCCCGGCCCAGCTTCGCTGCAGCTCACCTGCATCGGGTGGCCCGCCATCGTCTTTCACCACGCGTTCTCCCCACATCGCAACGCCAACGCCGTCGCCACGTCCGACTCCGACGGCAGCTCGCGCCCACCCAGATCGGCACTGGTCAGCGCCAACCGCAACACCCGGTCGTATCCCCGGCCGGTCAGCCGACCCACCCGTACCGCACGGTCCAACAACAACGCCTCGGTTCGGCCCGGCCGCCACAACCTTCGGACCACCGGGCCCGGCACCTCGGCGTTGGTGGTGTAACCGGTCGCCCGCCACCGGTGCAACGCTCGAGATCGGGCCTGCGCCACGCGTTCCGCGATCACCGACGAGGATTCCTGGTCCGTGTCACCGGACACCAGGGACTGCGGATCCAGGGCCGCCAGGTCGACCCGGATGTCCACCCGATCCATCAGCGGACCCGACAACCGGGACAGATACCGCCGGCGAACACCCGAAGCGCACGTGCAGTCGACGTCCTTCGCCGCGGCACACGGACAGGGATTGGACGCCAGCACCAATTGGAATCTCGCCGGATAGCGCACCGCTCCCGAAGCCCGCGCCAACAACACCGACCCCGACTCCATCGGCTGACGCAGCGCATCAAGAACAGTCGGCCGAAATTCCGGTGCCTCATCGAGAAAAAGAATGCCGCGGTGCGCCAAACTCGCGCTTCCGGGCCTGATCATGCCGGAACCCCCACCGATCAGCGCGGCCAGGGAGGCCGAATGGTGTGGCTCGATGAACTGCGGCCGGGTGATCAATGGTGTTTCATCGTCGAGCTTTCCGGCGACCGAATGCACCGCCGTCACCTCGAGGGCGGCCGCGGCGCTCAGCTGCGGCAACAGTCCGGGCAGGCGCGCGGCGAGCATCGTCTTGCCGGCGCCCGGCGGACCGATCATGGCGATGTGGTGCCCCCCGGCGGCGGCCAGTTCCAACGCCATCCGCGCCTCCGGTTGACCGAGCACATCCACCATGTCCGGTATCGGCTGCTCCAGGGGCGGCGCGGGGGGCGCCGGGTCGACGAGCCGGCCGCGCTCACCGTTCAGAAACGCGATCACGTCGGCCAGATGCGCGACACCCCGCACCCGTACGCCACCGGCCAGGGCAGCCTCGACGAGATTCGGCACCGGCACGATCGCCGACGTCCGGCCCGCCGCCTTGATCGTCAACAAACTGGGCAGCGTGCCCCGTACCGGATGCACCCGACCATCCAAACCCAGCTCCCCGATGAACACCGTCCCACCGGCGGCCTGCACCGGCACCACCCCCGCAGCCGCCAGAACGGCGATGGCCAACGCCAGATCGAACCCCGCACCCCGCTTGGGCAACGCCGCCGGCGACAAGGCCAACGTGATCCGTCGCTCCGGCCACTTCTGCCCCGTATTGATGATCGCCGACCGGACCCGGTCCCGGGCCTGCGTCACCGCCACATCCCCCAAACCGATCACCGTGGTCGCCGGCAGTCCGTTGGCCAGGTCCGCCTCCACCGCTACCAACTCGCCGGACACCCCGGCCAGCGCCACCGCCCACGTCCGCGCCAACGCCACCCCACCACCCCCGCCGCTCCCCCGACGGCCTCGTGCCCTCGACATCCATCACCCTGCGGCCATCGCGGCCGCGACAACGCGGGCCACAGCAAAATGTGGACAGCCAACGGGTATGGGGACAACCTGCCGATGGATCTGGACGCGCGTTGTGATCAGGTCAGTCGGCGTGGTGCAGCGTTGCGCAGGGCGGAGAGGATGACTTCGACGCCTTCTCGACGATCGTCGTCACGCTTGGCGGCGTGGATGACGATCGGCGGTGCGTCGGTGATCCTGACGACCCGAAAGTCCGAACCCAGTGTGGCCATACCGATATCCACCGAGCCCATCACCACCTCGCCTGTACCGGCGAGATCCTTCATCACAGCGAAGTGATCGACAGCGGCCGTTTCCACCAGGTGGGCGTCTCGGGAGCGCCGCAGATCCCCGAACCAGAACGGGCGCATCCAGTCTCCCGGTGCGTGCGGATTGTGCAGCATGCACGTGTCCATCACGTCGTCCGTGCGCAGCCGGCCGGCGTCGGCGAGCGAATGGGTTTTCTCCATGATCAAGGCCCGTCCCGCCTCGAAGGGCAACGGGATCGACTCCACCGTGGCGCGAGACACGGCCGCACTGGTGATGAGCACATCGACCCGCCCCTGCGGGAGGCAGTCGTCGAGCTCGGTGAAAGGCACATCGCGAACCTCCAGCCGCAGGTGCGGAATGACCGCCCGTGCCTGCGCCGCGATCTGCCGAATGCCCATTCGTTGCAGCAGTACCGGTGCCCCCGACGGGTAGCCGATGCGGACCAGGGGTGTGGTGGCCGCCACCGCCTGCTGCTTGGCCCACTCCGCCTGCCGCAGAAGCGGCCCGGCCGTCTCGGCGAACCGGACGCCCGCTCTGGTCAGGAGGACAGGACCAACGACCGCTCGTTCCACCAGCGCCACACCCACCTGACGCTCCAGGCGCGAGATGCGTTTGGAAAGGGCTGACGGAGTCATGGTCAACCGCGCCGCAGCCTGCGTGTACGAAGGATTCCTGGCCAGCACCAGAAAGTCGGCGGCCAGCTCCAGATCCAGATTCACCTGAGCTCCAACGGCTGTCCACGGCGGCCACCTGATCCCGCCACCAATTATCGGCGTTTTGTCAAGGGTTCGATCCAGAGAGGAAAGCAGGAATGCGCAATTGGCGACGCTCGACGGATAGTGGCGCTGACCTTGATCCCGACGGCTGAGGCGGAGCGATGACCCATCGATCAGCGAGCACCACATACTCTGCGGCCAAGGCCGGGTCGCACCGGCGTCCGGGTGTCCTGCGGAGCCTGGCCTTGCTCAGTGTGGTCATCACCGCTGCCACCACCGCCCCCGGGACCGCGTCGGCGCAGCCGACCCCGCAGTCGGCCGGTTCGATCTGCGTGGGTGGCCCACACTGCTACCGGAGCATCCAGGCCGCACTCGATGCCGCACCTGCGGGAGCCACCATCCACATCGGACGGGGCTCGTTCGCCGGCGGAATAAGGATCGCCCGGAGCGTCACCCTCGTCGGTGTATCCGCCCGCAGGACGAAGATCGTCGGCGGCGGACCCGTGGTCACCATCGGCAGCAAGACCAGTCGTCCGACGGTCCGGATCGAGAGCCTGACCATCACCGGCGGACGGACCACCGGCAATCCACAGAGTCCGCACTGCGGACCCGACGTCCCGACGTGCGGGCCCGGCTACGCATCGGCCACGGCGCTGGGCGGCGGCGTCGAGGCGTTCCCCGGAACGACCGTCACCATGGTGCACGCCGTCGTGACCGGTAATCGGGCCGTCCCGGCGAGGTCTGTGCCGAGCGTGCGAGCCATATGCCCCGGTGAGGTGCCCTGCCCCGCATCATTCGGGTCCGCGGCCGGTATCGACGTCTGGGGCAGGATGACCCTGATCGAGACCACGGTCAGCAACAACCACGGCGCGGGCGCCCAGTCGAACGGCGGCGGAATCGCCGTGGAGACCGGCGGTAGCCTGACCCTGCGGGCCTCGGCGGTCGTCGGAAACTCGGTCGCCGCGGTCGCTCCTACCGGCCGATTCGCTTCCGGGGGCGGCATCTTCGTGGACCTCGGCGCTCGGATCGACGTCGCCGGCAGCCGGATCGTCGGAAACTCGGCCACCCTGGCCAACTCCTTTCCGAGCCCCTACCCCAAGGGGGCCAAAGGGGTCGGGGGCACCAACGCGGCGGATGCGAACGGGGGCGGCATCTTGCTGACCGACACGTCGGTCGCGACGATCCGCGACTCGGTCCTGGACTGGAACACGGTCCGGGTGGACAACCCGAAGGGCCGTGCTTTCGGCGCGAATGCGGCCCTGTGTTCCTGCGGGTCGGTGCCGCTGGTGCTGCAGCACGTCAAGATCCGCCACAACCACCTGATCGTGAACGTCCAGTCGAGCACGGGTACTGGACCCAGTGGTCCCGGCGCGATCGAGGTCGACGGAAACGCCACGATGACCGACGTCCGCGTCACCGGCAACCGTACGGTCGTCACCGCGGTCAACGGCGATGCCGACGCGCTCGGTTCGATGGGCTTCTTCTTCGGCGGCACGGTGACTCCCACGGTCACCGGCGCCCGCATCGCCCACAACACCGTCGCCGCGATCGCCCCACACGGTGCGGCCACCGTCGAGGGGGCGGGAATCACCAACAACGGCCAGCTCACACTCAACCGCATCACGGTGACCGGCAATGTGGCCCGTGCTGTGGGGCGTAGCGGATCGGCGCAGGGCGCAGGGATCTGGAACGGCCCGCTGTTCGCCCCGAAGTCGCCCCTGGCCGTCACTGACAGCCGCATCACCGGCAACGCGGTCACCGGAAGCAAGACCATCCTGCTCCGCGGAGGTGGTCTGTTCACCGCGGGCGTCCCGACCACGCTGACCCGGACCGTACTGGCCCACAACTCACCGGACCAGTGCTACGGCTGTTAACCGACGGGACCCCGGCCTGACGGTCGTACGCTGGGCGGGTGGACCGGTGGTGGCAGCGCGATGTCATCGGAGCGCACAAGCTTGCGCTGATGGTGTGCTTCGTCGCGTTCGTGGTCACCTTCCTGATCACGCGTGGCATCACCCGGGCGATCCGGTCGGGCCGCGGACCCTTCCGTGACCAGGTCACCAGCAGCGGGCTGCACATCCATCACGCCATACCCGGCCTGGTGCTGTTGATCGTGGGCGCGTTCGTCTCGGTCGGCGCTCCACGCCCGGGCCTCTGGCCGGCCGTCGCGGCCCTGGCCGTCGGTGTCGGCGTCTCCTTGGTGCTGGACGAGTTCGCCCTGTTGCTGCACCTGACCGACGTGTACTGGAGCAACGAGGGCCGTATCTCCGTCGACATGGTCAGCCTGACGGCGGCGTGCCTGGGTCTGGCCCTGGTCGGTCTCAGTCCGGTCGGCGTCGAACAGGTCGGTGGAGCGGAATTGGCCGTCCGACTGGGTTCGACCGCGGTGGCCATTCTGCACGGGCTGATGGCCGTCATCTGCACGCTGAAAGGCAAGTACCGGGTCGCACTTTTCGGGTTGTTCCTGACGCCGGTCGGTGTGCTCGGAGCGGTACGGCTGGCTCGGCCGAACTCGACGTGGGCTCGTCGCCGCTACGACACCGACAAGAGGAGCAGGGCAGCAGAACGCACCGCTGCCTTCGACCGGCGCGTCCAGCCCGTCCAGCGCTACTGGGAGAACGCCGTCGGCGGTAGGCCCAGCCGCCCGGACCCGCCCGTGATGGACCCGATGGCCTGATCAGAAGGCCGCCACGATGTGCGACAGTTCCGGTTGCGCCCCCGGGCGGGCCATCACGGCGATCACGTCGAAGCGGATGATCGCGAAATACAGTCCCCAGTCGGACTGGAAGAGCAACGCCAGCCGCCGGAGCTTGCGGCGCTTGCCCTGCGTCACCGCCTCGGCGGGCGTCCCGAACCCGTCGCCACTTCGGGTCTTCACCTCGCAGACGACCAGGTGCCGCAACCCGTCGGTGGCCACGATGTCCAGCTCACCCTCCCGGCACCGCCAGTTACGGGTCAGGATGACCAGGCCGAGCCCTTCCAGGTGTGCCGCCGCCAGGTCCTCGCCGCGCCGGCCCAATTCATTGCCCGCCAGTGATGCCATCCGATTGCCCCGTCCGCTCCCGCGGGCCGGATAGGGCCCGATATGACCAGCCTGGGACACCGCGACGGCCGGGCCGACCGGCCGCCGGAAAATGTGGACAGCTACGGGCAGGGGGACAACTCAGTTGAAGGTCTCGCCCTCCGGCAGCCGCAGGTCGGGCTTGTCCAGCTCCTCGACGTTGACGTCCTTGAACGTCACCACCCTGACGTTCTTCACGAACCGGGCAGGGCGGTACATGTCCCAGACCCAGGCGTCGGACATCCGCACCTCGAAGTACATGTCGCCGTCGGAGTTGCGTACCGCCACATCCACGGCGTTGCACAGATAGAACCGGCGCTCGGTCTCCACCACGTACGCGAACTGCCCGACGATGTCGCGGTACTCCCGGTAGAGCTGAAGCTCCATCTCCGTTTCGTACTGCTCCAGATCCTCCGCACTCACGTGCTGGCTCCTCCCGCTCACAAGGTATGCACCGGACAAGGTATGCACCGGACAAGTTGTGCGCCCGGCGATATATCGATCCGGCGCCGGCGTGGTGACGGCCCTTACGCGACATCATCCCTCATCACATGCAAGGGGCCAGGTTAGCGCCGCCTCCTCCGCCAGCGGCAGCCGCCAGCTGCGCCGGTGCACCTCACTCGGGCCGTAACGACGCAGCGCCGCCACGTGCTCGGCGGTCCCGTACCCCTTGTTCACGTCGAACAGGTACGGCGGGTAGTCCCGGGCCAACCGCCGGAGCAGACCATCGCGCTCGGTCTTGGCCAACACACTGGCCCCGGCCACTCCGGCGCAGGTCAGGTCGGCCTTGATCCGGGTGTACACCGGCCCGGTGACGACGGGCACGTCGGCCACGACCGGCACCTGCGGCCCTTCGAACAGGGCCGGCTCCGGTTCGGACAGGTAGTTGTGGTTGCCGTCGAGCAACACCGCGTCCACCGGCTCGGAAAGCTGGGCCAGGGCCCGGCGTCCGGCCAACCGCAACGCGCCGATGATCCCGACGGTGTCGATCTCGGTGGGGCTGGCGTGGCCGACGGCGAACTCGCCGGCCCACCGCCGGACCGCCGGCAGCAGGCTCTCCCGGGCCATCGGGGTCAGCAGTTTGGAGTCCTTCAACCCGACCGGAACACGCCCGATGCGGGCGGTGACCACGACGACGCCCACACTGACCGGGCCGGCCAGGGCGCCGCGGCCTACCTCGTCCATGGCCGCGAGCCGGTCCAGGCCGCCGCGCAGCAGTTCCTTCTCCAGTCGCAGGTGCGGCCTGCTGCCGACGGCCCCGGTCACCGACCCGGCCGCCCTCCAGGGCCGGGGGCTGACCACCCGGCCATCCTGCGCCGCTTCCGCCGTCGACGGCGACCCGGGGCCAAGGCCAGCGATCCGCGAAGCCCGGCCGTCAACAGCAGTCCCCCGACGGCGGGCAGGGCGGCCACCGGACCGGAGGCCAGTGCCGTGGCCGACGGGTCGATGTCGGGATTGCTCACGATCCGCCAGCGGGACGGCGGCATCACGATGAACACCGCCCGGCCGATCACGTCGTCAGCCGGGATCGGCCGGTCACAGCCCGGCGGCGCCACGGCCGGTTTGAGCCCGAGGCAGTAGTACGAGGAGTCGGAGGAGTCGCTGCGATGGTCGCCCATCACCCACAGCTGCCCGGCCGGCACCTTGAAGGGGGCGAAGCACCGCTGCGATCCGTAGTGATCCGCATCGACCCCACCGGTCGTGCAATCGGCCGATCCCGGGGTGAACGGCCAACCCTGGTAGATGTACGGCTCGTTCAGCGACTTGCCGTCCACGGTGACATTCCCGGCCGAGTCGCAGCAGGCGACGGTCTGCCCCCCGACCGCGATCACCCGTTTGACGAAGTCCTTTTCGTTCGGCGGGGCGATGCCGATCACCGAGCCGACGGCGGCGAAGGCCTTCGAAAAGGCATTGGTCGGACCGGGGACGTCCGCCTCCGGAGACCAGGTGTCCGGCCCCTTGAACACCACGACGTCACCCTGGCGGGGGTCGCGAAAGTCGTACACGATCTTGCTGGCCAGGATGCGGTCCCCCCCGGACGGCACGCCGTGCAGGGTTTTCTCCATCGACGCGGACGGCACATAATAGACCTTGGCCACGAACGTCTGGATCAGGAACGTCAGGGCGAACGCGATCACGACGAGGATCGGCAGTTCCACCCAGAACGGTCGCTTGGCCCTCTTGTTCCGCCTGTTCGACTGCTGCCGCCAACGACTCACCGCGTCCCCCTGGGCCGCCGGCGTCTCACCGCCCGCATCATTGCGTTCCCCCGGCACGGCATCATGCTCGTTCATCATGGGTCAGACTACGGCTTCCGACATGAAGCGATGGTAGAAAAGGCCGCCGTCACCCGATGTGGACAACGGCGGCCTCGGCCCTGCGCGCGGTCAGCGGTCGCGCTTCTCCTTGACCTTGGCGGCCTTGCCGCGCAGCTCACGGAGGTA
>CAXUHA010000063.1:0-10900 GCA_964250735.1 uncultured Nakamurella sp. | reverse complement strand
CGGATCCGGAGATGCGCGCCGACGCCGTTGCCGTCCTGACCGACGGTTCGGTCGACGCGGCTTCCGCCTGGTGGGACGCGGTGGGCCGGACCGCCGACCGGCTGGCCGCCGACCCGGACGAGCTGGTCGCGGCGCGGGCCGTCGACGTTCGGGAGGCCGGCTCCGCGGTGCTGTCCGAGCTGGGTGTGGTGGTCGATCGCATTCCTGCTGCTCTGCACGGCGCGGTGGTGTTCGCCGACGACCTGGGGCCCGGCGAGGTACCGGTATTGCTCGAGCGCGGTGCCGTCGGCGTCGTCCTGTCCCGCGGTTCGACCACCGCGCACGCGGTGATAGTGGCCCGCGGGCTGGGCCTGCCGATGATCCTGCGGGCCGGAGACGCGATCGGTCGGTTGCCGGTCGGCACCGAACTGGTCGTCGACGGCGAGTCGGGGACCGTCCGGGTGGCGCCGGACCAGGCGGAGAGCACCAGCGTTCGGTCGCGCATCGACCAGAGCGTGCAGGCGTCCCGGGTGCGCTCCGACGCCGCCCAGGCGCCGGTCCGGCTGGCCGACGGTCGCCAGATCATGGTGGTGGCCAACATCGGTTCGTTGGCCGACGCCAGGACAGCGGTCGAGTCCGGGGCCGACGGGGTCGGGTTGCTGCGCACCGAACTGCTCGTTCTGGACCGGGACACCTACCCCGACGAGGACACCCAGATGGCCGACCTGGCGGCGATCTTCCAGGTCCTGGGGGATCGGCCCGTCGTCGTGCGGGTCCTGGACGCCGGCGGCGACAAGCCGGTGACCGCACTGGATCTCGATCCGGTGCACAACGGGTTCCTGGGCATTCGCGGGCTCCGTTACCTGCTCGCCCACCCCGATCTCCTGCAGGTCCAGCTTCGGGCGATCTTCCGGGCGGCCGTCGGCCACCACGTGTCGGTGATGGCGCCGATGGTGTCCGTCGCCGCGGAGGCGGTGGCCTTCCGGGAAGCGGTCGGGAAGGCCGTGGCCTCGCTGGTCGAGCAGGGCGCGCCGCATCAGGGCCCCGAACAGGTCGGCGTGATGGTCGAAGTTCCGGCCGCAGCGCTGGCCGCCGACGAGATCTGTGCCGTGTGTGACTTCGTCTCGATCGGCACTAACGACCTGACCAGCTACACGATGGCCGCTGACCGCACCGAGACCGCTCTGGCCGAACTGCTCGACCCGTCCTCGACGGCCGTGCAGCGCCTGCTCGACCAGCTGTGCGGATTCGCGGTGGCTTCGGGTACCCCGGTCGCGGTCTGCGGGGAGATCGCCGGCATGCCGCAGCACGCCCTGGCGCTGGTGGCCCGCGGGGTCCACGAACTGTCCGTCGCGCCGGTCCGGATCCCGGTCATCAAGGAACTGCTCCGCGCTGATCAACATCCTCGACGCGGATGAAATCGTGTCCTTCTGTCCCACCTGTCACACAACCCGAACGATGATCAGCGCGACCCGCGGGAGGCAACTCATGGCCGACGATGGCCTACCGGTGCTGGACCTGTCCGAACTCCAGGCCGGCGAGGAGGCCGCGCAGCGGTTCTTGGACGACCTGCGGCGCGCCACCCACGAGGTGGGCTTCTTCTACCTGGTCGGTCACGACGTGCCGCCGGCGTTGATCGACAAGATCATCAGCACGGCCCGGGAATTCTTCGCCCTGCCCGACGCCGACAAGCTGGCCATCCAGAATGTGCAGAGCCCGCACTTCCGGGGATACACCCGGATCGGCGGTGAGCGAACCCAGGGTGCGGTGGACTGGCGTGAACAGATCGACATCGGGCCGGAGCGTCCCGCCGTGCCCGCCGGCCCGGGTGTGCCGGACTGGGAGCGCCTGGAGGGCCCGAACCAGTGGCCGACGGCCATGCCGCACCTACGAGAAGTAGTGCAGGACTGGACATCCGAGATGATGCGGGTCGGTCTGACGTTGCTCAGGGCCTGGGCTCTGGCCCTGGGCCAGCCGGCGGACATCTTCGACGAGGCGTTCGCGGATCGTCCCTCGACCCTGTTGAAGATCGTGCGCTATCCGGGACGGGACGACGCCGACCACCGGCAGGGGGTCGGTTCGCACAAGGACGGCGGGGTGCTGACGCTGCTGCTGATCGAGCCCGGCACGGCCGGCCTGCAGGTGGCCGGCGATGACGGCTGGATCGACGCCCCGCCGATGCCGGGGGCCTTCGTGGTCAACATCGGTGAGCTGTTGGAGGTGGCCACGGACGGGTATCTCAAGGCCACCGTGCACCGGGTGTGGTCGCCACCCGTCGGGGCCGACCGGATCTCCGTCCCCTTCTTCTACAATCCGGCGTTGTCCTCGACCATTCCGGTGCTGCGGTTGCCGTCCGCGTTGGCGGCCGAAGCGGCCGGGGTGACCGCCGACCCGTCGAACCCGATCTACTCCACGTACGGGGCCAACCTGTTGAAGAGCCGACTACGGGCCCATCCGGACGTGGCGGCCATCCACCACAGCGACCTGCTGGCTGCGCGCACCGCCACCGGCTGATCCTGCACCGCCACCGGCTGATCCTGCACCGTCCCGGCGTGATCCGGCCCGGCCGCAATCATGCTCGGGGTGAACGCTCAGACCAGGCCGGGGAGGCCGTCCAGGCTGGCCGAGTTCTTCTCCCGGCGGTACCGCGCCAACCCGTCCTCGCCCTTCTTGGCGTTGGACAGGTCCAGGACCCTGCGGTCGTCGACAAAGGCCATCTGTGGGACGGCGTACCCGCAGGAGTCGGAAACCCTCAGCACCGCAACGGAAATGATCGATCGCACACCCGGATGTTCGGAGAATCTGGGCAGCAACTCGGCGAATCGCGGGTCGTGGGGGAGCAGCACGGTGCCCGTGCCGTGGAGTCGCACGATGTTCGGTCGCCCGTCGAAGGCGGTGAACATGATCACGATCCGACCGTTCTGCCGCAGGTGGGCGATGGTCTCGACGCCGCTGCCGGTGAGGTCGAGGTAGGCCACCTGGTGCTCGTCGATCACCGCGAAGGTGCCGGACATGCCCTTGGGGGAGACGTTGATCAGTCCGTCCTCATCGAGCGGGGCGGTGGCCACCACGAACATCGGCTGGGCCGTCATCCAGGCGGACAGCTTCGCATCGATTCCGTCGTAGACCTTTCCCACCGGGTCAGGCTACCGGCGCTGTGCCGGCGAGGGAACGCCGTCCCGGGGCCGACCGGTGAGCAGGGCGGGCAGGTCGATCCCGTGGCGGACGAAACGATCGGCGTGCGGGGGATACCCGTCGTCGCGGACCAGTGCACCGTCGCGGGTGGTGAAGATGTCGGCCACTTCCACCACCCCGGCCTCGACCCGTCCCGGCAGAGCGATGATCTCCCGTACCCGACGCTGGCCGCTGGGTTCGATGCCCAGTTGCACCACCAGATCGACGGAGGTGGCCACGGTCGGGACGACGAACGCCGCGGTCACGTTCTCGCCGGCCAGCAGGGGGAGCGTGCACAGTTTGATGACCGCCTCACGGGCCGAGTTCGCATGCACGCTGCACATCCCGGGTAGGCCGGAATTCAGGGCGATCAACAGATCCAGCGACTCCTCCTGCCGCACTTCGCCGACGATGATGCGGGAGGGTCGCATCCGGAGCGCCTCCTTGATCAGCCGGCGCAGCCGGATCTCCCCGTGCCCCTCCAGGTTGGGCTGCCGGGTCTGCATGGCGACGATGTCGGGCAGGTTCGGCCGGAGCTCGAAGACCTCCTCGCAGCTGACCACGCGTTCCCGCGGCGGGATCGAGTTGATGAGCGTGTTCAACAAGGTGGTCTTCCCGGCCTGGGTGCCGCCGGCGACGATGATGTTGAGGCCGGCCACGACCGACGCCTCCAGGAAGCGGGCCGCGTGAGCCGTCATGGAACCGCGGGCGACCAGGTCTTCGAGCCCGTCCGCGGCGACCACGAACTTGCGGATGTTGAGCGAGAGATGCTCCCGGGTGATGTCCGGTATCACGGCGTGCAGGCGGGATCCGTCCGGCAGCAGCGCGTCGACGAACGGCGAGGACAGGTCGAGGCGCCGGCCGGACGGCTTGAGCATCCGCTCCACCAGGTCGCGCAGCTCGCCCGGGCCGAGCACGGTGGTGGTCAGCTCGGACAGTCCATTGCGGGCCACGAACACCTTGCCCGGCTGGTTCACCCAGATCTCCTCGACTTCCCGGTCGTCGAGGAATCGTTGTAGAGGGCCGAAGCCGGCCAACGCGTCGAAGACGAACCGGGCTGTCCACGGGCGGTCGATCAGCGGCGGCAGGGACGACGTCGGAACTCGTTCCTCGTAGTGGCTGATGACCTCGTCGATCAGCGCCCTCGTCGACCGCTGGTCGATGATCGGGTCGACCCCGCGTCGCCGGATCAGCTCCCGGACCTCGTCGTGGATGTGTTCGGTGGCGGTGGCCATGGTTCCCCCTTCGGCCGTGCTGTCCTGCCTTCGGCCGTGCTGTCCGGCCCAGTATGGCGGGCCGGGGCACGAGGTGGACCCCACGTGCGTGGTCCGGACGCGGCCGGCGCGCCGACCACGCTCTGAGCGGAATAGACGGGCGGTGTCGGCAGGTCGTGGTTGGCTCGCAATCGCCGGGTCTGAGGGTTGGTCCTGGCCCGGCCCATGTCCGTCCACGCGAGAAGGGGTT
Organism: uncultured Nakamurella sp.; assembly: GCA_964250735.1. Lineage (GTDB taxonomy): Bacteria > Actinomycetota > Actinomycetes > Mycobacteriales > Nakamurellaceae > Nakamurella. The sequence goes on along the minus strand of CAXUHA010000063.1, from coordinate 6,283 downwards.
CCAGATGCCCCCGTCCGGCCCGATGGGTGCTTCGTCGATGGCGGCGATGCGCGCCATGCACCAGGACGATTCGGTGAAGAACCACAAACTGCCGCCCGGCATCGCCGGGCGGATCCTGGGCTTCGCCCGGCCCTATCGCAAAGAGCTGACCTTCTTCCTGGCCGTCACCGTGTTCTCCGCGGTCATCGCGGTGGCCACCCCGCTGTTGGCCGGTGGGGTCGTCAACCAGATCAGCGGCCACGGCTCCCGGCGCACCGTGGTGCTCCTGGCCCTGGTGATCGCGGTGCTGGCCATCGTCGACACCGGCAACCAGTTGATCTCCCGCTTCTACTCGTCGCGGATCGGCGAGGGACTGATCTTCGATATGCGCAGCAAGGTCTTCGATCACGTGCAGCGGATGTCGTTGTCGTTTTTCACCAAGACCCAGACCGGCGCGCTGGTCAGCCGGTTGAACAACGACGTCATCGGAGCGCAGCAGGCCTTCACCTCCACCTTGTCCGGGGTGGTGTCGAACATCATCGGCCTGGTGCTGACCGCCGGGGTCATGTTCAGCCTGTCCTGGCAGGTCACGGCGCTGTCGCTGATCCTGCTGCCGATCTTCGTGCTGCCGGCGCGGGCGTTCGGCCGCAAGCTGCAGGGTCTGACCAGGGAGGCCTACGGGCTGAACGCCTCCATGACGAGCACCATGACGGAGCGGTTCAACGTGTCGGGCGCGCTGCTGGTCGCCCTGTTCGGGCGCCCCGACGAGGAATCCAGGTCGTTCTCGCTCCGGGCCGGCCGGGTCCGGGACATCGGGGTGACCACCGCCATGTACGGGCGGACCTTCATCGCCGCGCTCACCCTGGTGGCGGCGCTGGCCCAGGCGCTGACCTACGGGCTGGGCGGCTCGTTGGCACTATCCGGATCATTGGACGCCGGATCGGTGGTGGCGTTGGCTCTGCTGCTGACCCGCCTGTACGGGCCGTTGACCGCCCTGTCCAATGTGCGCGTCGACGTGATGAGCGCGCTGGTGTCCTTCGAGCGGGTCTTCGAGGTCCTGGACCTGCAGCCGATGATCACCGAGCGCCCGGGTGCCGTCGTGCTCCGCAAAGGCTCCAGGTCGGTCGAGTTCGTCGACGTCCGCTTCGCCTATCCGAGCGCCGAGGCGGTGTCGTTGGCCTCGCTGGAGGCGATCTCGGTGCCGGACCACAGCCCGCGTCAGCCGGTCCTGCACGGGGTGAGCTTCCGCGCCGAACCGGGTCAGCTGGTGGCCCTGGTCGGGCCGTCCGGAGCCGGCAAGACGACCATCTCGCAGCTGGTACCGCGGATCTACGACGCCGACTCCGGGTCGGTCCGGATCGGCGAGGTGGACGTCAAGGACGCCACCCTGCAGTCGCTGCGTGATTCCGTCGGGGTGGTCGCCCAGGACGCGCACATGTTCCACGACTCGATCAGGGCGAACCTGCTGTACGCCAAACCGGAGGCCTCCGAGGCCGAGCTGGTCGCCGCGCTGCGGGCGGCGCAGATCTGGTCGCTGGTGTCCTCGCTCCCCGAGGGCCTGGACACCGTGGTCGGTGATCGCGGGCACCGGCTCTCCGGCGGTGAGAAGCAACGGTTGGCCATCGCCAGGGTGCTGCTCAAGGCCCCGGACATCGTGATCCTCGACGAGGCGACCGCCCACCTGGACAGCGAATCGGAATCCGCGGTACAGCAGGCACTTTCGGCCGCTCTGGCCGGGCGGACGTCCCTGGTCATCGCGCATCGGCTGTCCACGGTGCGTAGCGCCGACCTGATCCTGGTCATCGACCGGGGCCGGGTGGTGGAATCGGGCCGGCACGCCGACCTGATCAGCGCCAACGGTCTGTACGCGGACCTGTACCGGACGCAATTCGAGCATCAGGGCTGACGGTCAGGCCCGTCCGGGCCTGGATCCGGCCGGGGCCGGGTGGTCCGGTGGTCAATTCGGCCGGCCCGAGGTGGACGATGGCCGGGTGTCCCCGCCCGCTCCCTCGTCCGCGCCCACCGGGCTCGGCGTGCTCACCGAGTGGCGGCCCGATTACGTGATGATCCTGGTCGTGGCGCTGATCGCCACCGGGCACCTCCGCGACCGCCGGGCCGCGCGCCGGCAGCACATCGCATGGGCCCGGCGCCGCGAAGTGGTGTTCTGGATCGGCCTCGTCGCGCTGGTCTGGGCCACCAACGGGTTCCCGCAGGCCCGCAGCTTCCAGCTGATGTGGGTGTGGATCAGCCAGGAGCTGCTCCTGCTGTTGATCGTGCCGATCATCGTGCTGGCCGGTCAACCGTTGTCCCTGGTCAGTGCGGTGCGCGGACCCGACAATCTGCCGGCCCGGGTGCTGCGGACCAGGGCGCTGAGTTTCCTGGGCAGTCCGCTGGTCAGCCCCGCCCTGGTTCCGGTGCTGTGCATGGCGCTGGTGTTCGGCGGGCTGGGCGCCTTCGCCGTCAGTTCCGTCTGGGCCGGCGGGGTGGTCCATCTGGTGTTGTTTCTCGCCGGAGCACTGATCGCCCTGCCGTTGGTGAACAGCGACGACCAGAGGTCGTCGCTGGCCGTCGGCCTCTCGCTGGCCGTCGGGTTCGTCGAGCTGATCCTGGACGCCTTCCCCGGTATCGCGCTCCGCTTCCAGACCCACCTGACGCTGGTCCATTTCGCCGCTGACCGCCCGGCGTTCTCGCGCGACGCGATCGGCGACCAGCACGTCGCCGGCGGCATCCTCTGGGTGGTGGCCGAGGTGCTCGACCTGCCGTTCCTCTTCCTGGCCGCCAGTCGCTGGATCAAGGCCGACGCCCGGGACGCGGCCCGGATCGACGCCGAGCTCGACGCTCGGCAGCACTGGGCGCCCGACGGCGATCCGGTGCAGGCGCCCACCGTCGACCGGCCCTGGTGGCTGGACGATCCGAACCTGCAGGACCGCTTCCGGCGGCCGTCCTGAGCCCTCGCGATACGGTGCACGGCGTGACGGACTCGACGATGACGGCCGGACCCGATTACGCCGACGACCTGGACCTGGCCCTGAAGTTGGCCGACACGGCGGATGCCATCAGCCTGCCCAGGTTCGGCGCGGCCGATCTGAGTGTCACCGCGAAGCCCGACCTGACGCCGGTGTCCGACGCCGACCTGGCCGTGGAAACCGCGTTGCGGGAGATCCTGGACGCCGAGCGGCCGGGGGATGCCGTGATCGGCGAGGAATTCCCGGCCGCGGCCGGGCGCCCCGGGTCGACCGGCGGCACCGGGCGACGGTGGGTCATCGATCCGATCGACGGCACCAAGAACTTCGTCCGGGGCGTCCCGGTCTGGGCCACGCTCATCGCCCTGTTCGACGGCCCGGAGGTGGTCGTCGGCGTCGCCTCGGCGCCGGCGATGGCCCGTCGGTGGTGGGCCCGCCAGGGGGGCGGGGCGTTCAGCAGCTTCGCCGGCTCGCCCCCCAGACCGTGTCGCGTTTCCGGGGTCCTGGAGCTGTCCGACGCGTCGCTGACCTATTCCGACCTGCGCGAATGGGAGGTGGATGGACGCGGCGAGCAGTTCTCCGCGGTGCTCTCCTCCTGCTGGCGGACGCGCGGCTACGGTGATTTCCTGCCTTACGTACTGGTGGCCGAGGGAGCCGCGGACATCGCCGCGGAGCCGGAGTTGAGCCTGTGGGACCTGGCCGCCCTCGTCCCGATTGTTCGGGAGGCGGGGGGCCGGTTCACCGACCTCGACGGCGCCGCCGTCGGGCCGGGGACGGTGAGCGCGCTGGCCACCAACGGGCTCCTGCACGCCCGGCTCACCGACCTGCTCGCCCGCTGATGCACAACCTGCCGGCCCGCTGATGCACAACAAGGACACAGCAACGCAACGGCCGAGTCACACCAGGACAACGACTTCTGCGCCGTAGAGTGTGCAGCTGTGATTCACCTGTCCCACGTGTCGAAGAGCTACAAGACTTCGACCCGTCCCGCGCTCGACGACGTGTCGATCGACGTGGAAAACGGTGAATTCGCCTTCCTCATCGGGCCGTCGGGCTCCGGGAAATCGACCTTCCTGCGGCTCGTGCTCCGTGAGGATGTGCCCACCAGCGGACAGATCCAGGTGGCGGGCAAGGATCTGGGCAAACTCCGGCGGTCCAAGGTGGCGTCCCACCGGCGCCAACTGGGTTGTGTGTTCCAGGATTTCCGGCTGCTGGGCAACAAGACCGTGCATCAGAACGTGGGCTTCGCCCTCGAGGTGATCGGCCGACCCCGGGCGGCCATCAAGACGATCGTGCCGGAAGTCCTGGAACTGGTCGGCCTGGAGGGCAAGGCGCGACGACTGCCGCACGAGCTGTCCGGTGGCGAGCAGCAGCGGGTGGCGATCGCCAGGGCGTTCGTCAACCGACCGGTGCTCCTGCTCGCCGACGAGCCGACGGGCAACCTCGATCCGGACACCAGCGCCGACATCATGCTGCTGCTGGAGCGGATCAACCGCACCGGTACCACGGTCATCATGGCCACCCACGACAACGCCATCGTCGACGCGATGCGGCGGCGGGTGATCGAGCTGCAGCTGGGCCGGGTGGTCCGTGACGAGGCCCGCGGGGTGTACGGGGTCGGTCGCTGACCGGTGGTACCGGCGCCCAGGGGGCGGCGGCGGAATTCGGGCGGCCATGGGTCAGGCCGCGAGGCGAGAACTGGGCGAGAGGAACGCATGCGAGCCGGATACGTGTTCAGCGAGGTCCTCACCGGACTGCGCCGGAACATCACCATGACCGTGGCGATGATCCTGACGACGGCGATCTCGCTGGGCCTGCTCGGCGGCGGTCTCATCGTGGCCCGACTGACCCAGGCCACCCAGGCGTTGTACGCGGACAAGGTCGAGGTGGTCATCTATCTGACCACCGATCAGTCCAGGAAGGACCCGAACTGCCGACTCGAGGTATGCCAGGCCATCCAGACGGCGTTGAAGAAGAACGCCGAGGTGGAGCTGTCCACCTACCACACGCAGGCGGACGCGTTCGCCCAGTACAACAAGCAGTTCGCCGGTCAGCCCGAAATGCTGGCCATCGTGCAGGAGGACGCCCTCCCCGCGTCGTTCGTGGTCAAGCTGCACGACCCGCAGCGGTTCAAGGTCATCTCCCAGGAGTTCTCCCGGCTCCCGGGCGTGGACCAGGTCAACGACCAGAGTGATTTCCTGAACAAGCTCTTCGGCCTGCTGAACAGTATTCGCAACGCCGCGATCGTCGTGGCCCTGATCCAGGCGTTCGCCGCGCTGCTGCTGATCTCCAACATGGTGCAGATCGCCGCGTACACCCGCCGCACCGAAACGTCGATCATGCGCCTGGTCGGGGCCTCACGATGGCGCACCCAGCTCCCGTTCATGATCGAGGCGGTGGTCGCCGGCGTGGTCGGCGCCGTGCTGTCCATCGCTCTGCTGGTGGCGGCGAAGCTGGCGTTCGTCGACAAACTGCTCGGCTCGGTGATCAGCGCCGGTGTGCTCGCCCCGCTGACCAGCGCCGACCTGGTGGCCGTGGCCCCGTACCTGCTGCTGGCCGGGGCCGGGCTGGCCACGGTGTCCGCGTACCTCACGTTGCGGCTGTACGTCCGCATCTGACCGGAGCCGAGCCTGGGGAGGTGCACCGACCGGGTCGACGCGGGCGGTTAACCTGGAACGGTTATGGCCACCGAAAAGAAGAGCACCGTCACCGGCAAGAAGTCTCCGAGAAGCGCGGACGCCCGTCGCCCGGGTCGTGCCCTGATCGCCTCCAACCGCAAAGCCAGGCACGATTATGCGATCATCGACACGCTCGAGGCCGGTATCTCGCTGACCGGCACGGAGGTCAAGTCACTCCGGGCGGGGCGGGCGTCCCTGGTCGACGGCTTCGCCACGGTCTCCGATGACGAGGTGTGGCTGCGCAACGTGCACATCGCCGAGTACGCCGAGGGGACCTGGACCAACCACGCCCCCCGCCGGGCCCGCAAACTGCTCTTGCACCGGGCCGAGATCTACAAGCTGATGCAGAAGCTGCGTGAGGGCGGCCTGGCGCTGGTGCCGTTGTCGATGTACTTCCTCGACGGCCGGGTGAAGGTCGAACTCGCCCTCGGTCGGGGCAAGAAGGAGTACGACAAGCGTCAGACGCTGGCCAAGCGCGATGCCGACCGGGAGATCGCCAAGTACGCCGGCCGGCGGGCCAAGGGCATGGTCTGATCCAACCCAGTCTGATCCAACCCAGTCTGATCCGGTACAGTGAAGGTTGCTTGTCTCCCTGGTGTGCTGCCAGTGCATGGGGGTGATTGGTCTCGACAGCGGCTGTCGAGTGAGGTGAAGCGGGCCGAG
>CAXUHA010000062.1:0-10944 GCA_964250735.1 uncultured Nakamurella sp. | reverse complement strand
GCCATCTTGTCCTTGGTCAGGTCGATGCCGTTGGCGGCCTTGAACTTGTCGACCAACCAGTTGACGACACGCTCGTCCCAGTCATCGCCGCCGAGCTTGTTGTCGCCGGCGGTCGCCTTGACTTCGACGACACCGTCACCGATCTCGAGCAGGGACACGTCGAAGGTGCCGCCCCCGAGGTCGAAAACCAGGATGGTCTGCTCCTTCTCGCCCTTGTCCAACCCGTAGGCCAGAGCGGCGGCGGTCGGCTCGTTGACGATCCGCAGGACCTTCAGCCCGGCGATTTCGCCGGCTTCCTTGGTGGCCTGGCGTTGGGCATCGTTGAAGTAGGCCGGCACGGTGATGACGGCGTCGACCACCGGCTCGCCCAGGTAGGACTCGGCGTCGCGCTTGAGCTTGCCCAACACTCGGGCGCTGATCTCCTGCGCGGTGTACTTCTTTCCGTCGATGTCGACGGTCCAGTTGGTACCCATATGACGCTTGACGCTGCGGATCGTCCGGTCGACGTTGGTGACCGCCTGACGCTTGGCCACTTCGCCGACGAGTACTTCGCCGTTCTTGGCGAAGGCGACGATGGACGGCGTGGTGCGGGCGCCCTCGGCATTGGCGATGACCGTTGGCTCGCCGCCCTCGAGGACAGAAACAACTGAGTTGGTGGTACCGAGATCGATACCGACGGCACGCGACATGCGTTCCTCCTGCTATGAGTGCTGATGGGTCCGCGCCCGATTGGCCCGGCCCCGGTGGTGGTTCGATGCCAGTTGAGCGTGGGCCGCTCAAGGCTCTACTGCCAGCATGCCCACCCTTCGGGCCGCTGTCAAACTGCCTTGAGCCTGCCGTGCTCAACTTTACTGATCGTTCCAACTGAGGAACGGTGGGGAATGTTCCCAGACCATTCATCCCCTGTCGGCGGCCCCGGGCGGCGGCCGCCACGAGCCTGCTGGACCGGGCGATAATTTCCGGCGTGACCCTCACCGACCGCAGCACCGTCACCGGCGGCCCCCGATCCGAGCTCGGCTATTGGGAACTGGGCATCGGGCCGGGGGAGCCGCACCTGGCCCGCACTGAGGCGCTTCCGGGCTTGGCGCTTCCGGGCTTGGCGCTTCCGGGCTCGGTGGTCCCGGGCGGCGGGCCGGCCGCCGGAGCGCGACCCCTGCTGACCATCGCTCATCTGTCGGACCTCCACCTCTGCGACACCCAGTCGCCGGCCCGGGGTGAATTCCTTGATCGCTGGTCGGATCCGGACTCACCCCTTCGCGAGGCGCTGGGCATCATCGGGAGCTACCGGGCCCAGGACTGCCTGACCGTGCCGGTCGGTGTGGCCATGGTGGACGCGGTCAACCGGGTGGCCGCCGGGCCGGTCGGAGGCGCCCCCGTCGACGTGGCGATCGTCACCGGTGACGTGATCGATAGCGCGCAGGCCAATGAATTGGGGTGGTATCTCACCCTCCTCGACGGCGGCACGATCGTCCCGGACTCGGGATCGGCGTCCAGGTACGAAGGCGTCGCCGATCTCGATTTCTGGCACGAAGCCTTCTGGCATCCGGACGTCGCCGTCCACGCCGACGGCACCGCCCGGCGGGACCGTCCCGGTGCGCTGTTCGGTTTTCCGCCGGCACCCGGGCTTCTCGACGCCGCCCGCCGACCGTGTCGCTCCCCCGGCCTGTCGGTGCCGTGGCTGGCCGTGCACGGCAACCACGATCAACTGGTCCAGGGCAGCATCTTGGCGCTCGGCCCGTTCGCCGAGGCGTCGATGTCCGACCGCAAGGCGATCGACGTTCCCGGGCACTGGTCACTCGAGCAGATCGCGCAGTTCTGCGGGGCGGCGGATTCGACCGAGCAGATCAGTCTGGACCGGTGGGGTGAAATGGTCACCCGCGCGATCACCCCGGATCCGGCCCGCCGCATCATCACCAGAGGGGAGTTCGTCGCCGCTCACTTCGCCGGCCCGGCCCGTCCGTTCGGACACGGATTCCGTACGGCCGATGCCGCCGACGCCTACTACCGCCACGATTACGACCAAGTAACCGTGCTCGTCCTGGATACCGTCAACGAGCACGGCGGCTGGCAGGGCAGCCTGGATGAGCCGCAGGCCTCCTGGTTGGAGGCCGAACTGAGGGCTGCCGACTCAGAACGCCGGTACGTCGTCCTGGCCTCGCACCACACGCTGGCCGACCTGGTCAACGACCGCTCGGTTCCGGGGGCGCCCCGACGGATCCTCACCGCCGAGACGGCCGAGATCGTGGACGCTCACCCCAGCGTGCTGCTGTGGCTCAACGGTCATACGCACATCACCAGGGTCACGCCACATTCCGGTCACCACTCGTGGTGGGAGGTCACCACACCGTCCCTGATCGACTTCCCGCAACAGAGCCGGGTGGTGGAGATCCTCCAGGGCCGCGGCCTGGTCACGGTCGCCGTGACGATGGTCGACCACAGTGGCGAAACACCGTGGACCGGAGAGATCGACTCGACGGCTTCCCTGGCCGGGTTATCCCGCCAATTGGCCGCCAATGACTGGCAGTTGCGACCGGACGTGTTCAGTCGACACCCGCGCATGGGCACGGCCTCGGACCGGAACGTGCTACTCGACCTCACCGACCCCTGGGCCTGAGCAGCGTCCGGCGCCGGAATTTCGTTGTACATGTCGTCGCGTGTGGGCCTTCCCGAGTGGGCTCCAGTCTGACCGCCTGTCGGCTGGTCCTAGCACCGTCAGCATCGACTTGGCAAGCCCCGCAGGCGTTGCCAAGACGGGGTAGCGGCTGCTCAGTGGGCTACGAGACCGCGATGTCCTGTGAGCCTCGATCGGGTGCGTCCGAGAGGACCATAGGGCGGTGCATCGTGGCCCCCCGCGCGCGAGCGAGGGATCTGGAGGTCGCGGCCGCTCACGGGCCCGGCGATCAACGTCAGGTCGTGCCGCACGCACCGGCCCGGAGAGGATGCAAATGGTCTACGAACTTACGAACACGGTTAACACTTGGCCGTCAGCGGGAATCTGGAGGTGTTGGCGTATGGAACCCGGTGTCCACACGCGTTGGACCAGCTGTTCAAGAGCCGACCCTCGTCGAGGGGCAGGCAGCGAAGCGGAGGCACGGATGCACATCAGCAGACGTCGATTCTTGGGTGCGGCAGGTGCCGCTGCGGCGCCACTGGTACTGGCCGGCTGCGGATTCACCGGATCGAAATCGGCTCAGCCGAGCGACAGCAACACCTTGACCTTTACCACCTGGGGCACGGACAGCGAGCTGGCCGGGTTCCGTTCCGCGATTGCGGGCTTCGAGAAGGCCAATGCCGGATCGAAGGTGGTATTGAACGCCGTTCCCTACGCTCAGATGTTCACCAATATCGACGCCCAGCTCCAGGCCGGAAACCCGCCCGACGTCTTTCGCGTGCCTTACTACACATTCGGTCGATACGCCGGCAGCGGTCAGCTGTTGGACCTGAGTTCACATGTGGACAAGGCGTTCGGCGATCGGTTCACGCCGGCGGCCTGGGCTGCGGTGCAGAATTCGGCCAAGCCGTTCGGAGTGCCGCATCACACCGACACGTCCGCCATTCTGTACAACAAGGCGGCCTTCACATCGGCCGGAATCACCTCTGTGCCCACCACCTTGGAGCAGGCGTGGACGTGGGAGCAGTTTCAACAGATCCTGCGGACCCTGCGCAAGACGATGCCGGCCACCAAGTTTCCGTTTGCCTACAATTGGCAGGGCAACGGAGTCACCCGATGGCTGAGCTGGTTGTTCGAGGCCAACGGTCGTTTCCTGGCCCCGGACCTGATCAAGCCGGCCATCGACTCCGCCGCGGGACGCGCAGCCGTTGACTTCACGAAGAGCTTCTTCACCCAACGGTTCGTTCCGCCGAACAGTTCGGTGAAGTCGTCCACCCTGGCCGCCGATCTCTGGTACTCGCAAACCACCGCGATGGTCTCCTCGGGAGCATTCGCCATCCCGGACGCCACCAAGACCCTGACCTTCGAATGGGGCGCCACCTTCTCGCCGCGAAAGAGCAGGGCCGCCAGCGATTTCGGCGGCAACGCCCTGGTGGCCACCGCGCAGACGAAGCAGCCGGCGCTGGCCGCGTCCTTCCTGGACTACCTGACCCAGCAGGAGCAGATGAAAAGCTTCTGCGCCGGTGCCTCATTGCTGCCCACCCGCCGTGACCTGGTCGCCAGCGGAATCACATTCGCAGTGCGTCCCGAGTTGTCCCCGGTCTTCATCGGGCAGGCCAGTACGGTGCGCGCCGCGGATTCCGGGCAGGTGGCCTCGCCCTCGATGTCCAAGATCATCACGGTGCTCAAGGACCAGTTGGAGCAGGCCTTCATCGGCGGCCAGAGCACCGACAAGACTCTCGCCGGTATCTCGACGGGAATCACCGCAGCGACCGCGCCGGCCAAATGATGATGCGCCGGGCCGTCGACGAAAGTCGTCCGGGTAGACCGGTTGCCGCGAGTGCTTCCCCGAGGGAGCCGGAACCGGGCCACATCGACAAGTCCGTCGCGCACCCCCGGCGCCGACATTTCGCACTGTCCGGTGAATCGCTGACGGCCTACGCATTTGTGGCGCCGAATATGCTGCTGCTCCTGGTTTTTGTTCTGTTGCCGCTGGGCTGGGCCGTCGTGGTCAGTCTGCAACAGACCAACGGCTTCGGCGCCGGCACCTTTGTCGGTCTGGCGAACTACGGCCACCTGTTCAGCGACCCGTTGTTCTGGCGATCCACGGTGAACACCGTCCTGTTCACCGTCATCGTCACCCCGGTCTCCATGGCGCTGGGTCTGGGCATTGCGCTACTGCTCAACTCGGTGTTGCCGGCGCGGGGACTTTTCCGATCGATCCTCATCACGCCGATGGCGATCTCGGGCGTGGCCACCGCACTTCTGGGGCTGCTGTTGTTCGATGAGAACAATGGCGTGCTCGACAAACTTCTGCTCTCCCTCGGCCTGCCGTCCGTCTCGTGGCAGTCGGGCAGTGCGGCCGCATTCGCCTCGGTCGTCCTGGTGACCCTCTGGTGGCGGGTCGGTTTCAACATGCTCATCTATCTGTCCGGAATGCAGAGCATCGGTCCGGAGCTGTACGAGGCAGCCCGGCTGGACGGGGCCGGCGCCTGGGAGCGAGTGCGTTATGTCACCGTTCCGCTGGTCGGACCCTCTTCCTTCTTTCTGTTGATCCTGAACGTCATCTACTCGTTCCAGGTTTTCGACATCATCTTCGTGATGACCGGGGGTGGACCGGAGAACGCGACGTCAGTGCTGGTGACGTACGCCTACGACCAGGGTTTTGTCACCCGTGACCAGGGCTACGCCGCAGCCATCGGAATGGTGCTGCTGCTCCTGATGCTGGCTTTCACCCTCATTCAATGGCGCATCAGCCGCAACCGGGACCTCGTCGAATGAGGGGGCGCGCCGGGCGAGCGCTACGGGTGGCGGCGGCGATTGTCGTGAGCGCTGTGCTCGTATTTCCGCTGTACTGGATGGTGGTCGTCGCTTTCTCCTCCCGCGCCGAACTGCTGACCGGTGCCCTCCGGCTGTGGCCGCGCAGCCTGACTCTGGAGAACTTCCGACAGGTCATGTCCTCTTTCCCTGTCGCCACCTGGTTCGGCAATTCGGTCGCCATCGCACTGGTCGTCGCGGCGATCACGGTGACCACCAGCATGCTCGCCGGCTACGCATTCGCCCAGCTACGGTTCCGGGGTTCGAGCGCCCTTTTCCTGGTGTCGCTGGCCACGTTGATGATTCCGGTACAGGTCATCATGGTCACCTTGTTCAAGCTCGTCACCACCCTGGATCTGTACGGCACCTATTGGGCCGTGATCCTGCCGACCGCGGCATCCGGCTTCGGCGTCTTCCTGGCCCGACAGTTCATCCTGGCCATTCCGCGGGACCTCGTCGAGGCGGCCCGGATCGACGGAGCCGGGCATATGAGAGTTTTCGTGCGCATCGTTCTGCCGCTGTCCCGACCCCTGCTGGCCGTGCTCTTCTTCATGAGCGTGCTGCAGACCTGGAACGACTTCGCCTGGCCGCTCATCGCCCTGAAACAGAACGAGCTCTTCACCCTCCCCATCGGACTGCTGTACCTCCAGGGCCAGTTCGGCTCCGACTACGGCGGGACGATGGCGTTCGCGTTGTTGAACGTGACGCCCATGGTGTTGCTGTTCTTGGTCTTCCAGCGCTATTTCGTCCAAGGCTTCGCCCGCAGTGGTATCCGCTGACCGCGGGTGGCGCCGCAGACTAGGGTGGGTGGACCATGCAGATTCAACTCAGACACAGTCCGTCCTTCACCGTCGGCCGACTGTTCCTCACCCCGGGTGAGAGCGCGCGCGTCGAATCCGGAGCGATGATCGCGCACTCCGCGGGGGTGACCCTGTCGGCCAGGGCCGAAGGCGGGGTGATGGCCGGGCTTCGGCGGTCGGTACTGGGGGGCGAGTCGTTCTTCGTGACGACCTACACGGCACCCGCGGAGGGCGGCTGGGTGGACGTGGCGGGCGTGCTGCCCGGGGATGTCGCCGCCCTCGACATCACTCCGGACCGTCCGTACTACCTGGCCAGGGGCAACTGGATCGCCAATTCGTCTGGTGTGCTGATCGACACCCAGTGGGGCGGCCGGGCCAGCCTGTTCGGTGGCGAGGGCGGATTCGGCATCAGGGCGTCCGGCACCGGGCAGGCGGTGGTCAGCTGCTACGGCGCGATCGACGTCTTCGACCTGGAACCGGGGCAGCCCGTGGTCGTCGACACCGGGCATGTGGTGGCCTACGACCTGAACATCACGTTCCGGATGCGGCGGGCGGTGCAGGGTCGCTCGATCCAGTCGATGAAATCCGGGGAAGGATTCGTCTTCGATTTCACCGGTCCGGGGCGAGTGTTGTTGCAAACCCGGAACCCGGAGTCGTTCGCCGAGTGGGCCAGGTCCACCGCACCGGGCCGAAATCCCAAGAGCGGCCTGTTCGGCTGACCACGGCCGCTACCCGGCCTGGGCCGGCAACACGTGGTCGCCGAGTTTGTCGGTGCTCAGGCACAACGAGCACACAAAGGCGCCGTGGGTCCGGCACGCCGTCATGTCCGGACGCTCGTAGTCGACCCGGCAGACGTGACAGGTCATATGCTCGCCCGACGGGTTGCCGTTCTCGTCGAACCGGGGCAGGTCGATTCCGTCGTCCATGCGGCGTAAGTAGTACTTTCCCTTGGTCGCGATCGCCAGCACCGGCGGCATCACCAGGGCGATCAGCACAGCGACGATCGGAGAATACGGCTTGATGCCGTCCCCGAACGCTCCGAAGAACACCGCGATCGACACGCCGGCCGACAACAGCATGGAAACGAACCCGACCGGATTGATGGCATACAACATGCCCCGCCGGAATTCGGGAACCTTCGGCGACAGCTTCAGCAGGTACTTGTTGAACACGATGTCGGCGGCCACCGTGACGACCCAGGCCATACCGCAATTGGCGTAGAAGCCCAGGATCGTGTTGAGGAAGTCGAACATGTTGAGTTCCATCAGCGCAAGCGCGATCACCAGGTTGAAGATGACGAAGATCAGCCGACCGGGATAGGTCTTGGTGACCCGGGTGAACGAGTTGGTCCACGCCAGCGACCCCGAGTAGGCGTTCGTCACGTTGATCTTGATCTGGCTGATGACCACCAGCACCACCGCCAGTGTCATGGCCAACCAAGCCGGCATCATGTTCCGATAGATCTCGAGGAACTGGTGTACGGGTTGGTTGGCCACGTCTGCCCCACCGGTGATGTTGGAAATGATGTACACCGCCAGGAACAGGCCGATGATCTGCTTGATCGCCCCGAAGAACACCCAACCCGGTCCGGCCAGGACGACGGCGCGCCACCAGCGACGGTTGTTCTCGGGCGTTTTCGGGGGCATGAACCGCAGATAGTCGATCTGCTCGGCGATCTGGGCGATGAGGGAAAGGCAAACACCGGCGGCCAGCATGATGGAGCCGAAGTTGACGGCCTGATGGTTCTGGCCACCGTAGGCGAAGAAGGTGGAGACCGAGTCCGGATGGCTGATCAGCAGGTAGACCATCGGTACCACCATCAGGAACAACCAGAGCGGCGTGGTCCAGACCTGCAGTTTCGACAGCGCCTTCATTCCGAAGATGACCAGCGGAATCACCATCAGCGTCGACACGGCATAGCCGATGGGCAGCGGGATGTGCAGGCCAAGTTTCAGCCCTTGCGCCATGATCGAGCCCTCGAGTGCGAAGAAGATGAAGGTGAAGGTGGCGAAGATGACGTTCGAGACAACTGATCCGTAATATCCGAACCCGGACCCTCTCGTGATCAGATCGAGGTCGATGTTGTACCTGGCCGCGTAGAAGGCCAACGGGAATCCCGTCGCAAAGATCACGATGGCGAAAACCAGGATGCCCAGCAAGGCGTTGCCAGTTCCGTACGAGATGCCGATATTCGCACCGATGGCGAAATCTGCCAGATAGGCGATGCCACCCAAAGCCGAGATGGCCACGACGCCCGTGCTCCATTTCCGGTAGCTGCGGGGCGCGAACCGCAGTGTGTAATCCTCGAGCGTTTCCCGGGTGGCCGCGAGTGTTTCATGACCGGGCTCCAGGCTGGTTTCCGCTGCTTTGGTTCCGATGTCGTCGCTCATGGGGCGCCCCTGATTCTCGGCAAACGTTCGATGTGCCAGCACCCTATAAACGGCTCGTTTCGGTCAGCGACGAGAAGCGTTCCCATCGTGTTACGCAACTGCGGGAACCGTCCCGGTAAGGAAATCCGAACGGCGGTACCGGCATTCGAGTGGTCAACTGCCGTTCGGCCGAACCGGCAGACCCCAAGCGCCGGAGGTAGCCCCGGACGATGAAGTCGTCGTCGGCAGCGTCGGGTCGGCAGCGCGCCGATAGGCTGCAGCGAGAGCGGGTTCCGCCTGTCGCCGTAGAGAGGGATGGCTTGCATGTCGTTGCCGGAATCTTCACGCGGGTCGAAGGTCCGCGCGGGCCTGGTCGTGTTGTTCGCCTTGCTGGGGCTCGTTCTCGGCCCGGCGGTCGCGGCGGCCGACGATCCGTTCCGTCTCCCGAACCAGGTCACCGACCGCAACGCCTCGCTGGGCGGCAACACCGCCGCGGTGCGGACGGCGCTGGCCAACCTGGAGAACGAGGACAAGGTCCAGCTGTGGGTCGTTTTCGTCAACACCTTCTCGGGCGCATCCGGGCAGGATTGGGCGGACGCGACGGCGGCGAAGTCGCAGTTCGGGAGCAACACGGCCATGCTGGCCGTTGCCACCCAGGATGGGGCATACGGGTTGTACCGGGCTCCGGGTTTCGCGTTGAGCAGCAGTCAGCTCACCACGATCGCGCAGCAGGACGTCGAACCCAAGTTGAAGAGCAGCGACTGGCCGGGCGCTGTCGAGGCCCTCGCCGACGGCATGCGGACCACCATCGGCGCGTCCGGCTCGTCGGGCAGCAAGTCCTGGATCCTGTGGCTGGTCCTCGCGGTCCTGCTCATCGGCGGCCTGGTGTGGTACCTCAGGGCGCGGTCTTCCGCGAAGACCCGCTCCGGCGGGAAGGGCGGCGCCGGCGGGGATTCCCGTGGCGGGGATTCCGCCGGCGGTACACCGGCCCAGCCCCAGGAGCCGCTCCAGTCGGTCTCCGATCGCAGCGTCCAGTTGCTCATCGCCACCGACAACGCGGTCCGGACCAGCGAGCAGCAGCTGAAGCTGGCCGAAGCGACCTTCGGCGCCGCGGCCATGTCCGATTTCCGTCAGGCGTTCGAAAGCGCCCGCACGTCGCTGGCCGCCGCCTTCCAACTCCGGCAGCAGATCGACGATGACGTCCCGGAGGACGAAGCGACCCGCCGGGCCTGGATGACGGAGATCATCCAGCGGTGCACGGAGGCCGACAACGAGCTCGACGCCCAGAGCGACCGGTTCGACGCCATGCTCGACCTGAAGAACACGCTACCGACGGCCCTGGCGGCCCTGGATCAGGACGTGTCGGCGCTGGACAGCCGGGCCGCCGACGCCACCGGCACCCTGGCCCGACTCAGCTCCACCTATGCGCCCAGCGCGCTCAGCACCGTCATCAGCAACGTGTCGGAGGCGACCAACCGGCTCGACTTCGCCAGGTCGGCCGTGGCCACCGCGCGTCAGGAGTCCACCGCCGCGGACACCACACCGGCCGTGGTGGCGGCCCGCGGCGCCCAGGAGGCGGTCGGCCAGGCCAAGACCCTGTTGGACGCGATCGACAAACTGGCCGCCGATCTGGCCGATGCCTCCGCCCAGCTCCCGACCCGGCTGGCCCCGGTTCAGGCCGAGCTGGCCACCGCGAAGGCCACCTTCGGCCGGGGCGGTACCGGCGGCGCGGGCGCGTCCATCTCACAACGCCTCCAGCAGGTCGACATTGCGCTGACCGCGGTGGCCGGATCAGGCGGGGCCCGCGACCCGATTCTGGCCACCCAGCGCATACGCGAAGCCGACGCCACACTGGACGACATCCTGGCCGCCACCCGCTCGGCGCAGGACTCCGAACAGCGGGCCGCCGCGACCCTGCAGCAGTCCCTGGACTCCGCGCAGGCCAAGATCACCGGCGCCGGCGACTTCATCTCGACCCGGCGCGGGGCGGTGGGCAGCGAGGCCCGCACCCGGCTTGCCGAGGCCGAGCGCCACTTGTCCGCCGCGCAACGCCTGGCCGGTTCGGATGCGGCCGGTGCGCTGACCGAATCGCAGCAGGCCGAAGCCCTCGCCGACGAAGCGGCCCGGCACGCCCAGAACGACGTGGGTCGCTGGCAGGGACCAGGCGGCGGCGGCTTCGCCGGCGGCGGTGGTGGAGGCGGCAACTTCAGCGGGGCGATCCTGGGTGGCCTGCTGGGCGGCATGCTCAGCGGCGGTGGGTCACGCGGCGGCTTCGGCGGGTTCGGCGGCGGCGGCTTCGGTGGCGGCGGCTTCGGCGGTGGCGGGTTCGGCGGCTTCGGCGGGGGCG
>CAXUHA010000061.1:0-11426 GCA_964250735.1 uncultured Nakamurella sp. | reverse complement strand
CCCGCGTCGATGTGCGCCATGATCCCGATGTTCCGGGTCTTCTCGAGGGCGTTGGGTGCCACGTGCGGTTCTTCCTCGTCTCTTTTCTCCACGCAGCTGCGCGTCGCGGAACGTCAGGTTGCGGCCACGTCACAGCATGCTGGCGCGGCAGGGCGGTGTTGTCCGCCTCTGCCGCGCCGGGGTGTCACTCCTAGCGTACTCACCGGTGACGGTCCGAACGACCTCCACCGACTGAAGCACGCTTCATGCGAAAAGCTTCGGTTGCCCGTTAACGGCAGCGAAGGTCCGATCGGCGCTGCATCACCAGCGATAGTGCGCGAAGGCCTTGTTCGACTCGGCCATCTTGTGGGTGTCCTCCCGGCGCTTGACCGCGGCGCCGAGGCCGTTTGAGGCGTCGAGCAGTTCGTTCATCAACCGCTCGGTCATCGTCTTCTCGCGGCGGGCCTTGGAGTATCCGACCAGCCAACGAAGCGCCAGCGTGGTCTGCCGGGGTACGCGGACCTCGACCGGGACCTGGTAGGTGGCACCGCCGACCCGTCGGCTGCGCACCTCCAGCGACGGACGGACGTTGTCGAGCGCGCGCTTGAGAGTGACGACCGGATCGGTGCCGCTCTTCTCACGGCAGCCTTCCAGGGCGCCGTACACGATGGACTGGGCGATCGAACGCTTGCCGTCCTGCAGCACCTTGTTCACCAGTTGGGTGACCAGGGGCGAGTTGTACACGGGATCGGCGACCAGCGGTCGCTTCGGCGCGGGACCCTTGCGGGGCATTAGCTCTTCTCCTTCTTGGCACCGTAGCGGCTGCGAGCCTGCTTACGATTCTTGACGCCCTGGGTGTCCAGCGAGCCGCGGATGATCTTGTATCGCACACCGGGGAGGTCCTTCACCCGACCGCCGCGCACCAGCACGATGGAGTGTTCCTGCAGGTTGTGGCCCTCGCCCGGGATGTAGGCGGTGACTTCGACCTGGCTCGTCAGTCTCACGCGGGCGACCTTGCGCAGAGCCGAGTTCGGCTTCTTCGGGGTCGTCGTGTAGACGCGGGTGCAGACACCGCGACGCTGCGGGCTGCCCTTGAGTGCCGGGGTCTTGGTCTTGCTGACCTTGTCCTGGCGGCCCTTTCGGACCAGCTGTTGGATCGTTGGCATGTGCGGGCGACTTCCTTCTGCCTCATTCGATGAGTGGCGGGCGGCGACGAACTGACCGGGCGGTGCTGACAGGTGCGGTGCTGGTGGCGAGGAATGTCTGCTCGCCGCCGCTTTGCCGACGGCATGAGCTGGAAACGCACGCCAGAACAGCCCAGCTGGACCAGGACCAAGCGTTGATGCTACCGCGCCGGAGGGCGGGCAACCGCAACGAATGGATCAAGGACCGAAGCTGAGCCGCTGCCGGCGCAGCCGATCCGGGCTGCACGACCGCGACCGGCTTGGCTCCCCTGTCCGATCACCGCTTCCGGCCGGCCGTGAGGGCCGACGTAGTGAGAAGCCGTCGTACTGATTGATCGGTCGTATTGATCGTCAGAACTGCCTGATCAACGGGCGGGCCAGGCGTCAGCGCTGGGTTCGCAGGTCATCCTACCTCCAATCAGGACGCGGATTGCACCGAGCGCGGCCATCAGGTCAGGTGGGTCCGAGCGACCCGGACTCGACCGGGAGGCGCGGATAGGCCAGCGCGTTACCTGCCCGTTATCGGTCCGTTATCGGCCGAGAGATGTCTGCTTGGGCGGACTCCAGTGCCGGTCAACGCTCGGCTCGAGGGGAACACCAGGCCGTCTGCGGGCACCGGACCTAGGCAAGAGCGAGGCAATTCCCCGATCGATCACATCAAAAACCACAGAAGTCGGACAACAACGGTTGTACTTTCAGTCACACCTCTCGTGGCGTGGCGAGGATTTCGCCAGACGGCGCGCCGATGGCCTGTCCGATTGCCAACACCAATCGGTCATCCCTAGTCGCTGTTGTCACTGGACGCACGTCCGGCAGACGGAGTACTCATGAGGGGCACCCGATGTGGCCGAAGCCACACAATCTCAACGACGAGGAGGTCGGGAGACTGAACGCGAAGCAGGGCGAGGAGCGCCGACGGCTCATCCTCGCCCAAGCCAGGGGCGCCGGGCACATCGCCGTCACCGAGATCGCCGACGAGCTCGACGTCGCCGCCGAAACGGTTCGCCGCGATCTGAAGATGTTGGAGGATCACGGCCTCCTGCGCCGGACGCACGGCGGCGCGTACCCGGTAGAGGGTGCCGGCTTCGAGTCCAACATGGCCCACCGCTCCGAATCCTGGGTGCCGGAGAAGCGGCGGATCGCGGCCTCCGCGGCCGAACAGCTCGGCCCGGCTGAAACGGTCTACCTGGATGAGGGTTTCACCCCCCAGCTGGTGGCCGAGGAGTTGGTGAACCTCGGCCGCCCGCTGACCGTGGTCACCTCGTCATTGGCCACCGCCGGCATTCTGGCGGCCTGTTCGGCGATCAACGTGATCCTGCTCGGCGGCCGGGTCCGGGGTCGGACCCTGGCCACGGTCGACCACTGGGCCACCGCCATGCTCTCGGACCTGGTCATCGACCTGGCCGTGATGGGCGCCAACGGACTGACCCGGGATCGCGGACTGACCGTTCCGGACAGCGCGGTGGCGGCCGTCAAGGCCAAAGCCATGGCCGTCTCCCGCCGAAAGGTGTTCGTCGGGATACACACCAAGTTCGGGGTGACCAGCTTCTGCCGATTCTCCGACGTCAGTGATTTCGAAACCTTGATCACCGACACCACGCTGTCTGCCCACGAGGCCCACCGATACAGCGCATTAGGACCACAAGTGATTCGCGTCTGACGGGCGCTCACACCAGAAGCCGCACCACGCGGTCCCACCGCCCACCGGATCCGGGCGACGAG
The DNA here is from genome assembly GCA_964250735.1 of uncultured Nakamurella sp. Lineage (GTDB taxonomy): Bacteria > Actinomycetota > Actinomycetes > Mycobacteriales > Nakamurellaceae > Nakamurella. Next base: position 8,541 of record CAXUHA010000061.1, on the reverse strand, counting down.
ATCGACGCCCCCAGCCCTGCCCCGTGACCACCCTGGTCATGGGACAACCGCATTACACGACCGAAAGGACCACTCCAGATGCGCTGGACACAAAGGGCGGCAGTCGCCGCCGGCTGCGCCGCGATGCTCGTCGCCGCGGCATGCAGCAGTAGCTCCACCGGAACGACGTCTCCCTCGTCTTCCGCAGCCGCACCCGCCGGCTCCGCAGCCGCGCCCGCCGGCTCCGCAGCCGCACCTGCCGGCTCGGCCTCGGCTGCCGCACCGGCGGGCTCCGCCTCCGCGCCCGCACCAGCGGGTTCGGCGTCTGCGCCCGCACCCGCAAGCGCAGTGAGCGGCAGCGGTGGAGCGCCTGTAGCCGCAGCCCCGCTCACGAAGAACCCGGCCACGGACGGCAAGACAATCAATGTGCTGATGGTCAACAACCCGCAGATGATCGACCTGCAGAAGCTGACCGCGGCCAACTTCACCGCTCAGACCGGCATCAAGGTGAACTACACCGTCCTGCCGGAGAACGACATGCGGGCCAAGGCCTCGCTGGAGTTCAAGAACCAAGCCGGCCAGTACGACGTCGCAACGCTTTCCAACTTCGAGATCCCGATCTACGCGGGTAACGACTGGATGGCCGACCTGACCCCGTACACGCAGAAGGACACCGCCTTCAACCAGGCAGACATCTTCCCGGCCTTCACCAAGTCGCTCTCCGTCGACGGCAAGATCTACGGCGAGCCGTTCTACGGTGAGTCGTCGTTTCTGATGTACCGCAAGGACGTCTTCGCCGCCAAGGGCGTCACCCTCCCGGACAAGCCGACATGGGACCAGGTCGCCGCTGCGGCGGCCAAGGTCGACGGCGCCCAGCCTGGCATGAAAGGCATCTGCCTGCGCGGCCTCCCCGGTTGGGGCCAGCTCGGCGCGCCGCTGACGACGGTCGTCAACACCTTCGGTGGCACCTGGTGGGACAAGGACTGGAACGCCAAGGTCACCGACCCCGCATTCAAGGAAGCCGTCAATTTCTACGTGAACCTGGTCAAGTCGCATGGTGAGGTCAGCCCTGACCAGGCCGGATTCACGGAATGCCTGAACAACATGCAGCAGAGCAAGGTCGCCATGTGGTACGACGCGACCTCGGCCGCGGGCTCGCTCGAAGCCGCGGATTCACCGGTCAAGGGCAAGGTCGGCTACGTGCAGGCACCGGTCAAGAACACCAAATCCTCCGGCTGGCTGTACGCCTGGTCGTGGGCCATGGAGAACGCGTCCAAGAACAAGGACGCCGCCTGGCAGTTCATCTCCTGGGCATCCTCGAGCGGCTACGAGAACACCGTCGGCAAGACTCTCGGCTGGGCGCGCGTACCCGCCGGTAAGCGCACCTCGCTGTATGCGAACGCCGACTACAACAAGGCTGCCGCCGCCTTCGCACCGGCCACCCTGGCCGCTCTGAACGCCGCTGATCCGACCAACCCGGGCACCCAGCCCCGGCCGACCGTCGGCATCCAGTTCGTCGACATCCCCGAGTTCACGGCCTTCGGCGACAAGGTCACGGCGACCCTCTCCCAGGTGCTGGCCGGCAACGGCACCGTCGACAGCTGGGCCAGCGACGCACAGTCGCAGGCCACGGCGGTAGGAGAAGCGCAGAAGTAGTTCATTGACGGCGGGTCTGTGCGCCAGGCGCGCAGACCCGCCGTCACCCTCGGCCCGGCAGGTCATCCCTCACACGACACGTTTGCGAAGGAAATCGTTCGAATGACCACTACCCAAGAAAAAACTCCGGCATCGGCCGATCTATCCGCAGCGGTCGCGAACGAGGTCAACCGCAAGGCCAAGCGAGAGGCCTGGCTCCGCCGCGGGCCATTACTCCCCGCCTTGATCTTCACGGTCGTGGTAACCCAGCTGCCCTTCCTGGTCACCATCTATTTTTCGTTCCGCCGGTACGACGCCGACCGGCCGAAGTTGAGCGGGTTCACCCTGCGCAATTTCCAACAGGTCCTCACCAACGAGACGATTCTCAAGGACATGTGGCACACGGTGCAGTTGGTCGTGGTCGTGGTGCTCGTCTCGCTCGCCTTCGGGCTCGGCATCGCCCTGCTGTTGAACCGCAAGTTCCCCGGCCGAGGGGCGGTGCGCACCATGATGATCGCGCCGTTCCTGATCGTTCCGGTGGCCGCGGCCCTGTTCTTCCGCTACGGCATCTTCGACGCCCAGAACGGTCTGCTCAGCGGTATTGCCACTACGATCAACCACTGGTTCAACCCGGGCGCGGCGGCCTCCACCGTCACGCTCGTCAGCCAACATCCGCTGCTCGCCGTGGAGATCGAACTGATCTGGCAGTGGACGCCCTTCATGACGCTCATCCTGCTGGCGGGCCTCCAGTCCCGCCCCGGTGACGTGCTGGAAGCCGCGTCTGTCGACGGCGCCAGCCCATGGCAGAGCTTCCGGTTCCTGACCATGCCGCACATGCGCCAGTACCTCGAGCTGGCCGGTCTGCTGGGCAGCATCTACATCATCCAGAACTTCGACGCCGTCTATCAGCTCACGCCGCTCAACCCGCAGACCGAGAATCTGCCGTACTTGATCTTCAACACGATCAACTCGGACAACGACTACGGTCTCGCCTCCGCACAGGGCGTGGTGATCGTGATCGCCACGATCGTCATCGCGACATTCGCCCTCCGCACCGTGTCCAGCCTGTTCAACGAGGAGAACTCGCGATGAGCACCGCCATTCACACCGAACCGGCCACCAAGGGCACCACCGGAGCCTCCTTCAAGAAGAAGGGACTGGCGTCCGCGCTGACCTCCGTCGCGACCTGGATCATCGGGCTGATCTTCATCGCACCGGTGTTCTTTATGGTCCTGACCAGCTTCCACCCGGAGGTCAAAGCCAGCCTCAACACACCGCAGATCTTCGCGCCGCTGACCCTCAACGGCTATCAGCAGTTCTTCGGTTCCAGCTCGGGACAGAGTCCGTGGCCGTTCGTCATCAACTCGGTGCTGTGCTCGGTGATCTCGACGATCATCGTGCTGTGCTTCGCGATTCCGGCGGCGTACGCACTGTCGGTGAAGCCGGTGCGGAAGTGGACCGACGTGATGTTCTTCTTCCTGTCGACCAAGTTCCTTCCGGCGGCTGCCGGTCTGGTGCCGCTGTTCCTCATCGCCAAGGCGATCGGCGGCCTGAACCAGATCTGGTTCATGATCATCCTTTACACAGCGATGAACCTGCCGATCGCGGTCTGGATGATGCGCTCGTTCCTGGCCGACATCCCGCCGGCGCTGTTCGAGGCGGCGTCCCTGGACGGTGCCGGACTGATCAAGACATTGCTCAAGGTGATCGCGCCCATCGCCGGACCCGGAATCGCCTCGACGTCGCTGATCTGCTTCATCTTCTCCTGGAACGAGTTGTTCCTGGTCAACGTGCTGACCAGCACGTCAGCAGCGCAGACCCTCCCCGCCTTCCTGCCGAGCCTGGTCACCTCCCAGGCACTGTTCCTCGGCAAGCTGTGCGCGGCCGCGACCGCCGTCTCCCTGCCGGTCCTCATCGCCGGTTTCGCGGCCCAGGACAAGCTCGTCCAAGGACTATCGCTCGGCGCTGTCAAATAGCTCAGACTTACCCGGTACGCCAGAGGATCGACTCCGGCGGTGGGCTACGGTGCACCCGTCCGTTCGCACTTCGAGGATTCGCACTCACACAGAAAAGGACACCGCGATGGTCCAGCTCGATACGGATGCCTTGGCGAACATCGGCTCTGCTTCATCTGGCCTTGTTCCCGTCCCCACGTATGACCGCACGAAGGTGACCACCGGAATAGTCCATTTCGGCGTCGGCGGATTTCATCGGGCCCATCAGGCCATGTATCTCGACCGGCTGATGAACCAGGGCAAAGCACTGGACTGGGGCATCTGTGGCGTCGGGGTGATGCCCTTCGACAGCAAGATGCGGCAGGTCATGGACGCTCAGGACTGTCTGTACACCCTGGTGCTGAAAGGCACGGACGGTTCGTGGGAGCCGCGGGTCATCGGTTCGATCGTCGAGTATCTCTACGCTCCGGACGATCCAGAGGCGGTCATCGAAAAGATGGCCGACCCGGCCACCCGGATCGTCTCGATGACCGTCACCGAGGGTGGTTACAACTTCCACCACGTCACCGGGAAGTTCGACGAGACCAACCCGGCGGTTGCTGCCGACCTGGTACCGCAAGCGGTACCCAGCACCACTTTCGGGTTGATCACCGAGGCGCTCGTTCGTCGCCGGGCCAAGGGTCTGGCCCCGTTCACCATCATGAGTTGCGACAACATCCAGGGCAACGGGCATGTCGCCAGGGAGGTCTTCACGGCTTTCGCCCGCCTTCGGGAAGACAGCTGGGATGATCCGGGACTGGGCGACTGGGTGGAATCGGAAGTACATTTCCCGAACTCGATGGTCGACCGGATCACCCCGGGGACGACCGACGAGGATCGGACGGCGATCAGCGAGCGCTTCGGGATCGAAGACGGATGGCCGGTCGTCTGTGAACCGTTCACCCAATGGGTCCTCGAGGATGCGTTCTCGGTCGGCCGCCCCCCGCTCGAGGATGTCGGGGTGCAGGTCGTGGCGGACGTTGAGCCCTACGAGCTGATGAAACTGCGTCTTCTCAACGCCAGTCACCAGGCGCTGTGCTACTTCGGGTATCTGGCTGGCTATCGGCTGGTGCACGAGGTTGCGCAAGACGCTCTCTTCGCCCGATTCCTGCTCGCCTATATGGATACCGAGGCCACCCCGACCCTGGAACCGGTTCCCGGCATCGATCTCGATGCCTACAAGCACGAGTTGATCACCCGTTTCTCCAACCCAGAGGTGCGCGACACCGTCGCCCGACTGTGCGCCGAGAGTTCGGACCGCATCCCGAAATGGCTGTTGCCGGTGATCCGGGAGCAATTGCGAACCGCGGGACCGATCGGGTTGACCACGGCCGTCGTGGCCAGCTGGGCCCGGTACGCCGAAGGGGTCGACGAGGACGGGCAGCCCATCGACGTGAAGGATCGACTGGCCGACCGACTGAAGGCCGCCGCCGCCCGCCAGCACGACGAGCCGCTCGCCTTCGTCTCCGACCGCGAGATCTTCGGCGACCTGATCGACGAGCCCGTGTTCGTCGCCGCCTACCGGGAAGCCCTCGACTCCCTGCACGCCGTCGGCTCCCGCGGCACGCTGGAGAAGCTGGTCAGTACCGTCTCCGTGTGACCGCAGGGCGCCGTGCCGCCGGCGCCCCCTGCCGGCAGCCGACCCTGCCGGCGGCGCATCGGAAAGTCACCTGCGCGTCGGAAGAGCTCAGCTGCGCATCTGAAAGTCACCTGCGCATCGCAAAGGCTCAGGCCCACCGGCACTTCCGACGCGCACCCACGGTCGGCCCTGCGCACCCAGGCGCAGTACCCCGCCGCGCATCTGAAAGTCACCTGCGCGTCGGAAAGGCTCAGGGTCACCGGCACTTTCCGACGCGCACCCCACGGTCGGCCGCGCGCACTCAGGCGCAGTACCCCACGCACCCAGCACCCCAGCAAACCCAGAACCTCAGCAAACGCAGAACGGGCCGGCCCCGGCTGCCGAGGCAGTGGGGCCGGCCCGTCCGGCCGAGCGGGGCAGACTACCGGTAGTCGCGGCCCATGTCGTAGTCGTCCAGCGCCACCGACGTCCCGGCTGAGACACCGAAGGTGTCCGCGCCGTAGTAGGTGTCGTCGAAGGAGGACATCGAGTATGCGGCGGACCGCGCCTCTTCCGTCGGCTGCACCGTGATGTCCCGGTAGCGGGCGATGCCCGTTCCGGCCGGGATCAGCTTGCCGATGATGACGTTCTCCTTGAGGCCGACCAGCTTGTCGGACTTGGCGTTGATCGCCGCGTCCGTCAGCACCCTGGTCGTCTCCTGGAAGGAGGCGGCCGACAGCCACGAATCGGTCGCCAGCGACGCCTTGGTGATGCCCATCAGCGCAGGGCGGCCGGCAGCCGCCTCCCCACCTTCAGCCAGCATCTTGCGGTTCTGCAGCTCGAACTCCTTGCGTTCGATCACGGCACCCGGCAGGAACTCGGTCGAACCGGAGTCGATGATCGTCACGCGGCGGAGCATCTGCCGCACGATGACCTCGATGTGCTTGTCGTGGATCGACACACCCTGTGACCGGTAGACCTCCTGGACCTCGCGGACCAGGTGCAGCTGCACCCGGCGCGGGCCCATCACCCGGAGCACCTCGTGCGGGTCGACGTTGCCCTCCAGCAGATGCTGCCCGACCGCGACCGTGTCGCCGTCGATCAGCAGACGCTCGGAACCGTCCACCGTGATGGTGGCCAGTCGCTGCGTCTTCGGCAGCTTGTCGTAGATGACCTCTTCGCTGCCGTCGTCCGGAGTGATGACGATCCGGAAGAACTTGTCCGCGTCCTCGATCCGGATCCGGCCGGCGGCGTCCGCGATCGGCGCCTTGCCCTTGGGGATCCGGGCTTCGAAAAGCTCCTGCACGCGGGGCAGACCCTGGGTGATGTCCGACGAGCCGGAAGCCGCGCCGGTGTGGAAGGTGCGCATGGTCAGCTGCGTGCCCGGCTCACCGATGGACTGCGCCGCGACCACACCGACCGCTTCACCGACGTCGACCAAGAGGCCGGTGGCCAGCGAACGGCCGTAGCACACGGCACAGGTACCGATGGCCGCCTCGCAGGTCAGCACCGAGCGCACCTTGAGCGACGTGAGACCGGCGGCGACCGCCGCCTGCACATGCCACTCCCGCATGTCGGTCCCGGCCGGAACGACGACCGAGCCGTCGATCGCACTGACGGCATCGGCGGCCAACACCCTGGCCTGGATCGAGGTCTCGACGAACTCGTCCTGACGCAGGGTGCCATCCGGGCCGACCGCCGCGATCGGCAGTTCGACACCACGTTCGGTACCGCAGTCCGATTCGCGCACGATCACGTCCTGCGACACGTCCACCAGGCGCCGGGTCAGGTAACCCGACTCCGCGGTACGCAGGGCCGTGTCGGCCAGACCCTTGCGGGCGGAGTGCGTGTTGATGAAGTACTCCAACACGGACAGGCCCTCACGGAAGGAGTTCCGAATCGGCCGGGCGATCTGCACACCCTTGGAGTTGGCGACGACACCCTTCATCCCGGCCAGGGAACGCACCTGGATCCAGTTGCCCGCGGCTCCCGCCGCGACCAGGGTGTAGACGGGGTTGTCCTTCGGGTACGCTGGCGGGATGGCCGCCTCGATCTCCTTGGTGGCCGCCTCCCAGATCTTGACCAGGTCTTCCCGACGCTCCTCCGGCGAGAGGTTGCCCCGCTGGTAGGCCTTCTCCACGGTTTCGGCCTGGCCGTCGTACTTGGCCAGAATGGCGGGCTTGGACTCCGGGATGATGACGTCGCCGATGGCGACCGTCATGCCGGAGCGGGTCGCCCAGTGGAAACCGGCCTCCTTGAGCTTGTCCAACGTCTGGGCGACCAGGGACATCGGGTAGTGCTCGGCCAGGTCGTTGACGATGGCGGCCTGGCGCTTCTTCGGCAGCTCGTCGTTGACGAACGGGTACCCGGCGGGCAGCAGTTCGTTGAACAGCACCCGGCCCAGGGTGGTGCTGACGGTCCATGGATCGCCGGCCGCCCAATCCTCCGGCAGGTCGGCCCCGGGGGTGGGGACGACGTCGTGCAACCGGATGTTGATCGGCGTGCGGACCGAGATCTGCCCCCGGTCCAGCGCCATCAACGCTTCGGCGGAGGAGGAATATGAACGACGGTGCCCCGCCGCTTCGGCTAGTTCGCCGTCGAGGGCGTGGTGCGAACCGATCGCATTCTCGTCGAGCCCGCACAGGTAGTACAGACCGGTGACCAGGTCGAGGGACGGCATGGCCAGAGGCTTGCCGGATGCCGGCGACAGGATGTTGTTGCTGGACAGCATCAACACCCGGGCCTCGGCCTGGGCCTCCGCGGACAGGGGCAGGTGGACGGCCATCTGGTCGCCGTCGAAGTCGGCGTTGAACGCGGCGCAGACCAGCGGGTGCAGCTGGATGGCTTTGCCCTCGACCAGCATCGGCTCGAACGCCTGGATGCCCAACCGGTGCAGGGTGGGTGCACGGTTCAGCAACACCGGATGCGAGTCGATGACCTCTTCCAGGACGTCCCACACCTGCGGGCGCTGACGCTCGACCATCCGTTTGGCCGACTTGATGTTCTGCGCGTGGTTCAGATCGACCAGACGCTTCATCACGAACGGTTTGAACAGCTCCAGCGCCATCAGCTTGGGCAGACCGCACTGGTGCAGCTGCAACTGAGGGCCGACGACGATCACGCTTCGACCGGAGTAGTCGACGCGCTTGCCGAGCAGGTTCTGGCGGAAGCGGCCCTGCTTGCCCTTGAGCAGATCGGACAGCGACTTGAGCGGGCGGTTGCCCGGTCCGGTGACCGGACGGCCGCGGCGGCCGTTGTCGAACAGCGCGTCGACGGCCTCCTGCAACATCCGCTTCTCGTTGTTGACGATGATCTCGGGCGCGCCGAGGTCGATCAGCCGCTTCAACCGGTTGTTGCGGTTGATGACGCGGCGGT
>CAXUHA010000060.1:0-12076 GCA_964250735.1 uncultured Nakamurella sp. | reverse complement strand
GGTCCGCCTGATTGAACAATTGCTGGTAGACGTAGGTCACCAATGCCTTGTTGGCGGCAGTGAGCTTATCCTGGGCGCTCGCGGCGGCTCTGCCGGCGGCGATGCGGTTCACCGCCGCGCCGGTGGCGACAGCCGGCCCTGCTGCTGCGTTCGCCGGTGACGCGGCGAAGGTGAAGCCGCTCGCGACGGCGAGGCAGATAACTGCAACCCAGGTCCGGATGCGACCCGGCAGACTCAGGCCGGCGCGGGTTGCTTTTTGTCGGGGCGTCCTGGTTGTGCTCAACGGTTCTCCTGGTGCTGGAATTGGGTTGCCCAGTTGTCAGCTCGGCACGGGCGGTCGCCGAATTCGTGGCGAAGGCGGTCTGCGATGGGAGAGATGACTGACCTCGCGTGCCCGACCCGTACACCGTAAGCGATCCATCCACTGGGCGAAATGAGTCTTTTGGGTGAATTCTCACGATTTGCAGGTGCGGTCTACACCAGCCTGGCCTCGTGGTCGTTACCTAACGTGCATTACGGGCAGCGGAACCGGCCGGTGGTGAATCCGTCGGCGTAGGCGGCGAGTTGTTCGATGGTCGCGTCGGGCCGTGAGCGGAGAAAATCGAGCGCCTCGTCGGCGTCCCCGGCCCAGGAGCCGAGCGCGGCCTCGGGTACCTTCCCGAATACCGAAGCGGTCCAGGCGCCGGTGAAACAGGCCGCCCCGGTTTCGCTGCCGGTGAGCATCCGTCCCAGGGACATGGCCTCGGTGGCGGCCACCGCGAATTGTCCAAAGGGTCGGGCCTGCTGCAGATCGGTGGCCAGGGGAGTGGATCCGGTCACCGCCAGGGCGCGGGTCGCGGTGCCGGGCTGCCGGGCCACAAAGGTTTCCAGGGAGGTGCCGGCCGCGGCCAGCACCTCCTTCTCCGAACTGAAGCGGGGGACGTTCGCCGTGGTGGACACCCCGGGCGCACCGAGAGTCTGGGTCATCCAGCCCGCACTCATCACCTGGCAGGCCTTCGGGCCCTTCCGCAGACCTTGCAGGACCGCGCGGAGCCGATCCAGGGCCAGACCGTGGGCGATGGGGTCGTCGACGGCCGTATCGACCGGGTCCCGGAAGTCCAGCAGTGGCGCGATCGCCTGCACCAGGGCGCTGGGCGGCAGGTGCAGGTGCGGCGCGTGGCCGGCCGTGACCCAGCTCAGAAAGGCCCCGGAGTAGCAGTCGGCCGCCTCCTCCAGCACCAGACTCGGGTATCGCCGCGGATCGGGCGTCTGTCCGATGGGCAGTGGGCCGACCCGGTTCTGGATGGCATGCCCCATCTCGTGTCCGAAGGAGCCGATCAGGCCGGCGACACCGTAGTGGCCCAGGAGTACCGGGATGAGGCCGCCCGAATCGAACATCAGGCCGTCCGCGCCGGGGCAGTAGTAGGCGTTTCCGGCGATCTGTTGGGGGGAGGTGATGCACAACGCCGCCCCGGGAGTCGAAAAGGCCGGGGCCGACGGATCGACCGATTGGTAACCGCCGCGCAGCGGTGTCATGGACACGCCGAACCGGCGGGGCAGCATCTGGTCCCAATAGGTGTTCAGGTCGGTCAGGACCGCGGCGACGGCGGGGTCGTCGTTGGCTCGGCGGGCGGTCGACACGGTGATGTCGGCGATGCGTACGGCGCCGGCGAACCCGGTGTCGATCCGTGCCCCGGCCAGCGGCGATCCGGCCACACCACCACGGTCGGCCAGACCGACCCCGACCGTGGCGAGCAACGCGATCAACGCGGCCGAGATCACCACCGTTGTTCGGCCGCGGCGGCGGCCCGCGTGCACATGCATAGTGTCCCCGTCCTCATCGGTGCCCTCGTGATCCATAGTGCCCGGTGCAGATGCACAGCCCCTTTGCAGACCCATTACCCGCGTTGCCAGAACCGCAAATGGCGTTTCCACCGCCACCGCCGACGTCATGCGCGCCCGGCCTGAGGTTCGGCGCTGAGCACTTACCGGTCCGGACACGTAGCATCGCCGTATGGGGTCAGCTGCGTTAGCTGTGGAAGTTGCCGAGTCCCTTCGACCGGCAAGGACTTTTGATGTGGCCAGCACGGAGGTGGTCGACTATCTGACCGCCGTGTTGCCGATGGGTCTGTGGGCGGTGACCCGGGTCGTCGACGGGCGGCAGATTCTGCTGGTCGCCCAGGACAGCGCCTATGGCCTCGGTCGAGGCGCCGAGATTCCGTTCGCCGATTCTCCGTGTTCGTCGATGGTGTCTGGAGCAGCCCCCCGGATCGCTCCGGATACGGCGGCCGTTCCGGCGTATGCCGGATGCGGGCTGGCCGCCCACGTACCGCTGGGCGCCTACGTCGGTACGCCGATCGTGACCCCCGACGGCGACCTTTTCGGTACGGTGTGCGGCTTCAACCCGTCACCGCTGCCGGACAGCATGCTGGCCTACGAGCCCCTTCTGGTGTTGCTGTCGAGCCTGCTGTCGTCGGTGTTGGGCGCCGATCAGGCCGCTACGGCCACCCGCCGTCAGCTCGAGGTCAGCCGACTGGAGGCGGATACCGACGCGCTGACCGGACTCCTGAATCGCCGTGCGTGGGACAGGTACATCGACCACGAGGAGGAGCGGTTCCGCAGATTCGGCGACCAGGCCTGCGTGATCGTGCTGGACCTGGACCGACTCAAGCTGATCAACGACACGCAGGGTCATGATGCCGGAGATCGCTACATCCGGACCTGTGCCGAGGTGTTGTCCGCCCAGATGCGGTCAGGAGATGTTCTGGCCCGGCTCGGCGGCGACGAATTCGGAGTGATAGCCGTGGGGGCCGGCGCCGATGTGATCGCCGACCTCATCGCCCGGATGGAACTGTCGTTGGAGAGTGCCGGGGTAGCCGGGTCGTTCGGCTTTGCGCCGGTCACCGTCGTCGCCGGTTTTCCCGGTGCATGGAAGGCGGCGGATGCGGCCATGTACGAGGTCAAGCGTCGCCGCCGGGCCGCCAACGCCGGTACAAACTGACGCGCTGGTACGTGCGATAGCAGCTCACAGACCTCTGGCGGCCTGTGGCGTTCGTTGTCGAGTATTGGTCGCCGGCCTGCAGGTGCCCTGCGCTGGACCTCAAACAGTTGCGGTGCCTGTTAAAACACGCGAATGTCCGAGTGACTCTACATTAACGCGGATTTGTCCGAGTTGTCGTCTTGACGGCCCAGAGCGGCTCGCCGAGTACCGTCGGCAAGCCAACGAGCTAGCACCTCGACTCCAAGTCAAGCCCGAAGCCCTGAAACGAACGAACGCGAAAACAACTTTCCGTACCAGCGTGCCGCGCCGACGGTCACGATCTGGTTGGCACATTCCAACTGCTCAGCGATCGCGACATGATGCTGCGAAATCGCAGACACCGGTAGCGAATTTCTGGACCTCCTTCAACAGCGAAACGCGCAGATCCTGAAAGGCCGGCCGGAAAAGCGACCCGGCAAGCTCAAAGAGGCCGCCAACCAAGTCGGCCAGACGCTTTTCGTCGCCCCGGAACTCGTCAAGGGAACCCTTTTCGAAGGGTTCAAACGGATTGCCGATCTCGACACCGCATGGGAGAAAGCGGTGTACGCGGCATTCGTCGCCAGCGAAGTGCACCCTTTCGACGACGGGAACGGCCGAAGCGCTCGCGCCACCATGAGCAGCTACCTGGACGCCGGCCAGGAAGTTCGTATCATCGTGCCAACGGCCTTCCGGAACGATTACCTCGACGGCCTCCGGAAGTTGTCCCGTCAGAACCAACCGGACGTCTTCATCAAAGGCATGCGGTTCCTTCATCGCTACGCCGATGCAATCGACTTCGGCGACTTCGACCGTGCCCTTCAAACGCTCAGTGAAACGAACGCTTTCGCCGATCCGGTGCGCGGCGCACCGATCGTCATCCCGCGTCGTCACGATCTCTGGCTCGAGCCAGATCCACGCGAGAAGCCAGGCATCCGGCCGGCTCGCCCCGCATCGTCGTGATGGTGGACGCCAGTGAGTGAATACAACCGCCCGCTATGAATACGGCCCGCGGCCTGAAGAAGGACTCATGCGACGAGACCGCCGCGCGCCCTGTATTCACTCACACCGCTGCAGTCATTCACACCGGTGGAGGCGAGGGTCGATCGCCTGCCGACCCGGCGACGTCTCTACGCATCAGATCGTCCTGCGTTTCCCGCCGGATCAGGGTCTGCGTTCGGCCGTCACGCACCGAGATGACCGGTGGGCGACAAGCCATGTTGTAGTTGGAGGCCATCGACTGCTGGTACGCGCCGGTGCAGAGCATGACCAGCAGGTCGCCGGCCCGTACGTCGGCGGGCAGCTCGGCATGGCGGACGAGGATGTCCCCGGCCTCGCAATGCCGACCGACCACCGTGGCATCGACCAACGGTTCACGCGTCGACCGGCCGATCAGGCGGGCAGTGTACTGCGCGTCGTACAGGCTGGGCCGTGGGTTGTCGCTCATCCCGCCGTCGACGGCCACGAACAGAGCATGGTCGGCGGTCCGTTTGACGGTGATCACCCGGTACACGGTGACCCCGGCCCTGGCCACGATGGCCCGACCGGGCTCGATGATCACCTGCGGCATCGGGAAGTCGTCCTCCCGACAGGCCCGGATCAGGGTCTCGTGCACCGCTGCGGCGAGTTGATCGGGGAGCAGTTCCGGGTCTCCGGCCTGGTAGGCGACAGCGTGCCCGCCACCGAGGTCCAATTCGGGCAGAACGATGCCGGTGAGGTTGCGGATCGCCGCCATCAGCGCCACCATGCGGCGGGCGGTCTCCTGATAGGCCCGGACATCCCAGATCTGGGAACCGATGTGACAGTGCAGCCCGGTCAGATCCAGTTCCGGATGGCTCAGCACCCGCCGGACGGCGGCCAGGGCCCCGCCCGAGGCCAGCGAGAACCCGAACTGCTGATCCTCCCGGCCGGTGTCGACCGATCGGTGCGTGTGACCGCTGACCCCCGGGAGCACTCGCAGCAGCACGCGTTGCCGGCTGGTTCGTTCCTCGGAGTGACCCAGCGCGGCCAGTTGACTGATCTCGGTTCTGGAGTCCACCACGATCCGGCCCACGTTCAGCCGGTGCGCCAGGAGGAGTTCCTGCGGGGTCTTGGCGTTGCCGTGCATGATGACCCGGTTCATCGGCACCCCGGCGCGGTGGGCGAGGGCCAGTTCGCCGCCGGAACAGACGTCCAACAGCAGGCCCTCCTGCATCATCCAATCGGCCATCGTGGTGCACAGGAATGCCTTGGCCGCGTAGGCGATGTCGAAGGTCGGAAACGCACGCCGGTAGGCCCGGGCCCGATCGCGGATCTCGGTTTCGCTGATGACCTGAAGTGGGGTGCCGTGGGTCTCGGCCAGGGCGGCCAGTCCGACCCCGTCGAGTATCACGTCCTGGTTGTCGCCACCGGTGGTCAGCCGCGGCCACGGGACCCGGCCGGCGACATCGACAGCGAGACTGCGATTCTGGTGCATCAAAACGGTCATGGAGAGTGACGACTTTCGGGGCAGGAGTTGATGGTTTTCTCGGGAGAAGCAGTTGCTGCGACGGGCGGGTGGTGGATGGACCAGGCCGGCCGACCGTAGTTCGCCGTGGAAGGTTCCGGCGTCGTAGAACACCTCGACGATTCGGTCTCTTCATCAGCGGCTGCTGCGGCCCACCGGCAACTGGTCACTTCAGGCCACCGCATGCGCGCGGGAGCGCCAGATGAGCGGATACGCCGTGGGGGTGTCCGCCGGTTCCGGAACGGTCGGCCGAGGAAGCCGGCCGATCGCCGGGCCGACGTAGTCGGCGTCGACCTGGATGCGGGCGATCCCGATCGGGGCAAGGGTCGTCCGCAGGGCGTCCTCGCACATGACGGCCCAGGGTTGTTGCCCACCCATCGCGCCGGTGAGCCGGTCGATGCTGGTGAAGGCCAATGCCGTCCGGGCGCCCTCAGGCAGGCGGGCGATGCAGATGCTGGCCACATCGGCGATTCGGGTGGCTTTGATCGGCACGAAGAGCTGCTGTGCACTGTCCGGCATGGTGCCTTGGATCCAATCTACAAAGTCTCTGGTAGCAGGGTGGGTAATAACATCACCGATGCTAGAGCTGCTTGGCCGTCGGTCAGCGGGTTCTCCACGCCTTCGATACGCCTGCGGCCCCGATCTTCACGCGCTATTGATCGACCAGCCTCCCGATGCCGCGTGCGGCCGGCGAAAGCGGTCACGGCGGCCGCCGTGCAAAAGGATCAGCGGGTCGGGTCGATCTGCTGGAAATCGGCGGCGAATCGGTACCCGAAATGGATTTCGGTGAGTAGGTACTTGGGGTGGGTAGGGTCCGGTTCGAGTTTTCGGCGCAGCCTGGCCATATAGACCCGCAGATAGTGGGGCTGGGCGGCATAGGCCGGTCCCCATACCTGGACGACCAGTTGCCGCACGGTCACCGGTTTCCCGAGATGGCCGACCAGGATGGCCAGCAGTCCCCATTCGATCGGGGTCAGCGGGACCTGGAGCCCGTCACGAAGCACCTGCCGCGCCGCCAGATCGACGGTGAAATCCGGGGTCACCACGAGCACGCGGTCACCCGGTTCGGAAGGCTTGGCCCGTCCTACCGCTGCTTTCACCCTGGCCAACAATTCGGCCATCCCGAAGGGCTTGGTGACATAGTCGTCGGCGCCGGCGTCCAGTGTCCGAATCTTCTCCTCGACGCCCGACCTGGCCGACAGCACGATGACCGGGACGGTTGACCGGCTTCGGATCCCGACCAACACGTCGACGCCGTCGATGTCCGGCAGACCGAGGTCGAGCAGGACGAGCTGCGGATCCAGTAGCGCGACCATGTCCAACGCCGACTGTCCATCGTGGGCGACCGCCACCTCGTAGCCCCGGGTGCGCAGGTTGATGTCCAGTGCCCGCGCCAACAAGGCGTCGTCGTCGACGACGAGTACTCGACTCACCAGGCCCACTCGACCGCCTGCGGTGCAACGGGTCAACGCCCTTCACGGGGCGTTCACGGCATCCTCACGACTTCTTTTCACCACTATCACCCACCCGACAACAGCGGCGGGATCGTCCATGACCACGCGAATTACACTGTCGAGGTCTCCCGGGGGAGGTTCGCGGGGCTGACCATTCCCACCACGGTGAATCCGTCGACGACCAGTACGCAGGGCACCTTCCGGTCACGGAACATCTGCTGGGCCTGGTCGACCTCGGCTCCGGGCGTGAGCGAGGCGACTGGTGTCGTCATGACGTCTCCTACCGTTGCCGATCTGCCACGCCCGATCGGCCCGAAAAAGGCTTTCAGGGAAAGGAATTCACGCTCCCACCGCGCCAGTTCCAGATGAGCCTGGGTGATGATGCCGACCAGTCGACCGTCGTCGTCCAGGACTGGGGCGGCCATCAGGTCACGGGTGGCCATCGACCCGGCGACGTCGTCGACGACAGCGTTCATCCCGACCGGTGGGACCGGGGGGGACATGACGTCCCGGACCTTCATCGGTTCTCGTCCGGAAGCGGCCGAGGTCTGGACGAGCGTCGACGCACCTTTCCGGCCTGATCGATCGGCAATCGTCCGTGACCGATGCGGGCGGGGAATCGTCGGCCCTCCCGAACCTCGAACAAGCGCTGCAGCGCGATCAGCACGGCGACGTCGACCATCGGCATACGGAGCAGCAACCAGCCGAGCACGCCGGCCAGGGGTGCGAGCAACCAGATGGTCGCCGCGAAGATCAGCAGCCCGCGCCGCTTCACGGCCAAGCCCTGCTGCCCCCCTCCGGTCAACCGTGCGGCCAGCAGGACCAGGCCGAACGGCAACGCCCACATGAGGACGACAGCCCACGTGCTTCCCAGCCAGCTCGCGGGCGGAAGACTCAACAAGAGGGCCGCGCCGACCGCCAGCCTCGAACCGACGGTCCGGCGGCGCGGTGGTGGAGCCGCCTGCGGCTCGTAGGAGTCCAGGACGCTGACCGGGTGGTGGTGCAGCATTCGTTCCTTGTTCGCCCATACCGGCACGCCGGGGTAGCGGATGCCGACCTCGTCGACCAGGTCGGCCGGGACGGTGCTGCTCATCCAGATCGCTTCCAACCGGGCGTGTTCGGCTCGGATTCCCCGGGTGCCCGTGATGATCTTCCCCCAACAGGCCACCACCGCCAGTACATGCCGGCTGTGGGGGTAGTCCAGTGCGGCCGCTTCGGTGCCGTAACCGTAGAAGCCGCAGCTGCAGTCCTGCTCCGGGGGGCGGTGCGGGGCCAGGTCGCCGGCGGAGCGCGGTAACACACACTGTGCCGTGTTGTGCGCCTCGGCCCAGGCGTGGTCGTTGAACAGGGGAAACAGCCGACCATGAGGCCCGACCCGGAAGGTACGCAGGGCACGAACTTCGCCGACCTGCGGTTCGAAGCCCGTGAAGTCCGACATGCCGGACGTGCCCCGCTTACTTCGCAGGGACAGGCGGCAGGGTCGGCTGCGGTACGGAGCGCGGTTCTTCGATCGGCGCGCCGACGGGTAGGACTTCGATGCCGCGGCGTTCTTCGCCGATGTTTCCCATGACCGTAGATTAGCCACACCTCCGCCCGGCCGACAGGTGAACGCGTCAGGAATTCACGACGATTTCTGTCCGGGACCACTTCTGACGTGACGCAGATCGCTATCGTCCGAGCGTCGTCAAGGAGGCGTGAATGCGGCGTGAGGAACCCGTGAATACCGCACCGTAAGGTGGCATTCCGTCAAGCCCGGGAGTTCACTTTGCTGGCCTGGCGGAGATCCGCCGGGTCGGTGTGGGTCGCCGTTCAACCCAACTGTGTGGGAGTCCCCGTGGATGCGCACGACCTGTTGTTCATCTTGTTGACCATCGTGGTCTTCGTGTTCCTGGCGCTGTGCGCCAAGGCGGCGGAGAAGCTGTGAGCGCCACGAATCTGGTCGGCCTCGTCCTGGCTTTGCTGGTGACCGCGTTCTTGCTGATCGCGCTGATCTACCCGGAGAAATTCTGATGAACGACAACTGGGCCGGCGTCATCTTCCTGCTCACCCTGATCGCCGCGCTCGTGCTGGTGCACAAGCCGTTGGGCGACTACATGGCTCGGGTGGTGATGGGAAACCGTCATTCACCGGTCGAGAAGGCCCTGTACAAGGCCGGCGGCGTGGACGCCGATGCGGATCAGACCTGGGGCCGGTACCTGCGGTCGGTGCTGACCTTCAGCGGCGTTTCGGTCGTCTTCCTGTACGTGTTCCTGCGCCTGCAGCAGCATTTCGGCCATCCCTACGACGTTCCGCAGATGAGCCACAGCCAGGCGTTCAACACCGCGGCCAGCTTCGTGACCAACACCAACTGGCAGTCCTACTCCGGCGAGAACGCCCTGGGCTACATCGTGCAGATGGCGGGCCTGGCGGTCCAGAACTTCCTGTCTGCGGCGGTCGGCATCGCCGTGGCCGTCGCATTGATCCGCGGTTTCATGCGCAGCCGCACCGACCGGCTGGGCAACTTCTGGGTCGATCTGACCCGGATCAGCCTGCGCCTGCTGTTGCCGATCTCCGTCGTCTTCGCGATCATCTTCGTCGGCGCCGGCATGATCCAGAACTTCCACGACTACCAGAGCATCACCACCATCGCGGGTGGCTCCCAGACCCTGCCGGGCGGCCCGTTCGCCAGCCAGGAAGTCATCAAAGAGCTGGGGACCAACGGTGGCGGTCCGTTCAACGTCAACTCCGCGCACCCGTTCGAGAACCCCACCACGTGGACGAACTGGCTGGAGATCTTCCTACTGCTGTGCATCTCGTTCTCCCTGCCCCGCACCTTCGGTGTGATGATCGGCGACAAGCGCCAGGGCCGGGCGATCGTGGCCGTGATGGCCACGCTGGCCATCCTGAGCGTGACCCTGGTCATGGTCTTCCAGGGCATCCACCACGGGACCGTGCCCACCGCGGTCGGCGCAGCGACCGAAGGTACCGAAACCCGCTTCGGGGTGCCTGATTCGGCGATCTTCGCCACCGGCACCACGTTGACCTCCACCGGCGCGGTGAACAGTTTCCACGACTCTTACACCAGTCTCGGCGGCGTGATGCTGCTGTTGAACATGATGCTCGGCGAGATCGCGCCTGGCGGAACAGGTTCGGGCATGTACGGCATCCTGATCCTGGCGATTCTGTCGGTGTTCGTCGCCGGCCTCATGGTCGGGCGAACACCGGAGTACCTGGGTAAAAAGCTAGGTGGTCGGGAGGTGAAGTTCGCCTCGCTGTATCTGCTGACCACACCCGCGCTGGTCCTGGTCGGGGCCGCGATCGCGATGGCCATGCCCGGGCAACGGGCCGGCATGCTCAACAGCGGCCCGCACGGGCTGTCGGAAGTGTTGTACGCGTTCACCTCTGCGGCCAACAACAACGGGAGCGCCTTCGCCGGCATCTCGGTGAACACCGTCTGGTACAACGTCGCACTGGGCATCGCCATGCTTCTCGGACGGTTCCTGCCGATGGTGTTCGTCCTGGGCCTGGCCGGTTCGTTGGCCCGCCAGAAGCCCATTCCGGCGTCCGAGGGCACCCTGCCCACCCACCGATTGCTGTTCGTCGGTCTGCTGACCGGCGTCACCCTCATCGTCGTCGCCCTCACCTATTTCCCGGCGCTCGCGCTGGGTCCGCTCGCGGAAGGCCTGCACTGATGTCCACCCCCACGCTCGTCGAATCCCGCCTCGGCGGCGGGCCCGTCGAACCGACACCCGACCGCGGCCCGCACCGGGTCAAGGCCGGCAGCCTCGACCCCAAAATGCTCATCACCGCGATTCCGGGTGCGCTGGCCAAGCTGAACCCGTTGACGCTGTACAAGAACCCGGTCATGTTGATCGTCGAGGTCGGTGCCGTCTTCACCACGGTGCTGGCCGCGGCCCACTCGTCGGTGTTCGCCTGGCTGATCGTGTTCTGGCTGTGGTTGACGGTGTTGTTCGCCAACCTCGCCGAAGCGGTGGCGGAAGGCCGCGGCAAGGCGCAGGCCGACGCGCTGCGCCGCGCCAAGACCGACACCATCGCCCGGCGCCTGGTCGACCGCACCGCCATCGGCGGAGCCGAGGAATCGGTTCCGGCACCGCAGTTGCAACAGGGTGACCGGGTCGTCTGCGAAGCCGGAGACATCATTCCCGGTGACGGCGATGTGATCGAGGGAATCGCCAGCGTCGACGAGAGTGCGATCACCGGCGAGAGCGCCCCGGTCATCCGGGAGAGCGGCGGCGACCGGAGTTCGGTCACCGGCGGCACCAAGGTGCTGTCCGACCGGATCGTCGTGCAGATCACCCAGAAACCGGGGGAGAGCTTCATCGACCGGATGATCGCGCTGGTGGAAGGGGCCAGCCGACAGAAGACCCCGAACGAGATCGCGCTGAACATCCTGCTCGCGTCCCTGTCGATCATCTTTCTGCTGGCGACCGTCACCCTGCAGCCCCTGGCCATCTTCTCCAAGGCCAACCAACCCGGACTTCCGGACACCTCCGCGCTGGATAGCAACGGGATCACCGGCATCGTCATGGTCTCGCTGCTGGTGTGCCTGATCCCCACCACGATCGGCGCCCTGCTCTCGGCGATCGGCATTGCCGGGATGGACCGGCTGGTGCAGCGCAACGTGTTGGCCATGAGCGGCCGCGCCGTCGAAGCGGCCGGGGACGTCAACACCCTGCTGCTGGACAAGACCGGCACCATCACCCTGGGCAACCGCCAGGCCAGTGAGTTCATCCCGGTCGGCGACGTCACCGACGATCGACTGGCCGATGCGGCGCAACTGTCCTCGCTGGCCGACGAGACACCTGAAGGCCGTTCCATCGTGGTGCTGGCCAAGACCAGGTACGGCCTGCGGGAACGCGTGGCCGGCGAATTGGGGCACGCCGAATGGGTCCCGTTCACCGCGCAAACCCGGATGAGCGGTGTGAACCTGTCCGCCATCGACGATGCGCCGGCCCGGGAGATCCGCAAGGGTGCGGCCAGCGCCGTCACCGCCTGGGTCCGCGACCAGGGCGGCACGGTCAGTGCCCGCACCGGAGAAATCGTCGACGGCGTCAGCGCCTCCGGCGGGACACCGCTGGTGGTGGCCGAGCGGACGGCCGGCGGAACGGCCACCGTGTTGGGCGTCATCCACCTCAAGGACGT
>CAXUHA010000059.1:0-13582 GCA_964250735.1 uncultured Nakamurella sp. | reverse complement strand
GCGGCGGGGATGAAGGTGTGCGGCGGGGATGAAAATAGCGGTTTTGGGGCCAGTGTGACAGGAATGGACACGTTGATCCCCGCAATAGGAATTTCGGGTCTGCATATCACCGGCTGGACGGGCGACAATGCGGGTCGGGAATGGCCGGCCGGCGATGGCTGTCGGTGGCCGGGTCTACGTTCATCGTATGGAGGAAATCGGATTCGCCGACCTGGATCAGGCGCACCACCTGATCCGGGCGGCGCTGTCCGCCGCCCGGCAGATATACGCCAGCGAATTCTGGAAACTGTTGTCCGATCATCTGCTGGACCTCGGGCGGGACCTGGAAAGATTGTCCCGGACCGTGTACGCCGCGCAGGTCCACCTGGTCGGCGAAATCGACACCCGCAACCTGGCCGGTCAACGGTCCTGTTCCTCCACCCCCGCCCTGCTACGACAGGCGTTCAACATCTCCACCGCCGACGGCATCGCCCGGGTCAAGGCCGCCCGGCAGATACTGCCCCGCGAAAACCTCACCGCACCCGACGCGCCGCCCGCCCTCCCGGTCCTCGCCGACGCCCTGGCCAACGGCCGACTGGGCCCCGAACACGTCAGGACCATCGTCGAAACGATGGGCAAGATCCCCCCGAAAGCCCCGGCGGAAGCGCGCGACGAATGCGAAAAGGTGCTGGTGGATACCGCGGTCGGCTGCGACCCGAACTTCCTGGAGCGGGCCGCCCGCCGCATCCTGGAAAGAGTCGACCCGGACGGTGATCTGGACGAGAGCACCGCCTCTGCCAAGATGGGCCTGGACTTCGGGTCGCGTAATATCCGGACCGGCCTGACCCCGATCACCGGACACCTGGACGACCACGGCGTACAAGTGGTCACCAAGGCGATCGACGGCCTGGCCGCTCCCCGCCCCGAAGCCGACGGCGTCAAAGACACCCGGTCGCCGTCGAACCGCCGCGCCCACGCCCTCATCGACGCGCTCCGCGGGTTTCTGGACGCCGGGTGCGGCCCGGCCCAGGGCGGGGAGAAACCACACATCACGATCATCCTGAACTGGGACGTCATCACCGGGGCGATCAGCCACGCCGGATACGACAGCGGCGGATACCTCAGCCCCGCGCAGGCCCGCCGGTTCCTGTGCGACGCGAACATCATCCCGGCCGTACTGGGCGGCAAAGGCGAACTACTAGATATCGGCCGGCAAACCCGAACCTTCTCCCTCGGGATCCGCCGCGCCCTGGCCGCCCGCGACCGCGGATGCATATGGCCCGGGTGCGACCGGCCGCCTAATTGGTGCGACGCGCACCACATCAAATTCTGGCACCGGGATTTCGGTGGCACCAGTTACACCAACGGGGCACTTCTATGCCCCTATCACCATTCCGAGATCCACCGGGAAGAATGGCATATCCGCATGGCCGATGACGGCGTTCCCGAATTGATCCCACCCGCATGGATCGACCCCCAACGAAAAACCCCGCCGAAACCACCTCAACCACACCAATCTGGAAGGCACGTAATGTCGGCGCGGTTTACCGGTGCGGTTTATCGGCGACGCCAAGGTTCAGCGGTCGCCGCCGGCGAGCCGGTCACCGAGTTCGCCAAACGTACAATGAGTGCCGTCCTCGCCCTCCCACCGCGGCCGACCAGCCGGGTCGAGCCGGGGTTCCACTACCACTGCTCGACCCCTGACGGTGACTTCCGGCCAAGCCTTGTTCGTTTCGGAGATCACATCGCTCAGCACCTCCGGCCGGGCGGGGTCCAGGTCGCTTTGCGCAGTACCGACACTTCCCGACTCCAGGTCCGGTCAGTTCGGGAAGAAGACACTGGTGGCGGTCGGGGCAGACGCGTCCGCCGGCAGCCACGTCCCGTCGCTCAGGGTGCCCTGCAGCTTCAGGACCGGACCCAGCGAACCCTGCTGACCCAAGGTCACGTACACGGCGGCGGCGGCCGACGGTGTGTTCTCGCCGGGCGCCTCCGCGGTCGAATCGACGGCGGACACCGCCATCGACGTCACATCGCCGTACTGCAGGGCTGTCGTGGCCTGGGTCACGTCCGACCCGTCCACTTTCAGCTCCTTGATCGACCGGTACCCGGGAAAGTTGTTCGACACCACCATCAGGTAACTGGCGTTTTCGAAGGCCACCGCGCCGACCCCGGTCAGGTCGGAGCGGAGCACCCGCAAATTAGTGATGGTCAGGGCGTCGGCGCTGTTGGCCGCGGAACCCGTGTCGGGCTTGGTCGCACCCACCGTCGCCACCGCGCCCAGAAAGAGCTTTCCGCCGGCCACGATGGCGACCCGCACACCGTCGGGAGAGAGCACCAGGGCGGTGACCCGACCCTTCCCGGCCAGTTCGGCCGACCCCACCTTGGCCCGGCTGGCGCCGGCCGGGGCCCCGGCCGCGGAGTTCGTCCGGCTGGTCGAGATCTGGTAGATCTCCGGATTCTTGTCGCCGCCGTTCTGCACGACCCAGACCTCGTCACCGGACCGACTGAAGCTCGGTTGGGTCAAGGTGGTGGCTCGCAGCGCCGGGACCGCCTGCTGGTAGGACAGCGGTTGGCCGATGAGCAACTGGGCGCTGGTGGTCCCGTCGACGTTCTTGACGTTCGATACGGCGGCGAGCGTGCCGGTGGCCGCGGACATCGCCGCCGTCAAGACGTGCTCCGACCCGGTCCCGACGGCGCCGAACAATGCCTTCTTGGTCAACAGGTCGACCACCCCGCCGGCGGCGTTGATGAAGTACGGGTCAGAGGCCACGGCCCCGGTGCCGGGCACCCGGTCCGGGCTGAACGACTCGAACGTCGACGCGGTGTACACCCCTTGATGGGCATCCAGCGGAGCGCCGTTGATGTTGATCGCCACCCGCGGCGCGTCGGGCGAGAGCGTCCAGACCAATTGGGCCGCCAGCGCATTGCGGTCCGCCGCCGTCACCAGGTCGATGCCCTTGAGATCGACCTGGGTCAGCCCGGTCGAGTCGGTGGCCGGGTTGGTGCGCAGGGCGGCACCGGTCAGCTCCGACTGCGCCGCGCCCTTCAGCACGCCCGCCGGACCGTGCAACAGCAGGTTGATCAGGGTGACGATCCGGTTGTCCTGGGCGCCGCCGTTGATCACATACCGCCGGTCGGGCACCACCACCGAATGATCGGCGTCCAGGAAGTACAGGGTGCGGACGGAGAACACACTGCTGAAATCGGCCTGCCGGATCAGCAGTTCGGCGGGCGGATCAGAGATCCGCCACTGGCCGCCCACCTTGACCAGGTGCACGGTCATCTTGTAATCCGCGCCGCTGCCGGCGTGAAAGGCCCGATCGGGGTCCAGGGTGCCCAGAACCGGGGCCAGGATGGTCAGCGCCGCCGGGTCGGTGGGACTGGGGTCGATACGGAACTGATCCGGCAGGATGATCACCGACGAAGGCCGGGCCTGCCAGACCTGCCCGGCCTTGGCCGTCAGGTACTGCCGTGGCGCGGCGTAGGCCGAGCCGGCCGGACCGGCCAGCGAGATCCTGGCCGCCGCGTAGATGAAGCCGCGGACGATGGCGTCCGGCGTCATCCCGGGGTCGGGTGTGGCCGGGGCCTGCTGACTGATCTGGTCGGAGACCTTGCGGACGTCGTGCACCGGCCCCGAACCCGGGATACCGGAACAGCCGACCAGCAGCACCGCCGCGAGCAGCACGGCCAGCGTTCGTCCGGCCCTGGTGCCGGCGGGCCGACCCACCCTGGTGTTCATTGGTTCCTGCTGTCCAACGGCTGGGTGACCCCGGGCCAGGACATGAGCGCGCCGGCCGGCAGAGCACCGGCCAGCCGGTGATGGTTCCAGGAGCCCGCGTCCCACGGATCCGGCCCCCCGTCGGCCGGTTCGTTCTCCTCGTCACCGCCCACTCGCAGCGGCAAAGGCGAGGAGTTCACCATGGTGTCCGTCACCATCGGCAGCGTCAGTCGGAAGCGCGCCCCCTGGCCGGGTGCACCGGAGGCCTGCAGCCATCCGCCGTGCAACCGGGCGTCCTCCAGGGAGATGGCCAGCCCCAGACCGGTCCCGCCCGTCTGCCGCTGCCGAGACGGATCGGCGCGCCAGAACCGGTTGAACACCAGACCGGCCTCGCCGGGTTTCAGACCGACGCCGTGGTCGGTGACGGTGATGGCGAGGACCTCGGCGTCGCTGGCCAGTTCCAGGTCGACGGTGCCACCCTCGGCGTGATCGATGGCGTTGTTCAGCAGGTTGCGCAGGATGCGCTCGACACGGCGGCTGTCGATCTCGGCCATCACCTCGTGCGCGGGCAGGGTCGGCACGATCCGGACCCCGGCGTTGGCGGCGAGCGGTTCGGCGGCCGAGACGCACGAGGCGACGACAGCGCGGACGTCGATCCGTTCCGCGGACAGCTCGGCCATACCGGCGTCGTACCGGCTGATCTCCAGCAGATCGGCCAGCAGCGTCTCGAATCTGTCCAGCTCGTTGACCAACAACTCGGTGGAACGCCCCAGATGCGGCGGTAGGTCCTCCCGGCTGTCGTAGAGCAGATCCGCCGCCATCCGCACGGTCGTGACCGGCGTCCGAAGCTCGTGCGAAACGTCCGAGGTGAACCGCCGCTGCAGATTGCCGAACTCCTCCAACTGGCGGATCTGGGCTCGGATGGCGTCGGCCATACCGTTGAAGGAGCGGGCCAGCGCGGTCAGCTCGATCGGTCCCTTGACCGGCATCCGCTCGGCCAGGTCGCCGGCCGCCAATCGCTGGGCGACCGCGGCGGCCCGGCGCACCGGACGCACCACCTGCAGCGCCACCAGGACCGCGATCAGGGTGAGGGCGAAGGCCAGGCCGGTCCCGCCCAGCACCAGCGTGTTCTGCACCACCGCTGCCGTCGTCTGATCGGCGGTCAACGGGAAGATCAGGAAAACCGAGAAGTTGTCCGTACTGGTCGGTGCGGGCGAGCCGACGACGAGCGCCGGTACGTTGACGCCTTCACGTCGGACCGTCGTGTACTGGTAGGCGACGATGCCTTTGGCCACCCGGGCCTGCAGGTCGGAGGGCACGTCGTTGATGAAGCCCTGGGCTTGGTTGACCCCCCCGTCGGCCCGGGTCTGCACGATCACCGGGTCGAAGGCGCCGGTGTTGCTGCCCTGGGCGTTCGAGTCGGTGGCCAGCGCCGGATTGCCCAGGGCCTGCAGGGTCAGATCCAGTTGCGACCTCAGCGACGCCGGGTCGGCGTCGGCGCCCTGCATGCCGCTCTGCACGGTGTGGGCGGCCTTCTCCACTTCGGAGATGGCCACGTTCTGCTTCGAGGCCAACAGCCCGCTGGTGATCTGCTGTTGCAGGATGAAACCGATGCCGAACATGGCCAGCGTGGAGAAGAACAAGGTCAACACGATGACGCGTAACAGCAGTGAGCGGCTCCAGAAGGACAACGCGGCCCTGATCCGCGAGCCCTGCAACCGCAGTGTATCGGCCCGCCGCCCGGGCGCTCGAGATCCCGGCGATGGACCTGCGGTCACGCGATGCCGGCCTTGTAGCCCACACCTCGAACGGTGACGACCACCTCCGGGCGTTCCGGGTCCTTCTCGATCTTGCTTCGCAGCCGTTGCACGTGCACATTGACCAGCCTGGTGTCGGCCGCGTGCCGGTAACCCCAGACCTGCTCGAGCAGCACCTCGCGGGTGAACACCTGACGGGGCTTGCGGGCCAGTGCGACCAGCAGGTCGAACTCCAGTGGCGTGAGCGGGATGGCCTCGGTGTCCCTGGTCACCTGATGGCCGAGGACGTCGATCTCGATGTCGGCGACCCGCAACCGTTCAGCGGTCCCGACGTCTGCCCGGCGAAGCCGCGCCCGGATACGGGCGGTGAGCTCCTTCGGCTTGAACGGTTTCATCACGTAGTCGTCGGCGCCCGATTCCAGACCCAGCACGACGTCAACGGTGTCGGTCTTCGCCGTCAGCATGATGATCGGAATACCCGATTCGGCCCGGATTTCCTTGCACACGTCCAGACCCGACGTGCCGGGCAGCATCAGGTCCAGCAGCACCAGATCGGGGTGGGTCTCGCGAAAGATCTCCAGGGCCTTGGCGCCGTCCCGCACCACGGCGGTGTCGAAGCCCTCGCCTCGCAGCACGATGGTCAGCATCTCGGCCAACGCCGGATCGTCGTCGACCACCAGCACGCGCGCTCTCATGTGGGGTCCTGGCTCGTGCTCGCAGCGTTGCTCACTTCGTGCCCGCTGCCGGCTCGTACTCCGCTGCGATGCTCACTCATGTTCGAATGGCTCTTCGCGCAAGCGCTCATCGCTATTCGCTCCGCTCCTCGCTCGTACCTCGCTGCGATGCTCACTCATGTTCGATGGCTCTTCGCGCAAGCGCTCATCGCGATTCGCTCCGCTCCTCGCTCGTACCTCGCTGCGATGCTCACTCATGTCCCCAATGGTGTCATCCCCGCGGCCTCGGTGCGCGCAGGTCGGTCCGGACGGGCCCGGGCCGGGCCGTGCGACCATGAACGGGTGAGTCTCCCGTCGTATCCCGTACCCTCCGGCCGTCAGTCCGGCAGTTCGCAGCCCGGTCTGTATCCGTTGCGACCCCTGGCCGTCGGCGAGCTGCTCACCGCTGCGACGCGGGTCACCTGGCGTCACGCCAATATTCTGGTGCCGATCGCGTTCGCGGTGGCCGTGCTCAACACCGGGGTCAGCCTGGCCGTCCTGGCCGTCACCGGTTATCTACGACTGTTCGCCAGTGGGACCTATCTGAACCAGGTGAAGAACCCGACCCCGGCCGAGCTCAGCGCCCTGCTGGGTCGGCTGGGCCACATCTACCTCGGACTCGGGGCCGGCACGGTCATCTCGCTGATCTGCGCGCCCGTGTTGGCCGGCCTCACCGCTCCGTTGGCGGCGGTGGCCGCGACCAGTAGAACCGGGACGGCCACGGCCGCGCTGGCCCGGCTGAAGGGCCGTTGGGCCGGGCTGTTCCTGATCGGGGTCGTTGTGGGCCTCGCCGTCGCGGTCGGTCTCGTCGCGCTGCTCGTGCCGGGGATCATGATCTGGCTGATCCTGCTCCCGGCCGGACCGGTGGCGGCCATGGAGGGATCGCCCTCGGTGGGCGCGACGCTGCGGCGGGCGGCCGCGTTGAGCAAGGGCTTCAAGGCTCGAATTCTGGGGATCACCGTGCTGGCGACAGTGTTCGTGGTGCTCATCGGCCTGGTCGAAGGAGCGATCGCCGGCCGCCTGGTCTCCGCCGGGGACGACGTCACCCGCCTTCTTCTCACCCAGGGCCTGAGCGTCGTGGTCGCGGCGTTCACCGGGGCGTGGCTGGCCGGCGTCACGGCCATGCTGTACATCGACATCAGATTGCGGCGTGAGCATCTGGCCCAGGCCCTGCTCGCCTCGACCCGGTGACGGGCGGTCAGCCGAGCATCATGCCCAGCAGATCGGCTGGTTCTCCGTCCGGGTCCAGCACCGACCACGGCGACAGGAAGCTCCGCTCGGCGAGCCGCTCATACATCGCGCCGGTCCGGAACTGCAGGGCGGCATCGGCCTCGAACAGGTCCAGCGATCGACTGTCGTCCGATTCCGCCCTGGCCTTCGCCCGCCGAGCCGCGACCGCCACCGGGGTGGCCAACAGCAGCTGATGGTCGGGAACCGGACAATCGAACCGGCCGATCTCCAGATCGCGCACCCACTCGGGAAAGCCCGAGTCGACCCCGGGCCCCCCGAGGCGAGCCGCTCCGTAGGCCGCGTTGGAGCTCACGTAACGGTCGAGGACGACCAGATCGTGGTGGGCGACCAGTTCCCGTACGTGGGTCGAAGCGGCCCGCCGGTCCAACGCGAACAGCAAAGCCGTGCCGTACACCGATCCGGACAGATCACCGAGTCGGCCGCGGAGCGCATCCTGGACCAGATCAGCGTGGACATCCCGGCCATACCTGGGGAACGCCAAGGTGGCGACGCTGACTCCGGCCGATCCGGCTGCTTGCGTCAGACCCGAGGTCAGGGTTCGCTTGCCCGAGCCGTCCACACCCTCGATGACGATCAGCCGGCCCACCTGCAGCACCCTATCGGTGATGGTTGGATGGTCGGCATGACGGAACCCAACGCGAGCAAGCCCGAGGTCGACTTCCCCAGCGGTGAACCGCCGGCCGACCTGACCATCCGCGACATCACGGTCGGCGAGGGCGCGGAGGCGGTGCCCGGCGCCAAAGTCCGGGTGCACTACCTCGGCGTCGAATTCGCCTCCGGCGAGGAATTCGACTCGTCCTGGAACCGCGGCGAGTCCATCGAATTTCCGCTCCGCGGCCTGATCCAGGGGTGGCAGGACGGCATCCCGGGGATGAAGGTGGGCGGTCGCCGGGAGCTGATCATCCCGCCGCACCTGGCCTACGGGGCCGCCGGGTCCGGCCACCGCCTCTCCGGCCAAACCCTGATCTTCGTCATCGACCTACTCGCCGTGGCCTGACCCACCGGTCTCCACCCACGGTGACCGCTGCCCGCGGACCAGCCGGGCCCAGGGGCGGCCAGGGGCGGCCAGGGCGGGGGCTCGTGCGGACCAGGGGGCGGGCGCGTCTGGACTGGACGCGCCCCCTCGGCCCTGGCTCAGTAGCGGTAGTGGTCGGCCTTGTACGGGCCTTCGACGTCCACCCCGATGTACTCGGCCTGCTCCTTGGTGAGCTTGGTCATCTCCCCGCCGAGCGCCGAGACGTGGATCAGCGCGACCTTCTCGTCCAGATGCTTGGGCAGCCGGTAGACCTCGAGGTCGTATTCGTTGCGCTTGGTGAACAGCTCGATCTGGGCGATCGTCTGATTGGCGAACGAGGCGGACATGACGAACGAGGGATGCCCGGTGGCGTTACCCAGGTTCAGCAACCGACCTTCGGACAGCACCAGGATGGTCTTGCCGTTCGGGAAGGTCCAGAGATGCACCTGTGGCTTGATCTCCAGCCGCGTGATCCCGGGGAAACGGGCCAGGCCGGCCATGTCGATCTCGTTGTCGAAGTGTCCGATATTGCCCAGCACGGCCTGATGCTTCATGTTCTGCATGTGGTCGAGCCGAATGATGTTCTTGTTGCCCGTGGTCGTCACCACGAAGTCGGCGCGGCCGATGGCCGCGTCGACGGTGCTCACCTCGAAACCGTCCATCAGGGCCTGCAGGGCGCAGATGGGGTCGATCTCGGCGATGATGACCCGGGCACCCTGGCCGCGCAGCGATTCGGCGCAGCCCTTGCCGACATCACCGTACCCGGCGATCAGGGCGACCTTGCCGCCGATCAGCACATCGGTGGCCCGGTTGATCCCGTCGATCAGCGAGTGGCGGCAGCCGTACTTGTTGTCGAACTTCGACTTGGTCACCGAGTCGTTGACGTTGATCGCCGGGAACAGCAACTCCCCCGCAGCCGCCAATTGGTACAACCTGAGCACACCGGTGGTGGTCTCCTCGGTGACCCCCAGAATCTTCGGACCGATCGCGGTGAAGTAGCCCGGGGCGGCCGCCAGGGAGGCGCGCAGCAGATCCAGAATGACGCCGTATTCCTCGGAGTCGGACTCGTCGGTCGGCGGAACGACGCCCGCCTTCTCGTACTGGACACCCTTGTGGATCAGCATGGTGACGTCGCCGCCGTCGTCCAGGATCATGTTCGGACCCTGCTGGGAACCGTCCGAGCCGTCCACTGAATCAACCGTGGGCCAACGCAACATCTGGTCGGTGCACCACCAGTACTCGGACAGCGTCTCGCCTTTCCAGGCGTAGACCGAGACCCCCTTCGGCTCTTCCGGGGTGCCGTACGGACCGACGACGGTCGCCGCGGCGGCGTGGTCCTGCGTGGAGAAGATGTTGCAGGACACCCAACGGACGTCGGCGCCCAGCGATACCAGGGTCTCGATCAGCACGGCCGTCTGGACTGTCATGTGCAGGGAGCCTGCGATACGCGCACCCTTGAGCGGCTGCACCTCGCTGTACTCGCGACGCAGGGTCATCAGGCCGGGCATCTCGTGCTCGGCGAGGGTGATTTCTTTGCGGCCGTACTCGGCCAGGCCCAGATCGGCGACCTTGAAGTCGAGCCCGCCGATCCGGTCGGCCGTCGGAGAGGTCGGGGATGGAACAGTCAGGGTTTGGCTCACGCGTTGCTCCTAGCGCAGAAATTGGCGCCGCGCGGATCGCAGCACCCAACGGCCGGACTCGGGCGAAGGCCCTGCACCGGACGCCCGCGGGCGTGCATGTCGTCTGAAAGGATACCGACACTCGTCCGAAAAGTGCGTCACGCGGGGTTCCCGGCGGGCTTGCGCGCCGCACCGGAGGTCACCCCGGCCAGCGCCACGAGGATCAACACCAGCAGCAACGCGCGCAACAGGCCGACGTGTCCACCGAGGAAACCGATCGATGGGGGGCCGACGAGAAAGGCGAAGTAGCCGATCGTCGCCACTGCGCTCACCCGGGGCGCGGCGACCGCGGGATCGTCGGCCGCCGCGGACATACCCACCGGGAAGCCCAGAGCGGAACCCAGGCCCCAGCACACAACACCGAACGAGGCGACCACCGGGCTCGGTACGAAAATGACCACCAGCAACCCGACGCCGGCCAGCACGGCCGAGCCGCGGAGCATCGGCACCCGGCCGAATCTGTCGAGCAGGAAGACACCCGCCACCCGGCCGACGGTCATGGAAGCTACGAAGACACCGAAGACGACTGCGCCGGTCGAGTTGCTGACGTGGTGGCCGTCGACCATGGCCAGCGCCAGCCAGTCGTTCGCCGAACCTTCGGCGAAGGCCATGCCGAGGACGATCAGCCCGATCAGCAAGGTGCGACGCTCGCGCCAGATCGACAGACGGGCCCGCCATCCGCCGGCTTTGTCCGATGCCGGGCTTGTGCCCCGACCGTCTGGTGTTTCGCCGCGGGCGTCCAGCGCTTGCGGCGTTGGCGGGAGGTAGCGCACCGCCAACAGCACGGCGACCACGATGACCGCGGCGGCGGTGCCCAGATGCACCGCGATCGGAACGTGGCGGAATTCGGCCAGCGCCCCCAATCCAGCGCCGGTGACCGTACCCAGGCTGAACGCGGCGTGGAACAGCGGCATCACCGTTCGGCCCAGAGCGCGCTCGTTGGCCGCACCCTCCACGTTCATCGCCACGTCGCACATGCCGGTTCCCCCACCGAACATCGCCAGGCCGGCGACAACCATCAGCGGCGTGGAGAACAGCGTGGCACCGAGGCCGGTGATGGCCAGCCCGACCGCGGCGCCGACCACTGAACCGGCAATCGTCGTCCTCGACCCGAAGGTGACCAGGACATGACTGGAAATCCCGAGACCGACGATCGACCCGGCCGCCAGCGCGAAGACGACCCAGCCCATCTCCGCAGTGCTGGCGTGCAAGGAGTCGCGGATCGCCGGCGTCCGGGAGACCCAGCTCGACAATCCGATCCCACTCAGACTGAAGATGACGAAGACGGCGTTGCGCCAACCGACGATCTGCTGTCGGGTCAGCGCGGTGGCTGGCGCAGGGGCGATCTCGGGCATCTGTACCTCCTGGGCCAGGGTCCTTCTCGCCACGGTCTTTCCGGCAAGGGTCTTTTCGGCGTGTGATTCTCGGGCGATGGTCTCCGGGTCGAAGGGACCTGGTGTTGACATCGGAGTGCGATCGAATCGATTCGATACGGTCTGACGCTAAGATAGCGAGCGCGCCGGGGCGCGGTCAAACCGGCCGGCCACGTAGGCATGGTGCACAGTGTTCCTGGTTCGAGGAGCCGTTGAGGCCTATTCGTCAGGTGGAGGGCGGCGCGTGATGACGGATCGGCGGGCGCGTCCCGATCGGACCGTCGGTGACAAACGGCCGACGCTGGCCGCGGTGGCCGCACGCGCCGGCGTGTCCGTCTCGACCGCTTCCCTGGCCTTCAGTGGTTCGGGTCCGGTGTCCGCGCAGACCCGCGAACGGGTACTGGCCGCCGCGGACGACCTTCGTTACGCCGGACCCGACCCGCGCGCCAGGTCGTTGCGGCAGGGGCGTTCCGGAATCATCGCCGTGGTCTTGGAAGAGACGGTGCTGCAAGCCTTTCGCGATCCGGTGAAGATCGCGTTCCTGGACGGGATCGCCCAGGAGATCGCCGGATCCGGGCGCGCGCTGCTGCTGGTCCCGGACGTGGGCGAAGGCCTCGGTGCCGCGCCCACCACGTTGGAGTCGGCCACCATCGATGCCGTGGTGCTCCTTGGTTGCAGCCCGCATGTGGCCCGGTCGATCGCTATCACCCGCCGTCGGTCGATACCGATCGTGGCCCTGGCCAGCACGCCGTTCCCGGACGTCCTCTCGGTCACCCTGGACGATCGGGCTGCGACGGTGACCCTGGCCCGCCATCTTCAGTCGCTGGGCCATCGGCGGGTCGGCGTGGTGGCCCTGCCCCTGGAGGAGAGCCGGGAACGCGGCCGGCTGACCCCGGACTGGGAGGGCAGGGCCACCATCTCCACGACCGTCGACCGACTGGCGGGCGCCCGGGAGGTGTTCGACGAGGTGTCGGTGACGGTGGCGGCGGGGAGCCTTGTCGACGAGGGTCTGTTGGCCGCCCGGGGCATCCTCGCGGCACCCGCTTCCCGACGCCCGACCGCCGTCATCGCGCAGAGCGATCTGCTGGCCGCGGGCGTGATCCGGGCCGCCCAGGAACTCGGACTGCACGTGCCCGGTGACGTCAGCGTGGTCGGCTTCGACGGCATCCGGCTGGACAATGTGATCGCCCACGACCTCACCACGATGGTGCAGCCCGCAGCCGAGCAGGGAGCAACCGCGGCACGCATGGCACTGGAGATGTTGAACGGTGGTCGGCCCGCTGCCGCCTGCTTCACCAGCGTGTTCCACCTCGGCAATACCACCGGACCGGCTGCGCCCAGAGCAGCCAGGGAGTTCGAAACGGTCAGCCCGTGATGGCGCCCTTCGCCGCGGAGCCGACCAGCTTGGAGTACTTGGCCAGCACACCCCTGCTGTAGCGATGCGGCAGCGGTGCCCAGTCGCTCTTGCGGGACTGAAGTTCCGCCGGTTCGACCAGCAGATCAAGGGTCTTGGCGCCGATGTCGACGCGGACCACGTCACCGTCTCTGATGAAGGCGATCGGTCCGCCGTCGACGGCCTCCGGTGCGATGTGCCCGATGCACAGCCCGGTGGTTCCGCCGGAGAACCGCCCGTCGGTGAGCAGGAGAACGTCCTTGCCCAGGCCGGCGCCCTTGATCGCGGCGGTGATGGCCAGCATCTCGCGCATGCCGGGGCCCCCTTTGGGACCTTCGTAGCGGATGACGATCACGTCGCCGTGTTGAATCCCGCCGGCGGTGAGCGCGTCCATCGCGGCCCTCTCCCGTTCGAAGACCCGCGCCGGCCCTTGGAAGACGGCCAGGTCGAAGCCTGCGGTCTTCACCACCGCACCGTCGGGGGCCAGTGTGCCGTGCAGCACGGCGATGCCCCCGTTCTTGTGCAACGGGTTGTCCAAGTTGCGTAACACCTCGCCGTCCAGGTCCGGCAGGGCCATGCTCTCCAGGTTCTCCGCGAGCGTCCGGCCCGTGACGGTCAGCGCGTCGCCGTGCAGCATCCCCGCGTCCAGCAGCGCCTTCATGATCACCGGTATGCCGCCGACCCGGTCCATGTCGTTCATCACG
>CAXUHA010000058.1:0-13937 GCA_964250735.1 uncultured Nakamurella sp. | reverse complement strand
TTGATCGTCGTCCCGTTCATGCGAAGCTCGTCCTCACCTTCGGGTCGAGGAATACGCAGATGATGTCCGCGACTAGATTGATCAAGATGTACGCCGCGGCCAGAATCGTCGCGATGACCAGGATCTGTTGGGTGTCCTGCGAGGCGATGGAACGGACCAGGGTGTTTCCGATGCCGGGGAAGTTGAAGACGCTCTCCACGACGATGATCCCGCCGATCAGGTACTGCAGTTGTTGCGCCACGATCTGTACCGTCGGCGCCAGGGCATTCGGCAGCAGATACTTGCGGATGATCGCTCGCTCGCTGTACCCGTTCAGCCGGGCCATGGTCACGTAATCCTGCGAGATGATCTCCGCCACCGAGGCGCGCAGTAGCCGTGAGCCGAAGCCGACACTGGTCAACAGCAACGTCAAGACCGGCAGAACCAGCGCCTTCGGGTTGGCGAAGATGGACTCGCCCTGGGAGATGACGCTGACCGGCGGCAGCAGATTCAACTGATTGAAGAACACCGCGATCAGCACGGTGCCGATGAAGAACTCCGGTAGCGCACCGATCGACAGTGCGCCGGTGGTGATGGCACTGTCGCGCGGGCTGCCCGGCTTCAACCCGGCCAGCAGGCCGAGGGCGATCATGATGGGCACGAACAGCACCAGGGTGATCAGCGCCAGCGCGGCCGAGTGCCCGAGCGCAGGGAGCACGGCGTCGGAGACCGGCACGTTGTTGCCCTGCACCAGCGCGGCCGTCGAGTTGCCGAGATGGCCGGTGAGCAGGTTGCCGAGGAATTTGAAGAAGCGTTCCCACACCGGCAACCCGCCGGTGATCTGTTGTTCTAGATCCGCAACCTGTTTCGGCGTCGCGTTCTTGCCCAGAACCGCTTCGACCACGTTGCCGGGCAGAGCGACGATGGCGATGTAGATCAGCGCGGACGTCACCAGGGTGGTCAGCACGCCGATGCCCACCCGACGGCCGATGTAGAAGCCGAGCGCGTGGCGCTGCCGCATCGACAGCCGGGCCGGCTCGGGCGCCGGTGTCGATTTCGGGGAAACCACCCTCTGATCCAGATCCACTGCGGCTCCCTGCTGTAGATTTGTGACCTGCGGTGAAGATAGCTTTGTAAATATTCGTCGTCAAGGGTTAATATTCGACACCCTCACCGGCCACCCGCGGACAGCGGCGAGCGATGCAGGATCGGACGCGCAGTGAACGGTTCGAATGTGCGCAGCACGGAGCTGACCTCCGACGAGGAGGCCATGCTGGCCGGGGACGACGGTCCGGCCGCGGCCATGGCCATGCGGGTGATACTCGTTGCGGCGCGGTTGCAGCGGGCGCATCGCCTGATTCCCATCGTGGCGGCGCACGTGGACAGCTGCCTCTACCACGGCCCGTCCAGTCAGGACTTCGTTCAACGCCTGCTCGACGGGAACGGGCGCGTCCGGGTTCCGACCACGTTGAACGTGGGCGGGATCGATCTCCACCGGCCGGACCTTTTCATCGGACCCGCCGAGGTCAGGGACGGCTCCCGCCGACTGATGGAAAGCTACGTGGAGCTGGGTTGTCAGCCCACCTTCACCTGCGCGCCGTATCAGCTGCCCGGGAGACCACCGATGGGCACCGACGTGGCGTGGGCCGAATCGAACGCGATCGTCTTCGGGAACAGCATGATCGGCCTGCGCACCAACCGCTACGGCGACCTGGTCGACGTGTGTGCGGCCATTGCCGGGCGGGTGCCGTACTGCGGACTGCACGTGCCCGAGAATCGGGCGGCCCGTGCGGTGTTCACCGTGGACGCCGACGTGCGCGGCATCGATGAGGACCTGCTTCCAGCGCTGCTCGGCGTGCACGTCGGGCGTCGCACGGGCACCCACATCCCCGTGGTGGACGGGCTGGCGGACTACCCGATCACGCAGGACTGGGGCAAGGCGTTCGGTGCCGGCGCAGCCTCCGGCGGCGGCGTCGCCATGTTCCACGTGGCCGGGGCGACGCCGGAGGCCCCTGATCTCGGCACCGCCCTGAAGGGTCGGGAGCCGCTCTTGCGCGAGCGGGTGAGTGCGGCCGACCTCCGCGACACGCACCGCGCATTGACCACCGCGAACCGGGACAGCCCCCTGGGCGGGGTGAGCATCGGGACGCCGCACCTTTCCCGGGCGCAGCTGGTCGAGCTGGCCGGGCAGTTCAACGGTCGTGGTGTCAGTGTTCCCACCTTCGCCACCACGAGCCGGGCGGTCGCGGCCGCCGAGCCGGCGGCCGTCGCCAGGTTGCAGGAGTGCGGGGTGACCATCGTCCGGGACACCTGCACCTACGGGCCGTCGAAAGTACTCAGTACCGAGGGGGCGATGATGACCAACTCTGCGAAGTGGGCGTACTACGCACCGGCGCAGCTGGGCTACCAGGTCGTCCTGGCCGCCCGCGGCGACTGCGTGGAAAGTGCCGTGCGCGGCCGTATCGTCGTCGGGGCGCTCGATGACCGCGGCTGAGGCCTGGTGCGAGGGGGAGCTGCTCGTCGGCGGGGAGGCCGGCGGCGGCCTGGTCGTGCTGGCCGAACCCCTGAGCTTCTGGGGAGGCGTGGACGAGGAGTCCGGCCTGATCGTCGACACCCACCATGCCCAGCGGGGCACTGCTCTGGCCGGCTCGGCCCTTCTGATGGGCGCCACCCGGGGGTCGAGCTCGTCGACCAGTACCTTTCTCGAGTGTGTGCGGCGGGGCACTGCGCCGGCGATCCTGCTGCTCACCGACCGGGACCCGATGCTGGTCATCGCGGCCGCGGTGGCGATCGAGCTGTACGGGCGCGGCCCGTCGGTCGTCCTGCTGGCGCAGTCCCCCGCCACCGACGGCGTTGGTTCGGTGCGGGTCGACGGATCGGGACGCCTGTACGCCGAACCGGCTCCGTCCTCGTGGGCCGGGTAGAGCGGGCAGGAGAAGGTATGGAACCGCGATTTTTCACTGCCGCCGACGTCCGGTCGGCCATCTCCATGTCGACCGCGATGGACGCCGTCCGGGGTGCGTTCCTGGCCATGGCGGCCGGGGAGTTCAACCAGCCGCCCCGGACCCGGCTGGACGGCGGACGCTTCCTGGTCATGAGCGCCCATCATGTCCCGACGTCGTCGGCCGTGGTGAAGTCGCTCAGTCTGGACTTCGACCGACGTCCGGCGGTCGAGGGTGCCCTGGCGTACCTGTCCGTCGGCCGGTCCGGCACGATCGTCCTGGATGCGGCGGGCGTCACGGCCCTGCGGACCGGGGCCGTGGTGGGCGTGGCGACCGACGTGCTGGCGCCCCCGGCGGCCAGGCATCTCGTGCTCGTCGGGCTCGGGGCCCTGGCCCCGGACCAGCTTCGGGCCGTCCGGGCGGTGCGGCCGATCGAGAAGGTCACCCTGGTGGCACGACGGTCGGACCAGGCGGTGGAATTCCGCGCCCACTACGCCGACGAGCTGGCCAATGTCGAGGTGGTGCTGGGAACGACCGTCGACGAGGCGGTCGGCGATGCCGACATCGTTTGCTGCGCAACGCCTTCCACCGAACCGCTGTTCCGGGCGTCCGCGTTGCCCGAGCGGGTGCACGTGAACGCGGTCGGGGCCTATCGGCTCACCATGCGGGAGCTGCCCGACGAGCTCCTCGGCTCGGCTCTGGTCGTGGTCGATCAGCGGGAGGCGGCCCTGGAGGAGTCGGGCGAGATCCACCACGCCATCGGTGCCGGTCTGCTGCATCCGGACGACCTGGTGGAGCTGAGCGACGTGCTGGGCAACCGGTTCGCGGTCACCGCCGGCAGTCCGGGTCGAGCCGTCAGGACGGTGTTCAAGAGCGTGGGTCTGGCCATCCAGGACTGGGCCGTGGCGCATGCACTCGCGCGCGGGATCTGACCGACCGTACTGATCAGCAGCGCGCAGGAAGCCACGTAGACTACGCTACGAACACAGTTGCTTACGTTGCGAAGGCGCCGAGTGGGCGGACGCCCACCCCGAATGATCGTTGACGCGGTGGAGAAGAGGTTCGTCGTCGCCGAAACCGATGCCCGCGTCTCACGCACCTCCACGGCACGACGGCGGCGCGAGGTGCTCTACGAAACGGATCGCACCAGAGTCACCCGCGACACCTCCGACCACCGGGCCGGCCGCACGATCCGCAAGGAGATGCTGGGCCCGGGTGCGGTGGACCGGGCCCGGCACGAACTGCGGATGCTGGACCGCGTGGCGGGGCTGCCGGGGGTGCTGCACCTGGCCGCCGGACGCGGCGCTGACGAGTTGCTGTTCGACGAAGCCACCGGAATCACTCTCGCCGCGCTGATCCGCGACCACGACCCCGATGTCGGAGCCTGCCTGGACTTCGCGGTCGAGCTGAGCCGGATCGTCGCGGCCGTCCATCGGTCCGGCGTGGTGCATCGGGACATCAACCCGGCCAACGTCATGGTGGTGGGCCCGCAGCGGGAGCCGCTGCTGATCGATTTCGACCTGGCCAGCACGTTCAGCGACGAACGCCCGGGCTTCACCCACCACCGCCAGATCGTGGGCACGCTGCCGTACCTGGCGCCGGAACAGACCGGCCGCACCGGGATGCCGGTCGACGAACGCGCCGACCTGTACGCCTTGGGCGCAACCCTGTACGAGCTGGTCACCGGGCAGCCGCCGTTCCCCGTGGGTGATCCGTTGGACATGATCCACCACGCGCTCACCATGGCGCCGGTCCCCCCGGTGAAGCGCAACCCGCTGATCCCCACCCAGTTCTCCGACATCCTGTTGCGGTTGCTGGAGAAGGAACCCGACCGCCGTTACCAGAGCGCCGAGGGCCTGACCTACGACCTGACCCGGCTGCGCGACGAGGTCACCGCCGGGCGGACCACCGATTTCGTCCTCGGCCGGCGGGACTTTCCGCGGCGGCTGTCGGCGCCGTCGGCGTTGGTCGGCCGGGACGTCGAGATCGCAGCGCTGCGAACCGCTTTCGACACCGCAGTGGCCGGTGGTCGCCGCGGGATCCTGGTCGCCGGATCGCCGGGGGTCGGCAAGTCCGTGTTGGTGAATGGGTTGCGGTCGGTGGTCACCGAGGCCAACGGTTGGTTCGTGGCCGGCAAGTCCGACCAGTACCGGCAGGACACCGGGTCCAACGCCATCACGGAGATCCTGCGCGCTCTGGCTCGGCTGCTACTGGCCGGCACCGAGCCTGAGATCGCCTCGATCCGCCAGCGGATCGAGGCCGCGATCGGCGCGAACATGTACTTGCTCACCGACACCGTGCCAGAGTTCGGCGCGCTGCTGGCGGCCCCGGCCGAGCCGGAACCGCGGCAGGCCGCGGCCGGGGATATCAGCACCAGGGCAGTCCGTCAGCAACAGGCGGTGCTCGATCTGCTCGGTGCGGTCGCGTCATCGAGGCGGCCACTGGTGATCTTTTTGGACGATCTGCAGTGGGCCGACCCGGTGGCGGTCGGTGTCGTCGACGCCGTACTGACCGATGACCGGCTGGCCGGTGTGCTCCTCGTCGGTGCATACCGCGACGCCGAGGTCGACGCCACTCACCCGCTGACCGCCGGGCTGAGCCGCTGGCAGCGCCTCGGCGTGGCCCCTTCGGTGCTCCGACTGCAGAATCTGCCGCCGAGTGATCTGGCTCAGCTGCTCGCTGAGATGCTCCGCCTGCCAACGGATCAGGCCATTCGTCTGGCGGATGTGATCGGCACCCGCAGCGCCGGCAATCCCTTCGACACGGTCGAGTTCGTGAACGCCCTGCGCCGTGACGGGGCGCTCGCCCCAGGTCCGGCCGGCTGGACCTGGGACGCCGCGACCATCCGCCGCTTCGTCGGACAGGGCGATGTGGTGGACCTGTTGGCCGCCCGGATCGATCAGCTACCCCGACCCTGCCGGCAGCTGATGGAGATCATGGGCTGCCTGGGCGGCCAACTGGAAATCGATGTACTACGCGCGGCCTGCGCAGTCACCGCCGAAACACTGACCGAAATGCTCGTCCCGGCGCTGGAGGACGGGCTGCTGGTGCTCGCCGACGCCGACCCGCCCACCGTCAGGTTCCGCCACGACCGGGTGCAACAAGCCGCCCACGGCCGACTGATCGCCGACGCCCGGCTGCGACCTCTCGTGCTTCGTGATGTCCACCTGAGCATCGCGCGCCGGCTGGCCATCGCCGGGTACCAGTCGATTGCCGCCGAACAATACTTGAATACCCTGGACGCTCTGGACGACCCCGACGAACGTCGGAACGCTGCCCGGCTGTTCGTTGCCGCCGCCGCCGCTGTCGGCATCCTCAATCCTTCATCCGCCGACCGCTTCCTGACCGCCGCCGCCGCTCTGCTGAGCACCGGCGACCCCTCCGACCCACTCCTGACCGCCGCGCAGCGGGAACGCCACGTGGTGCTCTACCGGCTCGGCCGCCTCGCCGAGGCGGACCCCATTTACGACCGCATCGCCGGGCGCTGCACTACGCCCGCCGATCTCGCCGACCTCGTGGAGTCGACCTGCATCCAGATCGCCAGCCTCGCCAACCGCGACCAGCACCGCGCGGCGGTCGACCTCGGCCTGGCCCTACTTCAAAACCTCGGAGTCGACGTCCCGACCGACTTCGCCGCTGAGGTGGACAGACGCTACGACGACGTGGCCAACTGGGCCGCCACTCTCGTCCTGGCCGATGACCTGGCCCGTCCGGAGCCGACCAACCCGCAGATCCGGCTGGCCGCAGAGGTGGTCCACGCGTTGATGACACCCTCGTTGTTCTGCGATCCCGCGATCAACTCATGGCTGTTCGTGACCAGCCAACACCAATGGGTGCTGGCCGGGCCATCAGCCACAGTGGCCACGAACGTCAGTGCCGCGCCCATCTCCACGATCCTGCTGCGAGAGGACTACCGCACCGGGTACGCGGTCATCAGGCACGCCCTCGCGGTCAGTGAGGCACGCGGCTACGACCCGCAGACCTCCTGGATTCGGCAGGCGCTCTGGGGATATGCCGGACATTGGTTCGAACCGCTCGAGGGAGGCATCGCCCAATCGCAGCTCGCCCGCGAGGGGCTGATCCGGGGCGGCGATCTGCAGTACGCCTGCTACACCTACGGCATCTCGATGGTCGCCCTGGTGGAAAGTTCGCCGACCTTGGACGGCGGCGTTGCCGACCTCGCGTCGGCAACGGAGTTCGCGGCACGCACCAACAACGCCCCGGCCGCCGGTAATCTGGTGGCTTTCCGGCAGCTCTTCCGGGCATTGCGCGGGGAGACCAACTTTCCCGGCAGTTTTGACAATCGCGCGTCCGACGAGGGCGAACAGCTGGTCGGCCTGGCCGGAAACCCGATGGGGGCTGCCTATTTCCACATCTATCGGGCGGTGGCGGCTGCGATCTTCAACGACGAGCCGAATCTGGTCCGGCATGCCGCGGCGGCGATGCCGCTCCTGCCTTATATCCCCGGCTTCTATCCCACCGCGCTGGCACAGCTGATGCAGGGTCTCGCGCTGGCGGGGCGGATCCGCACCACCCCCGCCGAAAGACCGGCACTGCTCCCCGAACTGGACTCCACGCTGGACTGGATGGCCGCCCGCGCAGCCGACGCGCCCGGCAATTTCGGCCACCTTCACACCCTGCTCACCGCCGAGCGGGCCTGGGCCATCGGCGACGACGAGCCGGCCGCCCGCGCCTTCGACACGGCCCGCCGCCAGGCCGCGACCTGCCGGCGGCCCTGGCACGAGGCGTTGATCACCGAACGGTCCGCCATGTTCCACTTCGCCGACGGTTTCCGCCAGACCGGTCTGGAACAGCTGGCCGCGGCCCGACGCCACTACGCCGCGTGGGGCGCGACCGGCAAAGTCGCCCAACTCGACCATGACCACCCGTCGATACGGCTGGCCGCCGGCCACCCGGCGGCCCACACCGCCGGGCCATCCGTGGCGCCGGCCAGCAGCAGCATCTCCACCGACGACATCGACATGCTCGCCATCCTGCGGGCCTCCCAGGCGCTGAGCTCGCAGACCAGCCTGCGGCGGCTCCGCATCAGCGTCGGGGAAGTGCTCCGCTCCATGACCGGTGCCGCCACGGTACTGATCGCCCTGCGCGACGCCGACTCCGCCGGGTGGCTCATCTGGAACACCACCGCGTCGGCCACCGACGCCGTCCCCCTCGCGCAGGCCGCCGAACTGCTGCCACTCTCGGCGTTCCACTATGCCGAACGCACCGGCGAACCGCTCCTGCTCGCCGACGCCGGCCACGACGACCGCTTCGCCCGCGATCCCTACCTCGCCGGGCTGGACCGCTGCTCGCTACTCGTCATGCCGATCCATCGGCAGGGCAAGCCACATGCGATGCTCATTCTGGAGAACCGGGACCGCCGGGGCGCCTTCGCCGTCGCCGGGCTGGACGCCGTGACCCTGATCACCGGCCAGCTCACCGTGTCGCTGGACAACGCCCAGCTCTACGCCTCACTCGAACACAAGGTGGCCCAGCGGACTGCGGCCCTGGCCGAGCAGACCATCGCCCTGGAACAGGCCAACCGCAAGCTGGAGGCGCTCAGCAACACCGACGCGCTCACCGGGCTGCCCAACCGCCGCCACTTCGACACCACCGTGGACGCCGAATGGCGCCGGGCTGTCCGCCAGCACAACCCACTGGGCCTGGCGATGATCGATATCGATCATTTCAAGAGCTACAACGACCGTTATGGTCATCCCGCCGGCGACAGCTGCCTGCGTCTCATCGCCCGGGCCCTCACTGTCGGAGCCCGCAGCGACCTGGACGTCATCTGCCGCTACGGCGGCGAGGAGTTCGTCGCGGTGCTGCCCGGCGCCGACGAAAGCACCAGCCTGCAGATCGCTGAACGAATCCGCACCGCGGTCGCCGACCTCCGTCATCCCCACCCCGAAAACGACACCGGCGTGGTCAGCGTCAGCATCGGCGTGGCCTGCTACCTGCCCGGCACCTCGACCACCGTCACCGAACTGATCCAGGTCGCCGACCAAGCGCTCTACCAGGCCAAGAACCGTGGCCGTAACCAGGTGCGGCCAGGCCGCCAGGGAATCGCCAGCCGGTCATCCTGACCGCAGTCATCGCGCATCACGTTCGGAACGTGAGCCGATCGCCTCCCGCGGGCTAGAACCCGGCGACGGCAGGGATGACCTGTTCGGCCATCAGCTCCAGCGGGCGCAGCGAGCCGGCTCCGATCACTGTGCCGTGGGCAACCTGGACCCCCAATTCGCCCAGCTCGGCCAGGTGGTCGATCGTCTGCTGCACCCGCTCGCCCCGTTCTCCGAGGTCGAACCGGGTCTGTACCGACTTGACGATGTCGTTGTAGTCACGGCCTTCCCGTTCACAATGCTCCCGCAGCACGTCGAGTTTGTGGGCCAGATCGGGGAAATCGAAAATGTTGCAGGCGTCGGCGTAGCGGGCCACCAGGCGCAATGTCTTCCGCTCCCCGGCTCCGCCGATCAGGACCGGGGGGCGGGGCCGGGTCAACGGCTGCGGCGAGTTCAACGTGCGACCCAATTGGTAGTGCGCGCCGTCGAACGGGCCGTCGTCGTCGCTCCACATCTGCAGGCAGATCCGGATGGCCTCCTCCAATCGCTCGAAGCGCTCAGCCGTCGAGGGAAAGAACAATCCCAGCCCGCGCGCTTCCTCTTCGTTCCACGCGGCCCCGATCCCGAGCATCGCCCGGCCACCGGAGAGGACGTCCACCGTGGTGACCGCCTTGGCCAACAGCCCGGGGTCGCGATACACCACCGCGGTGACCACCGTCAGCAGTTTCACCCGCTCGGTCCGGGCGGCCAGGAACCCCAAAGTGGTGTAGGCCTCCAACATCTCGTGTTCCACGGGCCCGACCGGCCCGATCTGCCACAGGTGGTCCATCACGCTGACCCACTCGAACCCGCCCTGTTCGGCGAGTTGCGCGACCTGGGCCAGACGCGTCCGCAGCGCCGGCGGCCCGCCCGGCCACGTGAAGTCAGGGATGTGCAGTCCGACCTTCATCTGTTCCTCCTGTGACATAGGTTCCGTGACATGTGTCCGGGTGACATGTGTCCGGGTGACATGTGTCCGG
Organism: uncultured Nakamurella sp.; assembly: GCA_964250735.1. Taxonomy (GTDB): domain Bacteria; phylum Actinomycetota; class Actinomycetes; order Mycobacteriales; family Nakamurellaceae; genus Nakamurella. The sequence continues at coordinate 3,935 of CAXUHA010000058.1, read as the reverse complement.
GTGACATGTAGCTGAAGCGTTTTCAGAACAGCGGGTCGCCCATCGCGGCCGGCGGGGGCCCGTCGAACAGCGCACTGACCGATTCGCCGTTGTGGATCCGGCGCATCGCCTCGGCCAGTGCCGGCGCGATCGAGAGCACAGTCAGCTTCTCCGTCCGTTCCTCACGCCGAATGGGTACCGTGTTGGTGCAGACGATTTCCAGCACATCGGGTTGGTCACCGATCCGCTTCAACGCGCCGTCGGCGAAAAGGCCGTGCGTGCAGGCCACTCGGATGGACCGGCAATCACGCTCGCGCAGCCGGTCCAGCAGTTCCAAAATGGTGCTCCCCTTGGCGATCTCGTCGTCCAGGACGATGATGTCGCGGCCGGTGACGTCGCCGATCACGGCGTTGATGCTGACCCGGTCGTCGGCGAAACGTTGCTTCGCACCGGCGGCCACCGGCACGCCCAGCAGCCGGGCGAAGGCGGCGGCAGCCTTGGCGTTGCCCAGATCCGGCGACACGACGGTGGCGTTCGACAGGTCGTACTCCTTGAAGTGCCCGGCCAACTCCCGGAGTGCGTGCAGGTGGTCGACCGGGACGCTGAAGAAGCCGTGCACCTGCGGCGAATGCAAGGTCATCGTCAACACCCGGTTGGCCCCGGCCGTGACCAGCAGATCGGCAACCAGTCGGCCACCGATCGAGATCCGGGGGGCGTCCTTCTTGTCCGACCGGGCGTAGGCGTAGTGCGGCATCACCACGGTGGTCCGGGCCGCCGACGCTCCGCGTGCGGCGTCGAGCATCAGGAGCAGTTCGACCAGATGCTCCTGGACGGGTGTCACCAGCGGCTGGATCAGGAAGACGTCACGCTCGCGACAGTTGGCCTGCAGCTGGACCTCGAGGCAATCGTTGGCGAATCGTTGCACCCGCACGGGCAGAAGAGGTACCTCCAGCTGGCCGCAGACCTCGCCGGCCAGCTCCGGGTGAGCGCTGCCGCTGAACACCGCGATATCGCGCACGAAAGCGCCCCTGTCTACTTCAGCAGCATCATCCCGCTGTCGTGAAGGCTCACCCTACCGAGCCGTCGGCGCCGATCACAGAGTCCGGCGCTGATCTGCGTCGACGGTGCGACAATCCCGACGGTGCGACAATCCCGACGGTGCGACAATGGCCGGGACGGCGCCCGAGAACAGCGCAACGGATGACCGGCAGGTATCCCACGACCGGCAGGCTGACCCGGCATTTCGCCGGTGAGAAAGAGGTTCCGATGAGCCATCCCTACTCGAGCGACGATCGCACCGGCCGGCGGGGCGGTGGATGGGACGACGCCGGGTCGGAGGAAACGCAGGTGGTCCGGCCCGCCTCCGGCGGTGACGACCAGGCATCCTCGCGTTCCGCGACCGCGGAGCCGTATTCGGCCCCGACGCCGTCGGTGACCGCTCCCGCGCTGGGCTCACCCATCGGCGGTTCCGAGTCGGCCGGCTGGTCCTCGTACCCGGAGCCGCCGGTGTATCCGTCCCAACCGGCCCTGACATCGGTGTACCCCCCATCGGCCCCCGGCTATGCGCCGGGCGGTTACCCGTCGGCCTACACCCCGTCCGCCGCCCCACCCGACTCCCGGCCGGCCGGACCGGTCGGCGAACCGTCCTCCCGGATCGGGCCCGGCCTGGCCAGTTTTGTGATCGGGCTGATCCTGACCGCCGGCGGAGTGCTGGCCGGGGCCAAGTACGGGATCGCGGCGGCCGCGGACCTCACCCAGCAGTCAGTGGTGATCAAGGACTCCGCGCTGGCCACCGTCGGCGCCCTACTGCTCCTGGCCGCCGTGCTGCTGAACGGGTGGTCCCCATGGGCGACGCTGGTTCCGGGCATCGTGCTGACCGGCGTCGGCGGGTGGGCACTGTTCGACGCGGCGGCGGCGGGCACCCTGTCCGGGTGGACGAAGCGCGTGCTGACCCAGAATCAGCTCTCGGCGTGGCACATCTCCGGCTTCACCCTGATTCTCGGGCTCGTACTGCTCGGAGCCAGTGTCGCCGCGGCGATCGCCAGGGCATCGGGCAAACGCGACGGTCAGCTCATCGGCCGCCGACCCTATTAGGCCCCTGGTCCAGGAGCACCGGTCGTGACGTTCGCACCGTCCGCGGTTAGTCCAGGCCGAGCGCGTGCCGCAGATCGGGCAGCATGAGCGCGATGGCCCGGCCGCGATGGGACAGTCGGTCCTTGTCCTGCGGCGCCAACTGCGCCGCCGTCAGGGCGCGGGCGGCGATGTCCGGCTCGGCCGGCAGGAACAGGGGGTCGTACCCGAAGCCGTTGTCGCCGGCGGGGTCCCGGGCGATCCGGCCGCGCCATTCGCCGTGCCTGACCGTCGGCTCCCCACCGGGAGCAACCAGAGCCAGAGCGCAGACGAAAGCGGCGCCCCGGCGTTCCGCGGGTACGTCGTGAAGTTGCGCCAACAGCAACGCGTTGTTGCCCGAATCGTCACCGTGCCGGCCGGACCAGCGCGCCGAGAGCACTCCCGGCATGCCGTTGAGTGCGTCGACCGCCAGTCCGGAGTCGTCCGCCAGCGAGATCTCGCCCGTCGCCGCCGCAGCCTGCGCCGCCTTGGCCACGGCGTTCTCGGCGAAGGTGGCCCCGGTCTCCGGCTGCTCGGGAAACTCCGGGACGTCGGCCAGTCCGAGCACGGTCACCTGACCACCGAGGATCCGCCGCAGCTCGGCCAACTTCTTCGGGTTGCGGGTGGCGAGCAGAATCCGGCTCACCCCTTCCCCCCGGACGCCTTCGGGGACGGCCCGGCCAGGGCCTGCCGCTGCAGGTCGGTCAGGGTTTTGATGCCGGCCACCGCCGAGTCGATCATGGCGTCCAGGGTGGAGCGGGAGAAGGTCGCGCCCTCACCGGTGCCCTGCACCTCCACCAGGGTGCCGGTGTCGGTGGCGACGATGTTCATGTCGACCTCGGCCCGCGAATCCTCTTCGTAGGGAAGATCCAGCCGGACCCGGCCGCCGACCACCCCGACCGAGACCGCGGCGATCTGACAGGACAGCGGCTGCGGGTCGGACAGGGCCCCGACCGAGCGCAGATAGGACACCGCGTCGGCCAGCGCCACATACGCGCCGGTGATGGCGGCGGTGCGGGTGCCACCGTCGGCCTGCAGGACATCGCAATCGACCGCGATGGTGTTCTCACCGAGGGCGGCGAGGTCGACGCAGGCCCGGAGGGAGCGGCCGATCAGTCGGGAGATCTCGTGGGTCCGTCCGCCGACGCGGCCCTTGACCGATTCCCGATCGTTGCGCTCGTGGGTGGCGGACGGCAGCATGGCGTATTCGGCGGTCAACCAGCCCAGGCCGGATCCCTTGCGCCAGCGCGGGACTCCCCTGGTCACCGACGCCGCGCACAACACCTTGGTGCCGCCGAATTCGACCAGCACCGAACCGGCCGGGTGGGCCTGAAAGCCCCTGGTGAAGCGGATCGGGCGGAGTTCGTCGTCGGCTCGTCCGTCGAGTCTGGGAAGTCTGGCCATGCGTTTCTCCTATGTCAAGCCGCTGCCGGTTGGCAAATCGGCTCGGCTTTTTGATCGGTGGTGAGGTGGTTGAAGACGGTGCGGGCCAAGCGTCGTTTCAGGCAGCGCAGCGCCTCCGGGGTGGACATGCCTTCGGACTTCTTCTTCTCGTAGTAGACCTTGCCCAGGCTGCCCTCGAGGCGGATCTGAGTAACCGCGATCCGGTGCAGCGCGGCGTTGAGCTGCCGGTTGCCGCTCCAACCGGGCCGACAGGTGCCGGCAGTCCTCGATCGCCCACACCACCTCCTGCCCGTCGAAGGTCTTCCGCGCCCACGCCAACGCTCGGTGATGGCCTTTGGTGATCGCCTCGACCGTCAACTGCCCGAGCTGCTTTCCGACCTGGTCGACGGCGACGAACGTGTGGGTTCCCTTGTGCACATCGGCGCCAACAACAACCATGATGG
>CAXUHA010000057.1:0-15059 GCA_964250735.1 uncultured Nakamurella sp. | reverse complement strand
AGATCGCCGTCATCGACGTGAAGGAGCCACCCGGCGAATTGATGTAGATGACGATCTCGCGGTCCGGATCGGTCGACTCCAACGTCAGCAGCTGGGCCATCACATCGTTGGCCGAAGCGTCGTCGATCTGCACGCCGAGGAAGATGATGCGTTCCTCGAAGAGCTTGTTGTACGGGTTCGATTCCTTGACGCCGTAGCTGGTCCGCTCGACGAAGGAGGGAAGGATGTATCGGGCCTGCGGGAGACTCAGCGCGCTGCCATGAGCGACGCCCAGTGGCATCTGGTGGCCGGGACGGTTCATCTTGAAGGCTTCTCTCTGTGCTCTGGGTCTGCTGTGCTCGTCTGGTGAATCAACCGGCTGGACGGCGACTACCGGCCGGGCGGGGTGCTGGCCGGGTTTTCCGCCGCCCTGGCCACGACCTTGTCGATAAAGCCGTACTCCAGGGCCTCCTGCGCGGTGAACCAGCGGTCGCGGTCGGAGTCCAGGGTGATGCGTTCGACGGTCTGACCGGTGTGCTGGGCGATCAGCTCGGCCATCTCCAACTTCGACTTGTTGAGCATGTCGGCCTGGATCGCGATGTCCGAGGACGTCCCGCCGACCCCCGCGCTCGGCTGGTGCATCAGGATCCGGGCGTGCGGCAGGGCGGCCCGCTTTCCCGGAGCACCCGCCGTGAGCAGGAACTGACCCATCGACGCGGCCAGCCCCATCGCGGTGGTGGCCACGTCCGGTTCGATCAGCATCATGGTGTCGTAGATGGCCATGCCGGCGGTGACGCTGCCGCCCGGCGAGTTGATGTAGAGCGTGATGTCCTTCTCGGGATCTTCGGCCGCCAGCAGGAGCAGTTGGGCAGTGATCTCGTTGGCGTTGGTGTCGCGCACTTCGGAGCCCAGGATGATGATCCGCTCACGGAGCAACCGCTCGGACACCGAGTCGGACAGCGACAGGCCGGGGGTGCCGCGCATGACGGCGGGCAAGATCTCCGGCGCTGCGTTCTCGATGGCCTTCAGGCCCGCAAGCGTGTGACTCCTGCTCACTGACGTCTCCTTCGTCTGGAAATGGTGGACCGTCTGGATGGTGACCGTCTGGAAATGGTGGAACCGGGGGCCGCAAACCCGCTGGTATTGGTCGGTTGGCGAATCTGGTGGGGATGGTCGGCGTGGTCCGGCGGGTGGCCGGCTGCTACCACCGGGGGACTCATCCGACAGTAACGACGGGAAAGCCGATGCGATGCCCCTGATGCCGACTGTTCGCTGACGGCGTGACCGTCACCGCCGCACCGCCCAGCCGGACGAACTACTTCTGTTCGTCGGTGGGCCCCGCGGCGGCGGGATCGGTGTCGGGGCGGCCTGCGCCGGCGGGCGACCCGGCCGCCGGGTCCGGAGTGACGTCCTCGGACACGCCGTCGATCACCCCGTTCTCGACGTCGTCGTCACCTTCGGACTCACCTTCGGCAGAGAGGTCCTCGTCGCCGTCGTCGTCCACCTCCTCGACGCCGAACAGGGCCGCGATGTCCAGCGGATGGCCGGAGGCATCGGTGATGTTGGCCAGCTGAACCGCGTTGGCCAGCGCCTTCCCGCGCCGCACGTCGGCGACGACGGCCCCCAGCTGATTACCCTCCTGCAGCCGTTTGAAGTACTCGTCGGGGCTGACCCCCAGCCGCTGGGCGTTGTAGATGACCCGTTCGCTGAACTCCTCCTGGGTCACACCCACGCCCTGCGACTCGGCCAACGCGTCCAGCAGCAGCTGGGTGCGAACCGCTTCCTGCGCCGCCAATCGAGTCTCGGCGTCGAATTCTTCCCGGGTCTGGCCCTCGCCCTCCAGGTAGGCGTTGAACTGCGCCTCGTCGTGGTCGAAGGAGTGCACCGCGTCGTGCTGTCGCGCTTCGTACTCGGACTCCACGATGCCCGCCGGTGCGGGGATGTCGGTCGCCTCGAGCAGGGCCTCCAGCACCTTGTCGCGCGCCTCACTGGCCTGCGTCAGGTTCTTCACCCGGCGGATACGCTCCACCAGGTCCTCGCGCATGTCCGCGACGGTGTCGAACTCGCTGGCCAGTTGGGCGAACTCGTCGTCCACGTCCGGCAGCGCCCGTTCCGACACACCGGTCACCGTCACGCTGACCGCGGCCTCGTCGCCGGCGTGCTCCCCGGCCACCAACCTGGTGCTGAACTCGGCCGTCTCACCGGCCGACAAACCGACCAGGGCGTCGTCCAGGCCGTCCACCAGGTCCCCGGTGCCGATCCGGTAGGTCAGACCGTCGGTGCTCGCTTCGTCGAGCTCGACGCCGTTGACGACCGCCCGCAGGTCGATGGTCACCGAATCGCCGTCGACGGCCGGCCGGTCGACCGGCGTGATGGTGGCGAAGCGCTCCTGCAGCGCTTCCACCTGCTCGTCGATGTCGGCCTCGGTGATCTCCACGTCGGCCACACTGACCGCAATCTGATCGACCGGCGGAATGACGATGTCCGGGCGGACGTCGACCTCCGCGGTGAACGCCAGCGTGTCTCCGTCGTCGATCCGGGTCACCTCGATCTCCGGTTGGCCGAGCGGTGTCAGGTTCGCGTCGGCCACCGCCTGGCCGTACTTGGCCGGCACCGCGTCGTTGACGACCTCGGACAGGATCGTTCCGCGACCGAGTCGAGCGTCCAGGATCCTGGAGGGCACCTTTCCCTTGCGGAACCCGGGAATCGTGACGCTACCGGCCAGGGTGCCGTAGGCCTTGTCGAAATGAGGCTTCAATTCGTCGAACGGAACCTCGACGGAGAGTTTGACCCTGGTCGGGTTCAGGTGCTCGACGGTGCTCTTCACAGTGCGGTGCTCTTCACGGTGCGGGACTCCTCAGCGGTGACAGGACAGCAGGTTGATCGGGCTGGTCGCCCAGGCCCGGGTGACACATCCGGATGACGCGCCTGGTCGGCGGACCAGTACCAAAAGACTGGCGGCCTCGGCGGCGGATCAGCCGTCGACGGAGACTCCTGACGTCGCCGGCCCAGGCTCCCGATCGATTCTAGGCGACCCGCGGACCTGCGAAGTCCGGTCGACCTACCGCCGAGGTCGCCCTGGTGAACTAGCATCAAGCCGGCCGAGGCCGGGCCCGACGCGAGGGAGACGCTTGTCCAAGAGGTCTATTGCCGTGTGCGCAATGCTGGCCACGCTGCTCGCAGGCGTCACCGTCATCGCCCCGGTCACCGCCCAGCCGGGCGTGCCCGGGGGCGGATCACGCCGGGCGGCCTCTGCCGCTGCGTCGGCCGCTACCGCTGCGTCGGCCGCTGCCGCTGCCAAGCGGGCCGCGCCGGCCGCGCTGGCCGCCGGCACCCTCACTCCGGCGCAGGCGGTCGCCCGGGCTCACGCGGACGCGGCCGACAACGGCATCACCGACTACGTCAGCGTGGTGGACTCGCACACCGGCGTGGTTCTGGCCCAATCCGGGAACGCCGGGACCCAGGTGGCATCGGAGTCGATCGTCAAGTTGATGATCGCGGCCTACTACCTGGTCCTGGAAGGCGGGTACCGGTATCAGAGCCCGTCCGTGCTGAGCCGACTCAGCTACATGATCAGGTATTCGGACGACGCAACGGCCAGTGCCTATTTCACCTCGGCGGCCGTGCCCACCATCGCCGACCGGTACGGGATGGGTTCGACGATCAACGCCACCGACCGCGTCGGGCACTGGGGAGCCGTCCGTATCACCGCCCACGACATGACGACGTTCCTGTACCGGGCCCTGCACGACCCGGAGGTAGGACCGTGGCTCGGACCGGTGATGGCGCAGGTCGCCCCGGTCGGTTCCGACGGGTTCAACCAGGCCTTCGGGATGAATTCGCTGTCCGGGGTGCACGGCTCCAAGCAGGGCTGGGGCGACGACCAGTTCTGGACGTCGGCCCACAGCGTGATCAACTCGGTCGGGTACACCGACCGCTACCTGGTGGCCATCCTGCAGAACAGCTACTCCTACCCCGACCCGGCCCGCGCGACGAGCTCGTTCGCCGCCCGCGTCATCGCCGCCTCCCGGCGGGTCGTGGCCCCGCCGAAGCCCCCCGCACCCACCGGGCCGCCCCGCAACGGTGACTTCGTTTCGTCTCCCGCCGCACCCGGCGTCTACCGGATCGCCGGCGGCGCACCGGTCTACGTCAGCAGTTGGGTGCCCTTCGGCAGACCTCAACCGGTCAAGAGGTTGAGCACTGCGCAGTGGCGAGCACTCCGCGGGGTTCCGGCCGACGGCACTTTCATCAGGACGACGGGGCGCGGCGAGGTCTACCGCATCGCCGGCGGCGCCCCGCTCTACGTGAGCAACTGGAACGGGTTCGGGGGCGTCCAGCCGGCCGTCACCGTGGACAACGCCGCGGTGGTGCGGGCCGGGCGCGGCGGTGTCTGGTCCCACCTGCGGTACCGGCCCGCCGACGGCACCTACCTGAGCGCCACGACGACCCGTCAGGTGTTCCGGATCGACGCCGGCGCACCGACGTTCGTGACCGACCTGGCTCGAATGGGCGGTGTCCGACTGACGACCGTCGTCGATGGGGCCGACTTCACCCACGCCGGTCTACCCGGGGTGTGGTCGCACCTGCTGAACACCCTGCCCGACGGGATTTTCATCTATGGGGTGGGGACCCGTCAGGTGTTCCGGATGGCCGGCGGCGCTCCGATATTCGTCGGCAGCTGGGCCACGTTCGGCGGCCGCAAGCCGGTTCAGTATGTCGATGCGGAAGCGATCAGACTGGCCGGCTACGGCGGAAAGTGGTCACACCTGCGGAAACTGCCGGTGACCGGCACCTTCATCCGCGGCGGTCACGGCGGCGCCGTGTACCGGACAGCCGGCGGAGCACCGCTGTACGCGCCGTCGCCGGGCGCGCTCGCAGCCCATCCGCTGATCATCACGGTGGACCGGGCGGCCCTGGACCACACGGGCCAGGGCGGGCCGTGGGCTCACCTGCGTCAGTACCCGGTCGACGGAACCGTGCTGCGTGGCGTTCCCGGAAACCGGCTCTACCGCGTCATTTCCGGGCGGGCCGTCCGCGTGGCCACCGCGCTGCGCCCGCTTCCGGTCAATCAGATCACCATCGACAGGGCCGGCACCGGCGGCGTATACAACCACCTCAAGCGGTAACCGGTCAGCGCAACGGCTTGTCGGCGGCCGGAACCCAGGTCTTCAGCAACGTGGACAGCCTGCCCGTGATTCGGAGCTCGTCGATGGCCGCCGACACACAGGAGGTCAGCGGGGACTTCTTGGGCAGCACCATCCCGAATTGCTGCGGCTGTTCGGTCGGGTCGTTGAGCTGGCCGAGCACCGCCACGCCGGCTCCGGCGCCGACTGCGACCGGCGTCGGCAGGACCACGGCCTGGACCGCTCCGGCCTTCAGTGCGGCGAGCGCCGCGGTTGGCGTTGCGAAGGCGGTCGGCGCCGTGGCCTCGGTGACGCGCGCGAGGAGGGAGCGGGTTCCGGTGGTACCGGACACGGCGCCGAGACGCAGCGACTTCAGGCCGGTGAGGGTGCTCACCCCGGCGGCGGGGGTTCCGGTCCGGGCCACCACCGAGTCCGAGATGGAGAAGTACCCGGTCGAATAATCCACCGGGCCGACGCCGGCGGGCGTGGGGAACTCACCGACCGCCACGTCGAAGCCGGTCCCCCGGCCTGCGGCCACTGCGGACAGATCCGATCGGGTCCAGGTGACGTCCCCGGCGCGGTAACCGAGTTGCTCGGCCACGGCCGCCGCCACGGCGGACTCGTAACCCCGCCCATCGGCCGGATCGTCACCGACGAACCAGGGCGCCCGCGGCTGACCGGTCGTGAAGGTGAGCTTGCCGGAGACGACGGTGGCCAGGGAACCGGAGCGACAGGTGGGGAGCGGGGTGGCCACCACCCCGGCCGCCGTGGTTACCGGCGCCGGGCTCGGCAGGCTCGGTGGCGAGCTCGTCGACGGTGATGGCCCGGCTGATCCGACCGGCCCGGGCGCGGACGGGATGCCCGCCGGCGTGGCGGTGCCTGTCCCTGACCCAGCCGCCGCATTGGGCGCCGCCGAGTTGAGCGCCGCGGGCGCGCCGGCGGGCAAGGTGGTCGCGCCGGGCGGCGTGGCGGTGGCGCAGGCCCCGAGACTCAACGCGAGCGCGATGGCCAGCGGTGCCAGGAACCGACTGACGGCCCGAGTTCGCATGGCCTCATCCTCCACCACCTGGGGCGCCGCGGGAATATGACCCGCTGACGGTTCCGTAGTACCCAGACGTCGCTCCTATGCCCGGAAGTACTACATGTGTCTCATTGTCATATAGGTACCTGGTGCGGCGTAGGCATAGTCGTACAGGTCGGGTCCGCGGGCGACCGTGCACCCTGCGTTCAGGGCGGCTGTTCGCAGCCATGTGCGCGCACGGCCAGGCCATCTCATACACGCGTCCACGGACGACGTTATCGAAGTACTCCGATCAGCACCCGGTCGGTCCGCGCGACGGTCGAGACACGATAACCGAACAGCTGGTCGAGATTGCTCCTCGCCACGTCATGGATGCCATCTGACTTAGACCCCCGCGGTGCGGTGAGCCGCCGAGTACTGGTCATCAGTGACGGGCTCGAGCCAGGTGGTGGCTTCATCCTCACCGGCGGCGTCCAGGATCGCGTAGTGGCACATCATGTTGGCCGCGGTACCGCCGTGGAAATGTTCCTCACCGGCCGGCGTCCATACGCTCTCGCCGGCTCGAATCACGACGGCATCGCCGTTGCGAGTGCCGACCAGCCCGATGCCGTCGGTGCACACCAGCAGCTGCCCGTTGGCGTGCGAATGCCAGTTGGTGCGCGCGGCGGGGGTGAACCGGACGTGTCCGACGACGAGCTTGGATGTCCCGTCGCCGTTGAACACCGGGTTCATCCACACGTCGCCGGTGAAATTGGCCGAGGGGGTCTTCACGGTCGCGGTGCTGGGGTTCTTGTCCATGGTCGGTCCTTCGGTTCGATGACTCGATGTCGGCGGTCAGGCCGGGTCGATGCGCAGGGTCGTGGCCCGAGCGACGTCTGCGGTGATGTGGGTCACCGCACTGGAGGAGCGGCCGTACTTGTTGCGGTAGGCCGCATCCAGGGCGTCATCCAGGCTGTTGTCGTCGGCGTGGTCGCCGGCCTTGTCGAACCGCACTTCACGGTGCAGGTGTCCGGCGGTGAGCTCACCCTGGTGGCGGGTCTGGACGCCGCGGTACCAGGCCGCGTCGACCCCGTTGACCGAGCGGACGTACACCGCGTTTTCGTGCCGCACGATCCAGACGATCCGTGGTGTGCGCAGGGTGCCGTCGCTGCGGCGGGTGGCGACGTCGACCTCGCCGGTGGCGTCGATCGTGTCGAGCTCGCTCGGGGTCCATGCGGTCATGAGTCCTTCTTTCAGGTCGAGTGTGACGTGCCTTCAGGGGTTGGCGAATCGCTCAGCTGTGGACGTCGGCGACTGTACGGCTGCGGTGGGGTTTGACGGCCCCCGGCGACGGGTGCGGTCGGGTGGTGCCACGGCGTGCGACGAGCGCGAGGACGACGACCAGGGCGAGGGCCAGCATGACGGCGCTCCCGGTGAGGGCGGCGCTGACGCGGTCGACCAGTGCGGCCGACCCGATCGTGCCGGCCGGTACGGCGGCCGCGCCAATAGTGGCCAGAATGCCCAGGCCGAGTGAGCTGCCGAGCTGGTGGAAGGTGTTGATCAGTCCGGAGGCGGCGCCGGCGTCATCGCCGTGGACGCCGACCAGCCCCGCAGAAGTCATGGGGGCGAACGCGAGGCCCTGGCCGGTGCCGATCAGCGTCATCGGCAGCGCAACGGCGGTCAGGTAGCTACTGTCGGCCGACACGCGGCTGAGCCAGGCCATTCCGGCGAGCGTGACGACCACGCCGAAGACCAGGACCGGAGCAGCGCCGAGCCCGCGGATGACCCGGGTGACCAGCAGGGCTGCGGCGAAGTTCACGGCCGACATCGGGAGGAACGCCAGACCCGCCTGCAGCGGGCTGAAGCCCAGGACCCCTTGCAGGTACTGGGTGGTGAAGAAGAAGAACCCGATCATGGCGGCGAGGTACAGCATGCGGGTGAGGTAGGCGCCGGTGCGCTGCCGGTGGGTGAACAACCGCAACGGCATGATCGGCTGGTCGGCCCGCCCTTCGTTGACGACCAGTCCGACGAGCAGCAACACCCCGCCGACCAGCCCAGCGACGACGATCGCCGAAGCCCACCCGGCGCTCGCGGACTCGATGACACCGAACACCAACGCGCTCATCCCGGCCGTGGCGCACAACGCGCCGATCAGGTCGAACCGCCCGCCGCGAGCCGGGGTCTCGGAGACGTATCGGCGGGCCGCCAACAGCATGGCCAGACCGATCGGCACGTTGATGAAGAACCCGGCGCGCCAGGAGATGAGGTCGGCCAGCACTCCGCCGACGACGAGACCGAGGCTGGCGCCGATGCCGGCGACCGCGCTGTAGGCGGCCACCGCACGGCCACGCCGGTGTCCTTCCGGGAACGTGGCGGTCAACAGGGCCAGCGAGGACGGGGCCAGGATCGCGGCGCCGATCCCTTGCAGGGCCCGGGCGGCGATCAGCCACCAGGTGTACGGGGCGGCACCGACGAGGAATGACGCACCGCCGAACAGGACGAGTCCGATGAAGAACATCCGGCGGCGGCCCACAATGTCACCGGCCCGGGAGCCGAGCAGCAGCAGACCACCGAAGACGAGCGTGTACGCGTCCTGCACCCAGGTCAGCCCGGTCGGCGAGAAGTGCATGGCGGACTCGATGCGCGGCAGGCCGGTGAAGATGATCGAATTGTCCAGGATGACCATGAAATAGCTGGTGCAGATGATCGCCAGGATTGCCGTCGCATGCCTGGGAGACGCATTCGTCGACGTCATGGCGGTGGGTGGGGTGTCCAGTGTGCTCACACCCATTACTCAATCCGTCGCGGCGGCCGGATGGGAGTGTCTGCTCTTCCAGGTAATGCCAGTACCTCCTTGGCCGGCCCGGCCGCGCCTACCGTGGGCGTCATGGACAACCGACTGGAGATCCGCGAGTTCCTGTCCTCACGCCGCGCCCGCATCACCCCAGCCCAATCCGGGCTGCCGACCTACGGCGGCAACCGGCGCGTCACAGGGTTACGCCGCGAGGAGGTCGCGCTGCTCGCCGGAGTGAGCATCGACTACTACGTGCGGATGGAACGCGGGAACCTGGCCGGCGCTTCGGAATCCGTACTGGACGGGGTGGCGAACGCACTGCAACTCGACGATGCCGAACGTGAGCACCTGACGGCGCTGGCCCGGGCCGCCGGGACGACGACCCGACGCTCACGCCCGGCAGTGGTCAGCGTGCGGCCCGTCATGCAGCAAATTCTGGACGCCATCACGCAAGCGCCGGCCTGGATTCGCAACGCCCGTCACGACATTCTGGCCATGAACCCGCTGGCCCGAGCCCTGTACTACCCGGTGCTGAACTCCGCGGCGGCCGGCGCGACCAGCAAGCGACCGGCCAACACCACCCGGTTCGTCTACCTCGACCCGTCTGCGCGTGAGTTCTTCATCGATTACGACCGCATCGCGATGGACGCCGCTGCGATGCTCCGTCTGGAGGCGGGGCGCCACCCCTACGACCCGGACCTGATCACCCTTGTCGGTGAGCTTTCGACCCAGTCCGAGGCGTTCCGTCAGCACTGGGCGTCGCACGACGTGCAGTTCCACCGCAGCGGTCGCAAACGGCTGCGCCACCCGGCCGTCGGCGAACTCGACCTGAACTTCGAGGCGATGCAGATGCCCTCGGAACCGGGGCTGCAGCTGAACATCTACACCGCCGATCCGGGCACGCCGACCGCCGACGGGCTGACGCTGCTGGCCACCTGGGCAGCCACCAGATCCGCCGAAGATGTCCGCCTACAGGGGTGACGGGTACGGGCGTGCCGGCCGGCCCTGCCGCGCCTCGACCAACACCGTCGTCCTGCCCGCTGCTAGCCTCAGCGCCCCCACGTCCCCGCCGGAGCAGACGCGGTCGGTGGTGCTCCCGCGCTCGAAACCGCACACCTCGATTGACCACCGCGCAGCTCAAGTCACCACCGCGCAGCCCGCCGAGGACAACGAGCGTGTGCGGAGTGGGCCGAGCAGGTGCGGGGTGGGCGGTGTGAGCGCCGGGTGATCCCGCGGCAGCACCGGAGAAGCTCCGCCTGGATCAGATCGCGGTGCATTGCTTCGTCGCGCGACGCGGGTGGACGCATCCGGCGTCGCACGGCACCCTGACGCCCGCAACGATGTCGGCCACTGGTGGGCCTTCTGTGGTCGGGATGACAGGATTTGAACCTGCGACCCTCCGCTCCCAAAGCGGAGACGTGGCGCGCGACAGTGGTTCTGTCGCAAAAACTTGGGTAACCCTGGGGGGCGTTGGGGGGACCATTCTGGAAACTGGGGGGCGACGGATCCGCAGAAGACGCGGCGGGGGGAAATTCTGTGCCCCATCCCTTTGACCAGGTCTTTCACCGGGAGGCCCCGGTCTATAACGGCGACTTCCCCGACGCTGAGGATGAGGGCAGGGAGTGTCGGTCGAGATGTTCTCCAGGATATGGAGATCCGACGATCTAGATTGCGTCCGCCGGTAAGTTCCTGGGGGAGCTGGTTCGGGCGGGCAGCTGGTCAGACGGAATCGAGTTCTGCGTCCAGTCGCGCCAGGGCGCGCTCGGCATTCATGTGACGCTCCATCGCCAGGGGGCACACATCCAGACCCTCGTCCCACAGGTGCCCGTAGGTGTCCAGCGTGATCGCCGCCGATGCGTGGCCAAGCATCCGCTGGACCGTCTTGACGTCCGCCCCTCCACCGTCAGCACCGCCATCGCGGCCGCCACCGTCACCGGCGAACTCGCCGCCGTACCCCCGCCGGACACCGAGATCCTGGACGACCCGATCCCCGAACCGGCCGACCTGCCCGGGGCGCCCTGAGCGTCCGGGCTGCCCCGATCGCCAAACACCACGGAGATTCGCCGACCGCCGCCGACACTGCCCACGCTCAGCAAACGGGCCTCGGGCTGACGGACCGCTACGACACGTCCCCGGTGGTATTCAAAATTTCCCTGACGGCTGTGAAATCTTCACAGCCGGACAACCGGTGACGATCAACGCCAATGATGACCCGAGGTAGCTCACCCCCTACACCTCGCGCCGCGGCCTGTGCCTGTCTGCCTTGCGATTTCCCCGATCGGAAGGCGGCCCCGCGTGGCACCGAACCAATTGCTCTTCGGAGACAACCTGGAAGTCCTGACCACGCGCATCGCCGGCGAGTCGGTCGACCTGGTCTACCTGGACCCGCCGTTCAACTCGCACCGCAACTACAACGTCCTGTTCGGCCGGCACGTCACCAGCCAGGCCTCGGACGCCGCCCAGATCCAGGCGTTCGGCGACACCTGGGTGTGGACACCGGTCACGGATCGGCAGTTCGCCGGGCTGATGTCCGGCCAGGTCCCGCTGAAGGTCGCCGACGCTCTGGCCGCGATGAAGATGCTCCTGGGTGAGAACGACGCCATGGCCTACCTCGTCAATATGGCGCCGCGCCTGGTGCAGCTGCACCGGATCCTCAGGCCGACCGGCTCCTTCTATCTTCACTGCGACCCGACGATGAGCCATTACCTGAAAGTCATGCTGGACGCCATCTTCGACGCCCGAAACTTTCAGAATGAGATCACTTGGAAGCGCTTCAGCGGCAAGAACGACTCCCGTCGGTACGGGCGCGGCCACGACGTCATCCTCTTCTACAGCAAGAGCAACGTCTTCACCTGGAACAAACAGTTCGGCCCGTTCGAGCAAGACTACGTCGAGGAGAACTACCGCTACACCGAAGCCCAGACAGGCCGGCGATACCGCCGCAGCGATCTGACCGCAGCAAAATCCGGTGGTGATGTGAGCTACGAGTGGCACGGTGCGGTCCCATACAAGGGCCGATTTTGGGCATACTCACGCGAGAACATGGATCAGATGCTGGCTGAGGATCGCATCGAGTTCCGCTCCACCGGTATGCCGGTTTTTAAGCGCTACCTTGACGAGCAACCCGGCGTTCCGCTCCAGGACGCATGGACAGACATCCGGCTTCACGCCGGCTCGAGCGAGCGACTGGGGTACCCGACACAGAAGCCCGTGTCGCTCATGGAGCGCATCCTGCTATCGAGTAGCAACGAGGGCGACGTCGTCCTAGACCCGTTCTGCGGCTGCGGGACCACCATCGACGCAGCCGTTCGCCTCCACCGGCGGTGGATCGGCATCGACGTCACCTACATCGCCGTAGACCTGATCGAGAAACGCCTGCACCATACCTACGGCCCATCGATCACCGACACCTACGACGTGCTCGGCATCCCGCAGGACATCGAGGGGGCGATGGCGCTGTTCAACAAATCGCCATTCGAGTTCGAACGCTGGGCCGTGACACGGATCAACGCCCAACCCAACGACAAACAGGTCGGCGACAAAGGCATCGACGGTGTCGCCCGGTTCCCCGCCGACGGCAGAGGCGGCCTCGGCCGGGTGCTCGTCTCCGTCAAGGGCGGCAAAACCATCAACCCCGCATTCGTCCGAGACCTGCTGGGCACCGTTCAGACTCAGAAGGCCGACATGGGCGTCCTGATCACCATGGCCGAACCCACCCGCGGTGTCCTGGACGCGGTCAACCACGGCGGCACCTACACCCTGCCTGTCAACGGCCAGGACTTCCCGAAATTGCAGATCATCACCGTCGCCCAACTACTACGCGGCAAACGCCCCAGGATGCCCCTGACTGTCAACCCCTACTTCCAAGCCACCAAACACAACCCGGTCATCGACACCGGCACCCTGTTCGAAGCGGCCGGTTAGGTCCCCCGCCCCCCCGACGCCCAGCGGACGCTGTCACGACCCCACACCTTGTCCCGTCGTGGCCGACACTGAAGAACATCGGCGTGAGCGGGATGTGTCTCCATCGGGACGATCAGAGCAAATCGGCCGGCCCGAATGTCCGCAAACATCCAATCCCCTCGAAGCGGATCCGCCGAGGCGTCGCCATGCCGGCGACACCGACAGCGCCCCTGCCTGATCAGAACCGGCAGGGCGCTCTTTGGTGCGTGTGGGGATTGGGGTCAGTCGTTGAGTTGACGCTGCAGCTTGAGCTGCTCCTTCAGGACCTTCGTCTGCTTCTTCGTCGCTGCGACGTTGGCCTTCGTCGAGCGGGCGATCCGCTCCTTGTCCGAACGAAGGTCGATCGCACCGAGCGTGCTGATCGAGCTGAGCTTGCGGATGAGTCCCATGCGTTCTCCCCTGGCCTGACCTTCCATGGTGGAAGGACTACCGGCGAGTATGCGCCGAGGATCGGCCCACGAATCTATCCCGGAGAGTGACCCGTGGTCACCAAAGGGTGACCTTGCGTTCACTGGCACTCGGTTGCGTTCGGTTGCTTGGGGGAGTCTGGGGGAGACAGAATCAACCGACGCAATTACCCCCCCCCCCCGAAGATCAACCGAACGCCATCGAATGCATGCTTTCTGCCGCCTTTGCTGGACCTCGCTTGACCGACCTTGGATCAGCCAAAAGGCCAGATCAGCGGGAATATTCTGCCGCCTTCCTGGCCTGCATTGCTTTGTCGGGATGACAGGATTTGAACCTGCGACCCTCCGCTCCCAAAGCGGATGCGCTACCAAGCTGCGCTACATCCCGATACTGCCCGCGCCACAAGCGCACCCACGGACGACCTCCGACCCACATGCTGGTGGTGATCGCGGGCCCGAGGTCGCCCGGAGCAGCCTAGCCGTTGGGCTACCATGTCCGTGCACGACGAGGTTGTCGCGCGTCGCGGGCGTAGCACAATGGTAGTGCCTCAGTCTTCCAAACTGATTACGCCGGATCGATACCGGTCGCCCGCTCCCCGCTTGATCCGGCTCGCAACTTCAACAGAGGACCCCCGACGTACCACGCCGGTTCACCGGTTGGTCTGTGCTGACGTTGTCGAGGACGCGGTCGTGAAGAGGTGCCGTCGTTGGGCAGCGCCCGGTCAATGCACCTGGATTGGCACTACGCCCGCTGACGAACGTGCCTCGGGGCGGTCGAACGTCGACGACGGAGCATTCGTCGTGCCGGGCTACGGTTCCGCTCGATGGCGAACGCGCGATGCTCGACATGCGTCGAACACCCCGCCGGTAGTCGTCAGCTCTATCCGGATAACACCCTTGACCCGCACCGCATTGACGCGCAACGCCGCCCGAAACCGGAGGATTACCCGTGACCACATCCCCGATTGACCTGGTCGTTCTCGATGTGGCCGGCACCACTGTCGATGATGGTCTGCAGGTCTACCGGGTCCTCGAAGAGACCGTGATCGCTCACGGAGGATTTCCGTCGGCATCGGAGATCGCCCGGTGGCACGGCGCCAGCAAGCACGAGGCGCTCCGCGCACTGCTCACTCCGGCCGGCGGAACCCCGCCCGGAGACGACATTCTGGAACCGGTCGTCGACGACTTCCAGCGCCGGCTGAAGACCGCCTACCTCGAGCACCCGCCGCGGCCGCTGCCCGGGGTGCCCGAGGCTCTCGCCCGTCTGCGCGCGGCTGGTATCAAGATCGCGCTGACTACGGGATTCGACCGCGACATCCTGGACTCGCTGCTATCCGCGCTCGGCTGGGACGACGACTCGGTGGTCGACACCGCGGTCAGTGGCAGCGATGTGCCGGCCGGCCGGCCGGCGCCCTTCATGATCTTCAAAGCCATGGAGCGGCTCGGCGTCGTCGACGTGGCCCGGGTCCTCGTCGCAGGCGACACCCCGCGAGATCTCGAGGCCGGCGTGAATTCCGGTGCCGCGTTCGTCGTCGGGGTGCTGTCCGGTGCCGGCCGCCCGGAGGAGCTCGGTGCGCGCCGTCACACCCACCTGCTGCCGTCGGTGGCCGCTCTGCCGGCACTGCTCTGCCTCCGCAGCCCGACGATGAGCGAATCGTGACACCTTCGGCGCTGCAGCGCGTTCGTACCACCGACCGGTTCGGCCACCCGCTCGCGGACGTGTGACGTGGCGACGACGACAGGTCGTCAGTTGCGGAACAGCGCGCTGTAGGCGTTCAACGCCGGCTGGCCAC
>CAXUHA010000056.1:0-15502 GCA_964250735.1 uncultured Nakamurella sp. | reverse complement strand
GGCCTACATCCCGACCAACGTCATCTCGATCACCGACGGCCAGTGCTTCCTGGAGGGCGACCTGTTCAACTCGGGTGTCCGCCCAGCCGTCAACGTCGGTATCTCGGTGTCCCGTGTCGGTGGTGCAGCCCAGGTCAGGGCCATGCGCAAGGTGTCCGGAACGCTGCGTCTGGACCTGTCCGCCTACCGCGAGCTGGAGGCGTTCGCGGCCTTCGGCTCCGACCTGGACGCCGTGTCCAAACGGGCGCTGTCCCGTGGTTCCCGGTTGGTCGAACTGCTCAAGCAGGCCCAGTTCTCGCCGTTCGCCGTGGAGGAGCAGGTGGTGTCGATCTGGGCCGGTACCCGCGGTCACCTCGACCGGGTCCCGGTGGAGGACGTCCGCCGCTTCGAATCCGAATTCCTGCAGTACCTGCGGCACGCCCCGGGCGGTGCCCTGGAGAGCATCAGGACCTCCAAGGATCTCTCGGAGGACACCGAGAAGGCCCTTCTGCAGGCGTTCGGGGATTTCAGCGATTCGTTCACCACGTCGGAGGGCGACGTGTTGGGCCGGGAGCAGAAGTTCGAGGCGATGGATCCGGCCAAGGTCGGCCAGGAGAAGCTGCAGGTCCGCAAGCCTCCACCGTCGAAGTGATGGAGTCGGCGACCGTGGTGTCAACATGTCCCGGAGGTGAGAGATGGCAGCCCAGGTAAGGGTCCTGCGTCAGCGGGTCAAAGCCGTGCGGTCGACGCAGAAGACCACCAAGGCGATGGAGATGATCGCGACCTCGCGTATCGCCAAGGCGCAGGCCAAGGTGCTCGCCGCGGCGCCGTATTCGTCGCAGATCACCGATGTCCTCACCGCGCTGGCCACCGCGTCGACGTTGGATCACCCGTTGCTCGTCGAACGGGAGAATGCCAAGCGCGCCGGCATCCTGGTGGTCACCTCGGATCGCGGCCTGTGTGGCGGGTTCAACGCCAACATCCTCAAGGCCACCGAGGAGCTCAGCGCGCTGCTCAGATCCCAGGGCAAGGAGCCCATCCCCTACGTCATCGGTCGCAAGGGGGTCGGGTACTACAACTTTCGGCAGCGCCCGATCGCAGCGTCGTGGACGGGCTTCTCGGAGAAGCCGACCTACGACGACGCGGTCGTCGCCTGTGAGTCCCTGCTGCCGGCATTCGTGGCCGGCTCGGCCGGTCAATTGGACGACGGCACCCCCGGCATCGACGAGATCCATCTGGTGTCGACCCACTTCGAATCGATGATCACCCAGACTCCGTCGGCGCGACGGGTAGCGCCGATGGAGATCGAGTACGTCGAAAGTACCGCCGACACACCACTTCTGCCGGCCTACGAGTTCGAGCCGGAGCCAGGCGCGCTGCTGGATGCACTACTGCCCAAGTACGTCACCACCCGGATCTTTGCCGCTCTGCTGGATTCGGCGGCGAGCGAATCAGCGGCCCGACGGGCCGCCTGCAAGGCCGCCACCGACAACGCCAACGACATCATCAAGATCCTGTCCCGCCAGGCCAACCAGGCCCGCCAGGCGCAGATCACCCAGGAACTCAGCGAGATCGTCGGCGGCGCCGACGCTCTCGCTGCATCAGGAAGCGACGAGGACTGATCATGAGTACTGCCGTTACAACCGCGGTCGCCGGTCGGGTGGTCCGCGTCATCGGGCCGGTGGTCGACATCGAATTTCCCCGGGGCGAGGTTCCCGAGCTGTTCAATGCCCTCACCGTCAACGTGTCCGGCCTCGGGGACGAACGACTGCTGACGCTGGAGGTGGCCCTGCACCTGGGCGACGACATCGTCAGGGCCATCTCGATGCAGCCCACCGATGGATTGGTGCGCGGGGCGTCGGTCAGTGACACCGGGCAGCCGATCTCGGTCCCGGTGGGCGACGTGGTCAAGGGGCACGTGTTCAACGCCCTCGGCAAGTGCCTCGACGCGCCCGGCACCGCCGAGGACGCAGAACACTGGCCCATCTACCGCAAGCCGCCGCCGTTCGACCAACTCGAGGGCAAGACCGAACAACTGGTGACCGGAATCAAGGTCATCGACCTGCTGACGCCGTATGTCCAGGGCGGCAAGATCGGCCTGTTCGGTGGAGCGGGTGTCGGGAAGACGGTGCTCATCCAGGAGATGATCACCCGGGTGGCCAAGAACTTCGGTGGCACCTCCGTGTTCGCCGGCGTCGGTGAGCGCACCCGCGAGGGCAACGACCTCATCACGGAGATGACAGAGTCGGGGGTAATCCTCGACACGGCGCTGGTGTTCGGCCAGATGGACGAGCCGCCCGGGACCAGGATGCGGGTCGCGCTGTCGGCGCTGACCATGGCGGAGTACTTCCGCGATGTGCAGAACCAGGACGTGCTGTTGTTCATCGACAACATCTTCCGATTCACCCAGGCCGGGTCCGAGGTCTCCACACTCCTCGGCCGGATGCCGTCCGCGGTGGGCTACCAGCCGACCCTGGCCGACGAGATGGGTGAGCTGCAGGAACGCATCACCTCCACCCGTGGCCGATCCATCACCTCGCTCCAGGCCATCTACGTGCCCGCGGACGACTACACCGATCCGGCCCCGGCAGCGGCCTTCGCCCACCTCGACGCGACCACGGAGCTGGCCAGGTCGATCACCGAGAAGGGCATCTACCCGGCGGTCGACCCGCTCTCGTCGACCTCCAGAATCCTGGATCCTCAGTTCGTCGGCGAGGAACACTATCGGGTGGCGCAGGAAGTGATCCGGATCCTGCAGAAGTACAAGGAACTGCAGAACATCATCGCCATCCTCGGCATGGACGAACTGGCCGAGGAGGACAAGCTGCTCGTCGGGCGGGCGCGGCGGATGGAACGATTCCTGGGCCAGAACTTCTTCGTGGCGAAGCAGTTCACCGGGCAGGACGGCTCGTACGTGGAAATGAAGGACACCATCGGGGCGTTCGACGCCATCGCCAAGGGCGAGTACGACAACATTCCGGAGCAGGCATTCCTGAATGTGGGTGGCCTGGACGACGTGATGGCCAAGGCGAAGGCCCTCGAATCCTGACCGTCACCGCTGGTTGACCATCTCTGCGGCAGGCCCTGTTCTCCTTCCGGAGGACGGGGCCTGCGCTGTTTGGTCCGTTTACCACCCGGCCGGCGGGTCGGCTACCGTCAGTTAGACTCGTGTGATCCACCAATGCAGGAGGAGGCGGAGCCGTCAGTGCCCGAGATTCAGGTTGACCTCGTTGCCGTCGAACGCAAGATCTGGTCCGGTCCCGCCCAGATGGTGGTGGCCAGGACCGTCGATGGCGACATCGGTGTGCTGCCCGGACATGCGCCGCTGCTGGCCCAGCTCCGCGAGGGTTTCGCCGCCCGTATCACTGAACCGGACGGCAAGGTCCAGGCGGTGGCCGTCCACGGCGGTTTCCTTTCGGTGACCAAGGACGGGATCTCCATCCTGGCCGAGGATGCCGAGCTCAGCGAAGACATCGACGTCACCAAGGCCCGGGCCGCGTACGAGCGGGCCAAGGCGACCGGCACCGAAACGGCCGAGACGGAAGCGGATCTGCGCCGGGCCCGTGCCCAGTTGCTGGCGTCCGGCGAGAACATCTGACGCACGACCCGATACACGGCCGGAGGGCATCGTGGAGGCAGAGATCATCGGACTCGCGCTGATCCTTGTCCTCGCTCTGGCCGTCATCGCCATCGCGGTTCGGCGGTTCCTGCTCACCCGGTCCGGCGGGGTGGATCTCTGCTGGCGCCGGCCCGTGACCACCGACGGCCGCGGTTGGACCTTCGGCCAGGGGCGGTACCGCGAAGGGCAACTGATTCTCTATCGCTCCTTCTCGCCGCTGCCGGTGTCGTCCAAGGTGCTCCGCCGTGATCGCCTCAGGCTGGGCGACCGCCGGGCCCTGATCGGTACCGAGCCTGATCTGCTGCCGGTCGGTTCGGTGATCCTGCGATGTACCGACGGCCGGTCGCCGATCGAACTGGCCCTGTCCGAGGAGGCCGTCACCGGTCTGCGGTCCTGGTTGGAATCGGTGCCACCGGCCACCGGCAGTCTGCACAACCGCCACCGCTCGGGCGTTCGCGAAGTCTGAAACTGACCAACCACACCGGCATGCACCGGCCGCGGCGCCTCAGCTGCGGTCACCACCAGGAATCCACTGCACGTCGCCGGCCGGATTGGCCACTCTGGCCAGGATGAACAGCAGGTCGGACAACCGATTGAGGTACGTCGGAGCCAGCCGGTTGGTCCGCTCCGCATCGGTCGCCATCAGGGCCCATGAACTGCGTTCCGCCCGACGCGCGAGGGTTCTGGCCACGTGCAGGAGGGCGCCCTCCGGTGTGCCGCCGGGGAGGATGAACGACGTCAACGCAGCCAGCCGCGCATTGAAGGCATCGCAATCGGCTTCCAACCGGTCGATGTAGTCCTGGGTGACCCGCAGGGGCGGGTACGCCGGTGCGTCCACGATCGGGGTGGCCAGGTCGGCGCCGAGATCGAACAGCTCGTTCTGCAGTCGCAGGACCACGGTGGCGACGTCGGTAGCGGGCGCGCCGAGTGCCATCACCGCGCCGAGTGCGGCGTTCGTCTCGTCGCAGTCGGCGTAGGCCACCAGCCGCGGGTCGGTCTTGGCCACCCGGGAGAAGTCCGAGAGACCGGTGGTCCCGTCGTCGCCGGTGCGGGTGTAGATGCGGGTCAGATGGACGGCCATCTGTCCGAGCCTACGTTGGCGTCGGCGCCGCTCCGGCCGCGCTCCCGGCACCGGTGATGTGGCCGGGGCGTTAGAGTGCCAGCCGTGGACGAGCACTTCTTGGTGACCGGCGGCGCCCGCCTTTCCGGCGACGTGTCGGTGGCGGGCGCGAAGAACAGTGTCCTGAAGCTGATGGCCGCCGCGCTGCTGGCCGAGGGCACCACGGTCATCTCGAACTGCCCCGCCATCCTGGACGTGCCGCTGATGGCCGACGTGCTCACCGGCCTCGGTTGCCGGGTGGAACTTTCCGACGACGAGGTCATCATCACCACCCCCGCAGAGTTGTCCCACGAGGCCGATTTTCCTGCAGTGGGGCGGCTTCGGGCGTCGGTCTGTGTGCTGGGTCCGCTGATGGGCCGGTGCCACCGTGCCCGGGTCGCCCTGCCCGGCGGGGACGCGATCGGTTCACGCCCGCTGGACATGCACCAGAACGGCCTGCGCGCCCTGGGCGCCCGGATGGACATCCAGCACGGCATGGTGGTCGGCGAGGCGGAACGCCTGCGCGGCGCCCAGATCGGCCTGGACTTCCCCAGTGTCGGCGCCACCGAGAACATCCTGATGGCCGCGGTGCTGGCCCAGGGCACCACCGTCATCGACAACGCCGCCCGCGAGCCGGAGATCGTCGATCTCGCCCTGATGCTCGGCGAGATGGGCGCGAACATCATCGGGGCGGGGAGCGCGACCATCACCATCGAGGGCGTCGACGGGCTGCACCCGACCGCCCATCGCACCGTCGGTGATCGAGTCGTCGGCGGCACCTGGGCCTACGCCGCGGCGATGACCAGAGGCACGGTCCAGGTGCACGGCGTGAACCTGGCGCATCTGGCTGCGCCGCTGGAACGACTCGCCCAGGCCGGTGCGGTGATCGAGGCCACGAGCGACGGATTCTCCGTCGACATGCCGGGCCGACCCCGGGCGGTCGATTTCATCACCATGCCGTACCCGGGATTCCCGACCGATCTGCAGCCCATGGCGCTGGCCCTGGCCGCCGTCGCCGACGGCAATTCGCTGATCACCGAGAACGTGTTCGAAGCCCGGTTCCGATTCGTCGACGAGCTGATCCGGATGGGTGCAGACGCCCGGACCGACGGGCATCATGCCTCCCTGCGCGGACGCGCCACGCTGTCCAGCGCGCCGGTATGGGCCACCGACATCCGGGCCGGCGCCGGCCTGGTGCTCGCCGCGCTGCTGGCCGAAGGGGTCACCGAGGTGCACGAGGTCGGCCACATCGACCGTGGCTACCCGCATTTCGTGGAGGATCTGCAGGCCCTGGGGGCCAAGATCGAGCGGGTCGGCATCTGACCGCCGGTGTCTTCCGGGCGTTTCCCGCGGCCGGTACCGGCACTCGGCAGGCGCTAGGGTGGCGGGGTGCGTCTCGTGGTGGCCCGGTGCTCGGTCGACTATGTGGGCCGACTGACCGCCCATCTCCCCCTGGCCACCAGGTTGCTGCTGGTGAAAGCGGACGGCTCGGTGTCCATCCATGCCGATGATCGCGCCTACAAGCCGCTCAACTGGATGAGTCCGCCGTGCCGGCTGGTGCAGGAGGACGGCGTCTGGCGGGTCGAGAACAAGTCCGGTGAGCAGTTGATCATCACCATCGACGAGGTACTGCACGATTCGCAGCACGAGCTGGGGGTGGATCCAGGTCTGGTGAAGGACGGCGTCGAGGCTCACCTGCAGGTCCTGCTGGCCGAGCAGGTGGAGGTGCTCGGGGCAGGGTACACGCTGATCCGCCGCGAGTACCCCACACCCGTCGGCCCGGTCGACCTGCTCTGCCGCGACGAGTCCGGCGGGGTCGTGGCCGTGGAGATCAAGCGGCGGGGCGACATCGACGGCGTGGAACAGCTGACCAGGTATCTCGACCTCCTGCGGCGGGACCCGATGCTGGGTCAGGTCCGGGGGGTGTTCGCGGCACAGCAGATCAGGCCGCAGGCACGGGTGCTGGCCAACGATCGCGGAATTCGCTGTCTGACCCTGGATTACGACGAGCTGCGCGGAACACCGGACACCGTGGGCCGGCTCTTCTGACGAACCGCGTGAGGGTCCGACCCTGACGTCGGTCGGCGCGGGCGGGCGTCGTTCGCCCACGGCGCAGGTGGACGGTCCCGGCCCACCGCCGGGCTGCATTAGCCTCAAGGAAGCAGAGATCGCCGGTGACCGGACGAGTCAGTCCTGGTCCCCGGCGAGCTGGACGAGCTTCTCGGGTGAGAACAAGGAAATGAGGACCCGGCGTGGATATCAAGATCGGCGTGACCGACAGTGGCCGTGAGCTGGTGGTCACCTCGTCGTCGCAGCCTGACGAGGTCGAGGCGCTCGTCAACGAGTCGTTGAAGAACCCGAACGGCACCCTGGTGCTGGTCGACGACAAGGGTCGCCGGGTCATCGTGCCGTCCGCGCGGATCTCCTACATCGAGATCGCCCCGGCAGATGTCCGCCGGGTCGGGTTCTCCACCTCGGGGTGACGACCGCCGGTCAGACCTGGCGGGGGAATCGGGAAATGCCCCGCCACGCCAACGTCGAGAGCATCTCTATCGCCTCGCCGCGGGGCACACCGGGGCTCTCGGTCAGCCAGTAACGGGCACTGACCTGCGACAATCCGACCAGTGCGGCGGCCAGCAGCCGGGATCGTTCCGGGTCGACCCCGGTGTCGGTGGTAATGGTCCGGGTGATGGCCGCGATGCACGAGTCGGTCGCCCGATCGACGATCTGCTCCACCTGGGTCTGCCCCCGCAGGTCGGATTCGAAGACCAAGCGGTAGGCCTGGTCGTTGTCCGCGACAAAGCTGAAGTAGGCCCCGACGGCGCGGTGGACCCGCTCGTCGTTGTCGGTGGTGCCGTGGAGGGCCTCCTCGACCAACCGCACCAGATCGTCGGCGGACTCGCCCAGCAGGGCCAGATACAATTCCAGCTTCGACGGAAAGTGCTGGTACAGAACGGGTTTGCTGACACCTGCACGATCGGCGATGTCGTCCATCGCGGCCGCATGGTATCCCTGCGAGACGAAGGTGCGCTTGGCGGCGGCCAGGAGTTGGGCGCGCCGGTCCGATCGGCTCAACCGCGGAGTCGCCCCGGCCGACGATTGCGCCACCACTTGACCGCCTCTCGCCACCGACCGCTACACGCCGATCACTTTACGCGGAGCGGGCCGTCGCCTCCCCGACCGCGGCAGCCAGGTCGCCGTACTCCAGGATCCGGCCGGCGACATCGGCGGCCTGGATCTCCAGCGGCATCCCGGCACTGGCGGCGGCGACTTCGTCGAGGGTGAGCGGCGCAACGACTCCCATCCCGTCTCCCACCGCGATCAGGGAGTACGGCGCCGGCAGACCCGGTCCGGCGTCCGCGGCCGACTCGACCAGGGCGCGACCGTCGACGTCGAGCGCGTCGGTGGTCGCGATTTCCGGCGCCCTGGTGGCCAGGTCGCGGGCGTAGTGGTCGGCGTCCGCCCACGGCGGGACCGGCCCGACCGCGACCGCGATCAGGTACAGGCCGTTTGCGCCGTCGGTGAGAACGGTGGCGGCCAGGCCGTCCTGGGCCATCGACTCGGCCAGGGCCAGGGCGGCGGTGGCGACCGTATCGATTCCGCTGCCATCGCCCGGGCGAACCTGCATCGCGACCATCCCCGGGCCGGTCAGCCCGGGGAGCCGGAAACCGACGATGCCGGAGCGCACCGCCTCATCGATGTCGGCGGCGTCGGCGATATGCAGCCGGACGTGATGCGGACCGGTGTCCGCGGCGGGCGTCCCGACGGAGTCCCGACCGAAGCCGAAGACGCTGCGACCACGCACATGCGTCAGCAGGGTGCCTTGCACACCTCGGTAGTAGGCCAGGACGGTCGCCGATGACGGGATGTGGGCAGAAGTCGGCACCGGGCCATTGTGCGCCGCATCACCTCACCTTCCCGGTTTGGTGGGCACCTTGTCCTTGCGGCCCACGACGATCGCCCCTTCGGCGCGCAGTGCTCCGCCCGTCATGTAGTTCTTCATGCTGTGCTGGCGGGGATCACCCAGCAGGAGCTTCAACAAGGCGATCAGGGGAGTTCCGGCGGTCATCGGCACGTTCGATGTGACGTCGACATCGGTGGCCCCGAAGGCCTTCGCGGCCGGGTCCGGACCGTACGGTTCGTCCAACCGGAAGACTGCGCCGGCGAGACGGTCGGTGACCGGCTTGGTCACCGGATCCGAGTCGTAGCTCACGACGAAGACATCGGACGGTGCGATGTTCTGGTACCCCGCGGCCGTGTCAGTGTCCCAGCCGGCACCGGGCGAACCCATCAGCACGATCGAGTCCACCGGCAGAGGGAACTTCGCGGCCTCCGACACCGTCGTCGAGCCCATCGAGAATCCGAGCACGGTGATCCGTGCCGAACTCTGCGACATCGACTTGATCGCCGTGAGATCGGCGGCCAGTATCGGAGCGCCTGCCCGTGCGTTCGCGGCCCAGCCGGCCGCCATCGTGTCGCCGATGTCGGTGGCGAGGCTGCTGTCCGGATCGGCCGGGAAGGACAGCGGAATGTCGTAGCCGTACCAGGCGATGACCGCGGTCGCTTCGTCTGGCCGCTGCCGGGACGCCTCGTCCCGGAGGTCCGCGGCCAGGTCCAGTCCGCCGGACATCGACGAGGGCGAATTCAATATTCCCGGGACCAGCACGGCCACCGAGGTGGCCATGGTCAGGTCGCCGACCGAGATCGCCGCCCGACCCTGACCGGCGAAGGCGGCGGAGTCGTAGACCACGAGTTCCACCCGGCCGCCACGGTCGCCGGCGTGCTGCAGGGACTGCAGGATCGACAGGGCGAACGTGATGCGGGTCCGGTCCCCGGAGTGGAGATCGCGGGCCAGCGCCGCACGGTTCTGCTGATCGATCCGGTTGACGGGGTTCATCACCGGATCGGGCGGCAGCAGCGCATCCGTTCCGCCCCGCAGGCTGTCCGGGCCGGCCGTCGGGTCTTCGGACAGCGCCGCTCGCAGGGCGGAAACGGCCGTCTCCACCGTGCGGGCGTGACCGTCCAACACCTCGGCCACCCGGCGAAGAACCCCCTCGATGGCCTGCATGGTGCTCATCGTCGTGTTGCCGAAGACGCCTTCGAAAAAACCGGGCCCGGGCCGATCTTTCAGCCTGTTGAGCTCGGCGACGGCCAGGGCGACATCCAGCGCCGCATCGGTTTTGGCGCGCTCGAGCACCGCGGCGGTGTCCTCGATCGAGCGGTGATGACGGAGCAGGACGGCGGCGGTGTGCGCAACGGTGGACACCAGTCGGCTGATGCCGTCCCCGGGGGAACGGGCCGACCACCCCTGGGCCAGCGCGATGCCGGCGGCGTGACCACTCGTTTCGGCGACCGTCAACGCCTGCCCGAGGGCCCCCGCCCGATAGGCCGCCTCCCGGAGCCGACCGGGGTCCATGCCGGCCAACTGGTCGGCGAGGATCTTTGGATCGGTCAAGCCGCCACCATGGAGCAGGTGCCTCATCCCGGCCAGATCGCTCACCGGGGCGCCGACCCGATGGCCGACTCACACTCATCGAAGCGGTCCGCGGCGACCACCAGCCGGGCGGCCAGACCGGCCCCGATGGAGCCCAGCTGGGCGGCGGCCTCGCCGGCCTGGGTGGTGCGCAGGTTGACCAACCGGACGACCGCATCTGCGTCGGGCGAACCGCCCAGAGCGCCCGGCAGGACAGACGGCGTGCACGTCCGGTCCGCGGCGGCTCGCAGGCCGCGGGCCGCCTCGCCCAGGGTGGCGGCCGCCCGCCGGATCCATTCCGTATCGACCTGGAGATCCAGTTGTCCTGTCATCAACGTCCCGCCCGTCGCCGCCGTCCGTGTCACCGAGTCCACGACCAGATCCTGACCGCCCGTCGCGGCCGACGCCCAGTACGGGTCGGAGAATGTGCACGCCCACGGGGGGTGTGGACAACCCGGCGCGTATGCCGTTGGGTGGGGCGGCACCGGCGGCGGTGCACGATGGAGCGGTGAACCCTGACCGACCGGCGGTCGGCCCCGCGCCGCGCGACTCGCTCGGCGCCTGGACGACGGCGACCCTGGCCGACGACGTGTTCGACGTGCCTGGAGTCGCCGACGATGCGCCCGTCGGCTGGACCGAAGCCGTGGACGGCCGCGGGGTGTTCCTCCGCCGGACAGAACCGGAGCCTGCCCAGGGCCCGGCGGGCGAGCCGTCCGGGGGGGCCGGTGCCATCACCGGTGTTGGTGGCACCGCGGCGGCGCCCTTCGGGCCGGACGCCTGGTACGTCCACGGGCTGGCCGGATCGTCGCTCAATTGGACGTCGCTGGCCGGCGCGCTGTCCGGCCGGGCGACCGGCTATCTCGTCGACCTGCCTGGTCATGGCCGATCCGATCCTCCGCCACGCGGCCGCTACTCCCTGGTCGACGACGCCGACCTGGTGGCCGAGTTGATCCGTCGCCGGTCCGGCGGCCCGGTGCATCTGGTCGGCAACTCGCTGGGCGGCATCGTCTGTACCTGCCTGGCCGCCCGACATCCCGAGCTGGTGACGTCGGTGACGTTGATCTCGCCGGCCGTGCCCGATTTCCGGCTGACCAGGGACCGTGGGGCCGACCCGATCCTCGGTCTGCTGCTCGTACCGGGTACCGCCGGGATCGCGGTCCGGCGGCTGAGCGCGATTTCGCCGCTGGCCAGGGCGCAGGGAATGGCGCAACTGTGTTTCGGCGACGCGTCGCGGCTGACCGACTCCGACATGGCCCGGGCCGCGGACGACCTGGCCTGGCGGGCGGCGCTGCCCTGGGTGCACCGGGCCACTGTCGGGTCTCTCCGCGCGCTACTGCGCAGTTACCTCCGCCGATCTGGGTCCTTCACGGCCGACGCCGCCCGCGTCCGGGTTCCGACGCTGGTGATCTGGGGCACCCGTGACCGGTTGGTCGACGTCCGCCTGGCCCGACGTACCGCCGCCGCCTTCACCACGTCCTCGTTGCTCGTGATTCCCGGCGCCGGGCACACCGCGCAGATGGAAGAGCCGCAGCTGACGGCCCGTGCCGTGATCCAACTCTGGGGAAATCTGGGCGCGCCGCACCCCGGCCGTACCCCCGCTGTGGCAACCTCGAAACCGTGACCCGTCCCGGAAACGACCGCTTCCGACCGCCGGACGGAAGGGCTTCGGGGTCCCGCCCACGGCAGTCGCCGTCGGCCGGGGGACGCCGGGCGTCGGTCGGTCGTTCCACCCTTTGGCAGGACCAGGAAGGTGCGGCCCTGGGCGCGCAGCCGCGGGCCGCGGGCCGGGACTCGTCGCCTGGTCAGAGCGGGCGGCCCGTTCCGGGGACGCCTGTTTCCGGACGAGCCAGAGGTCCGTTCCGGCGGTTTCTGCGCCGGTACGGCTGGCGTGCCTACGCCATTCCGGTGCTGATCGCCTTGTCGGTCGTGGTCGTGGTGCAGGTGGGCCGACCACCGGCGTCCACGGCTGCCCCGACCTCGGCCTCGGTGTCGTCCACGGTCACCACCAAAGTCGGCGGCACGACCCGGACGATGACCGTCACGCAGTCCCCGACGGCGGCTACGGCTACAGCTACGGCGCCCGGGACCACGGTCGCCGGCGCGGCCGCCCCGGCCAACGGCGCGTCGTCGACGCCGGGTCCGTCGTCAGCCGGATCGGCGGGCCTGGGACCGGCCGGCCCGATCAGTGGGGTGCAGGGGCCGGTCCCGCCGGCCGCGTTCAGCGGACTTTCCGCAGCGGCGCTGCCGCCGGGGCAGGCGTTCGTGGCCAAGGGCGACAACGCCTGGCACGTGATCAGTGGGACCACCGCCCCTATGGGCTCCGGGCCGATGAAATACACCTTCACCGTCGAAGTGGAGAACGGCATCGAAAATGCGCAGGCCGATCAGGACTTCGCCGACCTGGTGGACAACACCCTGGCCGATCCGCGGTCGTGGATCGGGTCGGGCCGCTACACGTTGCAACGCATCGACACCGGCACTCCCTCCTTCCGCATCTCCCTGACCAGCCAACTGACCGTCCGACAGAACACCTTGTGCGGATGGGAGATCCACTACGAGGCGTCGTGTTACGCCCGAGACGTCAAACGAGTCGCGATCAACAACGCGCGGTGGGCCCGCGGAGCCGAATCCTTCAACGGCGACCGCGGGTCCTACCGGGTCTACGCGATCAACCACGAGGTCGGGCACGCACTGGGTTACGTGCATCAGCCCTGTGCGACCAACGGTGGGCTCGCGCCGGTGATGATGCAGCAGTCGTGGTCGACGGCCGACGACGACCTGGCGCCCCTGAATCCGCAGCTGATCCCGATGGACGGCAAGGTCTGCAAATTCAACCCCTACCCCTACCCGATGGGTTCGCCGTCGGGTAACACCACCTCGGCGCCGCAGGTCCCCGGAACGAGAGCCGACGGCTGACCACCGCCCACCGCGTCGGGAAGGATTCCGGTCCCTGTTCGGTTGGCATCAGCGTGGTCCCTTCAGACCGGGACGGCCACGCCCGGGCCGCGACGCCCGAAGGGCCCGGTCCGACGGGCGGTCCGGGTACGCTGCGCCGCGGTGAGAACTCCGCGGTGATCGCTCCGGCCCGGCCTTGTCCAAGCACTTCTCGAGGAGAAATTGTGACGTCCCTGCCCCCCCTCGTCGAACCGGCGGCCTCGCTGACCAAGGCCGAGGTCGAGCGGTATTCCCGGCACTTGATCATTCCCGATGTCGGCATGGTCGGGCAGAAGCGCCTGAAGAACGCGAAGGTGCTGGTGGTCGGGGCCGGCGGTCTGGGCTCCCCGGCACTGTTGTACCTGGCCGCCGCAGGTGTCGGGACCCTGGGCATTCTGGACTTCGACACGGTCGACGAGTCGAACCTGCAGCGTCAGGTGATCCACGGCCAGTCCGACGTGGGCAAGTCCAAGGCCGTCTCGGCGGCAGAGTCCATCGCCGAGATCAATCCGTTCGTGACGGTCGTCCTGCACACCGATCGTCTGGACTCGGGCAATGCGCTGGAGATCTTCGCCTCGTACGACCTGATCCTGGACGGTACGGACAACTTCGCCACCCGCTATCTGGTCAACGACGCCTGCGTCCTTCTGGGCAAGCCGTACGTGTGGGGTTCGATCTTCCGCTTCGAGGGTCAGGTCAGCCTGTTCTGGGCCGAATACGGCCCGCAGTACCGGGATCTCTACCCGGAACCGCCGCCGCCGGGCATGGTGCCTTCCTGCGCGGAGGGCGGCGTGCTGGGCGTGCTGTGCGCGTCCATCGGGTCGATCATGGTCACCGAAGCGATCAAGCTGATCACCGGCATCGGGGAGACCCTCCTGGGCCGACTGATGGTCTACGACGCGCTGGAGATGACGTACCGGACCGTGCGGGTCCGGCGTGACCCGGCCGGTGTGCCGATCACCGGGCTGATCGACTACGACGCGTTCTGCGGCGCGGTGTCCGACGAGGCGGAACGTGCTGCCTCGTCGCACACCATCTCTGCGAAGGAGTTGAAGCAACGGATCGACTCCGGTGAGGACTTCGCCCTGATCGATGTCCGAGAGCAGAACGAGTACGAAATCGTCTCGATACCGGGATCGGTGCTCATACCCAAGGGCGACATCGTCTCCGGTGAAGCGCTGTCCTCGATACCACAGGACAAGCCGGTGATCCTGCACTGCAAGTCCGGGGCGCGGTCGGCCGAGGCGCTGGCTGTGCTGCACAAGGCCGGTTTTGTCGATGCCGTGCACGTCGGCGGGGGGGTGCTGGCCTGGATCAAGCAAGTCGATCCGAGCCTGCCGAGCTACTGACCACCCAGGTCGGCGAGGTCGGCGGGCGGAAGTCCCGCCGCCATCACGTCGAGCATCAGGTGAGCGAGCCGGTGCTCGGGATCCTCGGCCAGGCACCGGTCGACCGCCACCTGGGCCAGCGCACCGTCGCCGTGCCGGTAGGCCACGACCGACAGCGCGGCGCAGACGTGCGCAGCGTCGCTGTCCGGCAGCTCGCGGGCCACGGCGATCAGCATCGGCAGCCAGGGTGATGTCGGTTCGCGTACGGCCCGGCCGATCATCTGTTCCCGAATCCTGACGTCGCACATCAGCACGGCGAGCAGGGCCGAGGTCGGCGTGGTCAGACCGTGATGACCGGCCACCTCGACCAGAGCCCGGTCGGCCGCGACGCCTGCCATCCCGGCCAGCCGGTGCCCGTCGACGGGTTCGGTCCCCGGCGATTGGCCCAGCAACCCGTCCGCCGCGGCCCGCAGGGCGGCGGACGCCCGGGCGGCCGCCGCCCCGGTCGGGCCGGCAATGGACTCGCGCAAGGCCCCGCGGTCGGGCAGGATGCCGCGCCCGCTCCACGCGGTGGCCGCGGCCATCGCACTGACCTGCGGGTCGTCCTCGTCCGGCAGGCCGAAACCGGCGTTTTCGGTGCCATCGGGGTCGGCCGGGTCGTATCGCCGCCCGACCGGGTAGGCGGTACCCGCCCGGACGAGGAACGCATCCAGGATGATCGTTCCGTCCTCCTCCAACCGGTGCCGGAGGTCGTCGAACAGGGTGGAGCGCTCAGGACGGTCCGTGTAGCACATCAGGGCCACCTCGTCGGCATGACGCCTGTCGACGCGGCCCGGCGCGGGACGGCAGCGACGGCGACCGACGACCAGCGCCACCGCGTCTTCCGGATGCCCCCAGCGAACGGACACGTTCCACAGCGCCGCCGCCCCCGCGACGGCGAGCAGCGCTCGCTGCAAGCCGGCCGCTGCCATCCGCTCGGCGCCGGCGGGTCTCAGCCCGCCAGCAGGGGAAAAGAGAAGATGGCGACCTGGGCACCCATTGCGGCGCCGGCGGACAGCAGGAACCCGATG
>CAXUHA010000055.1:15075-17890 GCA_964250735.1 uncultured Nakamurella sp. | reverse complement strand
GCGACAAACACGCCAGTTCCGCGATGATCAACCCGACCCGGAACTCCGACGTGTCACCGGCCCGCAGCCCGGCCAACACACACGGCATATCCGTCAACAGGGCATCGGCCACACCGACATGCCGGCCACCCCGGTACGGGGAATCCCGCCGGGCCAAACCCACCTGCGCGGCCACACTCCGCCGCACGACGTCCGGGTCCACACCCCGGGCCACCCCCGCCCTGATCTGCGCGGTGCGCAGCGCGTCGGTCAACACCGCCTGCGCGGCGGCGCAACTGGCCTTCACATGCTCCAACTGCGAAATCCGATCCACCAGCACCGCATCCGCACCGTCGCCGGTCATCGTGTTCACCGCCGCGATCAACCCGTCCAGATCCACCGTCGGCGACACCACCACTGGCATCACCCTACGACTGAACATGTGTTCGAGTATATCCCAGATCCCTTTCCACTACAACGTTTTCGGTGAGACCACGGGTGTGGTTCAGGTGCCGACGTCACCTGGGTGACATAGTTTTCGCGGGCACGCCCACTTCCCTGCCGGGTAGCCCGCCGCGGGGCTAAGAAGGGTGGCCGAGCCAAGACCAGCAACATCGTCCAACTCCGCTCTCCGCGCCCCCGCCTCTGCCACGGGTTCACAAGACGCCTAGAGCTCCACCGATGCGACGATCCCAGAACTCCCCTGTCGCAACAGCTTCCACTAACCGAACCTGATCAGCCCGGCCGAACTATGGCCTCCCTCGCTGCCGTGCGGCTGTACGTCATCGTGTCCTTCATAAACCGTGGGACTTGCGATCGAGGTAGTCCAAGAGCCCGCATACCGCGGTCAGACCTGTTCGGTCGGGCGGACCAGGATCTCGTTAACGGCCATATGGCGAGGCTGGGTCACCACGAACGCGATCGTGCGGGCGATGTCGGGCGCAACGAGCCGCTCCATCGTTGCGAAGCGCTTTGCCATCCCTTCTTGGATCTCGGGGCGATTGTGGCCCGCGAGCTCCGTGTCGACCGCGCCGGGCTCGATCAGGCTCACGCGGACGTGGTCGGCGGTGACCTCCTGCCGAAGGGCCTCGCCGAACGCGCCGATCGCATGCTTGCTCGCGTTGTAGGCACCGCTGCCGAGTCGGACCTGACGTCCCGCGACACTGCTCACCAGCACCAGATCAGCGACGTGGCGCGGTTCTGTCCCGGCTGCGCTCAACAGCGCCGGAATGCTGGACCGGGCGGTGTACATCATGCCGAGCACGTTGAGATCCATCATGCGGCGCCAATCCTCGGTCGGCGAGTCACGGATCGGGCCGAGCAGCATGACGCCGGCGTTGGCCACGACGATGTCCAGCCGACCCCACTCGTCAACGGCCCGCCCGATCGCCTGGTCGATAGCGGACTCGACACAGACGTCACACTCGATCGCCATGGCCTGACCACCAGAGGCCACAATTCCTGCAGCGATCCCCTCTATCCGATCCTTTCGTCGCGCGCACAGCACGACAGAGGCACCCAAACGCGCCAGTTCCTCGGCTGTGGCCGCCCCGATGCCGCTGCTGGCCCCCGTGACCAACGCGACCGTTCCGTCCAGGACGTCATTCATGGGCCGCCACCAATCTGGGTCATGTCATGCCCCCGGCGCGAAGACCGCACCACCATAGTCCGGGCGCCGGCCCGCGGATCGAGCAGGCGCAGCAGAGGATCCGCTGGGCGTAGCAGCGGGTTCACACGACTGACGCACAGCAGTGACCCGGGCAGGTCAGGCTGAGCTGGTGCTCCCCGACGAACCGACGCCCGCAGCCGGTCACGGTCGGCTGACCGGATTCACCGTGGGAATCACCGCGGCCCGGCGCCGGGAGGAGTTCGGCGCCGCGCTGGAGCGCCGTGGGGCAACCGTGGTCTACGGCCCGGCGATCAAGATCGTCCCGGTGGAGGACGACGACGCGCTGCGCGAATCGACGCTCGCCTGTCTGGCCCAACCTCCTGACATCGTCGTCGCCACCACCGGGATCGGGTTCCGCGGGTGGATCGAGGCTGCCGACGGTTGGGGTCTGGGGGTGGACCTGCTGAAGTGCCTGGGGACGGCGACCCTGCTGGCGCGGGGTCCGAAGGCTCGGGGAGCCATGCGTGCAGCGGGGTTGAGCGGCGAGTGGTCACCGGCCTCCGAGTCGTCGACGGAGGTACTGGAACGTCTGCTGGAGATGGATCTGCGGGGACGGCGGATCGCCATCCAGCAGCACGGGGAACCCCTCCCGGACGTCGCGCAGGCGTTGGAAGCCGCCGGGGCCACGGTGATCGAGGTACAGGTCTACCGGTGGCGGCCGCCGGTCGACATGGGGCCGCTGGAAAAGCTGTGCCGGGCGGTGGCTGACCGGACCCTCGACGCGGTCACCTTCACCAGCGCCCCGGCCGCGGCCAGCTATCTGCAGGCCGCCTCCGAGCTGGGCATCGTCGAGCAGATGACCGCGGCCATGCAGCACGACGTGCTGGTCTTCGCGGTCGGGCCGGTGACCGCCGCCCCGCTGGACCGGGCCGGCATCCCGGTGATCCAGCCGGACCGCGCGCGCCTGGGATCCCTGGTCCGGGAGGTGGCCGACCGGCTCCCGACGATCAGGGCACGACGGCTGGTGGCCGCCGGGCAACAGTTGGAAGTACGGGGGCACGGCGTCCTGGTCGACGGTCGGTACCTCGACCTGCCGCCGACCGCGATGGCCCTGCTCCGCCGACTGACGGCCCACCCGGGTCAGGTCATCAGCCGCGCCGACCTGGGCTCCGCCCTGCCGGGGGGCGGCACGGACGAACACGCGGTCGAGGTGGCGATCGGGCGGCT
>CAXUHA010000055.1:5435-15065 GCA_964250735.1 uncultured Nakamurella sp. | reverse complement strand
CTGATCGCGGCCGCCTCGGGCAGCCGCCTCGGCGCGGGCGGCGGCGACGACACGCTGGTCTCGGGCATCGGCGCCGACACGCTCGACGGCGGCTCCGGCATCGACACGGCCGACTACTCGGCCTCGAGCGCGGCCGTGACCGTCGACCTCTCGAACCACACGGCCTCGGGCGGCTCCGCACCGCGCTGGGCAACCCACGGATAGTGCAGACGCTGGTCAAGCGCGGATACCGCATCGCGTTCGACCCCGAGTTCGCCACCACCGGGCGGTATTAGCCCCTACCC
This sequence comes from uncultured Nakamurella sp., assembly GCA_964250735.1. Taxonomy (GTDB): domain Bacteria; phylum Actinomycetota; class Actinomycetes; order Mycobacteriales; family Nakamurellaceae; genus Nakamurella. Next base: position 14,781 of record CAXUHA010000055.1, on the reverse strand, counting down.
CGGAAGAGCGGCCAGATCCGGGTTGCCGTCCGCGGTCAGGGGAACCGGTACGGCCGACACCACAGAGGCCACCGGGAGCGGGCCGTAGAGATGCGGGAAGAGTTCCGTGCCGCCGCTGGTGTTCTCGTCGACGACCGGTCGGTCGAGCAGATCCGGATCGACGGTCAGCAGCACCAGATCCGCCTCCGGATGCTGCCAGAACCGCTGCGCCACGCCGGCCAGCTGTCCGGCGTAGGAGAAGTGCAGAAACCCCTGCGATTCCAGCGTCGTGCCGCGACTGGAGACCCGGTACGTCCCGACCGTCAGCGCGGCGTCCCAGTCGGCCGCGAACGTCAGGTGATAGATCATCGGCGAGCCCGCCGCCCCGGGCGCCATCAGAGCGCGAGCACGGTCGGCACGATCATCGGCCGCCTACGGTAGACGTCGCCGACCCAGCGGCCCACCACCCGGCGGACCTGCTGGGCCACCCGATGCGGATCGGTCACCCCATCGGCCTCCAACTGGGCCAACTCGGCCTCGACCAGCGGGACCACCTTGGCCAGGGCGTTCGGGTCGTCGGAGAAGCCGCGTCCGGAGATGGTGGGTGAGGCCACGGCCCGCCCGGTGTGCGCGTCGATGGCCACCGTGATGGCGATGAAACCGCCTTCACCCAGGATGAGCCGGTCGGACAGGGTGTTCTCGCCGACGTCGCCGACGGCGGCCCCGTCGACGTAGACCATCCCGACGTCGATGTGTCCGGCGATCCGGGCCCGGCCGCCGATCAGGTCGACCACGGTGCCGTCGGGTGCGAGCACCACCCGGTCGGCCGGAACGCCGGCCAGCACCGCCAGCCGGGCCTGCGCCCGTAGGTGGCGCCATTCACCGTGCACCGGGATCACGTTCTTCGGACGGACCGCGTTGTACAGGAACAACAACTCGCCGGCCGACGCGTGACCGGAGACGTGCACCTTGGCCACACCCTGGTGCACCACGGTGACGCCGGCGCGGGCGAGTTCGTTGATCACGGTGAACACGCTGGTCTCGTTGCCCGGGATCATCGAGCTGGCCAGGATGACGGTGTCGCCCTGGATCAGGTTGACCTGGCGGTGCTCGCCCCGCGACATGCGGGACAGCGCCGAGAGCGGCTCACCCTGGGAGCCGGTGGAGATCAACAGCACCTGATGGGGCGGCAGTTCCAACACCTTGTCCAACGAGCGGACCAGACCGTCCGGGACGGACAACAGACCGAGTTCCTGGGCGATCTGCATGTTCCGAACCATCGAGCGGCCGACGAAGGCGACCTTGCGGCCGTGGTTCTGCGCCGCATCGAGCATCTGCTGAACGCGGTGGACGTGCGAGGCGAAACTGGCCACGATGACGCGCTGGCGCGCCGACCGGATGTAGTTGTCCAGCACCGGACCGATCTCCCGCTCCGGAGCGACGAATCCGGGCACCTCGGCGTTCGTGGAATCAACCAGGAACAGGTCGACCCCCTCGTCGCCCAGCCGGGAGAAGCCGCCCAGGTCGGTGAGCCGGCCGTCTAGCGGCAGTTGATCGAGCTTGATGTCGCCGGTGTGCAGCACGGTGCCGGCCGGGGTGCGGATACCGACGGCCAGCGCGTCCGGAATGGAGTGGTTGACCGCGAAGAACTCCAGATCCCAGGCGCCGACCTTCCGTCGCTGACCCTCGACCACCACTTCCAGCTTCGGGGTGATCCGGTGCTCGCGACACTTTGCGGCGATCAGCGCCAGGGAGAATTTGGCCCCGATCACCGGCATGTCCTTGCGCAGCCGCAACAACCAGGGCAGCGCCCCGATGTGGTCCTCGTGGCCGTGGGTGATGACCACCGCGTCGATGTCGTCGACCCGGTCCTCCACCAATCGGAGATCAGGGAGGATGAGATCGACCCCGGGTTGGGCGTCTTCGGGGAACAGCACGCCGCAGTCGACCACCAGCAGTCGGCCGTCGAACTCGTAGACCGTCATGTTGCGGCCGATTTCCCCGATGCCGCCCAGGGCGACCACCCGGAGGGCGCCCTGGGCCAGCCGGGGCGGCGGGACGGCGTTCGACGTCGCCGTCATCGCAGGTTCCCGATCTCTTCCAGGTCACGTGCGATATGGGCGGTTTGATCGTGGGTGGCCGGGATCTGCGGAAGCCGCGGATCACCGACCTCGAAACCGGCCAGGCGTAGGGCCGTCTTGGCGAAGACCAGACCCGCTCCCCCGCCGGTCCTGGACATGGCCAGGTGGGCCGGTAGCAGGGCTTCGTGAATGGCGCGGGCCCGGGCGTAATCACCGGCCCCGGCCGCGTCCACCATGGCCCGGACGTGCGGTCCGACCACATGCGAGATGATACTGACCACCCCGACCGCCCCCACGCTCATCCACGGCAACGTCAACGGGTCGTCACCGGAGTAATAGGCCAGGTCAGAGTGGGCCAGGACCCGGGAGCCGGCCAGGAGATCGCCCTTGGCGTCCTTGACCGCGGTGATCCTGGGGTGCTCGGCGAGCCGGAGCAGCGTGTCCGGCTCGATGGCGACCATCGAACGGGCCGGGATGTCGTACAGCATCACCGGCAGGTCGGTGGCGTCGGCGACGGCGGCGAAGTGGGCCAGCAGACCGTCCTGCTGAGGCCGGGAGTAGAACGGCGTGACGACCAGAGTGCCGTGGGCACCGGCCTTTTCGGCCTCCCGGGCCAGACGGACCGAGTGTGCCGTGTCGTAGGTGCCGACCCCGGCGACGATCGTGATCCGGTCCCCCACGGCCTCGACCACCGCCTGGATGACGGCGGCCTTCTCCTCGTCGGACGTGGTCGGGGACTCGCCGGTGGTGCCGTTGACGACCAGGCCGTCGTGCCCCTCGTCGGCCAGCTTCTCGGCCAGCGCCCCGGCGGCGTCCAGATCCAGGTCACCGGCCGAGGTGAACGGGGTGACCATGGCGGCCAGGACGGTTCCGAACGGCCGGCCGTAAGTACCCGCCGGACCGGCGATGAGCGTCGTCATGGGTCAAAACTACCGCCCTTCGCCCCGCGCGCTCACCGTCGGCGCACCGCCGCCACACCGACCGGGTCGCCCTCGAATTCCAGACGCACCTCGGATCGACCGCTGAGCCAGAGCAGAATTTCGGCCACTGCGCCGCGCACGATGACGCCCTGCGGCGCTCCGACGATGTCCACGTCGGCGGCCGGCACCAGGATGATCGGCCGCTCACGCTCGCCCGGTTCGTCGGTGAGGCGGGCGGTGACCGGCACGCCCAGTTTCCTCAGCCCCCGCCCGACCAGCGGTGAGACCACCATCGGAATCAGTAGCGCCCTGGTGGTTTCGTCGAGCTCGCGGGGCTGCCAGTCGGGCTGGCCGCGCCTGGCGTCCTCGTGGTGGATGAACATCTCCATGCCGTTGGCCTTCTCGTCCAGCGCACCCCACCCCAGCGGGGAGTACGGCGGCGGACCGGATCGCAGGAGCTCCACCTGCTCGGTCCACGGGCGCTTCTTGTACTCGGCCGACACGTGCGCCGCCCAGCCCGCCAACGGCTTCACCACCACGCCGAGGGCTGCGTCCGGCCGGCGTTCCCGGACCAGCAGGTGGGCCAGCAGGTCACCGGTTTCCCACCCCTGGCACAGGGTCGGTTGGTCGGGCCCGAGCTCCAGGAAGAGGTCGGCCAGCGCTGCACGTTCGCTCTGAGCCAAGGTCATTCCTGCACGGTACCGACCGCTTCGGTGTGCACGGCCGGCCACCGGTCCTCCTCACCTGCTCAGGCGTCGGCGACGAGCGGCGACGCGGCCAATTCGGTGCCGTCGGGCAGTTGGCTGATCCGGAAGTCGGCGAAGACGTGGGGGGCCAGGTCCTGAAGTCGACGCAGGATGCCGACCGCGAGGGTCCGGATCTCCACGTCGGCCGCCTCGGTGGCCCGCATGCCCACGAAATGGCGCCACGCCCGGTAGTTGCCGGTGACCACCAACGCGGTCTCCGAGGACGCCGGCAGCAGGCCCGCCGCCAGCTGGCGGGCCTGCTTACGGGCCAGGGTGCCGTCGGGGGCATGGTCGGCGGCCGCTTCCAGCGCGGCCAGCAACTCGCGGTGGGCTTCCGCGGACGCGGCCGTCGCCGCCGCGAACCTCTGGTGCCAGGCGGTGTCCTGCGACACCGCGACGGGTTCGACGAACACCGGCCCGTCGGCGGGAACGAATCGGGACGACAGTTCGGAGTAGGAGAAGTGCCGATGCCGGATGATCTCGTGGGTCACGGCGCGGGAGATGCCGGTGAGGTAGAACGAGGCCGAACTGTGTTCCAGCACCGACAGGTGACCGACCTGCAGGATGTGCCGCAGGTAACCCTGGTTGGTCGCGGTGGCCGGAACGTGCCGATCCCACGACTGGTAGCACGCCCGCCCGGCGAATTCGGCCAGAGCCTGCCCGCCGTCGGCGTCGGTGACGAACGGGATGTCGTCCGGCGGCAGGAATTCGGTGCGCGCGATCAGCCGGATCCCCGCACCGGAGCCGGTCCGGCCATTCACTCAGAGGGCCCCGCCGGCGGCCCTGGGCGCGGAGGACGATCCGCCGTCGCCGACGGTTTCCCGGGCCAGGTAGGTCTCGACCTCGAACCAGTCGGTGCCGGCGCGCTCGGCGATAGTCAGCAGCGTCGTCATCGAGGCCACCTCCTCGACCTGTTCGGACAGGAACCACAACATGAACTGCTCGCCGAGGAAGTCGCTCTCCTGACGGGCCTTGGCGAACAGCGACTTGATCTGCTCGGTGACGGCCTTCTCCTGCGCGAGCGCCACCCGGATCGCGTCGGAGATGTCGGCGAAATCGGACCGCACCTCGTCGACGCCCGGAACGCTGACCGGCAGATCACGGTCCAGCATCCACTGGATCATCATCAGGGCGTGGTTGCGTTCCTCGACGGCCTGCCGGTAGAAGTGGGCGGCCAGCCGGGGTAGATCCCGCGAGTCGAACCAGACGGCCATCGCGATGTACTGCTGGCTGGCGTTGAACTCGTTCCGGATCTGACCGCGCAGCAGGTCGGAATAGGTCGTCGCGCCTTCGGGGGTAGTCACTTCGGTGGTCGTCATGGCCTCATCGTAGGAACAATCCGCGCCGACGTGCCAGCTAGGCGCCGCGACGCCCCGGCGTGGCGTCACATATGACGTCACTCAGCCCTTGCGTGACGTCATATGTGGTGTCACGATGGTGTCATGGACCTCACCCCCTACATCCGCAGTCTGCGCGAGGATCTTCTCGCGGCAGCAGCCATCGGCGACCAGGAAACCCGTCGGGCGGCCGCCCTGCTGGGCGCCGCCATCGAGCCGGCCGGTCGACTGGCCATCATGAACGCACTCTCCGATCTCGCGGCCGAGGTGACCGGCGCGCTGGACCGCCACGTCGTGGAGATCAAGGTGGACGGCCGGGACGTCCGGGTCACCGTGTCCGACCGGTCCGGCCGGCCGGCCGGCGCGTCGGATCAGGACCCCGAGGACGAGCCCGCCCACCATCACATGCACGCCGACGACCTGCGGCGGGCCATGCAGGAGGCAGGCGGAGAACTGTCCCGGACCACCGTCCGGCTGTTCAACGACCTGAAGTCGCAGGCCGAGCAGGCCGCCACCGAGCAGGGCGTTTCGTTGAACACCTATATCTCCCGGGCGGTGTCCGATTCGGTGCGCACCGCTGTTCCGGCGGGGTTGAAAGGCAAGCGTGGCCGGGGCACCGACGAGGGATACAGCCGGACGGTCACCGGTTTCATCCAGGGCTGACCACCGCCCCAGCCCACGACCATCGAAGCAACCCATCGCGCCCCAGAGGACATCATGTACACCTTCTTGACCCCCGAACCGATCACCATCGAAATCCGCAATGCCGCCGGTGACATCCAGATCGCCCTCGGCGAGAGCCAGACCACCACGGTGACGGTGGCCGCCAGCACCAGCCACCCGTTGGGTTTTCTGGACGACGTGTTGAGGGCGTTCGGCGGCGGCCGCGGCCGGCAGTTCGCCGGGCGGCACGGCGGCCCGGCCGGCGAGCAGTGGGCGGCGGGCCGCCCGGCGGACACCGAATTCGACGACCGGCCGGGTCCCGACATCGCCGATGCCGTGCGCGTCGAGCACCGGGAGGGCGACCACCCCTGCGTCATCGTCGACACCGATCCGGCCCGGGACGGTTGGCGCACGGCCTTCAGCATCACCGTCACCGCTCCCACCGGCTCGAACATCCGCCTGCAGTCCCAGTCCTGCGATGTCACGGTGACCGGCGAGGCGCAACTGGTGGACGTGCGCACCGCGTCCGGCAACATCCGGCTGGACGAGACCCGCGGCAAGACGCTGGCCCAGACCGCCTCGGGTGACGTGTCCATCTCGAGCGCGGGCGCCGGGGTCGACGTGCGGACCGCCTCCGGCGACGTCCAGGTCGGGCCGGTGGCCGGCGATGCGCTGATCCACACCACGTCCGGCGACATCCGGCTGGGTGCGGTGGCCGCCAACCTCAGTGCCAGGAGCGTGTCCGGCAATGTCCGGGTGTCCGATGCGGTGTCCGGACAGGCCGAGGTGAACGCCGTGTCCGGTGACGTCGAGATCGGCGTGCACGCCGGGACGCTGGCGGCCATCCACCTCTCCACGGTCAGCGGTCACACCGACACCGATTTCGAGGTCACCGGTGAGGCGCCCGACGGCGACGCGCCGGTGCTCGAGATCACCGTGAAGACCACCTCCGGCGACATCCGGCTGCATCACGCGGCCTGATCGGCGCTACAGGGTCAGGGCCAGCCCACCTCGGCGCGGGTCGGCCGCCGGCCCGTCCGCGGTGGCCGCCGCCACGCCGCCGAAGTAGGGGCGAGGGGTGTCCCAGACCACCAGTTCTTCGCCGGCCGCCTGCAACGCCGTGATGACGTCTGCGGGGAAGCCCGGCTCCAGGTGCACCAGGTGCTCGGTGACCGACATGCGGGGCGCAGCCACCGCTTCGGCGATCCCGCGGCCTTCGACCAGCACCCCGGCCAGCACCTGCAGCAGCGCCGAGCGGATCCGGCTGCCGCCGGCCGCGCCACCGGCGAACAGCAGTTCTCCGTCGGCGTCGGTCACGACGCAGGGCACGATCATCGAGGACATCCTGCTCCCCGGGACCAGCTCGCCGCGGAGCAGCTCACCCTCGCCGAGCATCGAATTGCCGTGCACCCCACCGACCCAGATCCCCGAGCCCAGACCCAGGGAATGCGTTGCGGCACAGGCATTTCCCCAGGCGTCCACGGCCACCACGCTGGTCGTCTCGGAACGCCGGGCCGGCGCTCGGAGCGCCGTCACCAGGGCCTTGGCCCGGTCGGCGCCGCCGCGGCGGACGGCGGGCAGGTCCAACGACGCTGCGGTGACCCCGAAGGAGTCGAGGTCGTTGCCGCGGACGTGAATGGTGCCCGGGCCGAACGGCACCTGCAGCAGGGGCAGATCGGACACCCGGTACGCGGCCATGTCCTGCATCGACAACGCGCCGCCGTCGGCCCGCACCGCGTCCACCATGGCCCGGCCCAGCTCGCCGGTGGCCAGCTCCGCGGGCCCGAGGGCGGCCAGTGCGTCCAGCGTGTCGGTCAGCCCGGGATGATCGATCATCTCGCCGGCCCGCAGGGGCCGTCGGCCGCCTCGACCGTCCGGCCTGGAGTAGATGCCGACGCCGGCGCCGACCATCATGGCCGCCGAGATCTCGGGCAGCAGGTCGGCGTGCGGTGCGGAGAACGCCACCCCACCGGCGGCCAGGTCCCGGGCCGGTGCCACCACGTCCGCCCAGGGCAGCAGGCCGAACCGGCGGTTGAGTTCGGATGCCCCCCAGGGCGTCCCGGCCACGGCGACACTGGGACCGCCGATGGCGTAGGGCACCGGCACGGTGCCGAACACCACGGAGATGTTCTGCGCCGGGGCGGCGACGGTGCCGTCCAGCCCCGGCACCGCCACGAAGAAGTCCAGGCAGCTGACCTGGCCCGTCGCCGCGTCGTAGCAGGTCGCGAAACCGCCGCCGCTCAGACCGCAGAAGATGGTTTCGGACACGCAGCCGGCCAGAATCATCGCCGCGGCGCTGTCCGCGGCGGTACCGCCCGCCGCCAGCACCGACAGGCCCGCCGTGGCCGTGGACGGATGCCCGGCGGCCACTCCTGCGGGAATTCGCGTCACGCCAGCAGGTTACCGGTCAGGGGCCGGCTCACGGCCGGCTCACGGCCGGCTCACGGCAGTGGTCAGGGCCGGGTGCAGATTCCCCCGGGGGACGACGACCACGTCGGCCAATCCGAGCCATCCGGCCATCCGGCGGAGCTCGCCGGCGGCCGCCTCGGCGACCGCTCCGGCCACCGTGCCGGGCTCGTGCCAGGACGCCTGCACCAGCAGCCGGGACGACGCCCGGTCCGCTTTCAGGTCGAACCGACCGACCAGCTGGTCGCCGACCAGCAGCGGAAACACATAGTAGCCGTAGGTGCGTTTCACCGCCGGGGTGTAGATCTCGATGCGGTACCGGAAGTCGAACAGCCGCTCCGTCCTGGCCCGCTCCCAGATGAGCGGGTCGAACGGGCACAGCAGCGCCCGGCCGCTCACCCGGCGGGGGATCCTGGCGTCCTTGTGCAGGTACGCCGTCTCGCGCCACCCCTGCACCGCAACCGGGAGGACGGTGCCTTCCTCGCTCAACTCGGCCAGCGCCCGTTGGGCGTCGTCGTTGCGGATGCGGTAGTAATCGGCCAGATCACCCGCGGTGCCCACCCCGTGCGCCTTGGCGGACAGGGCGATCAGGGCCCGCTTGGCGTCCCGCTCGGACGGCGTCGGCGCCGCGGCGACGGCGGCCGGCAGGATCCTGTCCATCAGGTCGTAGACACGCTCGAAGCCGCGGCGGTGGGACGTGCCGAGGGCGCCGATCCCGAACAGGTACTCACTGGCCGTCTTGGTGGTGGACCATTCCCACCAGCCCGGCTTGCCGCCGCCGGGGGCCTCGAGCACCTTCTCGATGTCGCCGGCCGACAGCGGGCCACGGTCCCGCACCACAGCGAGCACCTCGTCGAGGAAACCCGGGTGCTCGGCCCGGAGCCGGGCGGCGCTGGACCACGGGCCGTCCGCGAACTTCTGCTGCCGCCATCGCAGCAGCGGCTGGATCTCGATCGGCACCAACGACGCGACGTGCGCCCAGGTCTCCAGCAGCAGCCGGTCCGCGGAGCGGCGGGGCCAGGCCGCCTCGGTCAGTAGTTGGGCGGGGTAGTCGCCGAGTCGGGCGAACAGCGGCAGGAAATGCGCCCGGGCCAGCACGTTGACCGAGTCGATCTGCAGCAGGCCGATCCGCTGCACCATGCGCCGCAGGTGCCCCCGGTGGTATTCGGCGGGTTCCGCGCGCAGCGGGACCGCCAGCTGCTGGGCCGCGATGG
>CAXUHA010000055.1:0-5425 GCA_964250735.1 uncultured Nakamurella sp. | reverse complement strand
GGCGGGCCTGGGCCGCCGTCATACCCACCGCCCTCGGCCCGGCGGCGAGCGCGGAACGCGAGGAGGGGGGCACAAGGTGACATGCTGCCAGGCGGCAGGAACAAGCGCCGACAGACGCAGACAAGCAGCCGCAAGCAGCGACAAGGACCGCAAGTGGCACTCCGACGAGTCGTCGGGGCAAGATCGTCAGCGCGGGTGCCGGGCCGACCCGGGTGTGACCCGGTGCCGGCGGACGGCGAGGGAGGCCCCCGCGGAAGGGAGAACCGATGGGCCCGCACGAACGGTGGACCGCACTTCTGGACATTCTGGGCCGGGACGCTCGGCTGGACGTGGCCCAGGCCGCCGCGGAGCTGAACGTGTCGGCTGCCACCATCCGCCGGGACCTGGACCATCTGGCCGGTCAGCAGCTGCTCAGCCGGACGCGCGGCGGCGCCGCCCCGGCCAGCGTGGCCTATGACCTGCCGTTGCGGTACAAGACGGGCCGGAACATCGAGGAGAAGGCGCGGATCGGCACCGCGGCGGCGGCGCTGATCCGGCCGGGTTCGGTGGTCGCGGTGAACGGGGGTACCACGACATCGGAGGTGGCCAGGGCGCTGGTGATGATTCCGGCGGGGGTCGACGACGATGGCGTGGGCGACAACCCGGCGTTCACCGTGGTGACCAACGCGCTGAACATCGCCAACGACCTGGCCGTGCGGCGCACCATCAAACTGGTGGTCACCGGCGGGGTGGCCCGACCGAGTTCCTACGAGCTGATCGGACCGCTGGCCGAGCCGGCGTTGGTCCGTCTGCACCTGGACTATGTCGTGTTGGGCGTGAACGGGTTCGACGTGGACACCGGGGCGACCGCCCATCACGAGGGGGAGGCTGCGGTGAACGCCCTGATGGTCAACCAGGCGACCACGGTGGTGGTCGTCGCCGACGCGTCCAAACTCGGCCACCGCTCGTTCGCCCTGATCTGCCCGACCTCCGCGGTGGACATCCTGATCACCGACACCGGCGCCGACCCGGGCCTGGTCGCGGCGTTCGAGGCGGCCGACGTCCGCGTCATCCAGGCCTGACGTGGCCGACGCTCTGGTCCGGCCGGCGACCCCGGACGACGCGCCGACGCTGGCCCGACTGCAACTCGGCGTCTGGCAACAGGCCTATGCAGATCTGCTGCCGGCCGCGACGCTGCTGGCCGACCCGGACCGGCAGGCGCAGGTGTGGGCCGGGCGGGTCGGTGCGCCCGGATCGGTGCTCATCGCGTTCGAGGGGCCCGAGCCGGTGGGTCTGGCCGCGACGGACGGTGAACTCGACGAGGACGGGTACGGCCAGCTGGAACTGCTGCACGTGCTTCCCCGCTGGTCACGCCGGGGGCACGGCGGCCGGCTGATCGGTGCTGCGGCCGCCCGTCTGCGCGGCCTGGGCGGAACCCGGGCCCGCTGGTGGGCGCCGGAGACGGACGAGAGCGTGCCGCAGTTCCTGCTCGGGGTGGGCTGGGCCCCGGACGGCGGGCGCCGGGTGCTGGACACCGGTGAGGGCACGTTCGCCGAGGTCAGATACGCCGGGAGCCTGGACCTGGTCCTGATCTGAGGTAGTTCAGTGGCCGGCGAGTTCGATGGCCCGGCGGATGGCGGCCCGGGCGCGTTTGCGGTCGCCGGCCAGGTTGTAGGCGTACCCGAGCTCGTACCAGAGCCGCCAGTTGGCCTCATCGGCCTCCACCTTGGTGCGGACCGTGTCGAAGTAGGAGTCGGCGGCCGAGCGCTCCACCCGGCCCGAGGGTCGGCGGGCGAGCGCGGAGTCGTCAGGCAGTTCACCGGAGGCCGCCAGGTGGCGGGCCAGCCGGGCCGTGGCCAGCCCGAAACGGAGCTCGAAGTACACCAGCACCGCGCCGATGACCGGCAGCAGCAGGACGCCCACGCCCAGACCCACGCCGACCGGGGTGCCGGTCTGCAGCAGGTAGACGCCGCGTTGGCCGAGCAGCACGAAGTACGCCACCAGGGCCGCGGTCAACACGGCGACGGTCAGCTGGATGCGCACGGTCGGGCTCAGTCCAGGCCCAGCAGCTGCTCGAGCCCCAGGGTCAGGCCCGGCCGGTGACCGATGGCCCGGACGGCGGTCAGCACACCGGGCATGAAGGACGAGCGGTGCAGGGAGTCGTGCCGGATGGTCAGCGTCTCACCGGCACTGCCCAGCACCACCTCCTGGTGGGCCACCAGGCCGGGGAGCCGAACGGAGTGCACATGGATGCCGTCCACCCGGTGGCCACGGGCCCCGGCGGCCTCGATGGCGGTGGCGTCGGGGATGTCGCCCAGGCCGGCGGCCTGCCGCGCGGCTGCGATGCCCTCCGCGGTGACGATGGACGTGCCCGACGGGGCGTCGATCTTGCCGGCGTGATGCCGTTCGATGATTTCGGCGGATTCGAAGAACTTGGCCGCCTGCCGGGCGAATCTGGCCGTGAGCACCGCGCCGATGGCGAAGTTCGACACCACGATCACCCCGATGTCCGGTTTGCGGGTCAGCCAGTGGCGGATCTCCTGCGCCCGGGCGTCGTCGATCCCGGAGGTCCCGACGACGGCGTGGATGCCCTGGTCGATGCAGAACCGGATGTGTTCGGCCACCACATCGGGGTGGGTGAAGTCGACGGCGACCTGGCTGCCCGCGTCGGCCAGGGAGAACAGCCATTCCCGACCGCCGACGGCGGCGACCAGGTCCATGTCCGGCGCGGCGTCGACCGCCTGGCACACCTCGGACCCCATCCGGCCGCGGGCGCCGATGACACCGACCCGCAGCACTTCGTCCGGCCTGGTCTCATCCGACATGCCGACGCTGCCTTCCCGTGGTTGTCAGGGTGTTCGGTGGCCGGTGCCCGGTCGTCGGGGTGCGGGACGAGAAGTCGGTCAGCGCTCTGAGTTCGGCCGGCAGATCGGAGCGCGCGGCGTACGGCCCGACCACGGCTGCGGTGAGGGGCCGGCCGAGCAGATCCGCGGCCAACGCGGCCACCTCGTCGGCCCCGACCGCCGCGATCGCGGCCAGCTCCTGGGCCACCGAACGGTACTCGTTGCGGGTCAACAGGTTCTTGCCGATCCGGCTCATCTTCGACTCGGTGTCCTCCAGGCCCAGGACGAGCCCCCCGGCCAGCTGACCGTGCACCCGGGCCAGTTCGTCGTCCTCCAGGCCGTGAGCGGCCACCGCGGCCAATTCCTTGCCGATCAGCGCGGCGACGGTGCCCAGGTTCTCCGGTTGACATCCGGCGTACACCGAGAACGAGCCGACGTCGGCATAGCCGGAGGTGGCCGCATAGCAGGAGTAGGCCAGGCCGTGCTCCTCCCGGATGGTCCGGAACAGGCGGGAGGACATCCCGCCGCCCAGAGCCGCGGCGAGCACCGACAACGCGTACCGGGCCGGATCGGTCCGGCCGGGCGCCGGCACTCCGATGCACAGGTGGGCCTGTTCGATGTCGCGGTCCACCACCAGCACATCGGCCCGGGCCCGGGCCCGCCCGCGGCCGAGGCGGGGCGGTTCCGGAGCGACGGGCCGGTCCAGTCGAGCGGCGAAAGCACGCCGAACCCAGCGGACCACGTCACCGTGGTCGATGCCGCCGGCCACCGAGACGACCATCCGCTCGGGGGAGTACCGGCGCTTGTAGTACCCGGCGATCTGCGCCCGGTTCATGGCCGAAACGGTCTGCTCGGAGCCGATGACGGGTGCGGCGACCGGGTGGCCGGCGAACAGCGCAGCGGCGAAAGCGTCCCCCAGCGTGTCTTCCGGGTCGTCGTCCCGCATCGAGATCTCTTCCAGGATCACCTGGCGCTCGACGTCGACGTCGGCGGAACTGATCACCGCATCCAGCACCACGTCACACACGATGTCCACGGCCATCTCCGCCGAGCTGCCCAGCACATGTGCGTAATAGCAGGTGTATTCGTGCGAGGTGAACGCGTTGAGCTCACCGCCGACCGCGTCGATCGCCGAGGCGATCTGGTGGCCCGATCGGTGCGTGGTGCCCTTGAACAGCAGATGTTCCAGGTAGTGCGATGCGCCGGCCAGTCTCGCGGTTTCATCCACGGATCCGACGCCCACCCAGATGCCCACCGAGGCACTCCGCGCGCCGGGGACGCTCTCGGTGATCACCCGCAGACCGCCGGGGACCACCGAGAGCGTCACCTGCGAACCGTCGTCGCCGCGTTCCAGCACGGTGGTACGGGTACGCGGCATGGTGGTGTCGGCGCTGTTAGTTGGCGGAGGCGGAAGCCGCGGCTGCTGCTTCCGAAGCGACCGGGATCAGGCTGATCTTGCCGCGGGCGTCGATCTCGGCGATCTCGACCTGCAACTTGTCCCCGACGTTGGCGACGTCCTCCACCTTGTTGATCCGCTTGCCGTTGCCCAACTTCGAGATGTGCACCAGACCGTCCCGGCCGGGCAGCAGCGACACGAACGCACCGAACGCGGTGGTCTTGACCACGGTGCCCAGGAAGCGCTCGCCCACCTTGGGCAGCTGCGGGTTCGCGATGGAGTTGATGATCGCGATCGCGGCCTCGGCGGCCTCTCCCGAGGCGGCCGACACGTAGATGGTGCCGTCGTCCTCGATGGCGATCTCCGCACCGGTCTGCTCGGTGATCGAGTTGATCATCTTGCCCTTCGGCCCGATCACCTCGCCGATCTTGTCCACCGGCACCTTGATGGTGGTGATGCGGGGGGCATTCTCACTCATCTCGTCCGGGACGTCGATGGCTTCGTTCATCACCTCGAGGATGGTCAGCCGGGCATCACGCGCCTGGCTCAGCGCACCGGCCAGCACGCTGGAGGGGATGCCGTCCAGCTTGGTGTCCAGCTGCAGCGCAGTGACGAACGTCTTGGTGCCGGCGACCTTGAAGTCCATGTCGCCGAAGGCATCCTCCGAGCCGAGGATGTCGGTGAGGGCGACATACTCGGTCTTCCCGTCGACCGTGTCCGAGATGAGGCCCATGGCGATGCCGGCGACCGGCGCCTTGAGCGGCACCCCGGCGTTGAGCAGCGACATGGTGGAGGCGCAGACCGAGCCCATGGAGGTGGACCCGTTGGAGCCCAACGCTTCGGAGACCTGGCGGATGGCGTAGGGGAACTCCGCCTTGGAGGGCAGGACCGGCACCAGCGCCCGTTCGGCGAGCGCTCCGTGGCCGATCTCGCGGCGCTTGGGCGAGCCCACCCGGCCCGTCTCGCCGGTGGAGTACGGCGGGAAGTTGTAGTTGTGCATGTAACGCTTGCGGGTCTCCGGGGAGAGCGTGTCCAGCTGCTGCTCCATCCGGAGCATGTTCAGCGTGGTGACGCCCAGGATCTGGGTCTCGCCGCGCTCGAACAGCGCCGAGCCGTGCACCCGCGGGAGCACCTCGACCTCGGCGGACAGCTGGCGGATGTCCTCCAGGCCGCGGCCGTCGATGCGGGCGCCGTCCTGGACGATGCG
>CAXUHA010000054.1:0-18102 GCA_964250735.1 uncultured Nakamurella sp. | reverse complement strand
CCCATGACCCCATCCTCTCAAGAACTGGAGTCTCCGGACTTGCCGGGGCGATTCATTAGGATTCAGACATCTAAACGAGCTTGCGGCTTAATCTCGAGTCCACAAAATCGGGAACACTCCACTGCCGGGTCGGTCGAAGCACCTCGACCACCGTGACACCCGTGGCGGTCAAGGTGACGGGTCAGGCCCGCACCGTACGAGCCGGTACCTTCCACCCCAACCTTGGCAAGCGTGCCGAACCCGGCAATGAATACCGCCAGCGCCTGATACCCGGCCGGTGTCGTACGGAACTCGGCTGCGCCCAGGCGTTGGCCTCGGAGTACTACGGCGACTCCGCCCCATCGGCACCCTTCAGCAGGCAACGCGCCTATCCCAACAGGGAATGGAATGCCGATGGTTCCCACGTTCACTGCTTTCCGGTCAACGGGTGAGGTGCCCGGCTTTGCC
Source organism: uncultured Nakamurella sp. (assembly GCA_964250735.1). Classification (GTDB taxonomy): domain Bacteria; phylum Actinomycetota; class Actinomycetes; order Mycobacteriales; family Nakamurellaceae; genus Nakamurella. The sequence goes on along the minus strand of CAXUHA010000054.1, from coordinate 17,655 downwards.
CCTGCGGTCTCGTCGTGGCTACGCCGCAGACCTTCACCACGACCTGTCGGGCCCGGCACGCGCACCGTCCCGACAGTTCCCCGCATCGGGCCACCGCCTGGCTGACGGCTCCCCATCCGGGTACGCACCGCAATCCCGCCCAGATCCACCGGGTTTGAGCGGGTCGACGATGAAGAGGCTTCACAACACCGGTTCCTTGCGTACACCTTCCCGTCTTGCTCACCAGGCACGGCCCGTCCGGCAGTGCCGAACCGCCCTGACTTCGTCGCGGCTGCTCCCGCCCGTCCCCAGCGTTCCCTGAGGACAGGCTGCCGCCAGCTTCACCCCACTGCTGCGACAACAGGGCGATCAAGGTCTTCCACCTCCATCCGGAAAAGCAGCGCCTCGTGGCGCACGACGTGTTCGTCGACGCCGATGACCTTGACACCGTCGAACCTGCGCGGGTCGGCGATCAGCACCCGGCGGCCTTCGGCCAGCACCGCGTCGTTGGCGGTGTTCCACGAAACCCCCAGCCCTTCAGCGATTCTGGCGACCGTGAGGTGCTGGCAGACCAGCGCGATCAACGCCCACCGCAAACCGCCGCGGGATAGCCCGGCTCTCGGGTCGGCCGCCGCGGACAGGTCCTGCCGCCATACATGTCCGCAGCTCCCGCACCGGTACCGGCGGACCCTGACCAAAAGGATCGTCGGTCGCCAGCCGAACGGTTCGTGCGCCAGCCGCCGCGTGGTCGAGTCCCGCGAACGGGCCCTGCTCGCCGCAGCGCCCGCATCGGTCGTCGCGGTCGATGATCCGGCAGGCCAGTACCGCACGATCCGGTTCGAGGAACTGGCCGGTCACTCGTAAACCGAGCGTGTCCAGCCGGGCGAACGTGGTCAGATCTGGGGTCGCGAAGGTAGCGTCAGCCATGTCGAGGTCTTCCAGATGGACAGTGTGAGAACTTCCATCATCAGAAGACCTCGGCCTCTAGTCCGGCAACGACGCGCCGACCCCGACTACACCCTCAACTGTGAAGAGCCGGATAAGCCGAAAAGCCGCCGTGGAGGAGTGTTTGGGCCGGTCGTCGGCGGGTGAGCAAGGGTGTTGATGGCGTTTTCGCGATCGATGGTGGTGGGTAGGGCGGCGTCGTCGACCATGTCCGGCGGCGTCACCCGCGGGCTGCGGTCGTGATTTCACCCGCCGCGTCGGTGGCGGTGCTTCTCTTTGCTTCAGCGGCCAGGCTGGGGCTGACCTGCGGTTCTGTGTTGTGCTCAGTGTCTGTGCCCCAGGCAGCCAGCGGTCTGCCTCGCTGGCTCTTTCACTGCAGCTATGGCAACGCTCGACGCCGCGCTTAGATCCACCCGCGGCGGATGTGCCTGTCAGCTGGGTTTTTGATGCAACGCCGTACCCGGGGTAAGCCCTGCGCCCTAACGAAGGTCGTCCGGCGGCCATTCTGAGGATTTGCAGAACTTGACGGCCGAAGATCCAAAGCGACATAGATCGCGTTGATGCTGCTTGGAGATGCCCGTGAACGTTCTCGGATGGATCGACCGGCCCAAAGCCAACTCCGGCGAAGGCTTGGACGCGGACGGCCAGATTATCGGGGTCGAGGGGAACACCAGGCTGACTTCAGCCACCGGGATGGTGTTGCTGGCGTTGTTGGCGGTCGAGGGCGTGACCATCCTGAGCGTTCGGCAGATGATCACGCTGCACATTTTCGTTGGGGTGCTGCTGTTGGGTCCGGTTCTACTCAAGAGCGGAAGCACCATCTACCGGTTCGTCCGGTACTACCGCGGCGCCTCGACCTACCGGTTGAAAGGGCCACCGCCGCCGCTACTGCGGGTGATCGGGCCGCTGGTCATTGCGTCGAGCCTGGCGTTGTTGGGCACCGGACTCGCGCTGATCTTCGTGGGCACCTCACGCTCCGATGACTGGCTGACCGCCCACCAGGTGTGCTTCTGGATCTGGGTGGTGTTGATGACGGTCCATGTCCTGGGACATGTCTGGGCGGCGGCCGTCACCAGCCGGACCGAGCTCCGCGCCCATCTGAAGGGCCGGGCCGCCCGCGGGCGCCGCATTCGCCTGGCCACATTGGTCGCGGCCTTGGTGATCGGGGTCGGCGCGGCCATCCTGCTGCTGCCGACCGCTGGTTCCTGGATCCACCAGCCGCCACGTCACCACTTCGAGCAGGTCGCGCCGAGACCGTGAGCGACTGGGTCAACCACTTTCCCGGGCTGGGTGCTATGAGACGGCAGCGCCGAACAGGTGGCCAATGACGTAGGTGATGGCCAGGCCGGCCGCCCCGCCGATGACCACCCGCGTCACGGCCAGGTGCGCTGAACTTCCGCCGATTCGAGCGCTCAGCGCTCCGGTCAGGGCCAGCGCGAGCAGCACCGCGACGACGGTGACCGGAACGCGCCATTGAGGTGGTGGCAGCAGGATGGCCAGCAGCGGCAGCAGCGCGCCCAGGGTGAACGACAACGCTGATGCGCCGGCCGCCTGCCATGGGTTGGCCATGGCGTCGGGGTCCAGGTGCAGTTCAGCGTCCAGGTGCGCGGCAAGGGCGTCGTGGTCGGTCAGTTCCCGCGCGACAGTTGCCGCGGTGGCCGGTTGCAGGCCTTTACGTTCGTACAGGGCAACGAGTTCGGCGAATTCCTCCTGTGGTTCCTCGGCGAGCTCCCGTTTCTCCTGGGCGAGCTGAGCTCGTTCGGAGTCCCGCTGGGTGCTGACCGAGACGTATTCGCCCAGCGCCATCGAGACGGCGCCGGCGACCAGGCCGGCGATACCCGCGGTGAACAGCGGCCCGCGGCTCGTGGTGGCCCCGGCGACGCCGACGACCAGGCCGGCAACGGAGACGATCCCGTCGTTGGCGCCAAGGACCCCGGCCCGGAGCCAGTTCAGTTTTCCGGTCCCGTCGTGTGGCTCGTCCGGGTGGGTGGGCCAGGGTCGGGTGTCGGATTCGACCCTGGTACCCGGCGTCGGAGTCATAGCGCGGTGCGCCCGGACCTGGCCCGCATCGGCAGCCAGATGACCAGGGCCATGATGGCCATGCCCAGCGGGATGTGCACGGCGGTGAGGGTGTCTTTGCTGTCGTCGACGATCAGCCCGCCGATGTAGGCCTCTAAGACCAGCAGGACGGTCAGGGCGGCGCTGCCGATGCACAGGTCCTTGCGGTGACGGAGTCTTACCAAGGCCACGATGGTCGCCAGCAGGGCAAGCACGATGGCGATTTCGCCGCCGCGGGCGTGCACGTCGATCCAGCTGGATGCGGCGTCCCGTTCGCCGTCGTGCTCGAGGAAGATGCCGGCCCAGACCGCCTGGAGCAGTACCGCCAGCGCGGTGAGACCAAGCAGGACGTTGAACAACACGCTGCGGGTGGTCGGTGTGGTGGCGGTCGTCGTTGTTGCCGATCGGGTGGTCACAGTGGGTCCCCTTGAGTGAGTGGAACAAGTCAGAAGCGTTGAGCCGTAGTGGTAGTGGCGAACAGCGTCGGGCGTCACCGGTCGAACGCTACTTCCAGGTTGCCTCGGCCTGAAGGCGACAAACGCCTGTGAGTGGCCTTTGGGGCACATTGAGAGGAAGTTCAGAGGCAGCAGGACGATCCTTGACCCCTGAGCGCAGAAACTGGTGATGACCATGGCGGCCGGCCGCAGACGCCCCGGCCCGGAGTTCGTCCGTCCGGACGGTTCAGCGCCCCGCGCGCTGGTGGTTGACGACGAAGCCGATCTGACCCGGGCGTTGGTCAGCGCATTCACCTACGACGGTTGGCAGGCCCGAGGCGCGACGGACGGGCGCAGCGCGCTGTACCTGATTGCGCAGGAACCGGCCGATCTGGTCGTGTTGGACGTCGGTCTGCCCGACCTCGACGGGTTCGAGGTACTGCACCGCCTCCGGGCGGCCTCCCAGCATGTCTGCGTGTTGTTCCTCACCGCCCGGGACGCGGTCGCAGACCGGGTCGCCGGTATCACCGCCGGCGCCGATGACTACGTGACGAAGCCTTTCAGCATCGAGGAGGTGCTGGTCCGGTCCCGGGGGTTGTTGCGCCGCAGCGGGATCGCCAGCGCCCGCAGCGACAACCGGCTGCGCGTGGGCGACCTGATCCTGGACGAGGGCGCCCGGGAAGTCCGCCGCGGGGATCAGCTGATCGAGCTGACCGGGACCGAATTCGAACTCCTGCGGTTCCTGATGCGCAACCCGCGCCGGGTGCTGAGCAAGGACCAGATCCTGGATCATGTGTGGAATTACGACTTCGGCGGGAACTCTCACGTCGTCGAGCTCTACATCAGCTACCTGCGCAAGAAGATCGACGCCGACCGGGTCCCCATGATCCACACCGTCCGCGGATTCGGCTACGTCCTCAAACCGGCCGAACAATGACAATGCACGCCCGGCTGGCTGGTCTAAAGCTCCGGACCAGACTGACCGTGCTGCTGTTCACCATGGTGATGTTGGCCTGCGCGGCGGTCGGCGTGGTCACCAACATCGTCATCCACAATTTCCTGAACTCCCGGCTCGATCACGACCTGGCCCTGGCCGGATCCCGGTATGCGATCTCGTTGGAGCACAACGACCACGACGCCGACAACGACCCGGAGACCGCCACCGTCGGACAGAGCGTCGGCACCCTCGGAGCGCGGCTGCTGAACGGCAAGCTCACCGCGGTCGGGGTGGTCTCCGACTCGGCGACACCGGTCGAGGTGTCCGCCGCCGACCGCGCCCACATCGTCAAACTCGCGGATAGCGGGGTCACCCAGGCCACCGTGCCGTTCGCCGATCTGGGGTTCTACCGGATCCAGGTGACCACCGGCAACGACGGGGACGTACTGGTCACTGGCCTACCGGAAAATTCGGTGGAGGACCTCCTGGAAGTCCTGCAATGGACCGAAGTCGTCGTCTTCCTCATCGTCGCGGTGATCATCGGGGTCATCGGCGGCTTTGCCGTCCGCCGCTCCCTGCGACCCCTGGAACGGGTCACCGCCACTGCCCTGCGGGTGTCCGACCTACCGTTGGCCTCTCGGGAGGTCAACCTGACCGAACGGGTGCCGGGAGCCGACCAGCGCACCGAGGTCGGCAGCGTCGCCGCGGCGGTGAACCACATGCTCGCCCAGGTGGAAACCGCGCTCCTCCAGCGGCGGGACAGTGAGGACCGGCTCCGCCGGTTCATCGCCGACGCCAGCCACGAACTACGCACCCCGCTGGCCATCGTCCGCAGCCACACCGAACTCATCGAACTGGAATCCGGAAACTATTCGGCGCCGGTGCAGGCATCGTTGCGCAGCATCGACTCCGGGGCCCGGCGGATGGGCCGCCTGGTTGAGGACCTGTTGCTGCTGGCCAGACTGGACTCCGGAATACCGCTGGACAGTGTCGAGGTGGATCTCACCCGCCTGGTGCTCGAGTCGGTGGCCGACGCCCGGGTGGTGGCCCGCGATCACCAGTGGACGTTGGACTTGCCGGAGGAGCCGGTCACCGTCCGCGGCGATGCCGAGCGGTTGCAGCAGGTGCTGACCAATCTGTTGACCAACGCCAGAGTTCATACCCCACCAGGAACCGTGGTACGAGTGTCCCTGTCGGTCAACGACCAGCAGGCCCAGCTCGACGTCCTCGACGACGGGCCTGGCATCGCCCCGGACCTGTTGCCCCGCGTGCAGGAACGGTTCACCACCGGGGACGGCCAACACTCACGACATTCCGGGAGCTCCGGCCTCGGGCTGGCGATCGTCGCCGGGGTCATCGAGGCTCACGCCGGGCAGTTGTCGATCATCAGCGAACCGGGACATACCCGGATCAGCATGGCCATTGCGTTGGCCCCCACCGGACCGGTCGCACACGCTACGGCCACAGTGGGGTCACGCGCACCCGGCCGATGAACCGGGTCGCCGCGGAGACCTCATCCGGGCGTTGTATCACCGGGACCGGCCTCGACTCCTTCTATGACGGACCCGGCTGCACTCCCCCGACTGGTGTGGCCGGGCCTGCTCACTCCACCGCGGCCGTCAGGCGCCGGCCACTTCCTCCTCGTCGCCGGGGACGATCACCCCACCCAGGCCGGCGTTGTACGAGTGCAGCCGCCAGGACCCGACGTAACGGTGTAGGACCACCCAATGGCAGTTGCCGATGCCGATCAGCGTGCCCCAGGACTCGTCGGGCAGGTTCAGCAGCAGACCGGTCAGCCCGACGATCAGCCCCCCGTGGGCCACCAACAACGCCCGTTCGACCTGCCGGGCATCGACTTCGGCGACCACCTCGGCCGCCCGTCGGGCGACCTCCCAGCGCGATTCCCCGCCCGGCGGTGAGTTGTGAGCGGACGTGGTGCGCCACCGGTCCCACTCCCCAGGCCAGCCCGCCACCACATCCTCGCGGGTCAGGCCCTCCCACAAACCCATCGACGTCTCCCGCAGCCGGGGGTCGACCTCCACGGGCAAACCGGTCAGGTCGGCGACCGGTGCGGCCGTGGCCCGGGCCCTGGACAGGTCGGAGGCGACGATCAGCTGCGGCGCCAGCGCGGCGACCGATGGAGCGGCCGCCGTCGCCTGGCGGATACCGGCTTCGTTCAACGCGATGTCCCGGTGTCCCTGCAGTCGTGCCTGGGCATTCCAATCGGTTTCGCCGTGGCGCATCAGTATCAGATGCAGGAGAGTCACTCCGCGGCGCCGCCGTCAGCGGAAACCGGAAAGGCGACCGGCGCGGCGGCGTCCACCCACGGGATCGTCGGGCAGTCCTTCCAGAGGCGGTCAAGGGCGTAGAACACCCGCTCCTCGGAATGCTGCACGTGGACGACCACATCCAGGAAGTCCAGCAGGACCCAGCGGCCGTCCCGTTCGCCCTCCCGTCGCACCGGTTTGACGCCGGCCAGGCGCATCTTCTCCTCGACCTCGTCGACGATCGCGGCCACCTGGCGTTCGTTGGTACCGGTGACGATGACGAAGATGTCGGTGATGGCGAGCCGATCGGAGACGTCGACCAGCAGCACGTCTCTGGCCAGCTTGTCCGACGCGGCCTGGGCCGCCACTTTGGCCATCGCGATGGCTGACTCTGTTGCGGTCACTGCTCTCCCTCTGTTGTAGCAGCACCGACGGTGCCGACGACCGCGCCGGTCGCCGCCGCGGCCAGGCCCACCCGTGGCCGCACCGTCGACTGGGCGTACAGGCCGTACTTTCCGATGTACTGGACGACACCGTCCGGGACCAGATACCACACGGGCGCGCCGGCTGCGACCCGACGACGACAGTCGGTCGACGAGATGGCCAGGGCCGGCACCTCGATGACGGTCACCGCCCCGGAGGGCAGCAGTGTGTTCCCGAGCACATATCCCGGTCTGGTCACGCCGATGAAATGGGCCAGGTCGAACAGTGCGTCGACGTCCTTCCACCCCATGATCGCCGACAAGGCGTCGGCGCCGGTGATGAAAAACCATTCCGCGTCGGGTTCCCGGCGCCGCAGGTCGGTGAGCGTGTCCTTGGTGTAGGTGGGCCCGGCCCGGTCGATGTCCACCCGGGAGACCGAAAACCGCGGATTGGCCGCGGTCGCGATGACGGCCATCAGGTATCGATGCTCGGCCGGACTGACGTCACTTTTCTGCCACGGCTGCCCGGTGGGCACGAACAGGACTTCGTCGAGGTGGAACCGGTCGGCCACCTCCGAGGCGGCCACCAGGTGGCCGTGGTGGATCGGGTCGAAAGTCCCGCCCATCACACCGATGCGGCGGCTCTTCCGATCCGATCCGGGAGCGAAGGTCACGAGGAGGCCCGAATCTGGCCGGTTCCGGTCAGCACGTACTTGGTACTGGTCAGCTCGGCCAGACCCATCGGCCCGCGGGCGTGCAGTTTCTGCGTCGAAATGCCTATTTCGGCCCCGAACCCGAATTCCCCGCCGTCGGTGAACGCTGTCGACGCATTGATCATGACGGCCGCCGCGTCCACCCGGGCGCGAAACGTCTCCGCGCTGTCCAGGCTCGACGTGACGATCGCCTCGGTGTGACCGGTGCCGTGGGCGGCGATGTGGTCGACGGCGGCGTCCAGGTCGTCGACCACGGCCGCCGCGATGTCCAACGAGAGATATTCGGTGTCGAAATCGGCGTCCACGGCCGGTACCACGTGGTCGGCCCCCGCGGCGATCCGAAGGACCCGGGGGTCCGCGTGCACGGTGACACCGTTGCGCCGCAGGGCTCGCAGGGCCGGGGGGAGGAAGGCATTGGCGATATCGGCGTGCACCAACAGCGTTTCGGCGGCGTTGCACACCGACGGGCGGCGCACCTTGGAATTGATCAGGATGTCGACCGCCATCTCGACGTTCGCGCCCGCATCGACGTACACGTGGCAGTTTCCCACCCCGGTCTCGATGACCGGAACGGTAGAACCGTTCACCACGGCCTGGATCAGTCCCGCACCGCCGCGCGGGATGATCACGTCGACCAGGCCCCGCGCCGTCATCAGGTACGCCACCGAGTCCCGGTCGGTGCCGGGCACCAGTTGCACCGCGTTCTGCGGAAGGCCATGTGCGGCAGCGGCTTCGGCGAGGATCTCGACCAGCACCCGGTTGGAGTCCTGGGCGGAGGCGCTTCCGCGCAGCAGGGCCGCGTTGCCCGATTTCAACGCGATACCGGCCGCGTCGACCGTCACGTTGGGCCTGGCCTCGTAGATGATGGCGACCACGCCGAGCGGCACCCGCACCTGTTCGAGTCGCACACCGTTGGGCAGGATGTTGCCGCGCACCACGCTGCCCACCGGATCCGGGAGGGACACCAACTGCTCGAGCCCGCCGGCCATCGCCTGGATCCGCGCCTGCGTGAGACGCAACCGATCGATCAGGGATGCCGCGGTACCCGACTCGACGGCGGCCGCGACGTCCCGATCGTTCGCGGACTGGATGTCCGCCCGCCGTGCCCTGAGCGCGGCGGCCATCGCGGACAGGGCGCTATTTTTCACCGATGTCGACAGCAGAGCAAGCTGGGCTGCCGCGATTTTCGACGCGTGCGCCGCGTCGAGCACCTGCTCCCGGGTGGCCGGCAGGGAACGTGGTCCGGGCGTGGCGTCAGCCGCCTGATGGGTGCTCCGGGTCTGGGTCACGATAAACCTCCGACGGTCTGGGTGACGGCGATCAGGTCATCAGCGTGCACCACCTCGTGGCGCAGCTCGATCGGCAGGTCGGCCAACGACCGACCGAGGATGGTCGGCAGGTCGACCGCGTCATGGCCGACAAACCCGCGGGCCACTCTGATCCCGTCCGGCCCCAACAGGTCCACCACGTCTCCGGATTCGAAATCTCCGGCCGCACCGACGATCCCGGCGGGGAGTAGCGACTTGCGGCGTTGGATCACAGCGGCCACCGCGCCGGCGTCGAGCATCAACGATCCGGCGCTGGTCGCCGCGTGACGCAACCAGAACAGGCGGGCGCTGGTCCGGCGGGCCGTGGGATCGAAAACCGTTCCTACCGTGGGATATACGCTGCCCGACCGGGCCGGACCACCGGCCAGGGCCGCGCCCGCGTCGGCGGCGGAGGCCAGGAGCACCGGAATGCCGGCCCCGGTGGCCATCATCGCCGCCGACAGCTTGGACGTCATGCCGCCGGTGCTGATGTCGCTGGCCGAGGAGGAGATCTCGACGTTCGTCAGATCGGCGCCACCGGTCACCTGATCGATTCGCGTCGACTCGGGCGACCGCGGGTCGCCGGTGTAGAGGGCGTCGACGTCGGACAGCAACACCAGGGCGTCGGCGCCGACCAGGTGCGCCACCAGGGCGGCCAGGCGGTCGTTGTCACCGAATCGGATTTCCGCCGTCGCCACCGTGTCGTTTTCGTTGACCACGGGCACCACACCATAGGACAGGAGCTTGCCGAAGGTTCGCTGGGCGTTCCGGTAGTGCGTGCGGCGGACCACGTCGTCGGTGGTGAGCAACACCTGCCCGACCCGCAACCCGTGGCGGGCAAAGGATCCCGCGTAGCGCTGGGCCAGCAGTTGCTGTCCGACGGACGCCGCCGCCTGCTGGGTGGCCAGATCCCGCGGTCGCCGGCGCAAACCCAGAGGCGCCAGACCGGCGGCGATGGCCCCCGAGGAGACCAGGACGACCGATGTTCTGGCCGCCACCCGGGCCGCCACCGCGTCGACCAGCGCATCCAGCCGGTCCGCATCCAGTCCGCCGGCGGACGTGGTCAGCGACGACGATCCGACCTTGACCACCACGACCCGCGCCGCCCCGATGGCGGCCCTGGTGGGGGTGACCAGACCTGTGTCAGTGTGGCCTCCGGTGGCCGGAACCGTCATCCTCGATGCACTTGCTCCCCGGGATTCTGGTCCGCTTCCTGCGGTTCGACCCAGGTGGTGTCGGCCCAGCCGGCATCGTCCCAGGCCGCCTGATCACCCTCACGCGGGGCGAGCCGGGCACGCAGCACCTCGATGTCGGTGTCCACCAGTTCCGGGTGCTGCACCTCCAGGCCGCGGCGAAGGCGGTGAAGGGCCTTGCGGTCGGCCGCTCCGACCCGGTCGACCTGATCGATCCGGGCGTCGAAGCCCCGCTCGATGGGCTCCGGGTTGACGCCGGCCAGGGTGGTCGGTTCCCAGTCGAAGCTGATGTTGCCGATCTGGACCGGCGCGCCCGGGGTCGCACCGAGCTTGGCCAGTTTGTCCTCCACGCCGAGCCGAGCCAACCGGTCCGCGAGATACCCGACGGCTTCGTCGTTGTTGAAGTCGGTCTGCAGTATCCACCGTTCCGGCCGGGTGCCGCTGACGATGAAGCCACCGTCCACCTCCGGATCGACGGTGACCTTGAACTGCGCTTCGTCGAACGCGGCGGGACGGACGATGAGCCGGGGCGCGACCTTGGCCGGCCGGGCCGCACGATCCGCGGCGACCACCTCGGCCATCGCGTAACGCAGCGGGTTGAGTCCCTCGTGGCTGGCGGTGGAGATCGGGAACACCCGGTAGCCGGCGCCCTCGAGATCGGCCTGCACGAATTCGGCGAGCTCCCGCGCCTCGGGCACGTCGATCTTGTTCAGCACCACCAGACGCGGCCGTTCGGCCAGATCGTCGGACAACGACGGCGTGTACTGGGCCAGTTCCGCCTCCAGCGCGGCCACGTCCGACACCGGATCCCGGCCGGATTCGAAGGTGGCGCAGTCGACCACGTGCACCAGGACGGAGCATCGCTCGATGTGCCGGAGAAACTCCAGGCCGAGGCCCTTGCCCTGGCTGGCACCGGGGATCAACCCCGGGACGTCGGCGATGGTGAAGATCTCCGCGCCGGCGGTGACCACTCCGAGGTTCGGCTCCAGCGTGGTGAACGGATAGTCGGCGATCTTCGGCCGGGCGGCGGACAGCACGGAGACCAGGGACGACTTGCCGGCGCTGGGAAAGCCGACCAGACCGACGTCGGCCATCGACTTCAGCTCCAGCGTGACGTCCGCCGCGTCACCCGGTTCGCCCAGCAGCGCGAACCCCGGCGCCTTTCGGGCCCGGGAGGCCAACGCCGCGTTGCCCAGTCCTCCCCGGCCGCCTTTGGCGGCGACGTAGCGGGTACCCGGCCCGATCAGGTCCGCCAGCAGGTTGCCGTCCTCGTCGAGGACGACGGTGCCTTCCGGCACAGTGAGTTCCAGGTCGGCGCCGTTGGCCCCCTCGCGATGGTCACCCGCGCCCGGCCGGCCGTTCCCGGCCTTGGCGTGCGGGTGGAAGTGGAAGTCCAGCAGCGTGTGCACGTTGGAGTCGACCACGAGGGTGACGTCGCCGCCGTTCCCGCCGTTCCCGCCGTCGGGGCCGCCGAGCGGCTTGAACTTCTCCCGATGGACCGAGGAACAGCCGTGCCCGCCGTCACCGGCCTGAAGGTGCAGTACGGCGCGATCGACGAAGCGGGCCATGGACACCTCCTAGCGGAAAGCTCGATATCGAAAAGGGGCGGACCCGGGAACCCCGGGCCCGCCCCTTGTCACTTGCGGTCAGGCGCTGACGGTGTCGATTCCGGCCGTAGCGACCGGGACCGGAACGATGTTGACCGTCTTACGACCACGCTTGCTGCCGAACTCCACCGCACCGGCGGCGAGGGCGAACAAGGTGTCGTCCTTGCCGCGGCCGACAAGGTCGCCCGGGTGGAACTTGGTGCCGCGCTGACGGATGAGGATCTCGCCGGCCTTGACGACCTGGCCGCCGAATCGCTTCACGCCCAGGTACTGGGCGTTGGAGTCGCGGCCGTTGCGGGAGCTGGATGCGCCCTTCTTGTGTGCCATATCGGTGCTACCTCTCTCAGCCGTCGGTTTTCGCGGGACCCGACGTAATGCCCGTGACCCGAACCTGGGTCAGCGGCTGGCGGTGCCCCTGGCGCTTGTGGTAACCGGTCTTGTTCTTGAACTTGTGAATGACGATCTTGGGGCCCTTGGTGTGGGCGACCACTTCGCCGGACACCGTGACCTGGGCCAGGTCGGCGGCCGCGGCGGAAACCTGGATGCCGTCGACGAGGAGAACAGCCGGGAGAGTGACGGCCGCGCCGGGCTTGCCCTCGAGCTTCTCGATCTCGATGACATCGCCTTCGGCGACCTTGTACTGCTTGCCGCCGGTCTTGACGATCGCGTACATCGTGGACGCGCCTTCCTCAACTGTTCGTATGTTGTGCTGTGCTTGTGCAGGACAAGGTTGATGCAGGACTAGGTTTGTGCAGGACTAGGTTTGTGCAGGATAAAGCCCGCTGCTGTGCAGCGGGCAGAATCCCCACTCTACCTGCGGCAGGCCCGCCGGAACAAACCCGTTGTCCGCACGGTCAGTTCTCCGTCCCGACCGCGGCGGAAGCCGCCGGACCCGCCGGACGAGAAGCGGCCCGCCGGCGCTTGGGCGGGGCGGCGGGCACCGGCTGGGCCGGTGCCGTCGCAGATGGCGTCGCGGGTGCCGGCTCGACGCTGACCGCCGCGTCGGGTCGGCTGCCGTTGAGGCCGGCGTGGTTCGTGTCGGGGCTGTCCGTGGCTGCACCGTTGGTGGCTGCGCCGTTCGTGGCGTTCGCAGCGCCGGCGGCCGCGCCGGCAGCCCGGCTTCCCCGGCGGCGGGCCGGCGGTCGACCACGGCGAACCGGTTCGACGTCCTCCACCGGGTCCGGTCCATCCGGCGGACCGTCCAGCTCGGCGGCGATCGCCGGGGGCTGCTTCTCGCCCGCATCCGGGGGAGCCGCGCCGGGGTCGGGGGCCAGCACCGTCTCGGTGGCTGCGATGTCGGGCGTCGGTTCCGACAGCACGTCGCCGACGACCACCGGTGCGCCGGCGGGGCGGCCGGCGGCGCGTCGGCCCCGCCGTCTACCGCCGGACGATTCGGACCCGGACGCCGCGGCGGCCGGTGCCGGCGGCTCCTGGTCCGGTTGGTCGGCTTGTGCGTCCAGAGCGGCCAGCACAGCGGAGACGGCATCGGAGGCGTCACGGGACAGCGGCACGTTGAACGACGAGTCCCCGGCGGTGGCCACCGGCTCGAAGACCGGGTCGGTGTCGTAACGGTCGTCGTCGATGCCTCTATCGAGAGCGGGTGCGAGCTCGACGAGTTCCGCCACCTGATCGGCAGCGACGTGATCGTGATCCTCACTCCCGCGAGTAGGCGGTTTGGGCCCGCGAGGGTCCGGCGGCCGAACCGTGGCGGGGATGATGCGGACGATCGGCTCACGCTCGGCGGTCACCGGGGTTTCCGGCCGGCCCTTCGTGCGGCGGCCCCGTGTCGATCGCCGATCGTCGGAGTCACCCGCGTCCTGACCGCCGGTGTGGTCGTCCATCGGAACGTCGTGCAGGGTGATGCCGCGGCCCTGGCAGTGCGGGCATGGGGTCGAGAACGCCTCGACCAGACCGGTGCCCATTTTCTTGCGGGTCATCTGGATCAGTCCCAGCGAGGTCACTTCGGCGACCTGATGCCGGGTGCGGTCGCGGCCCAGACACTCGGTCAGCCTCCGCATCACCAACTCGCGGTTGGATTCGAGCACCATGTCGATGAAGTCGACGACGATGATGCCGCCGATGTCCCGAAGGCGCAGTTGCCGGACCACCTCTTCGGCAGCTTCCAGATTGTTCTTGGTCACCGTCTCCTCGAGGTTGCCGCCGGACCCGGTGTACTTGCCGGTGTTCACGTCGACGACGGTCATGGCCTCGGTGCGGTCGATCACCAGTGAACCGCCGGAAGGCAGATACACCTTGCGCTCCAATGCCTTGGCAATCTGCTCATCGATGCGGTACGCGGTGAACACGTCACCGCGGCCGTCGTACCGGGACACCCGGTTGGACAGTTCCGGCGCAACGGCGTTGATGTAGGCCGACACGGACTCGTAGGCGGTCTCGCCGTCGAGCACCAGCGAGGAGATGTCGGAGTTGAACAGATCCCGGACCACCTTGATCAGCGTGTCGGGCTCGGCCGAGAGCAGCAGCGGGGCGTCCGACTTCTTCTGGGCCTGCCGGGAGATCTCTTCCCACTGGGTCTTGAGCCGTTCGACGTCGCGGCCCAGTTCCTCTTCGGCCACGCCTTCGGCGGCCGTTCGGATGATGACCCCGGCGTCCTCCGGAACGATCTGGTCCAAGATCGCTTTCAGGCGCTTGCGCTCGGTGTCGGGCAGTTTGCGAGAGATGCCGGTGGCGCCGCCGCCGGGAACGTAGACCAGGAACCGGCCGGGCAGGGAAATCTGAGTGGTCAGCCGGGCGCCCTTCTGACCCACCGGATCCTTGGACACCTGCACCAGCAGGGTGTCGCCGCCGGACAGTGCGGTCTCGATCCGCCTGGCCTTGCCGGCCAGTCCCGCTGCGTCCCAGTTGACCTCGCCGGCGTACAGCACGGCATTGCGGCCCTTGCCGATGTCGATGAAGGCGGCCTCCATCGACGGCAGAACGTTCTGCACCTTGCCGAGGTAGATGTTGCCCATGAGGGACTCGGAGCCGGCGCGGGAGACGAAATGCTCGACCAGTACGCCGTCCTCCAGGAGCGCGACCTGGGCCAGATCGCCGCGTTGACGAACGGCCATCACCCGGTCGACGGCCTCCCGCCGGGCCAGGAATTCCGCTTCGGTGAGGATCTGGGGGCGGCTGCGCGACCCGCGTGAATCGCGTCGGCGTTGACGCTTGGCCTCGAGTCGGGTGGACCCGCGGATGCCCTGCACTTCTGAGTTGCCCCCGCCGGTGGGAACGGCCGGCGTACCGGACGCAGCTGCGCCCGCGGTGCGCGGCGCGCGAACGTGCACCACGGTGTTGTCGGGGTCGTCTTCGCGACCGTTCTCCTCCGCCGCGCCCTCTGCCGGGCCGGTGCGTCGCCGCCGTCGCCGCCGACGGCGGGTGCCGCCCTCGTCGGCGGATTCCTCGTCGCCGGCCTCCTCGTCGACCGACTGCTCTGACCCTGCAGCAGCCTCGGCCGGCGATTCGGCAGCGGCCTGCTGTCCGTGGTCCCGGCCGTCCGGCTCCTGCTGGCCGGATTCGTGCTGGCCGGATTCGTTCTGCTCGTCGTCATGATCGTCGCCGGCACGCCCACGCCCCCGGCGGCCACGACGTCGACGGCGCCGCGCGGCCTGGTCGTCGTCGTCGGAGCCGGCTTCTGGGTCGACGCCGGGCTCGGTGCGCTCCCCCGTGTCGCCGACCTCCGCTTGCAGCGGAGCCGGATCGCCGACCGCGGAGGGATCGCCGACCGCGGAGGGATCGCCGACCGCGGAGGGATCCGACGCCGGTTCGGCGTCTGTCTTCGGTTCAGGCTGTTCACCGCGGCCACGGCTGCCGGACCGCCCGCGGCGGCGGCGGCCGGAGCGCGAGACAGCAGGTTCAGCGACGTCGTCCTCGGTGGACGGCTCCGTTGGTGTGTCGGCGGCGACCTGCGTCGGGGCAGCCGCGGCGGGTTCGCAGACGGGTCTGGCCCCGCGCCGACCACGGGCCGGCTTCGCATCGACCGGGGGGAGGAACACCGGGGAGGCGAAAAAACCGGGATCCCGGTCGGGTTCGGCGGCCGGCTCGATTGTCGGCTCTGCGGGGGGCTCGGAGGCGGCGGGCTCCAGCAGGGCGGTGAGCAGCGCAGTGGCGTCAGCCGAGCTGACCGATGAGGCCGCCGAGGACACCGTGACGCCGGCTGAGGCCAGCGCCGCGATGATGTCCTTGGACGCCAGCCCGGCGCGTTTGGCCAGTTCATGGACGCGGAGCCGGCCGGGTAGGTCGATCAGCGCCTGGGTGAGGCTGATGGGTGACGTCGAGGTGGTGGACGTCGATCTGTTCGAGGTCGATCTGGTGGTTGGGGACACAGCTGGTTGGTTCCTTTCCCAAGGTCCCCGGGCGCGTTTTCGGACGCGTCCGCGCAGGGGCCTTCATGAATGTGGTGTCCGGGACGCAAGCGCCACGGGAAGTCTGCAGTGGTCCAGCCGTTCGCCTGC
Organism: uncultured Nakamurella sp.; assembly: GCA_964250735.1. GTDB lineage: Bacteria > Actinomycetota > Actinomycetes > Mycobacteriales > Nakamurellaceae > Nakamurella. The sequence continues at coordinate 1,339 of CAXUHA010000054.1, read as the reverse complement.
CCGGTACCGCGAGGAAGTGCCGATGTCACCCATCGGAATCCGAATCGCAGGTACGCAAAGACAGACCGGCCGGGTCCGAGCCGGGTGGTTCCCGACGTCGAGCCGTCGTCAGTATCCCACACTGACGCCGCCACTCGTGGATTCCGTAGCGGCGGTGCGTCCGTGAGGGTTACGCCCGGTCCCGGCGGCGTCAACATCGTCGCCAATTGCCGCGATCCGGCGCCGCACCCAGAGGCTGATCAGCGCGGCGAGATCCGGGCCGGTGACTCCCGCGTCTAACACCGTCAAGTTCGCGGATCGGCGTAGAATACCGCCAGAGAATCACCCGATCGGGCGGCTTTGGGCTGGGCACCCCGGCCGTGGTCGTACGTCTACCTCGAACGAGGCTTCCTGGTCATCTGGCGAGACAGGGCGTTCAGCCGGATCATGGAACAGGCCGGATCAGCGAACCGGAAGGGGGACGCGACCGTGAGGGTGGCCCGACGGATCTCGACAGCCGCTTTCCTCATGCTCCTCGCGCTGCTGAGTCCCCTGCTGACCTCGCCGGCGTCGGCGGCCACTGTCCACGGCGTCCGTCCGGCCGACTCACCGTCGACACCGACGACACTGGCCAGTACCGGGCTGAACATCACGGTGCCGGTGATCATCGGTATCACCATGCTGATTCTGGGTATCGGTTTCGTCGCCTGGGCGTTCCTGCGCAAAGGATCCACCGAACAGCACCGTTGACGGTGGCCGGGGAGCTGACCACCCACAATGAGGTGGTGCAGATCCGGATCGAGGGCCGCCGACTTCCAGGACGTAGGTGTCCCCCAGGAGTGAACTTCGACGGGTACGACAACGTTTGTGTCGCGGTACAGCGTCGCGCCCGGCCGCAGGAGTTGTTGGATTTGCAGGACGGTGATCAGGAGCAGGCCAGCTGGGTCCTCGACGCGGTGATCAGTGCCCAACAGGACGGCTTCGACGTCAGCGGTCCGTACATCCAAGGTCCCATCGGGCAGCGGTTCATCTACCTGTCGTGGGGTGACGTTGACGGCGCCGGAACGTTCGCCATGTTTCGGCGGGCAAAGTTGACCATCGCCGATATCGATCCCGACGTGTTGGCGGCCGCAGCCCGGTCCGGTCGATTGCTGGCCCGGTTGGACATGAGCGACGCCGCCGGTCGTCCCATCTGCGCGCGCGTGCGACCGCCGCATGTGCAGTGGTCTGCACCCAGCGGGTAAACGCGGTCGCCCGGTCCGTTGTCGCTGCCGCATGTCAGGCTGTTTCCGGGAGTGGCGGGGTAGGCCGCATCTCGGCGCTTCCGCTGGTGGGCCAGGGTGGGGAGGTGGGTGGTGGG
>CAXUHA010000053.1:0-18637 GCA_964250735.1 uncultured Nakamurella sp. | reverse complement strand
TCCGTCCCTACTACGCCGAAGGGTCCAAGACGCTCGGCTACGAAGTGGCCGAGCAGCTGGGCTGGCGGCTGCCCGGGCAGGTGGTCATCCCGATCGCCTCCGGGGCCCAGTTGGTCAAGGTGGACAAGGGCTTCGGCGAACTGATCTCGCTCGGTCTGGTCGACGAATCGCCGTACCGGATCTTCGGCGCGCAGGCCACCGGCTGCGCTCCGGTGTCGGCGGCGTTCAAGGCCGGTCGCGACTTCGTCCAGCCGGTACGACCGGACACGATTGCCAAGTCCCTGGCCATCGGCAATCCTGCCGACGGCCCGTACGTGCTCGACGTGGTGAAGCGTACCGGCGGCGCCATCGAGGACGTCACCGACGACGAGGTGATCGACGGCATCAAGCTGCTGGCCAGAACCGAGGGCATCTTCGCCGAGACCGCCGGCGGCGTGACGGTGGCGGTGCTCCGCAAGCTGCTGGCCACGGGTCAGCTGGACCCAACCGTCGAGACGGTGATCTTCAACACCGGTGACGGGCTGAAGACGCTGGACGCCATCGCTCACGTGGTCGGACCTTCGGCCACCATTGCGCCGACGCTGGCTGCGTTCGAACAGACCGGGCTGGCCTGACGTCGGTGCCCGGCCCGGCTACGGCCGGTCCGGCAGCTCGATCCCGAAAAGCGTGTGCAGGGCCTGCAGATAGCCGGCCCCGTCACCGTTGCGGGCCAGTTCCTTGGCCCGCAACATCGGCGTGTGCAGCAGCGACTGGGTGACCCGATGCAGCGCCAGTTCGACCTCGGCGGCGACATCGCTGTCGTACTTGGCCCGGAGTCGGACCATCTCCTTCTCCACGGCCACCGAGATGTGTTGCCGGAGGGCGACGACGGCCGGATCCAGCGCGCGACTGGCCTGGTCCTCCTCGAATCTGGCCACGGCGGCGATGACGATGTCCTGGGCTGCGGTGATCGCCTCCCGATGTTCGGGTGCCGCTCCCTGGGCCACGGTGTTCAGATCCACCAGGTGCACTCCCGGGAGCGCCCGGACCCCGGCCGAGACATCCGGACGCAACGCCAGGTCCACGACCTGCAACGGGTGGGCCCGATCGGCCAGCGCCGCGGTCACCGTGCCGACATCGAGTACCCCGCCGGTGGTCCCGCTGCACGCCACCACCAGGTCGGCCTTTCCGACGGCGTCGGCGAACTGGTCCGGTGGTACGACCTCGGCATGGTGGGTGGCCGCGAACGAATCCGCCCGCCCGCTCGGCGAGAAGACCTGCAGGCGGGTGCACCCGCGGGCACGCAATGCGGAGGCCACCACCCTGGCGTAGGCGCCGGTGCCGATGATCAGGCAGGTCGCGGTGGACAGACGCTGGCTCGCCTCGGTTCCGGCTGCGGCAGGCAGTTGGGCCGCAGCGATGTCGATGGCCACCGACGCGACGGACCGGCCGGCCGAGCCGAGCCCGCTGGCCGCGGCGACCTGCTTCGCCGTCCTGGCCGCAGATTGGAAAAGCGCGTGCAACACCGGGGTGGTGGTCCCCGCCCGGTGGGCGGCCGTCAGCGCGCGGGACACCTGCCCGGAGATCTCGGCTTCCCCGACGACCATCGAGTCGAGCCCGGAGGCGACGGTGAACAGGTGGGCGGCCACCGGCGGCCCGAGGCGGACCTTCAACAACCCGGCCACGTCGGCGGGGTCGATTCCGGCCACCGAAGCAGTGCACAGGGTGACGGCATCGATCGCGTCGTGGAACCGCTCCGCGTCGACGTAGATCTCCAGCCGGTTGCAGGTGGCCACCACCACGGAACCGCCGATCGCGCTGCCGTCCGACGCGGCGCACTCGGCCATGGCCGCCGTCAACGAGTCGGCGCTGGTGGACAGGCGCTCCAGTTCGGTCAGCTCCAGGTCGTGGTGACTGGCACCGAGAACCATGAGCATGGGGCCCATCTTACCGGCCTGACCAGGCACGACGTGGATAGGCGACCCTCACTGCACCGTCGGCGCGATCAGCGTGCGCTGACCGTGGGGACCGACCGTGAGCTGGGCCGCTGACCGGCGTCGCGCCACCACGCACAGTCCGACGAGCGCTGGCTCACCAAGGGTGACCTAAGTGAAGCTGCTAAGCAGCGTCCGACGGTCGGCAAGGGTGACACGATGGGGAACATCATGACCACGCCCGTAGTCCGTACAGATCCGGCCGCCGACGTCCGTCGCACCCTGCCGGCCGATCATCCGTTGGCGGACGGCCGGACCACCGCCGCCCCGGTGCTGACCGCCTACCGAGGCCTCCCGACCGATGGTCATCCGGTCTGGTTCATGCGGCAAGCGGGACGTTCGCTGCCCGAGTATCTGGCCGTGCGCTCCGGGATCGGCATGCTCGAGGCGTGCCTGACCCCGGACCTGGCCACCGAGATCACCTTGCAGCCGGTCCGCCGACACCGGGTGGACGCCGCGATCCTGTTCAGCGACATCGTGGTTCCGCTGAAACTCGCCGGGATCGACGTGGACATCGTGCCCGGCACTGGGCCGGTCGTCGCCGCGCCGATCCGGACCGCCGCGGACGTCGCCGCCCTGCCGGTCCTGGATCCGGGCGCACTCGAGCCGATCGCCCAGGCCGCGGCCGCCTGCGCCCAGGCGCTCGGCCGAGTCCCACTGATCGGTTTCGCCGGCGCGCCCTTCACGCTGGCCTCGTATCTGGTGGAAGGCGGGCCCAGCCGGGAACACCTGAGGACCAAGGCTCTGATGCACGCGGACCCGGACACCTGGCACGCGCTGGCCGGCTGGGTGGCCGTCGTCACGGGCGCTTTCCTGCGTACCCAGATCCTCGCCGGTGCCTCCGCCGTGCAACTGTTCGACTCCTGGGCCGGTGGCCTGTCGCTGGCCGACTACCAACGTTTTGTCGCCCCCCATTCCGCCGCGGTGCTCTCGTCGGTGGGCGACCTCGACGTACCCAGGGTCCATTTCGGCGTGAACACCGGCGAACTGCTGGCGGCCATGCGGGACGCCGGCGCCGACGTCATGGGCGTCGACCACCGGGTGCCGCTGAACGTGGCCAACGACCGCCTCGGCGGAACGACCCCGCTGCAGGGCAACATCGACCCGGCCTTGCTCTTCGCCGGCGACAAAGCTCTGCACGCCGGCACGTTGGACTGCCTGCGGGCCGGCGCGGCGGCGCCCGGCCACGTGGTGAACCTCGGTCACGGGGTTCCTCCGGACACCGATCCCGATGTGCTGACCCGGCTGGTGGCATTCATCCACGACCAGCCGTGACCGCCGACGTCGTCGTGGTGGGCGGTGGTGTCGCCGGTCTGGTCACCGCCTGGGAACTGGCCAGAGCCGGGCTCCGGCCGCGGGTGCTCGAATCCGCGTCGGTGGTCGGTGGGGCGCTGGCCAAACACACCGTCGCCGGCCTTGACCTGGATGCCGGCGCCGAGTCGTACGCCACCGCCACGGCGGCCGTCGGGCAGCTGATCCGCGAGCTGGGTCTGGCCGCGGCCATGGTCGCACCCGACCCGGTGGGCGCCTGGGTCCGGTTCGCCGGCGGCTCCGCGCCGTTGCCGACGGCTGCACTGCTGGGCATTCCGTCCCGGCCGTTCGCCGCCGACGTGCGGCGGGTGCTCGGTGTGGCCGGTTCCGTCCGGGCCGGTCTGGACCTGCTCCTGCCGGCCGGGTACGGCGATCGCGACGACATCAGCCTGGGCGCCCTGGTCGGATCGCGAATGGGCCGCACCGTCGTCGACCGACTGGTGGAACCGGTCGCCGGTGGCGTCTACTCCACCGATCCGGACGAGTTGGACGCCGACACCGTGGCGCCGCGCCTGCGGGGCGCGCTGCGCCGGGAAGGTTCGTTGGCCGGAGCCGTACGCCGGCTGCGCGGTGGCGAGCGACCCGGTTCCGCCGTGGCCGGGCTGGCCGGCGGCATGTTCCAGATCGTGGTGGCGCTGTCGCAGGTCATTGGCTCCCTCGGGGGCCGGGTGTCCACCGGCGTGCGGGTCGACGGGTTACGGCCCGCCGACGGGAGTTGGCGGCTGACCACCTCGGTCGGTGACCTGACAGCCGCGCGGGTGGTGCTGGCCGTTCCCGGACCTGCCGTGATCGGGCTGCTGGCCCAGGCCGGGATCGGCGCACCGGCCCTGTCCGCGTCCACCAGCGATGTGCTGCTGGCCACGCTGGTCGTCGACGCCCCCGGTCTTGACACCCACCCCCGCGGCACCGGGGTGCTGGTGTCCGCGCGCGCGACCGGTGTCCGCGCCAAGGCTCTTACCCATGCCAGCGCCAAGTGGGCCTGGCTGGCCGCGAAAGCCGGGCCCAGTCGGCATGTGCTGCGGCTCTCCTACGGCCGCGGCGCCGGTTCGCTGCCCGATCGAGACTCCCTGGTCGAGCTGGCCCTGACCGATGCCGGCGCTCTGACCGGGATCTGTTTGCCCTCGTCCGCCCTGGTCGACGCCGATGTGATCCAGTGGACATCAGCCCTGCCCCGCCCACAGCCCGGTCATCGGGCCGCGATGGACCGGATGCGCGGGCAGATCGCCGATCGGCCGGGCCTGTACCTGACCGGGTCGATGGTGGCAGGGACGGGGCTGGCGTCGGTGGTCGCCGACGCACGAGCGGTCGCCGCCACGATCATTGCCCGGCCCCCGGCCGGATCGAACGTCGGGTACGACACATGACCAGCGGCGGAAGTCCCTATCCGGCTGGGGGAGGATGGAGAACATGAGCAACGACGACGTCATTTCTGCGCTTGCTGCCGCCGCGGCCGAGACGGTGGCGGCCGCCGCCGGCAGGGTCAAGCCGAGTGCGCGGGAGATCAACGATCAGATTCGCTACACCGCGTTCGCGGTGTACTCCCGGGTCGGCGACCTGGACGCACCGGACGACAAGGCCACCACCGAGCTCACCGAGCTGGTCACCTCGCTGGCGACGCAGGACGTGCTGATCCGCGGCTTCTACGACGTGTCGGCCCTCCGCGCGGACGCCGATCTGATGGTCTGGTGGCATTCCGGCAGCGCCGAGGCGCTGCAGTCCGCGGCCAGGGCGCTCCGCCGGACCGCCGTCGGCCGCAGCCTGCGTCCATCGTGGTCGGCCATGGGACTGCACCGCCCGGCCGAGTTCAACAAGGGTCACGTGCCGGCGTTCCTGACCGGTGCCGAACCGAAGAGATGGGCGACGGTCTACCCGTTCGTCCGCTCCTACGAGTGGTACCTGCTGCCCGAGCCCGAGCGCCGGGGCATGCTCGTGGAACACGGCATGATGGGCCGCGAATACAACCAGGTGCTGTCCAACACGGTGGCCGCCTTCGCCCTCGGCGATTACGAGTGGCTGCTGGCGTTGGAGGCCGACGAGCTCCACGACACCGTGGACCTGATGCGGCATCTGCGCGCCTCCGGGGCCAGAATGCATGTGCGGGAGGAGATTCCGTTCTTCTCCGGTCACCGCATCGACGAGGCCGGCGTGGTCGAGGTGCTGCGGTGACGGCTGGCGCCTACGACGCCGTGCTGCTCGCCGGATTCGGTGGCCCGGAGGGTCCCGACGATGTGATGCCGTTCCTGCGCAACGTGACCCGTGGTCGGGGGATACCGGACGAGCGACTGGTCGAGGTGTCCCACCATTACCTGGCCCTGAACGGCATCTCGCCGATCAACGAGCAGAACCGCATGCTCCGGGCGGCACTGCAGACCGAGTTGTCAGCCCGCGGCGTGGAGCTGCCGGTGCTGTGGGGCAACCGGAACTGGGCGCCGCTGATCGCTGATGTCATCTCCGATGCCGCCGGTTCCGGCCGGGTCCGGTTGCTGGGCGTGGCCACCTCGGCCTATTCGTCGTATTCGGGTTGCCGACAGTACCGGGAGGATTTCGGTCTGGCGCTCCTTTCCACCGGGCTGGTCGGCACCGTGACCATCGACAAGGTTCCGCCGTACTACGACCGGACCGGGTTCGTCCAACCGTTCGTCGACGGGACCGGCGCCGCGATCGACGAGGCGCTCGCGGCCGGAATCGAGCCCGAGGCCATCGAGATCGTCTTCACCACCCATTCGATCCCGATGTCCATGGCCGCCACGTCGGGGTCGGCGTCGCTCGGTGACCACACCGGGAACGGTGCCTACGTGGACCAGCACCTGGCCGTGTGCCGAGCGGTGGCCGATGCGGTGACCGCCCGGGTCGGTCATCCCCTCTCCTGGCAGTTGGCCTACCAGTCACGCTCCGGACCGCCGTCGATCCCCTGGCTCGAGCCGGATGTCAACGACGTGATCAACGGTCTCCGGGCCGCCGGTCGGAGGGCGGTCGTCGTGGTGCCGGTCGGTTTCGTCTCCGACCATGTCGAAGTCGTCTGGGATCTCGACCATGAGGCTCGGGAAACGGCTGCCGCCCAGGACCTGTGGTTTGCCCGGGTGGCCACACCCGGGATCGATCCGCGGTTCGTCGCCGCCCTGGTGGACCTGCTCATCGACCGGCTGCGGCCGGGAACCGAACAACGGCAGCCGCTGTCGACGATCGCGCGGCCCGCACGTCCGGACTTCTGCGCCACCGGTTGCTGCGTCAACCAGCGGGGACCGAAACCCACCACCGCGGGCCAGGATTCGGCCGCGGATTGGGCGCACCTCGACGTCGATCCTGCGCTGCTGAGCGGCTCAGGCATCCCCGGTGTCGCGTGAGACGTGGCCTGCGGGTGGGAACCCGGGGCAGCGCGCTGGCTCTCGCCCAATCCGGCGCGGTGGCCGACCTGCTGGCCGCCGCCACCGGCGGCGCGGCCGAACTGGTCCGGATCCGCACCCAGGGCGATGTCAACGCGGGCCCGCTGGCCGCCATCGGCGGCGCCGGGGTGTTCGTGATCGAGGTGCGGTCTCGGCTGGTGGCCGGTGATGTCGACGTGGTGGTGCACTCGCTGAAGGACCTGCCGACCGCCGACGCACCGGCGGTGACGTTGGCCGCGGTACCGCAGCGGGAAGACCCGGCGGACGCCTTGTGCGCCCGGGACGGGTTGACCCTGGCCACGCTGCCCCGCGGGGCCACCGTCGGCACCGGTTCGCCACGCCGGGCCGCGCAGCTGCTCCAGCAGCGCCCTGACCTGGTGGTGACGGCGATCCGTGGGAACGTGGACACCCGCCTGGCCATGGTCGGTTCCGGCTCTCTGCACGCCGTGGTGCTGGCGGCGGCCGGTCTGGTGCGCCTGGGCCGGCAGGAGGCCATCACCCAGCGGCTGGCCCCCGAACTGATGCTCCCGGCCCCGGCCCAGGGAGCCCTGGCGGTGGAAATGCGTACCGAACCGGCCGGAACCTCGTGGTTGGCCGACGCGCTGGCCCAACTGGACGACGGTCCGTCCAGATCAGCGGTGACCGCCGAACGCAGTCTGCTGGCCGCGTTGGAAGCCGGCTGCAGCGCGCCGGTCGGCGCCCTGGCCACCGTCGAGCACGGCCGGCTGACCCTGACCGGCGCGGTGATCGCGACGGACGGCAGCCGGGAGATCCGCGGCAGCATCACCGGTGCCGCGGCCCAGGCCGCGCAGCTCGGTGTCGACCTCGCCGCGCAGCTCATCGACGACGGGGCGTCCGCCCTGCTCGGCGGGGCCCGGTGAGCGCCCTCGCCGGCTGGCGGGTTCTGGTCCCACGGCCGGCGGGCCACGGTTCTTCCCTGGTCACCCTGCTGGCCCGGGAAGGGGCGATGGCACAGGCGATTCCGATGATCTCGATCCTGCCGCCGGTGGATTCCGCGACGTTGGACGCGGCAATACTCGCCCTGGCCGCGGGTGAGTTCAGCTGGGTCGGTTTCACCTCCGTCAACGCCCTGCGTTCGGTACTGGACCGGGCCGGTCAGCTGGCGTTGTCCCCGGCCCTTCCCGCCGACACCCGCGTCGCCGCCGTCGGTCCGGCCACCGCCGCAGCCCTGCGCACCGCGGGTCTTCCGGTCGATCTCACGCCGGGACAGGGCGGATCAGGGGCTGTGCTGGCCTCGATCTGGCCGACCGCCGGCGGCGGCGAATCGGTGCTGCTGCCGCAATCGGAGATCGCCAGTCCGGACCTGGCGCAGGGGTTGCGAGCCAAGGGTTTCCGCGTCGAAGCGGTGACCGCCTACCGGACGGTGCCGAGCCCGCTGGCCGACAGCGTCGCCGCCGACCTGGCCGCGGGCGCCTACGAAGCGGTGCTGCTCACCTCGCCGAGCACGGCCCGGTCGCTGGCCCGGACGCCCATCGCCGACGGCACCGTACTCGGCGCGATCGGCATGTCCACCAGCGCGGCCGCGACCGCCGCCGGGCTCCATATCACCTACACTGCCCACGATCCCACGGACCTGGCCCTGATCGACGGCCTCGCCGAGTTCGCCACCCGTTACCCCCGCGGAAGGCCTTGACCGATGCCGCACCCCCCACGTATTTCGCTACCGGCGCCCTTCCCGGTCGGTCGCCCGCGCCGCCTGCGGCGCACCCCGGCGCTGCGGGCGCTGGTCGCCGAGACCCGTCTGCATCCCGGTGATCTGGTGTTGCCGATGTTCGTCAAGGAAGCCCTCTCCGAACCGGCTCCCCTCGGGTCGATGCCCGGCGTACTGCAGCACACCCGTGATTCGCTCAAGAGCGCAGCCTCGGCCGCGGTCGCCGCCGGGGTCGGCGGCTTGATGATCTTCGGCATCCCGGCCGAGCGGGACGCCGTGGGCAGCGCCGCAACCGATCCGAACGGCATCCTCAATCTGGCTCTGGCCGACCTCAAGGCCGAGCTGGGGGATTCGACCGTCCTGATGGCCGATCTGTGTCTGGACGAGTTCACCGACCACGGCCACTGCGGCGTTCTCGACGACACAGGTGCCGTGGACAATGACGCCACGCTGCTCCGGTACGCGGACATGGCTCTGGCCCAGGCGGCCGCCGGAGCCGACCTGGTCGGCGCCTCCGGGATGATGGACGGGCAGGTCGGTGTCATCCGGCGCGCTCTGGACGACTCCGGCGACATCCACACCGGCATCTTCGCCTACGCCGCCAAGTACGCCTCGGCCTTCTACGGACCGTTCCGCGAGGCCGTCGACTCGGCGCTGGTCGGCGATCGGCGAACCTATCAACAGGACCCGGCCAACCGCCGCGAGGCGGCCAGGGAAGTCGCGTTGGACGTCGCCGAAGGGGCGGACCTGATCATGGTGAAACCGGCGATGAGTTATCTGGACGTGCTGTCGGACACCGCGGCCGCCGTGGACATACCCGTTGCGGCATATCAGGTGTCCGGCGAGTACGCAATGATCGAGGCGGCCGGGCAGCGCGGCTGGATCGACCGGGACCGAGCCGTCATGGAGACTCTGACGTCTATCAGGCGAGCCGGCGCCTCCGTCATCCTGACCTACTGGGCGACGGAGGTCGCCACCAGGTTGACCTCGGAATCCAGGGCGGGACACCGATGAACGACCATTTCGACCGCACCGAGGTACCGGCCAGCCGCGCACTGTTCGCCAGGGCCTGGCAAGTCACCCCCGGCGGCGTCAACTCGCCGGTGCGCGCCTTCCGTTCCGTCGGCGGCACCCCACGTTTCATGGTCTCCGGTCGGGGCGCCTACCTCACCGACGCCGACGGCCGGGAGTACGTCGATCTCGTCGGATCGTGGGGTCCGATGATCCTGGGCCACTCCCATCCGGCGGTCATCGACGCGGTCCGGGCGGCCGTGGACCGGGGCCTGTCGTTCGGCACGCCCGGCGCCGGTGAGGTGGCGTTGGCCGAGGAGATCGTGGCCAGGGTCGCGCCGGTGGAGCAGGTCCGGCTGGTCTCCTCCGGCACCGAGGCGACCATGTCGGCGATCCGGCTCGCCCGCGGTTTCACCGGCCGAGAGAAGATCGTCAAATTCGCCGGCTGCTACCACGGTCACGTGGACGCCCTGCTGGCGTCCGCCGGTTCCGGCGTCGCCACCTTCGCGCTGCCGGATTCGGCGGGTGTCACCAAGGTCACCACGGCGGAGGTGATCGTCTTGCCGTACAACGACATCGACGCGGTGCGGGCCGCCTTCGCCGCCGAGCCCGGCCGCATCGCGGCCATCATCACCGAGGCGGCCGCGGCCAACATGGGCGTGGTACCGCCGGGGCCGGGGTTCAACGCGGCACTGGCGGACATCGCGCACCGCGACGGCGCCCTCCTGATCACCGACGAGGTGATGACCGGGTTCCGGCTCAGCCGGTCCGGGATGTTCGGCCTCGACGGCCAGATCGAAGGCTGGGCTCCGGATCTGATGACCTTCGGCAAGGTGATCGGGGGCGGTCTGCCGGTCGGCGCCTTCGGCGGCCGGGCCGATGTCATGAGCCTGCTGGCGCCGATCGGCCCGGTGTACCAGGCCGGCACGTTGTCCGGCAATCCCGTCGCTACCGCCGCCGGACTGGCGAATCTGCTCGGCTGCGACGACGCCGTGTACCGGCATCTGGACCAGACCGCTCGCGTCGTCGGGGATCTGGCCTCGGCTGCGTTGACCGAAGCCGGTGTCCCGCACCGACTTGCCCGGGCCGGCAACTTGTTCTCCCTGTTCTTCACCGCGGACCCGGTGACGAATTACGACCAGGCGCGGTTGCAGAACACCACGGCCTTCGCCGCCTTCTTCCATTCCATGCTGGAATCCGGCGTCTACCTGCCGCCATCGGCCTACGAGGCCTGGTTCGTCTCGGCCGCGCACGACAGCCAGGCGATCGACCGGATCGCGGACGCGCTACCGGCGGCCGCCCGGGCGGCCGCCCGGGTTTGAGCGGCGTGTGCGGGTTTGAGCGGCCTGCGCGCTTCTGAGGCGGCGTGTGCCTGCGCCCGGGTCACCTGCCTGTCGGTGACTGCTGGCAGGATCCACCCATGCCACCCCGCCGGCCCGCCCGTCCGACCCCGCCCGACGTGGACACCCTCCGGGCGGCGGTGGACCGGGGCCAGATCGTGCGGGTCGGGATCGCTCCGTCCGGCCAGTTCCCCGACGGGGTGACCGGCCGGGTGCGGCGCATCGGCGATCCCGCGGTCGACGGCGACGAGTTCATCTTCGTCGAGGTACCCCTGGGCGGCGCCAAGGACGTGCTGCCCTTCGCGGCGACGGATCTGATCGCCTCCCCCCGCCGGCCTTCGTCCGCCCAGACCAAGGTTCCGGCGCCCGGGGCGGCCGCGGTCGACGCGCCCGGCGCAGCGCGGCCGGACGCACTGTTCCCCGACCCGCCACCCGGCGCACCGCGACCCGGGGCACAACCACCCAGCGCACAACCACCGGGCCCCCCGCCATCCGCTACCGCAGGCCCCCTGGCCCGGACGGCCCGGTCCGCCGGGACCGCATCGCGCGCCAGACGAGGTGCGGTGACCATCACCATCAGCACGTCCGGTGACGAGTCGGCGGTCTGGCGGATCGAGGCGAAGATCGGTGCCAAGGCTGCGGTGCGGCCCACCGTGATCCCCCCGTCCCGGGTGTGGGACATCGTCTTCTCGCTCGGCGATCCGAAGCTCAGCAGCCTGGTCAAGTCGCTGCTCGATGATCACCGACGGAGCACCCAGAGCAGAGCGGACGCCCTCGCCGCCGAGCTGGCCGCCCTGCAGGACGAGTTGAAGTCCTTCCCGGACAACGCCGACACCGGGTGATCGCCCCGTTCTGGCCCGGCTCAGGTCAGGTCAGGGCGGCGGTGGGGAGTGCTCGCCCCAGCAGTGGAGCAACTTCTCCCGGGCGCCCCGGGGGAAGTCGATCGTCACCGACGAATCATCCCCGAAGACGAACCTGATTCCTGTGCGCAACCGAGTGCGGACTTCGGACGCCGAGGAGATCAGGCCGTCCTGCTCGCTCCACCGGACTTCGAGTTCCTGGTGCGGACCCCTGACGTCCCACCGTTCCTCCTGCACGACCACGGCCGCGCGAACGGGGGTGGAGACGACCAGCCATCGCCCCGCGGTGCCCCTGACCACGCTGGTGGCGTGCAGCAGCGCCCGGACGAACGACTCCGCCTGCGATCCCTGGGCGACGACACCGTGGATCCGCGGTCTCGCGGCCACGGAGATCAATCGCGAAAAGGCCGCTTGGAACAACAGTGTGCCGGCGCTCACCCCAAGGCCGCCGGCGCCGATCGAGCGCCAGAGCACGAGTGCGAGGACAACGGCCGCCCACACGGCAACCATCCAGGAGTGCCGTTTCGCCCGAGCCGCCCTGCGCCGGGCGTCTTCCGGGTCGAGGTCCCCGTCCCCGACCCGGATGCCGATGACCATCTGGGGATGCAGTCCGCGCCGGGCCAGACGTTCGCGGAGTTCATCCGGCGGCCAGGCCGGGGTGACGGCGTTGTACCGCGCGTAGCCCGGCGGTCCGTCACTGGTGGGCACCTGCACCTGTTCCTGTCGCCTCCGGCCGGCCCCGGTCGGCCCTTACGCTGTCCACTTCGACGCTACCATCGCCGCTGACCAGCGAAGACGGCCATTCGCGTCTGGTCAGGACCCGTCCGAGGTGCCGCCCCCTGCGGGCGACCCGGCCGGCAGGCTGACCCCCCTGGTCACCGTGGTCAGCTTCCCATCGGTCACCCCGACCACGGCATCCCCGTCCAGATCCGTACGGAGAACGACCGCGCCCAACGAGGTCAGTTGATCCAACGCCTGCGGACTCGGCTGCCCGTAGTCGTTGTCCCGGCCGACACCGATGGCCGATACCTCCGGGTGAACGGCGGCGACGAAGGCGGGTAGGACGTGCCGGGACCCGTGGTGGGGCTGTTCGAGGACCTCGGCCCGCAGGTCGACACCGGCATCGAGCAGTTGTTGCTGGGCCTCGTCCTGGATGTCTCCGGTCATCAGGATCCTGATCCCGGCCGTATGGGCCATCAGCACCACGGAGTCGTTGTTTTCGTCGGAGTCGGTGCCCCGAAACGGACCCTGCGGACCGAGCACCTCGAACCACAACTGACCGCTTCCCCATCTCGTAGCCTTCGGCAACCCCACCACCGGAACGTTGCGGGCCGCGGCCAGCGCAGTGATGGTCCGCCAGGCACCCGGCGCATCACGATCGGGGCCGACACCGATCGCCCCGACGCTCCGGCCGTGGAGCACGCCGGAGAGCCCGTCGACGTGGTCGGCGTGCAGGTGGGTCAACACCACGAGCGGCACGGTGGCGATGTGCAGCCGGGTCAGGCAGGCATCCATCAACTCCGGATCTCCTCCGGCGTCGACGACGACGCCGGTACCTGCCTGCCCCGTGGACAGGACCATGCCGTCCCCCTGCCCCACCTCGCAGGCCGTCAGCACCCAGCCGGGTGGCGGCCAGCCGAGCGAGATCACCTGGGCCGGAACCAGAATCAGCGCTACGCCGACGATGACGGCGAGTACCAGGGCTCGCAGGCGCCGGTGACGCAGCACAAGCAGCGCCGCCGTCACCAGCCCCGCGAGGGCGAGTACCCCGGGCGCGGTGGCCGGCCAGGGCAGCGACGCGGCCTGCCAACGGGCGAGGCGGTGCGCGACCAGGGCGATCCACTCCAGGAGCGGCTGATCGGCCCGGGCCAACGCCCGACCTGCGGACGGCCACCACGGGCCGGCCAGTGCACTGGCCATGCCGATCACCAGGGCCGGCCCGACCACCAGCGCGGCAAGGAGATTGGCCGGCACCGAGGCGAGCGAGACGGCTCCGCTCAGCGCGGCGATCACGGGCATGGTCGCGACGAACGCCGCCGCCGGGACCGCGATCAGATCGGCCCATCCTGCGGGACATCCGCGCCGCTGGAGGGCCGTCGACCAGATTGGTGCGAGCAGGATCAGACCCGCGGTGGCCAGCACCGAGAGCGCGAAGCCGACCGACCGACTCAAGGTCGGGTCGAACAGCAGAAGTCCGATGGTGGCCGCCGCCAAGGCCGGCAGCGCAGTCCGGTTCCGACCGACCGACATGGCCAGCAGAGCGATACCGCCCATGACGGCCGCCCGCAGGACCGACGCGCCCGGGCCGACCAGGATGACCAGTCCCAGCAGCACCGCCGCTCCGCCCGCGGCGGCGACTCGTGGTCCGGCCCGACGCAACAGCAGGACCGCCAGCCCACAGAGCAGCGCGAAATGGGACCCGGAAACAGCCAGCAGATGAGTCAACCCGGTGGTCTTGGCGTCGGCCTCCAGGGATTCGGGAATGCCGTCGGCGTTGCCCACCACCAGTCCGGGCAACAGACCCTTCGCATCCGGCGAAAGGCCGGCGGCGCTGTCGAGAAGAGAATGCCGCACCGACGACGCCGCACGCTGCCACCACGGCGCCGGGTGTTGGACGAGCGGGCCGGTGCGCGCGGTGAGCACCACCCCGGGGAGCACCGAATACGCATCAGGCCCCAACAGTCCGCCTACCCGGACCTGTTCTCCCGGAACGAGATCGGACCACGAGCCACCGACCGCCAGCACCGTGACGTCCACGGCCGGGTCGAACTGACGGTCGCCGACGACGGCCTGATCAGCCCGGCCGACGATGAGAACCCGCGCGGCTGGGGCAGTCTGCTCGGCGGACCCGGGGGCAACCACCGGAAAGGGGCTGGGCAGGAGTTGCGGCGCCGCGGTCACCGTCATCTGCAGGGTGGCCCAGGAGCCTTCGGCGGCCGCCACGGTGAGCAGGTCCGATTCGGCGGCATGCCAGTACATGGCCGAGATCGTCAGCGCCGCAACGAACCCGGTCGCCGCGGCCAGCGCGCCGGCCCACCATCGCGCCCGGCCGATGAGCAGGGCCGTGCCGAGGATGACCACGAGCAGGGCCCACCAGAGGTGGGCGGTGGTCAGCAAGCGGCCGGGAGTCAGTCCCAGCAGAGCGCCCGACCACACTCCGAGCGCAGTAGGGACCAGCCGCAGATCCAGCGGCGGCGGCGCCTCCTGCTCCGTCCATCGTTTGCTCACCAGAGGCCGACCGGCGAACCCGCCGTCATACAGTCACCAGTTGCGCCAGTGCGGCGAACTTGGCCGGCCCGATTCCGGTAATCTCCTGGAGCTGATCGACGGTGTTGAAATGGCCGTTCTTCTCGCGCCAGGCGACGATGCTCGCAGCGGTGACCGGACCGACTCCGGGCAACGCGTCGAGCGCGGCGGCGTCCGCTGTGTTGAGGTCCAATTTCGCGCCCGCCGGCTTCGAGTCCGGAGCGGAGACCGCGCCTCCGCCGTCCGCGCGCGACACCGATGACCCGGTTCCGGTGACCGAAGCCGACACCACGACAGAATCCCCGTCGGCCAATTTCTCGGCCAGGTTCAGCCCGGTCAGGTTGGCGGTAGAGGTTGCCCCGCCGGCCTTGTCGATGGCGTCGGCGACCCGCGACCCGGTGGTCAGCCGGACCAGGCCGGGCCGGCGTACCGCTCCGGTGACCGACACCACGATCACCCCGACGGAGGTGTTGACGGCCGGGGGCCGGGGTTGCCGGGCACCGGTCGTGCCCGGTGGTCCGAGCGCGGAGAAGGACCCGGTCAGCTCAGTGGTCGGACCCCCGCCCGCCTGGGTCACCGCGCTGCCGATCATCGCGTCGGTGACCCGGGCCAACGACACCGATTGCACCGGTTGGGGTTCGGGACGGTCGCGCCACACACCGACCGCAGCGACCAGCGCCGCCACCGCCGCCACCAGGGTCAGCAGCAGCGCACCGCGCCGGCCCGGATCCACCCGGGCATCGCGGAGCGGCTCCGGCACCCATCGCTGGGCCAACCGCCCCCACGGATTGTGCACCGACGGTCGCACCCGCCTGGCCCGGAACCCGGTGGGCTGCGGTACGGATTCGCCGGCCGCCACAAGATCGCCGACGCCCCCCGCCGTGGCCGTGGCCGGGTCAGCAGATCCAGGACCGCCAGAGTCGGTGTCATCCCGGTCGGTGTCGTCGGGTCCGGCGTCGTCCCGGTCGGTGTCCTGACCGGGGACCCATCCGCCGATGACGTGGTGGACGCCTGGACCCACTCCCGGTCGGTCGTGGCTGGGTTCGGTCGCCGCCGGTGTGGCGCGCAGTCCGGCCAGCCGAGCACGGGAATCGGGTCGGTTGCGCACGGCCGGAACGCTACGGACGGCCCGGCGATCCGGCACCAGGCGCGGCCCGAATGTGGACAACCGCACGGTGTGTGGACAACGGTAGACGGGCGGGGCAGCGTTGGCCGCGTTGTATCCCAGTAGCTTGTCCACGCATGACCACTGGGCCGCAGGGCGTGGTCGTCAGCAGCCCGCACTCCCGCCCTTGGAGCAGACCTCGTCGGCGGCTATCAGTTGGTCAGTCGGTCGTCTACCTGGCTGGCCTGGTGGGTGCTCGGGCCCTGACGGGTTAGCCTCGATCTTTCTTGAGGCGGCGGACCTTTCCTTGGTCTGATAGATCTCCGTTTTCCGGGGGGCCGCTCCGGTGCGGGGTCGGCCGGATGACCCCGTTGGTCACCTGGGATGGCGCCGGATTCCACGTTCCGGTGGGGTTTTCTGGTGCTGGTCAGGTGGGGTTGATGCAGGTCAGGTGAGTTGCGGCAGGTCTGCCAAGCGGCTCAGGCCGGTGGTGAACAGGTGCCGGTGCGGTGCGTGTCCGGACAGGTGCAGATGGACCCGGCGGGATTTGCGGGCGATGGTCCCGGCGACCGAGAACAGCCGCAGCCGTAGCCGTTTCGGTTCCCACCGGCGGGCGTCGGTGCCGGCCAGTGCCACCATCTGCATCCACGCCGTCAGTTCGGTCGCCAACTGCACCACGGCGATCCAGATGCGGTTTTGGTCGATGTCGTGCAACGGCAGGTTGGTCATCCCGCTGTCTCTTGCGCCTCGGATCCGGTCCTCGCAGCGGGCCCGCCGCCGGTGCCGCAACTCCAGATCCGCCAACTGGCCTCTGGCGCTGTTGGTGACGAACGCGGTCAACCGGTTCCCGTCCAGGTCGGTGAACCGCAACTGCGCCCCGGGGTGCGGGCGTTCGGCCCGGACGATCACCCGCATCCCCCGCGGCCATGTCTTCAACTCCAGCATCCCGGTCAGCTCGGCGACCCAGGCACCCGCACGTGGGGTGCCGTCGGAGTCATACGCCGGGGTCCACGCCGCATCGGGCAGCAGGCGGATCTTGTCCGCCATGTCCTGGGTCAGGGTGAACCCCACCGAATACGACAACCGCTGCCCGGTCAGCCATGTCAGGAAGTCGTGGGTGCCGCCACCCCCGTCGGCGCGGATCAGCACCTTCTTCCCCGTCCGACCGCCGCGGCGATGAAACGGTAACTGGGCGAGCGCGTCCTTGGTGACCTGGATGTGGTCGGCGGCAGTATTGCTGCCGGCATTCCCGGCGCGGAGCATCATCGACAACGGTTCACCGGTGCCCTGGGCGCCGTGATCCACCCACGACCCCAAAGGATGGAACCCGTAACCCCGCTTGAAATTCGGCGCTGCCCACTGCTTGTCCGAGTGGGAGGTGATCAAGGTGGCATCCAGATCGATCACCAACGGCCGGTCCGCGCTGACCTGATGATCCGGTGAGTCCTGCCCAGCCATTTCCCACACCCGTTTGCGGACAACGGCTCTGGCCTGTTGATCGCGGCCAAGGCTGTGACCGGTGTCGCCGCCAGCGCATCGACCAGCCTGGACACCGTGGGGTCCGAGGCCACATGGCCGAACACTGCCGGCTCGGATCGCAGCAACGCCACATCGGCCAGGCAGTCCCCGCCGATGGCGACGCTGATCGCCAGATCGAGCAGAATTTTCCCCGGATCCAGCACCGCCCACTGCTTGCGCCACGGCGACAAGGCCGCCGACAACGCCCGGTCCAACCCGACCCTGCCGGCAGTGGCGACCAGCAGCACCGCGCCGGCCTGGGACACCACCCGTTTCGCGGTCGTGTCCACTATCAACGACGGGTACAAACCGGTAGGCTTCGGCATCAGAAAGGTGCTCCTGTTTTGCGGCTGATGTGGACCTTAGAGACCCTCATTATCGCAGGTGAGAGCACCTTTCCCTATGTCCGACACACACCGCATCAACCCCCGCAAGAAAGCAGCACGTTAGGTAGACGGCCGGGTTGATCTGTGCAAGGAAGACGCGAGGTGATGCCTGCGGTCCGCGACTCGGGCTGCGAGCTCTGCGGCAGCGAGGGGTTGTTCCCAGGGGTCTTCGTTGTATACCAAAAGTCGTTCATGGCGTGGATGGAGATCTCGTGATCATCAGCGCGTCGGTCGGACCGGTCGGTGTCGCTTGCCAGCGTGATGGGACCACCGCGTTGCCCTGGGTGGTCCCATCACCGTGGCAGGCGACAACGGTCGGCGATGCGCACGATAATTCGTTGGGCCGAGTCGATCAATGGCTTATACAAGGCGGAGTTGATAAACGCGGGAAGCCGTGGCGGAACGCGGCTCATGTCGAGGTGGAGACCGCCACATCTTCGCTGGTTTCAATTACGATCGGCTGTACGAGTTCTGCGGTGACATTCCGCCGGTCGAATTGGAACGAAGCTTCTACTGCCAAGCCGTCGTCACCGAGGTAGATAATGTCTATCAAAGTCGAGTGTACGGATTTGCGGGGGTGGTTCAGGCTGTAGCCACGGGCACGAAGGTATAGCGATTCTTCGACCAGATCGTCGGCTTACTTTTTGCCCACTTTAAGGCGTGACAAAAACTCGCGGTGATCAATCTTCCAGCGATACACGGCACGAACACTCACATCCAGCGCTTCTGCAAGATGCTCGTCGGTCAGGCCTAACTTTGCCAGCTTTTTCGACAGCACTAAGCCTGGATCCACCGGTCCGGGTCGCGTGCGTGGCGGGTCGTGACAGCGAGA
>CAXUHA010000052.1:6575-20147 GCA_964250735.1 uncultured Nakamurella sp. | reverse complement strand
GCGACGAACGTGTGGGTTCCCTTGTGCACATCGGCGCCAACAACAACCATGATGGTTGCCCTCCTTCACTGGTGAGTGACTGGACGGTTGGGCCGGTCGGCGGACACATCTCAGTGGGGGCGGTGCCACGCTCCTATCAAGTCACGCCGGCCGGTCCGTCACACCAGGTGCCGGCAAAACGCATGAACACCAGCCCCGGCCCGAAGGGCCAAGCGGCACGCACCGTAAGAGCCAGACACCTGATGATCAGGACCCAACCACCGCAAGGCGGCACTGTCACCCTGACACTGACACCAACCTGGCGGCGGACGCGGGAGCGGTTCACACCGTCACGGCGACGCTGCCGACACTGCTGATCTCCGGCCCCAGGAACCGGCGACCCAGCCGGGCGAACGCGACCGGATCGCCGGTGGCCAGGAATTCGTGGGGCCGATGGCCGTCCTCGGCGTCGGCGCACAGGTCGGCCTCGGTGAGCCGGCGGTAGACGTCCTTGGCGGTCTCCTCGGCACTGGACACCAGATTCACGTCCTGCCCCATCACCAGTTGCAGCACGCCGGTCAGCAACGGGTAGTGCGTACACCCGAGCACCAGCGTGTCGACGGCGGTGCGTTGCAGCGGCCCCAGGTACGCCTGCGCCAACCCGAGAACCTGCCGTCCGGACGTGACGCCCCGTTCCACGAAATCGACGAACGAGGGACATGCCTGGGCCCTGACCAGCACGTCGGACGTACCAGCGAAGGCGTCCTGGTAGGCACCGGAAGCGATCGTCGCGGACGTGCCGATGACCCCGACCTCCCCGGTCTTGGTGGCGGCCACCGCACGGCGGACGGCGGGCCGGATGACTTCGACGACCGGGATGTCGTAACGGCGCTCCGCCTCCTGGAACGCGCCGGAGGCCGACGCGGTGTTGCAGGCGATCACCAGCATCTTGACCCCGGAGGCGACCAGATGGTCGGCCACCGCCATGGCGTGGTGCAGGACCCGATCGACCGGGAGTGGCCCGTAGGGGCCGTGGGCGGTGTCACCGACGTATCGGACCCGCTCCCCCGGCAGTTGGTCGATGATCGACCTGGCCACGGTCAGGCCGCCGACCCCGGAATCGAAGATGCCGATAGGCGCGCTATTCACGATCGTCCCGGCGCGTTCCCGCCATCAGGTCGGTCGAAATGTCGACGGGATGCCAGGTTTCGCCTTCTTCGCGGCTCGAGGTCCATCCGCCCGGGAGACCAGGAACGCGGCCAACACGCCACCGACGGCCCCGAAAAGGTGGCCCTGCCAGGAAACCGTCACCACGCCGGTGATGTCGGCAGCGGCGACCTTGATGATACCGGTCCAGAACACCCCACCCCAGACCACCAGCAGAACGACGCCCACGGCGATCTGCCCGACGTCCCTGGTGAACACCCCCCTGGTGACCAGGTAGGCCAACCAGCCGAACACCAGGCCGGACGCTCCGACCGTCACGGTATCGGCCGGCCCGACAACCCACACCCCGAGCCCGGCCAGGAGCCAGACCAGCACCGTGACGGCGATGAACTGGCGCACCGGGCCGAGCATCAGCAGAAAACCGAAGATCACCAGGGGCACCAGATTGGACAGCAGGTGTCCCCAGGACGCGTGCAGCAGCGGGGCGGTGACCACCCCGACCAGTCCGGGCAGTGACCGGGAGACGATCCCGCCATCGGCGGACAGCCGGTAGGACATCAGCGAATTGACCACCTGCACCAGCGTGATCAGCACGCCGAGGCCGGCGATGGTGACGGTGGCGGGTTTGACCCTGGCGGGCAGGAGTGCGCCCCGTCCCCGCCTTTCCGGTGTGCCGCCTGCAGGACCCGGAAGCGCGGACATCGTCATACTCGAAGGCTACCCAGGAACGGAATTCCCGGGATCCGGGTATTT
The DNA here is from genome assembly GCA_964250735.1 of uncultured Nakamurella sp. Taxonomy (GTDB): domain Bacteria; phylum Actinomycetota; class Actinomycetes; order Mycobacteriales; family Nakamurellaceae; genus Nakamurella. The sequence continues at coordinate 18,248 of CAXUHA010000052.1, read as the reverse complement.
CCCCCAGGTATGTCCCCAGCGCTCCGACGTGCCCTGAACCGCCGATGGCCCAACGTCGATCCTCGGATCCGGCGCTGACCGGGACGACACCCGGGCCGATCACCCGTCCGGGGCACCCTACAACCTTTAGGGGATGAGCCGATCGTGTTGCGTGATCGGTTTCCAGGAAAGACAGCCGCCGGAGCACATCTTTAGTGTGTAGAACCGTTCGGGGGCCTGAAAAATGACGCTGGGTAGCCAGGGTGTGCAACACTACTCCCTGCAGATGTCGTCGATGAAGGAACGAAAGTGGTGGGGCGAATGGCACGTCGGAAAATGCTCTCAGTGGTCTCCGGGATGGTGGTCGCGGTAGGACTTGCGCTGCTGTTCACCGGGGTACCCGCCTCGGCCGGTACTGGCGAGGCCCAGCCGGCCGGCCAGAACGAGGGTTGGGGTTCGTCCTCATCGTCATCGGAGAGCTGGACCAGCCCGTCCGAGTCGGACACGTCGAGCTCCTGGTCCGACACCAGCTGGTCCGAGTCGCCCACCAGCTCTTCCGAGTCGCCCACCAGCTCTTCCGAGTGGGTCACCACGCCGTGCACGACCACCCCGACCACCACGCCCAGCAGCACCACCGCGACGACGAGCCCGACGAGGACCACCTCGTCCGCAGTGGTGACCACGCCGACCAGGACCACACCGACCAGGACCACACCGACCAGGACCACGACCCAGGTCCTGCCGACCAGTCGCACTCTCACCCCTACCTCGACCCCGTCGACCGCCAGCACGACGAGCAGTGCGACCACGCCGGTGAGCCCGACGTCGCGGTCGATCACCAGCTCCAGCACCACCTCGACGTCGGTCCTGCCGACCAGCCGCACGTTGGAGAGCACCACCACGGCGCCCGCCACGGTGCCCACCACCACGACGACCGCCACCCTGGCCAGCACCGGCACACCGGCTCGCACCCTGAGCCTGGCCGGCGGCCTGATGGTGCTGGCCGGTCTGGGCAGCCTCATGCTGGCCCGGCGTCGCGCCTGACGTTCTCGACCGGCTGATGTCCGCGGGGGGACAGCCCGAGCACGACCCACCATAGAGAACCGCCACCTACAAAGCCGCCGGACGTCGTTCCGGCGGCTTTGTCATGCCCAGATCTTCATGCCCAGGCGGTCATGCCCAGAGCTGACCTTCCAGCCCGGTCGCCGCCGCCTCGTCGTCGGTGGCGCCGTAGACCCCGGTCGACAGGTATTTCCAGCCCGCATCGGCGACGATGAACGCGATGTCGGCCGACCGGCGTTCCTTCTCCGCCTTGGCCGCGATCCCCAGCGCGGCGTGTAGAACCGCGCCGGTGGAGATGCCCGCGAAGATTCCCTCGACCTCGAGAAGTTCCCGGGTCCGCCGCACCGCATCTTCGGGTCCGACGGAGAATCGCGACGTCAGCACCGCCGCGTCGTACAACTCGGGCACGAAGCCCTCGTCCAGGTTCCGCAGGCCGTAGACCAGTTCGCCGTACCTGGGCTCGGCCGCGACGATCGAGATGTCCGGCACCTTCTCGCGGAGAAAGCGCCCGACCCCCATCAACGTGCCGGTGGTGCCCAGACCGGCGACGAAGTGGGTGATGGTGGGCAGGTCGGCCAGAAGCTCCGGCCCGGTGGAGTCGTAGTGCGCCCTGGCGTTGTCCGGGTTGCCGTACTGATACAGCATGACCCAGTCCGGGTGATCGGCCGCGAGGACTTTGGCTGCGGCCACTGCCGCATTCGACCCGCCGGCCGCCGGGGACGAGATGATCTGGGCGCCGTAGGCCCGCAGCAACAGCCGACGTTCCGCCGAGGTGTTCTCCGGCATCACGCAGATCAACCGGTAGCCCTTGATCCGACAGACCATGGCCAGCGAGATCCCGGTGTTCCCGCTGGTCGGCTCGATGACGGTGCAGCCGGGCCGCAGCCGGCCGTCGGCCTCGGCCGCCGCGACCATGGCCAGGGCCGGCCGGTCCTTGACCGAGCCCGTGGGGTTCCGGTCCTCCAGCTTGGCCCAGACCCGGACGTTGCCCGACGGCGACAGCCGCGGAAGTCCGACCAACGGGGTCCCGCCGACCGCCTCGACCAGGCTGGCATACCTGGTCATCCGGTGGTCGTGACCGAGCGTCGTCGCCCGGAGGAGATCCAGGCCACCCGGCTCAGCGCTCCGCGCCGCCGGCGACGGCGGGCAGGATGGTGAGTTGGTCGCCATCGGCCACCGCGGTGTCCAGACCCCCGGTGAAGCGAACGTCCTCGTCGTTGACGTAGATGTTTACGAACCGGTGCAGAGCACCGTTCTTGACCAGTCGGTCACCCAACCCGGAATACCGGGAATCGAGGTCGGCGATCAGTTCGGCCACCGTCGTCCCGTCCGCGGTGACGGTCTTCTCGCCTTTCGTCACCGGTCGCAGGATGGTGGGCACGGACACCGATACGCTCATTGCTTCTCCTCTGTGCTGCTCGTGACGAGCTGATTCTGCTGATCCGGTCAGGTCTTCCTGGTGCAACGCCCTGGCTACGGAATCATTTCCACTTCTTCCTCGCCGACGTCACCGTCGATGATCCGGTACGAACGGAATTCCACCGAATCGCTGTGCCGGGTCGAGACCAGGACGTAGTGGGCCTGGGGCTCACCGGCGTAGGCGATGTCGGTGCGGCTGGGATAGGCCGGGGTGCCGGTGTGCGAGTGGTAGACCACCACGATCTCCTCGTCCCGCCGGTCCAGCTCGCGGTACAGCCGAAGCTGCTCGCCGGAGTCGAACCGGTAGAACGTCGGCGATCGCTCGGCGTTGAGCATCGGGATCACCCTGGTCGGGACGTCGGACCCGGCCGGCCCGGCGATCACGCCACAGGCTTCGTCGGGGTGGTCCGCCCTGGCGTGGGCGATGACGGCGTCGACCATGCGCTGCGGGATCCTCAACACCCCGACAGCCTATCGAGGCCTAGTTCATCAGCGCGGTGACCAACGAGTCCTGCACCGCCGAGAGCCACCGGTACGTGGAGAAGATCGCCATCTCCATGCCGTCGGGGTCCGCGTCGACCGGCGGTTCGTAGTTGTCGTCGGTGATGTCCAGTCGAACACCCAGGGCCAGCCGCACGTCGTTCAAAGTGGTCACCCAGGCCTGCGCGACCTCCGCGTCCAGGTGCACGGTGCCGCCCCCCCGAGGCAGCGAGTCCAGCAGTGCGACGGCGTTGGCGTCCTTCATCGCGATGAGATCCGGCTCGCGCAGCATGCGGATGCCGGCGGTCAAAGCTGCATCGGTGGCGTGGAAGTCGGGCAGCAACCGGGCCAGCGCCGGGTCGGTCGGTGACGTCCCCGGGGCGATCACCATTCCGGTCAGCCTGCTCAGCGGGTCGGTCGACGTCTCGGAGCGGCGACCGGCCAGCAGCTGGCGGACCTGATCGACCAGATCGGCGATCAGGGTGGCCTCGGCCGGCTGGAAAACCGCCGTGTATCGACCGAACCGTCGCACGAACATCCGCTTCATCGGAGGGTGTGATTCGTCATGCGGTCTTCGGCCGTCGTGCGGTCTTGGCCGTCGTGCGGTCTTGGGCCGTCATGCGTCTTTGGCCATCATGCGTCTTGGGCCATGGTGGCCCACAGGCCCGCGCCCTGCAGCTTGAGCACATCGGCCTCCATGGCGTCCCGGGTGCCGACGGACACGGTGGCCCGGCCCTTCTCGTGGACGTCCAGCATCAGCTTTTCGGCCTTGGGCCGCGGATGGCCCAGCAGCTTCTGGAACACGTACGTGACGTAGGACATGAGGTTGACCGGATCGTTCCAGACGATGGTGACCCATGGGGAGTCCGGACTCGTGACGTCCTGGACATCGGTGGTCTCCTGGGTCGTCGGCTGGGTGGTCGGCGCACTGCTGGTCACCGGTCAAGTGTGGCACGGTGACCTCAGGCTGCCCACAACCTGCCCACGGCGCCCACGGCGCCGGTCGCCGGGTCGGGACCGGACTCTAGGCTGCACAGATGACCGATGGTGTTCCCGCCCAGAGCGTTCCCTTTCACAGTGCGGCGCCGATCGACGCCGGGACGGACACCACGGCGCTGCTGACCGATCAGTACGAGCTGACCATGCTGCAGGCCGCCATCGCCGACGGCAGTGCGGGGCGCCGGTGCACCTTCGAAGTGTTCGCCAGACGTCTGCCCAACGGCCGCCGCTACGGCGTGGTCGCCGGCACCCAGCGGGTGCTCGACGCAGTTTCCTTGTTCCGCTTCGACGCAGCGGCGCTGGCCCTGCTGGAACCGGTGTTGAACGGGCCGACGCTGGACCATCTGGCCGACTGGTCCTTCGACGGCGACATCGACGGCTATCCCGAGGGCGAATTGTTCTTCCCCGGCTCCCCGGTGCTGTCGGTCACCGGCAGCTTTGGTTCGGCGGTGATCCTGGAGACGGTGGTCCTTTCCATCCTCAACCACGACTGTGCGATCGCGTCGGCCGCCGCGCGGATGCGCTCCGCGGCCGACGGGCGACCTCTGATCGAGATGGGGTCCCGGCGAACCCACGAGCAGGCCGCGGTCGCCGCGGCCCGAGCGGCCTATATCGGGGGGTTCACCGCGACGTCGAATCTGGCTGCCGGCCAACGCTTCGGCATCCCCACCACCGGTACCGCCGCGCACGCCTTCACGCTGCTGCACGACAGCGAAGCGGCGGCCTTCGCGGCGCAGGTCGCCGCGCTCGGCGTCGGGACCACGCTGCTGGTGGACACCTACGACATCACCCTGGGGATCGCCACGGCCATCGAGGTGGCCGGCCCGGGTCTGGGCGCCATCCGGATCGACTCCGGGGACCTCGGGGTGCTGGCCCGGGCGGCCCGGGACCAACTCGACGGACTCGGCGCCACGGGCACGAAGGTGGTGCTCTCCGGCGATCTGGACGAGTACGCGATCGCGGCGCTCCGCGGCGACCCGGTGGACGTCTACGGCGTCGGTACGTCGCTGGTGACCGGATCAGGGGCGCCGACGGCCGGCATGGTCTACAAGATGGTCGAGGTGGACGGTCGGCCGGTAGCCAAGAGAAGTGAGAACAAGGAGTCGAACGGGGGGGCCAAGGGGGCGCTCCGTCGCCACCGGTCGACCGGCACCGCGACCGAGGAACTCCTGTACCAGCTGTCCGGTCCCGCGCCGGAACCGGAGGCCGGAGACGTCCAGCTGCAGATGCCGCTGGTCCGCTCCGGCGTCCGGCTCAGCGGTCTGCCGTCCCTGGCCGACGCACGTCAGCGGTTGGCCGACTCGTTGACCAGTCTGCCCTGGGAGGGCCTGAAGCTGTCGAAGGGCGACCCGGCGATCCCGACCACCTTCACCCCCGTCTCCCCGGCCGCGGTCACACCGGAAGGACCCCGCCTTCATTGACGGCGGCTGAATAGCCGACCACCCTCGGGCCCACCGAGGGCCCTGGACACCCACACCCGACGGATGATCACGGAAGGCAGAACCCTTGGCCGCAAACACCTTCGGCGCGACCACCGCACTGGTGGTGGTCGACATGCAGTTCGACTTCGCCAATCCGGCCGGGTCGCTGTACGTCGCCGGCGGCGAGGAGATCCTGGCCGGCATCACCGAGCAGATCGACGCCGTGCTGGCCGCCGGCGGCATGGTGGTGTACACGCAGGACTGGCATCCGCCGCACACTCCTCATTTCGCGGCGGACGGCGGGATCTGGCCCGTCCACTGCGTGATCGACTCGGCCGGTGCCGCTTTCGTGTCCGGTCTGACGATCCGCGGGCCGGTGGTGCGCAAGGGTTCCGGGCCGGAGGACGGCTACTCGGGGTTCTCCGTGGTCAACCTGCAGACCGGAGCGACGGTGGGCACCGAACTGTCGGCCATCCTGGACGAGAACGGCATCATGGCCATCACCGTCGTCGGCCTCGCCGGAGACTGGTGCGTGAAGGCCACGGCCGTCGACGGGGTCGCCCTGGGCTACCGAACCACCGTCCCGCTGTCGCTGACCCGGTTTGTGAACCTGCACCCCGGCGACCGCCAGGAAGCGATCACCACCATGCGGGAGGCCGGTGTGGTCGTCACCGACTGACCATGCCGGTGTGCCCGGCCGGTCGGCGTTACCCCAGAATGTCCGGATGCGCCGCGCACCCGAATACCTGCACGCCATCGCCGAGGACGAACTGGGCGGGCTGGCCGATCACCTGCGGGACACCTTCGCCATCCGGTTGAACCGCTGGTGGGAGGACCTGGTCAACGGGTTGACGGGCATTTATTCGCAGGCCGACGCGACGGATCTGGCCGGACGACTGATCCGCCTGGCGGCCAACGCTTTCGCCGAACGGGACCCCGAACTGCACCGGCTCGACGCGGAACGCACGCTCGCCCCGGACTGGTTCCAGTCGCCGGACGCGCTCGGCTACGCCACCTACGTGGACCGTTTCGGCAGCACGCTCAAAGGAGTGCAGAACAGGATCCCCTATCTGAAGGAACTGGGCGTCACCTATTTGCATCTGCTGCCGTTGCTCCGCCCACGACCCGGCGACAGCGACGGCGGCTACGCCGTCGCCGATTACCGCACCGTCCGGGAAGATCTGGGCACCGTCGACGATCTCGCCGCCCTGGCGACCGACCTCCGTCGGGAGGGCATTGCTCTGGTGGTGGACCTGGTGCTCAATCATGTGGCCCGGGAACATGAGTGGGCGCAGAAGGCACGCGAGGGCGACACGGCGTACCAGAACTATTTCTACGTTTTCCCGGACCGTACGATGCCGGACGCCTTCGAACGAACTCTGCCCGAGGTGTTCCCGGATTTCGCGCCGGGGAATTTCACCTTCGACGACACGATGAAGGCCTGGGTGTGGACCACGTTCAACTCGTTCCAGTGGGACGTGAACTGGACGAACCCTCAGGTGTTCTACGAATACACCGACATCATCCTGTTCTTGGCCAATCTCGGCGTGCAGGTGTTGCGGCTGGATGCGATCGCCTTCATGGTCAAACGGCTGGGGACCAATTCGCAGAATCAGCCCGAAGTCCACGCGATCACCCAGGCTCTGCGGGCGATAGCCCGGATCGCCTGTCCCGCAGTCACCTTCAAGGCCGAAGCGATCGTCGGTCCGAACGATCTGGTGCACTACCTCGGCCAGGGCAGCCATCACGGCAAGGTCAGCGACATCGCTTACCACAACAGCCTGATGGTCCAGATCTGGTCGATGTTGGCGGCCCGCGACGTGCGCCTGGCCGCGCAGGCGCTGCGAGCCCTCCCGGTGGTACCGAGCACCACGGCGTGGGTGACGTACCTGCGCTGCCACGACGACATCGGCTGGGCCATCGACGACGCAGACGCCGCCTCCGTCGGTCTCTCGGGCTTCCAGCATCGCGCGTTCCTGGCCGACTACTACTCCGGCCGCTACCCCGGTTCGCCGGCCAGAGGGCTCGTCTTCCAAGAAAACCCGGTGACCCGGGACCGACGGATCAGCGGCATGGCGGCCAGCCTGGCCGGGTTGGAGTCGGCGGCCGAGCAGGACGATGCGACAGCGCAGCAGGCCGCCCTCGATCTGGTGCTGGGCCGGCTGTTCGTGGCCTACGCGATCGTGCTCGGGTGGGGTGGTATTCCGGTGATCTGGATGGGCGACGAACTGGCCCTGACCAATGACCTGCACTGGGCGCAGGAACCGGGTCACGAGTCCGACAACCGGTGGACGCACCGGCCCCGGATGCCGTGGGAGGTCGCCGCCCAGCGCACCGACCCGGACTCGGTGGCCGGCCGGATGTTCGGCATCATCCGGCATCTCGTCTCGGTGCGGGGCCGACTGGAGCACTTGCACGCCTCCGTCGCCGCCCAGATCCCGATGCTGGCCGACCCCGGCGTTCTGCCGGTGCTGCGGCGGCATCCGCTGGGCCCGTTGCTGGAGCTGTACAACGTCACCCCGGCGTGGCGCCCCTGGCCGGGGTACCGGCTCGACGAACTGGGTCTGCGGGGTGGGGTCGACCAGATCTCGGGTCGAGTGGTCCAGGCCGGCGACGACGGGAATGTGTGGCTGGCGCCCTACGCGGCCCTGTGGATCACGGCCCCGACCACGGTGCCGACCAGCGAGCCGATCGCTGGTCCGACCAGCGCGCCGACCACCGCTAGCTGACCGGGTCGTCACCGGACGGAGCCATCGCGATCACCGTCACGGTCCCCGGTGCGACCTCGGTGAACCCGGCATCGCGGACCGCCAGCAGGCGGTGCTCGCGCCAGGCCTTCTCCGGGTCGACGAGCTGTGCGATCAACCGCGCCCACTTCTCCCGGCTCGGCACGTCCGCCCAGGTCGGGAGGTCGGCATCGATCCACCGGTGCAGAGCCTGCTGGTTCACCGCCATCAGCGCGGCGGCGATCATCCCCGCGTGCCCGGTCTGGGCCATCGCCTTGCCCAGCGTCATCGTCTCGCCGGGGGCCAGCCACAGGCGCAGACTGCCCGTCCGGGGCCCGACGTCGACCGGGTCGCGGGGTGCGTCCGTCCCACCGACCTGCAGCCTGCTCACCCGCTGGTCCAGGTCCTGGACCCGCCCGGGCACCAGCGCCCGCACCTCGGTGCCCCTGTCGAGCAGGGTGATGCCCGGTACGTCCGCGGTCGCCGCCCACTGCGCCCCTCGACCCCGGCGGGTGACCTTGCGGATGTGCCCGGCGCAGTAGTCACGGACGCGGTCGTGCCATTCCCCGCCCTCCTGCGCCCGCGGATCAAGGCAGAGCGCGGCACTGCCCCGGGCGGCCAGGGCCAGGGCGGCGTGCCAGGACGGCGGCCGGTCGCGTTCCATCCGCAGCAGCAGTTGCAGCGCCCGGACGTCCTCCGCGGCTTCCTCCCGATCGGCCAGTACCGCCCGCTCGTCCAGTCCGAGCCAGTGGGCGTACCGGGCGCGCAGCGGTGCCAGTACCTCACCGGTCATCGATGAACTCCCCTCGGGTGGTGGCCGTCGCCGGGCTGCGGGGATGAAGATGGCCGTTGTGGGACGGGAGTGACAGGTGACGCCAGGTTGATCCCCGCCGCAGAAGTTGATCCCCGCCGGAGGAGGGGGGTCAAGCGAGGGGGACGCGGCGGAGGTGGCCGTCCCGGGCGTCGGCCTCCTCCACCTCCGCGCGGGTGATGCCCAGGATGAACAGGACCGGGTCCAGGAACGGCTGGTTCAGCGCGGTGTCGGCGGCGTGGGCCACCACCGGCTTGGCGTTGAACGCGATGCCGAGCCCGGCGGTGGTGAGCATGTCGATGTCGTTCGCTCCGTCGCCCACCGCGACGGTCTCGTTCAGCGGTACCCCGAACTGGAGGGCGAACCGCTCCAACGCCCTGGCCTTTCCCGGCCGGTCGACGATCTCACCCACCACCCGCCCGGTCAGCCGGCCGTCCAGCACCTCGAGGGTGTTGGCGGCCAGGAAGTCCAGGTTCAGCGTGTCGACCAGATGCCGGGCCACCTGGGTGAACCCGCCCGAGACGATGCCGCACTTGTACCCGAGCCGCTTCAGGGTCCGGATGGTCGTCCTGGCCCCCGGCGTCAACTCGAGCGAGACGCCGATCTGGTCCAGGACGGCCGCGTCCAGCCCGGCCAGCATGGCCACCCTTTCCCGCAGGGAGGCCGCGAAGTCGAGCTCGCCGCGCATGGCGGCGGCGGTGATGTCCTCGACCCTGGCCCGCGACCCGGTGTGGTCGGCCAGCATCTCGATCACTTCGCCGGTGATCAGGGTCGAGTCGACGTCGAAGACGATCAGCCGCTTGGCCCGGCGGGCCAGCCCGGCACGTTGCACGGCGATGTCCACCCCGGCGTGCGCGGCCACGCCGGTGACCGTCTTCCGGAGTTGGTCGTCGTCGGGTGCGGTGACCAGGAGCTCGAGCCCGGTGACCGGGTAGTCGGCGATCCGGGTGATGGTCTCGATGTTGACGCCGACGTCGCCGAACGTGCGGGCCAGCGCGCCGATCGCCCGGGCCTGCAGCGGCCGGCCCAGCACCACGACCACGTGGGTGGGTAAGCGACGGTCCGTGTCCCCGGCCCGGTCGATGGCCACCGCCACACCCATGCCCAGCGAATGCATGGCCTGCTCGACATCTTCCTGGAGGGCCTCGGGATCACCGGGAGAGGTCACCAGCACGCCCAGGGTCAACGCGCCCCGGATGACGACCTGATCCACGTCGAGCAGGTCGACCCGGTGCGCCGCCAACGCGGTGAACAGCACACCGGTCACCCCGGGCCGGTCGGGCCCGCTGACGGTGATCAGTACGGAAGCCATGCTCCGGCGTCCGTCCTTTCAGGTCAGCCGTTCGGAATGCTCAGATGTTCGCTGGACTCGAGTTCCTGCAGGGGTTCCCATTCCCGACTCGGGTGCGCTTCGGTGCGCATCCGCTCGAGCATATGCGGGTGGTGCAGTTCGAAGGCCGGCCGCTCGGAGCGGATCCGGGGCAGGGAGGTGAAGTTGTGCCGCGGCGGGGGCGAACTGGTGGCCCACTCCAGGGAGTTGCCGTAGCCCCACGGGTCGTCCGCGGTGGTGACCTCGCCGTACCGCAACGAGCGGAAGACGTTCCAGATGAACGGCAGGGTAGAGGCACCCAGCACGAACGCACCGATGGTGGAGATGGTGTTCAGCGTGGTGAAGCCGTCGGAGGGCAGATAGTCGGGGTAACGACGGGGCATGCCCATGTTGCCCAGCCAGTGCTGCACCAGGAACGTCAGGTGGAAGCCGAAGAAGGTCGTCCAGAAGTGGAACTTGCCCAGGCCCTCGTCCAGGAACCGGCCGGTCATCTTCGGGAACCAGAAGTAGATGCCGGAGAAGGTGGCGAACACGATCGTCCCGAAGAGCACGTAGTGGAAATGCGCCACCACGAAGTACGAGTCCGACACGTGGAAATCCAACGCCGGGGAGGCCAGGATGACGCCGGTCAGACCGCCGAACAGGAACGTCACCAGGAACCCGCACGCGAAGAGCATCGGCGTCTCGAAGGTGATCTGCCCCTTCCACATGGTGCCGATCCAGTTGAAGAACTTCAGCCCGGTCGGCACCGCGATCAGGAAGGTCATGAAGGAGAAGAACGGCAGCAGCACGGCGCCGGTCGCGAACATGTGGTGCGCCCACACGGCCACCGACAGCGCCGCAATGGACAGGGTCGCGTAGATCAACCCCCGGTACCCGAACAACGGCTTCCGGGAGAACACGGGGAACACCTCGGACACGATGCCGAAGAACGGCAGCGCGATGATGTACACCTCCGGATGCCCGAAGAACCAGAACAGATGCTGGAACAGGATCGCCCCGCCGTTGGCCGGATCGAAGACGTGGGAACCGAAATGTCGGTCCGCGGCCAGTCCGAACAACGCGGCGGTCAGCACCGGGAAGGCGATCAACACCAGGATGGAGGTGACCAGGATGTTCCAGGTGAAGATCGGCAGCCGCCACATGGTCATCCCCGGGGCCCGCAGGCAGACCACCGTGGTGATCATGTTGACGCCACCCAGAATGGTGCCCAGGCCCGACACGGCCAGGCCCATGATCCACAGGTCGCCGCCCGCGCCGGGCGAGTTGACCGAGTTCGACAGCGGTGTGTAGGCGGTCCAGCCGAAGGCCGCGGCGCCGCCCGGGGTGAAGAACCCGGACACCGCGATGGTGGAGCCGAACAGGTAGAGCCAGTAGGCCAGGGAGTTCAGTCGGGGGAAGGCCACGTCGGGCGCGCCGATCTGCAGCGGCAGGACGAAGTTCGCG
>CAXUHA010000052.1:0-6565 GCA_964250735.1 uncultured Nakamurella sp. | reverse complement strand
CGTCGCATAGAAGAGCAGCATGATCGTGCCGTGCATGGTGAACAGCTGGTTGTACTGCTCGTTGGTCAGGAACTGCATCCCCGGGCGGGCCAACTCGGCCCGCATGATCAGGGCCATCACCCCGCCGACCATGAAGAAGAAGAACGCGGTGCAGATGTACATCTTGCCCAGCGTCTTGGGATCCGTCGTCTTCAGATAGCCGAGCAGGGCGACACCGGGTCGCAACTTGTTGACCGGATAGGCCCGGGTGACTACGGGTCGGGGGGCTACGGCTGTCACAGCGGTCCTCCAGCAGTTCGGCGCACCGGCAAAATCGCGACCACCACAGGGCAGCGACGGCGACGTGTGAAAGCTTAGTCCGACAAGCCGTAGAAGACGATGGCGGGGCCGTCGGAAGAGTGAATGTCGCGCCGGAACGGGACCCTCGGCCGTCAACGCCCGACAGCGTAGGCCTGGTTGCCCCGCGGGTCGGCGGCGGCCCGCATCCAACCGGTCGCGCCATCCCGACCGACGGCGCACAGCCGTCCGAGGGTCCATCCCCCGGCACGCAGCACCCGGTGCCCCCGCCGGGTCAGCTCGCCGATGACCTTGTCGCCGAAGCGGTCCTCGATGACCAGCTGAGCTTCGAAGGCCTCCCGGGGGTAGAACGAACTCGGAAAATGGGTGCTGTGGAAGGACGGACCCTCGACGGCTTGTTGCAGATCGAGCGCCCCCTGGCCGGCCTCTGTCGCGTCGTGGCTGCCGAGCAGCAGGCGCAACAGGAAGCCGAGCTGCCACTGGTCCTGCTGATCACCGCCCGGTGTGCCGAAGGCCAGCTCCGGGGCCCCCCGGCCGGCCATCGACGGCGAGAGCGTGGTCCTGGGCCGTCGCCCCGGCAGCAGTGAAGCGGGCAGGCCGGGTTCCAGCGTCATCATCTGCAACCGCGTACCAAGGCCGAACCCCAGCGCCGGGATGACCGGCGAGGACTGCAGCCATCCGCCGCTGGGCGTCGCCGCGACCATCCCGCCCCACCTGTCGACCACGTCCACCTGGCAGGTGTCGCCGCTGGTCCGGCCGGTCCGGCCGACGGTCGGCTCGCCCAGGCCGGCGGCACGGTAGGCACCGCCGGCACGGTCGGCACGGTCGGGGTCCCGGAGTGGACCGCCGAAGCCGACCGGCAGCCGGGGGGTCCGCCCACCGGGGTGGCCCGGACGCAGGGCCCGGGACGCGCCGGGGCCGACCAACCCGGCCCGCTCGGCGGTGTAGGCGTCGGACAGTAGGTCGGCCAGCGGAACGTCGGCGGAATCTCCGTACCAGGCCTCCCGGTCGGCGAAGGCCAGTTTGCTCACCTCGACCACGGTATGAACCAGGTCCGGGTGCATCAGGTTCCCGTCCATCTGTTTCCCGTCCATCTGTTTCCCGTCATGGACCGGCGCGCCGGGACGAACGCCCAGGCTTTGCAGGAGCTCGAGCTGTTGCAGCAGCACCGGCCCCTGGCCCCAGGGCCCGGATTTGAAGACCGTCCAGTCGCCGAACTGTGCGGAGGCAGGCGATTCGTAGGTCGGTCGCCAGCCGGCCAGATCCGCTCCGGTGAGCACCCCGGCGTGGCGCCGACCGGACGAGTCCAGGTGGGGAACGGCGACGAACGAGTCGACGGCGTCGGCGACGAACCCTTGCGACCACTGCTGCAGTGCCGCGTCGATCTGGGCCTCGCGACCCGACCCGGCCCGGCCGGCCGACATCAGCCGCCGATAGGTCGCGGCCAGCCCCGGGTTGGTCAATACGCTGCCGATCTCCGGTACCCGGCCGCCCGGGAGGTAGATCTCGGCCGAGGTCGGCCACTCCCGGTCGAACAGCCCGGCCACCCCGGCGATGGTTCGATGGATCGACGGCAACACCGGCACGCCGGTCTCCGCGTACCAGATCGCGTACTGCAGCACGTCGCCCAACGACCTGGTCCCCCGGTCGCGGAGCAGAGTGAGCCAGCCGGCGGTGGCACCCGGGATCGCGGCGGCCAGCAAGCCGGACCCGGGAATCAGCTCGAGGCCCAGGCTGTCGTAGTGGCCGACGGTGGCCCGGGCGGGCGCCGGGCCCTGGGCGCACAACACCTGCGGCGCAGTACCGGGTTCGGCGAGCAACAGGGTCATGTCGCCACCGGGCCCGTTGAGGTGCGGCTCGACCACCTGCAGGGTGAAGCCGGCCGCGACCGAAGCATCCACGGCGTTGCCGCCCGCCTCCAGCACGGCCATGCCGGCGGCCGCAGCCAGGTAGTGGGTGGCCGCGACCATGCCGAAGGTGCCGCGGATCTCGGGTCGGGTGTTCACCGGGCCAAACCTACGGTGAGCAACGGGACGGCTCGATAGAAGGAGCCCGCCGGACGGAATGATCTTCCGAACGGCGGGCTCTGTTCACGGTGGAGCTGAGGGGACTCGAACCCCTGACCCCCACACTGCCAGTGTGGTGCGCTACCAGCTGCGCCACAGCCCCGTGAAGCTGCCCGGCCACCCTACCAAGTGCGCCGAACAGCTCCTAATCGCACTATCACAGCAGCTCAGGGCAACAATTTGGTCAACCAGTCTGTGCTGTTCAGGTCGAGCAGGACACCGTCCTTGGTGACGCTCGGTGTACCCCACCGGTTGTCGGGTACCAAGGAGTCCATCGTCGCCCGAGCCGCCGCGGCGGATGCCTCCGCCCGGCCGATCGCAGTTCCGGCGGTGATGCACCCGGCGGCGGAGGGGGGCGCTCCGGCGGTGACCGCCACCTGCGCGATCTGCGTGTCGGTCAGGTCGGCGGAGCCGTTTTCCGCCGGTTGGGTGCCGTGGCCGAACATCGCGGTGTGGAAGTTCATGAACAGGCCCTTCGGCGCCTGGGCGGCGGGCACGGCGGCCACGCAGTCGAAAGCCGCGGCGGCCCGGGTCGAGTAGTTGTGCGACGCGGACTTCGAGTTCAGGAAGTTCATGAAGTGGTAGCGGACCCGCAGCCGTCCCTCGTCGACCGCCTTCATGATCTGCTGCCCGTACTGGCCCTCGAAGGCCTGACAGGCCGAACAGATGCCATCCTCGTACAGGTCGATGGTCAGCGTCGGGGCGCCGCCCGTCACGGTGATCACCCCACCGCTGACCGTCGCCGTCGAATGCACTGATTTCGGGTGGTCGGTGACCGGCGAGGCGTTCTGTTGCCGGTTGCGGACCAGCCCGACGACGATCACGACGATGATCAGGCCCACCGCGACGGACAGGATGCGGAGCTGGGTGCGATTGGCGCCGGCACCGGTCTGGCGCGCGGCGGCCACCGACTCGCGCGAACCGGCCGGCGGATGATCTTCGTGGTCAGAATGTCCCTGGGCCACTGCGCTCCTCGGTCAGGACGATGATCGGCGCCCCGGGACTCATGGTTCCGGGGCGCCGGTCGGTGGAGGTCGCGCCTGACGGGCGACCGATCGTCCTACGGTAGTGGGCGCAGATGGGGAAGTGTTGTGCTTGCTATGTCAGTCGAAATCAGTCGGTGTCAGTCGATTTCACTCGGAGGAGGGCGGGACGACCGGCCAGCCGGCCGCCTCCAGCTGCTCGCGTACCCGGTTGATGTCATTCTCGGACGGCATCTCGTTGGTGACCTTCGTGATCAGCACGCCGATGTCGGCGTCACCGACCGGCGGATGCCCGGCCGAGACGATCTCTCTGGCCACCGACACCGTTTCCTCGTCGCTGAGCCGGCGGCGCAACAGGGCCAGCAACGGGATGTAGTCCTGCTGCGGTACCCCCTGGGGGTAGCCGGCGCGCAGCCAGCCGAGAACGGACTCCAGAAGGGCCGGGCGCACAGGCCCCCGCCCGGGCAGGCCGGTGGCGCCGTTCGCCCCCGTCCCGCCGACCGGGCTGCCGTCTGTCGACTTGTCCGTTTCGATCTCCCGCGCATCGAGGGTGCCGGCCAACGGCCAGCCGGCCGCGGCCAGCCGGGCCGCCACCAGAACTACATCTTCGTCGGTGGGTTCCTGCTGGGCAACCCTCTCCACGGCCTCGATGATCTCGCTGCGGCCGGCCCGCAGGTGCCCGGATGCGGTCAGGTCGGCCACGACCGTGTCGAGCTCGGTCTGGTTGAGGCGGCGGCTCAGCAACGCCAGCAACGGGAAGTAGTCGGTGGGCGGGACGCCGTCGGGATAACCCTTGCGGAGCCAGTTGAGCACCGAGGAGACGAGGCCGGGCTTCTCCTCCCCGGTGGACATCAGGACAGGCCGAGTGGGCATCAAGACAGGCCGAATCGGGCCAGGAACGGCTTGGTGGCGGCCAGGACCACGATCGCCGCGACGACCACCAGGGCGATGATCAGGAAGCAGATCCCGCCGATCAGCCGGCCGGCCGCGTTCGGCGCGGTGACCGTGCCGTCCGGGCTCACGGTCCCGGACGCGGAGCGAAGTCCGAAGGCGAACAGGGCGGGCAGTCCTGCCCCCAGGATGAGGCCGACGATCAGGACTTTCCAGATCGGGCTGATAGAGGTGATGACGGTGGACATATCGGTGCGTCCTCTCAGACGGAAGCGGAGGTGCGGGAGTCGCTCGTCTGCGAGCGCGGCGCCAGGGAGGAGTCGTCCCATTCTTCGTTGACGTTGTCGGCGTGCACCGGAGCCTTGCGGGACCGGACATAGATCAGCGTGGCCACCGCGACCAGGATGGCGAAGACCAACAGGATCCCGTAGAGCCCGTCCGCCGGCGTCTTGAGCAGGTCGGCGATGTACCAGCAGATGGCACCGACGACGGCCGCGACGGGCAGGGTGATCAACCAGCCGGCGGCCATCCGTCCGGCGACGTTCCAGCGCACCTTGGCGCCCTTCTTTCCGACGCCCGTACCGAGGATGGAACCGGTGGCCACGTGGGTGGTGGACAACGCCAGGCCCAGGTGGGAGGAGGTGAGGATGACCGCCGCGGACGCGGTCTCCGCGGCCATGCCCTGCGGTGAGGAGATCTCCACGAGACCCTTGCCGAGGGTGCGGATCACCCGCCAGCCACCGATGTAGGTGCCCAGGGCGATGGCCACGGCGCAGGCCGCCTTGACCCAGATCGGGATGTCACCACTGGCGGTGAGGGACCCGTGGGCGACCAGGGCCAGGAAGATGACCCCCATCGTCTTCTGCGCGTCACCGGTGCCGTGGGCCAGGGACACCAGTGAGGCGGAGCCGATCTGCCCCCATCGGAAACCCTTCTCCCGGGACTTCTCCGGGACCCGACTGGTGATGGCGTACACCAGGTAGGTACCGGCCGAGGCGATGATCAGGGCGACGATGGGCGATAGCACGGCCGGGATGACGATGCTGGTCAGGACCAGGGTCCAGTCGACACCGCTGGAGAATCCGAGACCGGCTACCGCGGCCCCGATCAGCCCGCCGAACAGTGCGTGTGAGGAACTCGACGGCAGACCGAGCAGCCAGGTGGTCAGGTTCCAGATGATGCCACCGACCAGGCCGGCGAAGACGATCGTGATCAGCAGGTGGTGCCCGCCCGGTGCGTTGAAGAACGGAAGTGGTGCCCCGTTCTTGTCCTGGATGTGCACCACCTTGGCGACGGTCTTGGCCACCTGCACGGACAGGAAGGCCCCGACCAGGTTGAGGATGCCGGAGATGGCCACCGCGACCTTCGGTTTGAGTGCCCCGGTGGCGATGGACGTCGCCATGGCGTTACCGGTGTCATGGAATCCGTTGGTGAAGTCGAAGGCCAGGGCGGTCCCGATGACCAGCAGCAGGATGATGAACTCAGTCATGCCCGGAATAATGGGGGGAATGAAACAGGTTGTCCACCAACGACATCGCTGTTTTGCCTGGTCAGACGCAATGTTCGGCCAAGCGTCATCTGCTGTTCATATTGCCCACGGCCGGTGTTTCGGAACCCGCCGGGTCAGGCCTGGGCGACCAGATCCACCACGGCCACCACACCGGCCTGCTGGCCGCTGGTGCCGGTCGAGGGGGCGATGAGCAGCAGCACCCGGCTGCCCAGAGGGATGCCGATCAAACCCTTCAGCGCTCCGGACGGTTCGGGTGAGATCGCCTGCAGGCCCTGGGTCGAGGAGTCCGCACCGGCCGCCGCCGCCCCGGTCTTGGGCCAGGTCGACTGGGTCTGCGACTGCGTCCAGTCGGTGATGACCAGCTGCGCCAGCACCGAGCCGGCCTTGACCTTGGGGCCGGTGCCCTTGGCCAGTACGTACACGTTGTTGGTCTTCGGTTCGACCAGACCCTTCGGGATGGTGATCTTCGGTTCCTTGCCCAACGCACCGGTGACCGTCGGCACCCCCTTGGGCGCGGGCTGGATCACCGCGTTGGTCTGGCCGGTGGTGTCCGCCGCGATCCGGGAGACGATGTCGACCACGAAGACGATCGTGTCGGTGCCCTTGATGCCGGCGCCGCTGCTGCCGGGCGGCCCGTACCCGTCCGCCGGCGGCAGGCTCAGCAACACCCGGCTGCCGACCTTCAGGCCGACCAACGCGACGTCCCACCCGGGAACGACCTTGCCCGCGCCGATCTGAAAGGTGCTGGTGGCCTTCCGGTCGTAGGAATTGTCGAAGACCTTGCCGCCCCAGATCTGGCCCAGGTAGTTGGTCACCAG
>CAXUHA010000051.1:0-21085 GCA_964250735.1 uncultured Nakamurella sp. | reverse complement strand
CGCGGATCGCGCCGTCCATCGCGCCGAAGACGCGGTTGTCCTTCTCCTCCTCCATCGGGAAGTAGGACCGCAGGATCTGCTTCAGCGGATCCTTCTTGGGCGACTTGTCGAACTTGTAGTCGGTACCGAAGCGTGTCGCCGGGGTGGCGAAGGTGGGCTCCCACGACAGTTCGGTGATCTTCTTGTGGGCCTTGCTCAGACTCTGTCTGCTCACTGCGCGTCCTCCTGTGCTAGGTGGACCCGGATTCGCGATCCCTCCGGGCTGGCGACGGCCGATGAGCCTGGGTTCGGATCGGTGGCACCGCCGCACGCCAGGCAACTGCCGTGCGCGGCTCCCGACCCGGGCCGCGGGCCAGGTCGTCAAGTCGTCGTGCCAAGAATCACACCCCGCCGGGCGGGTGACGGCCGTCTCAATCTGAGATCCCTCGTATCGGCCTGTCCAGCGGCGATAGGCTCGTCGAAGGTTCCGGCGTCAGGACCGGCATGGCCGGCCGCCCGCCCGAACCGCTGATGACCAGGCCCTGCCTGATCCCGGGCAGGGAACTTCGACCCATGCTCGGCCATGAAGGACGTTGGCAATGACGCCAGTACCCAGCACCCGAACGCCACCAGCGCATCGGCCCGTCCGGCTGGCGGTGGCCCGGGAGAATTTTCTGACCGCCGGACCTGTCGACGAGTTGGACGTCCGCGCGCCGATTATGACGTCCTGGCAGCGCTCGCGTGCGTTCCGAGTGCCGGCCGACCGGCCCAACCTTCGTTACGTGAAGGACCCCAACCGGCATTCGCCGCTGATGGTGTGCTCCGAACCGATTCTGCGTCAGCTGCAGGACGAGCTCACCGACCAGCCGATCAGCATCGTGCTGACCGACGCGACCGGTCTGGTCCTGGACCGACGGGTCCCACGCGGGCTGCTCAGCAAGCATCTGGATCACGTCAATCTGGCGCCTGGGTTCAGCTACGCGGAGAACCTGGTCGGCACCAACGGAGTCGGAACCACGCTGGAATCCGGCCTGCCGACCCTGGTCAGCGGTCATGAGCACTACGCAGAGAACCTCGAGCGACTGACCTGTGCAGGTGCGCCGATCCACCATCCGATCAGTGGTGCTCTGCTCGGGGCTCTGGATCTGACCACCTGGGCCAAGGAACCCGGTTCGTTGCTGACCACGCTGGCGGTCACCACGGCCCGGAGCATCGAGCGCAACATGCTGACCGAGGCCAGTCAGGACGAACTCGCACTGTTTCGTGAATACATGAGCGCCTGCCAGCACGCCGGTGGGCTCGTGCTGGCCATCAGCGACCAGCTGGTGATGATGAACGACCAGGCCCGGCAAACCCTCGACCCGGGTGATCAGGCGGCACTCCTGGCCCGGGCCGCGGATGCGCGCGGGTTGAACCGACCGATCACCCTGGTCGCCGAATTGCCCAGTGGTCTATTGGCCCGTTTGCACCACCAGCCGGCCTTCCTGAACGACCGGCTGGTCGGGGGGGTACTCCGGGTTCAGTTCAGTTCCAGCTCGGCCACCGTCGACAATCCGGTTCGCGCGCTGGTGCCCATGTCACTGACGCTGCCCGCTCTGGTCGGGCACTGTGCGAGCTGGACCCGGTGCTGCCGCTCGATCGACAGCTGGTATCGGCATCGTGAGTGGGTCGCGCTGGAGGGCGAGGCGGGGGTGGGCAAGCTGGCCCTGGCGCGGGCCGTGCACCAACTGCACCACCCGACCGGCCGGGTCGCTGTGCTGGACGCGGCGGACGGCTCCGACATCGAGCACTGGTTGGACCGGGTGTCCGACGCCCTGACCGAGGACGGCGGCGCGGTCATTCTGCAACACGTCGATCGCCTCGACCCGACCGGGCTGATCGGCCTGACGGACCTGCTGGCCGAGGCCGCTGCGCATGCCGACCAACCGGATCGCCCATGGGTCGCCATTACCATGGCCGCCGACCGGGACGGCACCGAGCTGGACGCACAACTGCTCCCGCACTTCCCGCACACCCTGCAATTGCCGCCGCTGCGGCACCGGCTCGACGACCTCCACCTGCTGATCCCACATTTGATCAACCGAATCACCGGAGTGGCCCACGGTCTGACGTGCTCGCCGGAGGCAATGCGGCAGCTGATGAAGCTGCCCTGGCTGGGCAATGTCGCCGAATTGCGGGAGGTCCTCCAGAACGTCGTCAAACTCCGCAGGTCGGGCAGCTTCACCGTCGAGGATCTGCCCGCCCGATGTCGCTCCGGCAGCCGACGGCAGCTCACACCGTTGGAGAACCTGGAGCGGGACGCGATTGTCGCCAGCCTGGTGGCCAATCACGGCAACAAGGAACGCGCGGCCCGGGAGGTCGGCATGTCACGGGCGACCATCTACCGGAAGATCCGCGACTACGGCATCCATGCCCAGCTCGCCGCCGGGAAATCCCTCCCCCGATCGCCCGCCCTCTGACCCGGGGCCGACCCCCGCGCCCGACTGTGCCCGACTGTGCCCGGGGGCGGGTCCGGCTGTTGCGGCGCGTCGGAAAGCGTGCGGCGCGTCGCAAAGTAGCGCCTGCGCGTCGGAAACTGTACCTGCGCATTGGAAAGTGCCCCTGAATGAACACTTTCCGACGCGCGCAACACATTCCGACGCGCAGCAGACACACCGGCCACCCCGGCCGGTGCCGCTGCGCGTCGCAAAGCCTGCGGCGCGTCGCAAAGTGGCGGCCTGCGCATCGAACGCTGGTCCCCTGGACAAATGCTGACCCCGGGAGATCAGCGGAAGACGACGGTCCGGGAACCGTTGGTCAGGACACGGCGCTCGCAGTGCCATTTGACCGCGCGCGACAGGACCTGGGTCTCGACATCCCGCCCGGCCGCGACCAGATCGTCCGGGTCCGCGGTGTGGTCGACCCGGGCGACGTCCTGTTCGATGATCGGGCCTTCGTCGAGGTCGTCGTTGATGTAGTGCGCGGTGGCCCCGATCAGCTTCACCCCCCGGTCGTGCGCCTGATGGTATGGCTTGGCACCCTTGAAACTGGGCAGAAAAGAATGGTGGATGTTGATCGCCCTGCCGGACAACGCGTGGCTGGTCGCCTCCGACAGCACCTGCATATACCTGGCCAATACCACCAACTCCACGCCGTGTTCCGCGACCAGCTCCAACATCCGGGATTCGGCCTGCACCTTGGTGTCCGGTGTCACCGGCAGATGAACGTACGGAATGTCGTAGGAGGCGGCGAGGTCCGCGAAATCACCGTGGTTGGAGACGATCACCGGAATCTCGATGTTCAGCGTTCCCATCCGGTAGCGGAAGAGCAGGTCGTTCAGACAATGTCCGAATTTCGACACCAAGATCAATGTCGAGGTCGGTGTAGCCACATCCACCAATTCATACTTCATCGCGTGTGCCTGCGACACCTCGTCGAAGCCGGTCCGCAGGTCCGCCAGACCAGCCGCCGCACTGAGGTCCCGCGCTGCCGGCGAATCCGCGCGACGGCGTCCGTCGAAGTCGAAGTGCACCCGCATGAAGAATCGCCCGGTGAGCCGGTCGTCGAACTGCTGGCTGGCCAGGATGTTGGCCCCGAAACGGACCAGGTAACCGGTGACCGCGTGGACGAGGCCCGGCCCGTCCTGACACGAGAGCGTCAGGATGAACTCGCGCCCCGGTTCTGGCCGGGGTGACAAGGGACCTCCCGTAAGTGACTACGACCCGACGTGAGGGACCGTTGCGCTGAGCACAACGCAGCGCTCCATGTGCAACGTCTAGCATGTTGCTCCCTGCGTCCCCGGGTCAAGGCCTTGACTACATGGGCTTGCGACGGTCAAGGCCCTGACTGCGCCGGCCGGCGACGGCTACGCTCCCGGGCATGCTGGACCTAGCGCGGCCACCTGCCCAGGGCGCCGATTCAGGGCTCACCGGCCGCGGTCGGCCACCGGCCACCGCTGTCGGCCCGGACGGGTCCGGGGGGTCGGTGCAGTCGGTGGACCGGGCGTTGACCATCCTGAAACTGCTCGCCGCGGACGGAGAACTGGGGGTCACAGAGATTGCCCGACTTCTCGGCGTCCACAAATCGACGGTCTCCCGCCTGCTCAGCACACTGGAATCCCATGGGCTGGCTGAACAGTTGCCCGACCGAGGGCGGTACCGCCTCGGTGTCGGCGTGCTCAGACTGGCGGGCGCGACCCGGTCGCGACTGGACATCGTCCGGGAAAGTCGGCCGGTGACAACGGCCCTGGCCGCCGAGGTCGGCGAAACCGTGAACGTGGTCATCCTCTCCGGAGTCGAGACGCTCTACGTCGACCAGGTGGCCGGCACCTCGGCCCTGCAGATCCACAACTGGATAGGTCGCCGAAACCCGGTCCACGCCACGGCGAACGGTCGGGTACTGCTCGCTCACGCCGCTCCCGCCGAGGCGGCAACGGTTCTCGGAGCCGTCGTCACCACGTCCGGCCGACTCCGCGCGCTGACCCCGAACACCGTCACCGACCCGGCGGCATTGGCCGTATCCCTGGAGGCGGTGCGCCGGGACGGTTATTCCGTCGCGATCGACGAGCTCGAGATCGGCCTGACGGCGGTGGCCGCGCCGATTCGTGGCATGGACGGGTCGGTCATCGCCTCCGTCTCGGTGTCCGGACCGAGTTTTCGACTCGAGCCCGAACGGATCCCCGGGGTGATCGCCGCGGTGACGGCGGCCGCCGCGGACATTTCCGACCGGATGGGCTACCACGTCCCCGGCGGGGGCACTGCACGCGGCGCGTGAGCGCGACAGCGGCGCCGTGGATTACCGGCATGTGTCGGCAATGGCCCGTCGTCCGAGGTCAATCATCACGGTCAGGTTAATCTTGCCCAACCTGGCGTCCCGACCTTGACACCCCTGTCCCATCGTTCCATGCTGTTGCTCAGGGAGCGAGTCGGTGCGTAATACGCAACATGGCTGGCGATCGTCCATCAGGAGGTGGCCGGAGTGAGTGCGAGCCTCGCCGAAGGACAGGCCGACGCCGGTCCGATGGCCCGCCCGGCCACCGCTGAGCCGGCCGCCTCAGCGCCCGTCGACCCAACAGCGGACTCGCCGACCCCCGACTCAACAGCGGATTCAGCGTTCGTCGGATCCGAGGATCACCTCAAAGGTCTGTTCACGGGCGGCCGCTGGAATCCCACGAACGGCGGCGGCAGTCGACTGATCCGCTGCCCGGCCGACGGGTCCCCGGTGGTCCGCGTCATCGAAGGGTCAGCGGCCGATGCGGAGGCAGCGGTGCATTCCGCCCGGGCGACGTTCGACGACGGCACCTGGGCGGCACTACCCGAAAAGGGACGCGGCGACATCCTGCTCGCGACGGCCGCGTTGCTGGCCAGGGACAAGGCCGCCTACGCCAGGGCCGAAGCGCTGGACACCGGAAAGCGCCTTGTCGAGGCCGAATGTGACGTCGAGGACGTCATCGCCTGTTTTCGGTACTACGGCGGGATAGCCGGCACGGACTCGGGACGTGTCATCAGCACCGGCAACCCCGATGCGATCAGTCGAATCGAATACGCACCGGTCGGCGTGTGCGCTCTGATCACCCCGTGGAACTATCCGTTGCTGCAGGTGTCCTGGAAGGTGGCGCCGGCCTTGTTGGCGGGCAACACGTTCATCCTCAAGCCCAGCGAACTCACCCCGTCGACCGCGATCCTGTTGATGGAGACGCTCGCCGAGGCCGGCGTACCGCCGGGCGTCGCCAATTTGGTGACCGGCAGCGGCGGCGAGGTCGGTGTCGTGCTGACAAGCGACAAACGGGTCGACATGGTCTCTTTCACCGGCGGTCTGGCCACCGGCAAGGCCATCATGGTCGCCGGCGCGGCCACCGTGAAAAGAGTCGCCCTTGAATTGGGCGGCAAGAATCCGAACATCGTCTTCGCGGACGCCGATCTGGAAGCGGCCGTCGACCATGCGCTGACCGCGGTCTTTCTGCATTCCGGTCAGGTCTGCTCGGCTGGGGCCCGGCTGATCGTGGCGCAGGAACTGCATGATCAGGTGGTGGACGAGATCGTCGCCCGAGCCGGGCATATCCGCCTCGGCGGCCCGTTCGACCAGAACGCCGAGGCCGGCCCGCTGATCTCCGCGGCGCACCGGGACAAAGTGCACGCCTACGTCCAGAGCGGCGTGGCCGAGGGGGCCGTCCTGCGCACCGGCGGCGTGATCCCCACCGAAGGCGACCTGGCCCGGGGTTTCTACTATCCGCCCACCATCCTGGACCGGTGCACCCGCGAGATGGCCGTGGTGCGCGAGGAATCGTTCGGTCCAGTGATGACGGTGGAGACCTTCACCACCGAGGCGGAGGCGATCCGGATCGGCAACGACACCGATTACGGCCTGGCCGGCGCCGTGTGGACCTCCGATGCATCGCGCGCTCAGCGGGTGGCCGGCGCACTGCGGCACGGAACGGTATGGATCAACGATTACCACCCGTACGTACCGCAGGCCGAATGGGGCGGCTTCGGTCAATCCGGCAACGGCCGGGAACTCGGGCCGACCGGCCTGTCCGAATATCGCGAGATCAAACACATCTGGCAGAACATCTCGCCGGCACCGCAGTACTGGTTCCCACGCTGAAGTACCGAACTCGGCTCCGATGCACAGCCCGGTAGACGGTCCCCTCACCCAGGAGATGTGATGAGCACACCAGTCCGGCCCACTCCCGACGTTGCTACCCCAGACTCGTCGGCGACAAATCCTTCGGCGACAAATCCTTCGGCGACAGACTCTTCGGCGCAAGACACCTCGGTGCCCGATTTCTCGGTGCGCAACCTGTGGAAGGTGTTCGGCACCAAGGCCGCCAAGATCCCGACCGATCCGGCGATGGCGACGTTGACCGGCCCGCAGATCCTGGAGCAGACCGGTTGTGTGGCAGCGGTCCGGGACATGAACTTCGATGTGGCCCGCGGCGAGGTGTTCGTGGTGATGGGTTTGTCCGGTTCCGGGAAGTCAACCCTGGTCAGGTGTCTGACCCGGTTGATCGAGCCGACGGCCGGCCAGGTGCTGCTCTCCGGACAGGACATCATGAAGTCGTCCGGATCGGCGCTTCGGGACATCCGCCGCAAGCGGATCTCCATGGTGTTCCAGCATTTCGGTCTGCTCCCCCACCGAAGCGTGCTCGACAACGTCGCCTACGGTCTGCAGGTGCGCGGCATGGGCAAGACCGAGCGTTACCAACGGGCCCGGGAAGTGATCGACCTGGTCGGCTTGCAAGGGTATGAACGGCGGTTCCCGGATCAGCTGTCCGGCGGCATGCAGCAGCGGGTCGGCTTGGCCAGGGCGCTGGCCGGTGACCCCGACGTGCTGCTGTTCGACGAGCCGTTCTCGGCCCTGGATCCGTTGATCCGCCGCGACATGCAGGCCGAGGTCATCCGACTGCACCGGGACATGGGCAAGACGATGATCTTCATCACGCACGATCTGTCGGAGGCTCTCAAGCTCGGCGACCGCATCCTCATCATGCGCCACGGGGAACTGGTCCAGATCGGCACCGGCGACGAACTCGTCGGGGCGCCGGCCGACGACTACGTCGCGGACTTCGTTTCCGAGGTACCCAAGGCCGACGTGCTGACCTTGAAGTGGATCGCCCAGCCGGCCGCCGATCTCGACCCGTCGGCCGCATCACTGCCGGCCGGGACCGTCATCCGCGACGCGATCCCGACGGTGATCGGATCCGCCTCGCCGGTCCGGGTGGTCGAAGGGGAGCACACCGTCGGGATGGTCACCCGGGACGACATTCTCGGTGTCGTCGGGGGCCGGCCCGTCCACCCGAAAGCCGCGGCCTGATGTCGACCACCAGGACGGCGGCTGCGGCCGACGTGGGCCTGGAGAAATCGGAAGCGCAACTGGGCCGGAATGCCGACCCGGTGGCCGTGGACGATGTCCCGAGCCGGCGGATGCCGGTCGGCGCCGCCACCACGGCTCTCCTGCTGGTGCTTCTTATCTGGGTCCTCGCACGTGTCACCCTGGCCAACAAATGGACCCTGGCCCTGGACCCGCAGGACCTCACGACCATTCACAGCAATCTGAACACCTGGCCTGAATGGGTCGCCGAGAATCAGAACGTCAGCCCCGTCTTCCTCTACTTCATCAACTACATCCAGCTGCTCCTCCAGCACGTCAGCGATTTCATCTCCGAGGTCTTCTACCAGACCCAGACCGGCCTCGGCATTCCTTACATCGGGTGGCTCGGCACCACGGTCCTGGTCACCTGGATCGCCTACGCCGTCGGGAATGTCAAAGTGGCCGCGCTGACCGCCGCGGTCTTCCTGCTCTTCGTCTTCCAAGGCGTGTGGAGCGACGCGATGGCCAGTTTCGCCCAGGTCATCAGCGCTGTCCTGTTCGCCTTCGTCATCGGAATCCCCCTCGGAATCTGGGCCGGCACCAGCGACCGGGCCAACAAGATCATCACCCCGATTCTCGACTTCATGCAGATCCTGCCTGCTTTCGCCTATCTGGCCCCGCTCATCCTGATCTTCTCCCTGGGATCGGCATCGGTGACGGCCGCCGTTTTCATCTTCGCGGTCCCCCCGATCATCCGGATCACCGCCCACGGGATCCGCCAGGTGCCCCCGACCACGCGGGAAGCCGTCGACTCGCTGGGGGTCACCGGCGGGCAGCGGCTACGGCAGGTCCTGCTGCCGATGTCCAAGCGCACCACCGTCATCGGGGTCAACCAGACCTTCATGGCCGCCCTGTCGATGGTGGTCATCGCCGCCTACATCGCGGCGCCCGGGCTCGGATCGGATGTCCGCAACGCACTGCAGAGCCTGGACGTCGGGACTGCGTTCAACGCCGGTCTATCGATCGTCCTGATGGCCATCGTGTTCGACCGGGTGTCGACCGCCGCGAGCGTGCGGTCCGAGGTGGCTCTCCGCAAAGGCACGACCAACAACGGTGTGCGCTGGATCCTGATCGGTGGCGGGCTGCTCGTCACGCTGGTGGCGGTCTACCTGTCGCGGACCTACCTCTGGGCTGCGCAGGCCCCGACCACCTGGCCCGACTGGGGACAGGCGATCACCTCCGGCGTCAACCAGGTCTCGACCTGGGCGCAGACCCATCTGTCCCTGATCACCCTGGACTTCAAGAACGCCATTGCCTACGGTCTGCTGAATCCGTTCCAGTCCTTGTTGGAGGCCTCTCCCTGGTTCGTCGTCGGGCTGGTCTTCCTCGTTCTCGGTTACGTGGTCGGCGGCCTGCGGGTGGCCCTGGTCATGGTGATCGGTGTCGCCGCCCTGGTGATCCTGGGGGTGTGGTCGGACGCGATGTTCACCCTGGCCTCCACCATCCTGGCCAGTCTCGCGGCCATCGTGCTGGGTGTCGTCATCGGTGTGTGGATGGGTCGCTCGACGGGAGCGGACCGCGTCATCCGGCCGATTCTGGACGCCGCGCAGACCATGCCCGCACTGGTGTACCTGGTGCCGTTCCTCGGCCTATTCGGGCCCGGCCGGGTGACGGCCATCTTCGCCGGCGTCATCTACGCGGCGCCGGCCGCGATCAAGATCGTGGCGGACGGAATCCGCCAGGTTCCGGCCAATACGGTGGAATCCGCGATCTCTTCGGGTTCCACCACGTGGCAGATGATCACCAAGGTGCAGATACCGATGTCGATCAAGTCGATCGCCCTGGCCTCCAACCAGGCGGTGATCTACACCCTGTCCATGGTGGTGATCGGCGCCGCAGTCGGTGGCGGCGGGCTCGGATATCTGGTCATCAGCGGCCTGGAGAACGCACCGTACTTCGGCAAGGGCCTGGCCGCGGGCCTCGCCCTGGTGGTGTTGGGCATCATGGTCGACCGGGTGACGCAGGCCGCGGCCCAGCGGTCCGGGCGACGCGCCAGAAAGGCCACCGAGACCGGTGCCGCACCGACGGCCAAGATCTCCACCGCCAAGGTCGTCGCGCCCGCCACGCTATGACACCGACCCCCGTACCACACCGATTCTCCCACCTCGCACCGGTTCCACCCCGGTCGTCCGCTTGGCCCGCCCCCCGATCTGCCCACCTCAACCCTGCAGGAGCACGCATGCGCCACACCGGATCAACGTCCATGACCAGACTCGCCATCGGTGTGAGCGCCGTCGCACTTTTGCTGTCCTCGGCCTGCGCAGCCAAGGTCAACGAGGCCGGAAGCAGCCCGGCCAGCACCGCAGCGGCCGCCGCCCCGGGGTCGGCCGCGGCAACCACCGCGGCTGGGGCGTCCGGCGGCGGCTCGTCGGCAGGTGGCCCGGCCAGCGCTGCCACTACCGCGAGCGCCGGTGGTACGGCCGGCGCCGGTAGGACTGCGAGCGCGGCCGGCACTGTCGCGGCCACGGGCAAGATGCTGCCGGTGACCGGCACCTGCAGCTCGCCGATCAACCTGGCCATGAACGACTGGGTCGGCTACACCGCGGACGCGGCCGTGGTCACCTACATTCTGCAGAACGACCTGAAATGCCGGGTCAATCAGAAGGCGCTGGCCGAGCAACTGGCGTGGCAGGGCTTTCCCAGCGGGCAGATCGACGTCATCATCGAAAACTGGGGCCACGACGACCTGGCCGCCAAGTACATCACAGCACAGAAGGTGGCGATCGACGCCGGACTGACCGGCAACCTGGGCCAGATCGGCTGGTACGTCACGCCGGCCACATTGAAAGAATTCCCGGACATCACCAACTGGCAGAACCTCAACAAATACGCGAGCAAGTTCGCCACCTCCGAGTCCGGCGGCCAGGGGCAGCTTCTGGACGGCGACCCGTCATTCGTCACCAACGACGCGGCCCTGGTCAAGAATCTGAAGTTGAACTACAAGGTCGTCTATGCCGGCTCCGAAGCGGCGCTGATCCAGGCTTTCCGCACCGGTCAGCAGAACAACACCCCGGTCATCGGCTATTTCTATTCACCCCAGTGGTTCCTGTCCGAAATTCCGCTGACCAAGATCAACCTGCCGAAGTACACCCCCGGCTGCGACAAGGACCCGCAGAAAGTCGCCTGTGACTACCCGAACTACAACCTGAACAAGATCATGTCGACCAAGCTGGCCAATTCCGGCTCGCCGGCGGCGGCCTTCATCAAGAATTTCCACTGGACCAACGCCGATCAGAACCTGGTGGCCAAGTACATCACCGCCGACAAGATGACGCCCGAGGCGGCCGCGAAGAAGTGGATCGATGCGAATCCGGCCAAGGTCAACGCGTGGCTGGGCAAGTAACCGCACCGGGGCAAGGAACGCTACGCTGTTGCACAGGACGCGTTCTGTTGCGTAATACGCGCCACTGAAACATGGAGGACGTATGACGGGACCATCGGTCGTCATCATCGGTGGTGGCATCGTCGGCGCCAGTCTGGCCGACGAGATCACCGACCGGGGATGGTCGAACGTCACCGTGGTCGACGGCGGCCCGCTGCCGGTGTCGGGTGGATCCACCTCGCACGCGCCCGGTGTCGTTTTCCAGACCAACGGCACCAAGGTGATGAGTGATTTCGCTCGCTACACCGTCGAGAAGTTCACCGGGCTGTCCTACCGCGGGGACCCGTGCTACCTGCCGGTCGGCGGACTGGAAATCGCCACCACACCGGAACGGGCGCAGGAACTGGAGCGGCGATTCGGCTTCGCGCAGGCGTGGGGGGTGCGCGGCGCCCGGCTGATGGAACCGGACGAAGCGGTGAAGACCTGGGACCTGCTGGAGCCGAGCGTGGTGCACGGCGCCCTGTTCGTCCCGGACGACGGCATCGCCAAGGCCGTCCGGGCGGTTGCGGCTCAGTTGGACCGGGCGAAGACCCGCGGCGCAACCGTTCTTCAGCGGCACGAGGTGCTGGACATCCTGAGCTCCGGCTCCCGGGTGACCGGGGTCCGGACCGACCACGGCGACCTGCGCGCGGACATCGTGGTGTGCTGCGCGGGGATCTGGGGCCCCAAGGTCGCCGGCATGGTCGGGCAGGTACTGGCCCTCACCCCGTTGGCCCACCAGTTCGCCTGGACCGGCCCGATCGCCCCCCTGGCGCTGCAGCGGGCCGAGGCGGCCAGGCCGGTTCTGCGGCACCAGGACGCGGGCCTCTACTTCCGGGAGAACCACACCGGTCTGGGCATCGGTTCCTACCGGCATCGGCCGATGCCCGTCGCCGCCACGGATCTCGCACCCTGGGCGGAGGCCGAAGCTCGTGGGGGCCAGCCGTCGGTCCTGGAGTTCACCCCGGCGGACTTCGAATTCCCGTTGGCCGAAACCGCCCGCATCATGCCCGGTCTCGGCGAACTGGAACTGGCGCAGGCGTTCAACGGAGTGTTCTCGTTCACCATCGACAATCTGCCGCTCCTCGGGCCGCACGCCGACCTGGACGGATTCTGGACTGCGGAAGCGGTCTGGGTCACCCACTCGGCCGGGGTCGCGAAAGCGATGGCCGAATGGATCGTCGACGGCTGTTCCACCTCGTTCGACCTGCACGCCTGCGATATCAACCGGTTCGAGCGGCACCAACTCTCGCCCGCCTACATTCGCAACAAGGACTGCCAGAACTTCGTCGAGGTGTACGACATCCTCCATCCGCTGCAGCCGATGGAGCATTCGCGTCCACTGCGCACCTCGCCGTTCTACCCGCGGCAGCAGGCGCTGGGCGGGATGTTCCTGGAGGCCAACGGCTGGGAGCGGCCGCACTGGTATGCGGCCAACGACGGCCTGATCGCGAGCGAGCGGAACACCGGCTGGTCCATTCCGGCCCCCGGTGATTGGGCCGCCCGGTTCTGGTCGCCGACCATCGCCGCCGAGGCCGCCATCACCCGCACCGACGTGGCCATCTACGACATGACCGCCCTCAAACGCATCGAGGTCAGCGGGCCGGGGGCCACCGAGTTTCTGCAGAGCCTGGTCACCGGGAAGATGGCCAAGTCCGTGGGCTCGGTCACCTACTGCCTGATGCTCGACGTGGACGGCGGTATCCGGTCGGACGTGACCGTGGCCAGGCTCGGGCCCGAGCGCTATCAGGTCGGCGCCAACGGTGCCGTCGACGTGGACTGGATGACCAGGACGTTGCGCAGATCCGCGCAGGCCGAAACCGTCGTCGTGCGGGACATCACCGCGGGTACGTGCTGCATCGGCATCTGGGGCCCGAAGGCCCGCGACGTCGTCCAGCCGCTGACCGACGCGGACTTCTCCCACGCCGGTTTCAAGTACTTCCGCGCGCAGCGGTGTTTTCTGGACACCGTCGAGGTCACCGCGATGCGGCTGTCCTACGTCGGCGAGCTCGGTTGGGAGCTGTACACCACCGCGGACCAGGGGTTGGTCCTCTGGGATCTGCTGATGGCGGCCGGCGCCGAACACGGCATCATCGCCGCAGGTCGGGGTGCCTTCAACGCGCTGCGCATCGAGAAGGGGTACCGCAGCTTCGGTGCGGACATGACAGGCGAGCACACCCCGACGCAGGCCGGACTCGACTTCGCCGTCAAGCTCGACCAGGAATTCCTGGGCAAGCCGGCGCTGCTGGCCCGGCCCGACGACGGGCGGCGCCTGTGTCTGCTGACCGTCGACGGGGCCGACAACATCGTGCTGGGCGGCGAACCGGTGTACCCGGCGGAGGGCGAACGCGCAGTCGGCTATGTGACCTCGGCCGCATACGCGCACACACTGGGCACACCGCTGGCCTACGCGTGGCTGCCCGCCGATCTGGCCACTCCCGGCACCGCCGTGGACATCGGCTACTTCGGCGAGCGGTACCGCGCCGTGGTCACCGTGGAGCCCGCTTTCGACCCGGACATGACGAAGATCCGGTGCTGAGGCGAGCCGGGTCCCCCGCGCGAACTGCAGAATCCACCAGTTCCTCACTACGGTGGACAGCGGGCGCGAGCGATCGGTCGCCGCTTCCAGGCACGGGCAGCCGACGTGCTCACCACGGGCGCACACATCAGGGAGTCGCGATGACGATGACGGAACTATCCGCGGACAGCCAGACCGCCGGCCCTGCCCCGGACGGGTGGCCGGGCCTCGACGCGTCCCTGGCGCAGGCCGACCCCGAGGTGGCCGCCCAGATCGCCAACGAACTGCATCGCCAACAGGGCACCCTGGAGATGATCGCCAGCGAGAACTTCGCCTCCGTCGCCGCGATGCAGGCGCAGGGCAGCGTGTTGACCAACAAGTACGCGGAGGGGTATCCGGGGCGTCGGTACTACGGCGGATGCGAGTTCGTCGACGTGATCGAACGGCTTGCCATCGACCGCATCAAGGCCCTGTTCGGCGCCGGCTTCGCCAATGTGCAACCGCACTCCGGGGCGCAGGCCAACGCGGCGGCCATGCAGGCCTTGATCACACCCGGCGACACGATTCTGGGCCTGTCCCTGGCCCACGGCGGACACCTGACCCACGGCATGCGGATCAACTTCTCCGGGCTGCTCTACAACGTCGCGGCGTACGAGGTGTCCAAGGACGACTATCGGATCGACATGAACGAGGTGGCCAGGCTGGCCCGCCTCCACGCGCCGAAACTGATCATCGCCGGGTGGTCCGCCTACCCCCGGCAGCTCGACTTCGCCCGCTTCCGCCAGATCGCGGACGAGGTCGGTGCGTACCTGCTCGTCGACATGGCGCACTTCGCCGGCCTGGTCGCCACCGGCCTCCACCCCTCGCCCGTGCCCTACGCGCACGTGACCACCACCACCACCCACAAGACGCTGGGTGGGCCACGCGGGGGCGTCATCCTGACCAACGACGCGGAACTGGCCAAGAAGGTCAACTCCGCCGTGTTCCCCGGGCAGCAGGGTGGGCCGTTGGAGCACGTCATCGCCGCGAAGGCGGTGGCCTTCAAGATGGCCGCCGATCCGTCCTTCACCGAGCGGGCCGAACGAACCGTCCGCGGCGCTGCACTGCTGGCGCAGCGGCTGGTCGGCGCCGACGTCACCGCGGCGGGCGTCACGGTGCTGACCGGTGGCACCGATGTGCATCTAGTGCTGGTCGACCTGCGCGACTCCGACCTGGACGGCAAGTCGGCCGAGGATCGGCTGCACTCGGTCGGTATCACGGTGAACCGGAACGCCGTTCCGTTCGACCCCCGGCCGCCGATGATCACGTCGGGTCTGCGCATCGGCACCCCGGCGCTGGCCACCCGCGGTTTCGGTGACGACGATTTCACCGAGGTCGCCGACATCATCGCCGCTGCGCTGACGGCGCCGGTCGGTGAGCTCGAGGCCGACCTGGCTTCCTCACTCCGGGCGCGGGTGTCCGCACTCGCCGAGAAGCATCCGCTCTATCCCGATCTGGCGTACTGACGAGAAGATCGAGAAAGGCCTGAACGTGACACGGCAGGTTCCACCGGGTGCAGGACTCCCGCAACATCCGGAGTTTCTGTGGCGCAACCCGCGACCCCGGCGTCACTACCAGGTGGTCATCGTCGGGGGTGGCGGCCACGGCCTGGCCACGGCGCACTATCTGGCCCGGCGCGGGATCACCGACGTCGCGGTACTGGAAAAAGGGTGGCTGGCCGGCGGAAACATGGCCCGCAACACCACCATCATCCGGTCCAACTACCTCTGGGACGCCAGCGCCGCGATCTACGAGCATTCGCTGAAACTGTGGGAGCACCTCGACGAAGACCTGGAATATCCCATCCTGTTCTCCCAACGCGGGGTCCTGAACCTCGACCATTCGCTCACCGACATCCGCGACTCCCGCCGACGTGTCGCCGCCAACCGGCTGAACGGGGTCGACGCCGAATGGGTGGACGCCAAGGGCGCCAAGGACATCTGCCCGATCCTGAACACCTCCGACAACATTCGCTACCCGGTGCTCGGGGGTACCTACCAACCGCGGGCCGGCATTGCCAAACATGACTATGTGGCGTGGGGTTTCGCCCGCTCCGCCGACGCGGCCGGCGTCGATCTCATCCAGAACTGCGAGGTCACCGGGATCGACATCGCGGCCGGGAAGGTCACCGGAGTGCAGACGTCGGCCGGCCCGGTCACCGCGGACGCGGTCGCATTGGTCGGCGCCGGACATTCCTCGGTGCTGGCCGCGATGGCCGGATTCCGGTTGCCCGTCCAGTCGCACCCGTTGCAGGCCCTGGTGTCCGACCTGCTGGAGCCGGTCCACCCGACGGTCGTGATGTCGAACGCCGTGCACGTGTATGTTTCGCAGGCCCACAAGGGGGAGCTGGTGATGGGGGCCGGCGTCGACGCCTACAACGGGTACGGCCAGCGCGGCGCCTTCCACGTCATCGAGCGCCAGATGTCCGCGGCCGTCGAACTTTTCCCCATCTTCGCGCGGGCCCACGTGCTGCGGACCTGGGGCGGGACAGTGGACACCACACCCGACGCGTCGGCGATTGTGGGGCTCACACCGGTGGAGAACCTCTACGTCAACTGTGGCTGGGGCACAGGGGGTTTCAAGGCGACGCCGGGGGTCGGCCATCAGCTGGCCGAGATGATCGCCACCGGCAAGGTACCGGACCTGCTGCACGAGTTCTCCCTGGAACGTTTCACCACCGGCCGCCTGGTCGACGAACACGGCGCCGCCGCCGTCGCCCACTGAACCGAGAAGAAGGCTTGCCCGGAGACATCATGATGCTGATCGACTGCCCGGAATGCGGGCCCCGCAACGAGAACGAGTTCCACTACGGCGGGCAGGCGCACGTGCCGTACCCGCCCGGCGGGGGCGAATCGCTCTCGGACCACCAATGGGCCCAGTACCTGTTCTTCCGGGACAACCCCAAGGGGCCGTTCGCCGAACGGTGGATGCATTCCGCCGGCTGCCGCCGCTGGTTCAACGCGATCCGGGACACCGCGACCTACGAGTTCCTGGCCGTGTACCGGGTCGGCGAGGCACCGCCGGAGGTGCGCGACCCGGAGGCGCGGACCGGGCTCGATCCGGCCGCCGCATGACCGGCAGCAGATTGGCCTCGGGCGGACGGATCGACCGGCGGAGGCCCTTGCAGGTGTCGTTCGACGGCCGGCCGCTCAACGCCTTCGCCGGTGACAGTTTGGCGTCGGCCCTGTTGGCCTCGGGCGTCATGGTCACCGGTCATTCCGTCGTGCTCGGCCGGCCGCGCGGCATCATGGCGGCTGGCGCCGAGGAGCCGACCGGGGTGGTACAGATCGAGAAGCCATATCCGGAGCCGATGCTCACCGCCACCACGGTGGAGGCCGTCGACGGGCTGGCCGGCGCCGGCCTCAACGGCCAAGGGCGGCTCGCAGACATCGGCGATCCGCACGCCTATGACGCGGTCCACCACCACTGCGAGCTCGCGGTGGTGGGGGCAGGACCGGCGGGGCTGTCCGCGGCGCTGACCGCCGGTCGGGGCGGAGAGCGGGTCCTGCTGATCGACGAACGCCCCGAACCGGGCGGAGCCCTGCTGACCGCGAGCGAGGTCGATTGGGCGTCCGACGTGGTTCGCGAGCTGGCCGCACTGCGCAATGTCGTTCACCTGCAGCGCACCACCGTCACCGGCTACTACGACGACAACTACCTCATCGCGGTAGAGCGGCGCACCGCCCACGACGGTGCCGATGACCGCGATGACGCGGTACGCGAACGGATCTGGCGAATCCGTGCGGGCCGGGTGATTCTGGCCACCGGGGCTCACGAACGCCCGATCGTGTTCGCGGGCAACGACGTTCCCGGCGTGATGCTCGCCGAGTCGGTCCGGGTCTACCTGCAGCGTTACGGCGTGCTGCCCGGTGACCAGATCGTCGTGTTCACCACGCACGACGACGCCTATCGGGTGGCCGGTGAACTGCTGGCCGTCGGGGCCTTCGTCGTGGTCGTCGATCCGCGTTTGCCGGACGGCCAGGTGCCGGACCCCACACCGCAACTGGGCACCGGGACGGTGCTGATCGGCAGCGTGGTCAGCGGTACCGAAACCGGCCCGGACGGAACCTTGACGGCGGTCCTGGTCACGCTCCCCGACGGGGACACACTCCGGGTGCCGGCCGACCTGCTGGCGGTGTCCGGGGGCTGGAACCCGGCGGTGCACCTGTACTCGCAGGCCGGCGGCGCGTTGGCCTTCGACCCGGGCGTCGGTTCGTTCGTCCCCGCCGGCGCCCGCCAGAAGGTGACCGTGGTGGGCGCCGCCCGTGGGCTGCGGACCACGGCCGAGGCGGTGGCGGACGGCGCAGCCGCCGGCGGGGGTACCGGACTCACCGGCAATGCGGTGATTCTGCCGCCCGCCGACGACCTGCTGGCCGAGACCACGCCCCCGGCCGTGCTCTACCTGGTCAGCCCGGACGGCGCCGATCCGGCCACCCTGACCGAGCATTTCGTCGATGTGCAGCGGGATGTCACCGTCGCCGACCTGGTCCGGGCGACCGGGGCCGGGCTGGCGTCCATCGAGCACGTCAAGCGGTACACCACCGCCGGCACCGCGCACGACCAGGGCAAGACCTCCGGCCTGTTGACCACGGCGGTGGTGGCCCAGGTGCTGGGCGTCGAGCCCGGGCAGTTGGGGACCACGACGTACCGGCCGCCCTACACCCCGATCGCCTTCGCCTCGCTGGCCGGCCGGGAGCGGGGCGATCTCTACGACCCGATCCGGACGACGGGCGCGCACGCCTGGCATGAGGCCCACGGGGCCGCGTTCGAAAACGTCGGGCAGTGGCGCCGGCCATGGTTCTACGCCCGGGACGGCGAGGACATGGCCGCCGCCGTGGCCCGCGAATGTACGGCGGTCCGCACGAATGTCGCCTTCATGGACGGCTCCACCCTGGGCAAGATCGACGTGCAGGGTCCGGATGCGCCCGCGTTCCTGGACATGCTCTACACGAACCTGATGTCGAGCCTGAAGGTGGGAATGATCCGGTATGGGATGATGTGCGGTCCCGATGGGATGGCCATCGACGACGGCACGGTGTTCCGCCTGTCCGCCGAGCGTTTCCTGGTCACCACCACCACCGGTAATGCGGCCAAAATCCTGGACTGGATGGAGGAATGGCGGCAGACCGAATGGCCGGAGATGGCGGTGTGGTGCACCTCGGTGACCGAGCAGTGGGCGACCATGGCGCTGGTCGGCCCCCGATCCCGGGCGCTGCTGTCGGCGCTGGCCTCTGACCTGGCCACGACCAACGAGGATTTCCCGTTCATGGCGTGGCGGGACACCACCGTGGCCGGCCTGAACGCCCGGGTGGCCCGCATCTCGTTCTCCGGCGAGCTCGCCTACGAGGTCAACGTCGCCTGGTACGACGCGGCCGCGCTGTGGGATGCCGTGTGGCGCATCGGGTCCCCGATCGGATTGACCCCCTACGGCACCGAGGCGATGCATGTCCTGCGGGCGGAGAAGGGCTTCCCGATCATCGGTCAGGACACCGACGGCACCATCACCCCGCAGGATCTGGGCATGAGCTGGGTGGTCTCGAAGAAGAAGGCCGACTTCATCGGCAGGCGGTCGTTCGCCCGGGCCGACAACCAGCGGGTCGACCGGAAGAACCTGGTGGCGTTGTTGCCGGAGGAGAAGGACCTGCTCCTGCCCGAAGGAGCGCAGATCGTCGAGGCCGCCGAGCTTCCGCCGCCGCCGGTGCCGATGCTGGGTCACGTGACTTCGTCGTATGCCTCCGCCGCCCTGGACCGGACGTTCGCGCTGGCCCTGCTCAGCAGCGGTCGAGCCCGAATCGGCAGCACGCTGTACGTGGTGGTCGACGACGTGCCGCGGCCGGTGACCGTGGCCGGACCGGTGGTGGTGGACCCGGACGGGAACAGGCGGGACGGTGACCCGGCCGGCGACGGTGACCCGATCACCGCGGCACCCATATCCGGAGCGCTGCCGATATCGCCCCTGGCCGGCTACTGCGACGCCTTCGCCGCCCTGTCCCAGGGCCCGAACGCCGGCGTGAGGATTGCCGAAGCCCCCCTGACGACGCAGGTGCTGCTCAGGGTGGTCCGGGGTACCGCAGCCGCCGGGCAGGTCGCCATCGCGCTGGGCGCTGCCCTGCCGGCCCGGACGGGTGCGGTCACCTACGCCGGCAGCGACGCCGTTCTGGCTCTCGGGCCCGACGAGTTCCTGGTGCTGGCCGGACCGGGACACAGCGGGGAACTGGAGCAGCGGCTGCGTACCGCCCTACTGGATCAACCTGGCGCCGTGACGGATGTCTCGGCGGCCAGGACCATGCTGCGCATCTCCGGCCGCCATGCGCAGAGCGTGCTGGCCCACGGCCTGGCCATCGATCTGGACCGACTTCCGGAAGGCACCTGCGCGCAGACGCTGCTGGCCCAGTGCGCGGTCATCGTCTTGCGCGACGGCCCGGCCCGCACCGACGACGACCTGCTCAAGGTCTTGGTGCGCAGCTCCTTTGCCGCCCACCTCGCGCAGTGGTTGCTGCTGACCGCGCCCGAGTACGTTTGACGGGTCACCTTTCCGACGGGGGCGTCAAAGAGTCTCGAGCGCGTGTGCAATGGTCTTGGCAATCGGCGTGGTGGGGCGGCCGATGAGGCGCCCCAGGTTGCCGGACCGATCAGCGAGCAGGCCGCGGGCGATGGCGTCGTCGATGTCGACCAGGAGATCGGCAATCTCCTCGGGCAGTCCGACTTCCAGCAGGGCCGTCCGGCGCGCGCTGGACTCCATGTCGTGATAGGCGACTTCGGTGCCGGACTGGCTGCTCACCTCGGCGGCGAGTTCGGCGAACGTCCAGGCGGTGTCGCCGCTGAGCTCGTAGGTGCTGCCCTCGTGTCCGTCCTCGGTGAGAACGGCGACGGCGGCAGCGGCGAAATCGGCCCTGGCCGCGGAAGCGACCCGGCCGTCCGCCGCGTTACCGTCGATCTGCCCCCGCTGCAGGGTGTCGGCCAGCCCATCGAAATAGTTGTCGTTGTAGAAACCGTTGCGCAGCAGGACGTATGGGAGGCCGGAGCCCTTGATGATCGTCTCGGTGACCTGGTGGTCGCGGCCGAGGATGAAGTCGGCTTTCGGGCCGCCGAGGATGCTGGTGTAGACGAGTTGGGCAACCCCGGCTATGCGTGCGGCGTCTATCACCGCCTGGTGCTGCGCGACGCGCTTGCCCAACTCGCTGCCGGAGATGAGCAGGACCTTGTCCCCGGCGCGGAACGCAGTGGCCAGGGTGTCCGGCCGGTCGTAGTCGGCGACGCGGATTTCCACGCCCTGTCCAGCGAGTGGGTCTGCCTTCTCCGGGTTGCGGACGACAGCGGCGATCTGGTCGGCGGGGATC
>CAXUHA010000050.1:0-22820 GCA_964250735.1 uncultured Nakamurella sp. | reverse complement strand
TCGCGTAGAAGGCCGGGTCTTCGTAGATGAGGATCGCGTACTTGGCCATGGAGCTGCCTCCTGCACTGGGTCGCGGGCCGGCCTGTCCGGCTCCGTCATCAGCGACGACGAACACCCTGCCGCCGGATCGACAGCCAGGCCTGGATCTTCTTCAAGATTTTTCCGGCGCCGCCGCCGCCGTGCGTGCCGGAGTCCGCTTTGCGCGCAGAAGTGC
Organism: uncultured Nakamurella sp.; assembly: GCA_964250735.1. Taxonomy (GTDB): domain Bacteria; phylum Actinomycetota; class Actinomycetes; order Mycobacteriales; family Nakamurellaceae; genus Nakamurella. The sequence continues at coordinate 22,606 of CAXUHA010000050.1, read as the reverse complement.
ACTCTAGCGGCCCCGAAACGAGTACTTCGGTACGCAAACTGGACTCCGGCACGTAGGGGGTGGGGGAGGCGGGTCAGGCGGGGGTTCCGCGCCGGACGGCGGCCAGCAGCATCTGCGCGACGTCCACGACCTCGACGCTCTCGGGTGCGGAGCCGGCGGCCTGCTGGGACGTCAGGGCGTCGGACAGCATCACCCGAGCAACCCCCAGACCGATGCCCTCCGCCACGGCCGGCGCAAGGTATTTCCGCACCGTTTTCCGGTCCAACCCCAGGCTCTCGCTGATCTGCACCTGAGACCGGCCGGCCTCGAAATGCATGAACAACTCCAACAAATCCACCATGTCCCACGTCCTCCTGCCCATCACCGCTCCCGTCCGGGCCCCTAGGCCGGAGGCGAGCGTGAACCGCGAGCAGGACCCGACCACGGCGGCGCGCCGCCGTGCCCATGGGGAATTACGTGACCAACCAGGGTGGGGAATTACGTGACCAACAACCCGATGAGCCTGGGGAATTACGTGACCGCTGACATCGCCCGGCCGTGCTCACGCCCATGGTGGAAGGCCTCAGCCCACTCGCGAAACGCAGCAGCCCGGTCGACGAGTGTCGAGGTCGAGGTCGAGAAGCAGGAGCGGCATGGACTCATACTGAATCTGAGCACTCAGCGTATGCAGGCCCTCTGACGATTTTGGACCCGCCTGGATTCGACTTGACCCAAGCGGCAACCCGGTACGCTTGTTCGAATCCTATGTCCGCAGCTGGGGCGACTGTCGGTGCTGTCGGCTACGGTTTCAGGTATGGGGGAGAGCAAAGGGTCCGACGTGGCGGTGGGGGATCGGGACGAGCTGCGGGACCGGGCCCGGGGGTTGGTCGATGAGTTGGCGGCGCAGCAGCGGGTGCTGGCGGCGGCGCAGGCCCGACAGGCGCAGTTGATGCTGGAGTTCTCAGCGGTGCGGGCCGGGTTGGACACTCGGCGAATCAGCGATCAGCGGTCGGCGGGGTTGCCGCCGCGCTACACCCCGGGGGAGTTCGCCGCCACCGAGATCGCGTTGGCCGTCACCGCCTCGACCTTCTCGGTACAACGGCTGCTGGGAATCGCCGACCGGTTGCGGGCGGAAACGCCGCATGTGTGGGATGCGTGGCTGGCCGGGGAGATCGACCACGGAAAGGCGCAGCGGATCAACCGCGCGGTGCGGCAGCTGACCAGGGCCTCGTCCAAGCAGTTGCTCAACGTGCTGGTGGTGCCGGTGGCGGTGTGCAAACCCGCGGAACTGCTGAGTCGGTGGCTGAACCAGTTCGTCGCCAAGGTCGAACCCGATCAGGCCGATGAGCGGCTGCGCCGCTCGCACGCCGACCGGTACGTGTCGGTGCGTCCGGACATCGACGGGATCAGCTTCCTGTCCGCGGCGTTGTCGGCGGTGGATGCGGACGCCATCGATCAGGTGTTGCGGGCGTTGGCGGGGATGGCCGAACCCGGTGATACCCGGACGCTGCAGCAACGCCGCGCCGACGCGTTGGTAGATGTGCTCCTGGGTCGGGTCAGCAACGGCTGCCACGTCAACTGGGAGGCCACCGATGATGACACGACCGCCGACGACGACGACGCCGACGGAGCCGACGGAGCTGATGACGGTGACCGTGATTGCGATGGCCTCGACGCCGATCCCGGTTCCGATGGCGACGGCGATTCCGACACCGCCGACGCCGACACCGCCGACGCCGACGCCGACGAGAGCCCGGCCTGGGACGAGGACGCGGATTTCCGGTTGCCGGCCTCCGCGTTTCGCCCCGACCCCCGGACCACCACCCCGGCCACCCGCCCGCCAGCACCCGAGCAGCGACCACCCGGTGGGCCGCACTCACCCGGCCGCGGGCGGCGACCCGAGGACGGGCGGCAACCACCGGACCCGGACCGACCCGGCCGAGCGGTCATCACCCCCTGTCCCTGCCACCACCCCACCCCGGGGATCGCGGCCCGAGGGATCCCGGCCGTCATCGGCGTTGTCGTCACCGTGCAATCACTGCTCGGCGCCACCAACACCCCCGGCCAACTCACCGACCGATCCGCACTTGTACCGGCCGACCTCATCCGCCACCTCGCCGACCAACCCGGCACCCTCTTCCACCAACTCCTCACCGACCATCACGGCAACCTCCTCAAGGTCACCGAACTGGGCCGTTTCCCCACCACGAAACTCGGCCGCGCCGTCGGCTACCGCACCCCCCAGCTGCGCCCACCCCGGCTGCACCACCCCTGCCACCCGCAGCGACCTGGACCACATCATCCCCGCCCCGACCGGACCCACTACCGCCGACAACCTGCAACCCGCCTGCCGCCACGACCACCGCGCCAAAACCCATGCCGGCCACCAGACTGCCCGCCCCGACGAACACACCAGCACATGGACCACCCCCACCGGCCACACCTACATCAACCACGACACCCCACTCCCGGTCGACACCTGGCCCGACGGGTAGGCCGGCGTCAGCATCGGTATCAAACGGCGCGATCGGGCAAACTCCTTTGACCTCGGATTATCAATTCAGAAAGACGTCGACCATCGCGAATACTTCTTCGTCAATTGGGCGAGGCCATTCCTGTTGGGGCTTACGTATTCGAATCACGATGAGTCCGTGGAGCGCCACCCACAACCTCTCGGCGTGTGCTTGGGCATCAACGTTCGCCTTCATGAAGGGCTTGATCAGGTTCTCCAATCGCTGCTGAAGTCTCCCGACCTCGTCGTCGAGCTCAGTTGGTTCGTCCAGTTCGCCCCGTCCTTCGAAAAGAAGCTGGTAGCCGCCGGGGTTGGCGACGCCCCATTTCACATAGGCCAGCGAGGCGGATCGGAGTTCTGCGTGAACGTCTCCATCAGGAGCAGTGGCACCGACCAACGCATCTTGCAAAGAATTCAGGGCTCGTAGAGCCACCGCCGTCATGAGCACCTGCTGCGAGGCAAAATGCCGGTAGACCGCGGTGGCCGACACGTGGCACGCGCGGGCGGTTTCGCGCAGCGACGGGAAACGGATGGCCAGGCGGGCGGCGAGGATTTGCGTCGCCGCGTCCAGAAGTTCACTGCGAAGCTGATCCCCCGTTCGACGGGTACTCGTGATCGTCACGCCTATCACTGTCGCACAGCAACGGCCCCAGGTCTGCTATGGTTAACACTCGTCAACCTGAAGGGGTGCGCCGTGAACTACGAGTCGACGACTGCATTGATCACCGGGGCAAGCTCGGGTCTCGGCGTCGAGTTCGCCCACCGAATCGCGCAACGAGGAGCTGACCTGATTCTCGTTGCGCGTCGCAGGCAGGCCCTCGAGGATGTAGCAGGTCAGATCCGGCAGTCCTACGGCCGCGTCGTGCATGTTGTACCGATGGACCTGGCGCAGGACGACCGCGGTCGGCGTCTGCGTGAAGTGGTATCAGACCTCGGGGTCAGAGTGGACACGGTGGTCAACAACGCCGGTGCGGCGCTGGCCAAGAATTTCGCCGACACCACCTACGAGGACGTGTCCCTGCAGCTGAAGCTGAACGTGGATGCCGTTGTCGACATATCGCAGGCGTTCCTACCCCAGCTCCTGGCCTCGGGTCGCGGCGCTCTGATCAACGTGGCCAGCTTGACTGCATATATGCCCATGCCGGGAATGGCGATTTATGCAGCGTCGAAGGCGTTTGTCCTCCATTTCACCGAGGCGCTCGCTCATGAAGTCCAGGACTCGGCGCTGGTGGTCATCGCGTTGTCTCCAGGACCGACCCGGACCGACTTTTTCCGGGCGTCCGGATCCGCGCAGGCAGGTGTGAAATTCGAACGGCCGGCCGATGTCGTGGCCACCGTTCTGAAGGCTCTGGGAAAATCCACACCGCCGGTGAGCATCATTTCGGGGACCCGGAACCGGTGGAAGAGCCGCGTCCTGACCGTGCTGCCGCGCAGGACAGTTCTGCAGCTCGTCAGTTCCGCACCAGGCAGGAATTAACCCATGAGCCTTCGTCACGGCTGGTAGAACTGCACGGCCGGCCGGAGGAGTTGTCCACCAGACGGCCGCCCTGGAATCGATCTCTCTAGTAGTCGCGGTCGCGGTCGCGGTGTGAGTACAGGTGCGAATCGGCGAAGCTCCGATCGCCCAGGGTGCTGCCGACGATGATCACCGCCGCCCTGCGCAGGCCGGTGGCCTCCACTTGCCCGGCGATATCGGCCAGCCGTCCCCGCAGGACGACCTGGTCGGGGGCGGAGGCGTTGGCCACCACGGCGACGGCCGCGTCCGGACCGTATTCCGGGAGCAGGTCGGTGACCACCTGGGCGATCCGGGTGATGGCCAGGTGCAGAACCAACGTGGCCCGGCTCCGGGCGAGCAACGGCAGGGCCTCGCTCTCCGGCATCGGGGTGGAGCGGGCCCGGGCTCTGGTCAGGATCACCGTCTGGGTCAACTCCGGTGCGGTCAACTCACGGCGCAGAATCGCCGCGGCGGCCGCGTAGGCGGGCACCCCGGGGGTGACATCCCATGGGACACCGGCGGTGTCGAGCCGCCTGGTCTGCTCGGCCAGCGCCGAATAGATCGACGGGTCGCCGGAACAGAGCCGGGCGACGTCCAGACCGCGGGCGTGCGCGTCGAGAAGGTGCGCGGTGATCTGGTCCAGGTCCAGATGTTGGGTGTCGATCAGCACGGCCCCGACCGGGCAGTGGGCCAACACCTCGCCGGTGACGTAGGTGCCGGCGTACAGGCAGACCGGTGACGATTGCAAGATGGTCACCGCCCGCAGCGTGAGCAGGTCCGCCGCCCCGGGGCCGGCTCCGACGAAATGCACCGTCACCGTGGATCGTTCGCGTTCTTGGTCACGGACCACTGGACCACCGCGCGGCCGGGTACCCATCCGGTGAACGATCCGACCGGGGCGGCCCGCTCGACCGACAGGCGCACCAGTTCGCCACCGAGCGTGCGATAGTGCCCGACGAGAATCGATTCGGTTTCCAGGGTGACGGCGTGGACGACCAGCCGACCAGCCGGGCCCAGTGCCTGCCAACAGCTCTGGATGACCCCCGCGCCGCCCGCCCCCCCGCCGATGAAGACCGCATCCGGCGCGGGCAGGTCAGCCAGGGCCGAAGGGGCCGAGCCCCTGACCACGCGTAGCCGCGGCACCCCGAGGCTCCGGGCGTTGCGGCCGATGCGCTCTGCGCGGACGGGATCACGCTCCACCGCGACGGCGGCACAGCGGGGATGGGTGCGGGCCCACTCGATGGCGATGGACCCCGCCCCGGCGCCGACGTCCCACAACAGCTGACCGGGGACGGGCGCCAGCCGGGCCAGGGCGGAGGCCCGTACATCCCGCTTGGTCAGTTGACCGTCGTGCTCGAACGCCTCGTCGGGCAGCCCGGCGAGGCCCGCTCGCACCGTCGCGCCGGGTTCGGCGATCAGGTCCACGCAGACCAGGTTCAGCCGCGGACACGGAAGGTCGTCCCACGCCGCAGCTGTGCCGCACACCGACGACTCCGCGGCCGTGCCGAGGTCGCCCAGCACGGTCAGCCGGCTGGGACCGTAACCGGCCCCCACCAGCAAGCCGGCGACCTCCAAGGGGGTGCGCTCATCGGCCGACAGCACGATCAACCGGCGGCCCGGCGCGACCGGTGCCAACACCGCGTGCACGTCCCGGCCCACCACGCTCACCACCTCAGTGGATTCGGCCGACCAGCCCATCCGGGCCCGAGCCAGGGCGACCGAGGACACCGCCGGGATCACCCGGACGTGGGCACGGCCCAGCTTCTCGATCAGTGTGGTGCCGACCCCGGAGACCAGCGGATCACCGGAGGCGACGACCAGGACGTCCCGACCGCGGTACTCCTCGAGCAGCATCGGCAGTCCGGGCAGCATCGGGCTGGGCCACGGTCGGCGGTCCTGGCCCGGGATGTCGGGCAACAGGGCCTGCAGTCGATGGCCCGCGATGACCAGCGGTGCGTCCAGGATCAACAGGCGGGCGGCCTCACCCAGACCGGCCCAGCCGTCGGCGCCCATGCCGACCACGGTGACCAATCCGGCCTGCGCCCGCGGTTCGTGCTCCTGGCCGGTCATGGTGTTCCGACCCTAGCCCGAATCCCGGGACGAACCGGTCTTGGCTCGCCCGTCGGAATGAGCATGCCGATCTCATGGCCTGGGAGGGAATCATCGGACACCGCCCGCGGAAGGCATCACCATTGGAATCAGCGCCGCTTTTGCCGCCAGGTGTTCTTGTTTGGCGTTGCGTACCTGGCGGTCAGGTGAGAGGTAATCACGGGCGATGCCCGTGACCTCTTTCAGGCCTTCGGCTCTCACCGGGGCGTTGACGTCGCCTTCGACGTTGAAGAGCAGGTGGCTTTCGACGTCGGTGATTCCACAGTAGGCGAACGTGCCGACGTCGAGCTGAGTTCGCATGGCCTGGGCGTATCCGTACTTGTCGTAGGTGGCGCGCGTCGATCCGCCGATTCCGATCAGAATGGTCGGGCGGTTGCCCAGCAGCGAGGTGGGCGGCGCCTGGCCTCGATCCTGAACTCCCGAGCCGTACGCATAGGCCCAACCGCCGGTGAAGACCCGTTCGATCCAGCCTTTCATCATGGCCGGCATTCCCCACCAGTAGACGGGGAAGATGAAGGCAAGTCGGTCTGCTTGCTCGACCCGGCGGTGAAAGGCTGCGATGTCGGCCGGCTCTGGACCCCCCCAGAAATGGGCGTGGTCGGCCTCGGTGAATCTGGGGTCGAAGCCTTCGGCGTGTAGATCCAGCACGTCGACGGCGTGGCCCGCCGCCACGAAGGGTTCGTGGAAGGCGGACATCACGGCCGCCGGATACTTATCTCTGAAGGGATGGGAGAACACGGTCAGCAAGTGCACGGCTAGCTCCTTTCGGTCACGAGCGTCACGGCTGCGGTCGCGGCCTGTGTATACGCCTGGTCGTCACCCAGGGTGGTGAAGGCGATCTGTGCTCCCTCGTAGAGCATGTGCACCTGTGCCGCGGTGCTCGGGTCATCGGTGAGGCGGGTGAACAGGTCCCTCATCCATTTCTTCTCCGCCCCGATCACCGGCACCGCCTGGTGGGGGCTGGAACCCAGTTCGGCCCAGGCGTTGACGAAGGCGCATCCCCGCGGATTGTCCAGCGCCCACTGCGCGGCGACCGTGAACACCAGTTCGACACCCTCGGCGGGAGACGTGGGCGGCGCCTTCGCGAGCGCGTCCAACACCCGGTTCTGCCACACCCGGGCGCGCCGCCGAAGGTAGGCGACGACGAGCAGCTCCTTGGAGCCGAACCGTTGGTACAGCGTGCGTTTGGTGACCCCGGCGGTGTCCGCGATCAGATCGACACCCACCGAACCGATACCGCGCCGGTAGAACAGCTCCTCGGCTGCGGCCACCAGCCGTTCCCCGGCCGCCGGGGTCGGTGGGGCGGGCGCCGGGCGCATGTCGGTCAGCTCCAACACGGCTTTCCTCGTTTCGGCACAACAATGCGGTAAGTATACATACCGGTCAGTATACAGAGCCGCTGTCGCGACGCAAGACCGTCACGTCCGCGATCGAGTCGGCGCCGGCGACGAGGCCCCGCGACCGCGGCCTTCATCGTGATCGGATGCGCACTGGCCCGGACAGCAGGCATACTCGATAGAAGGGTGGGCGACTATCTGTATGGGGGAGTCTGCGGTGACTGACCAAATGCAATGCCCGTGCCGGCGGATCGAAGATGCCGAGGTGGGTACGCGGGTGTTCCTGTCAACTCGCGTGGGCCATACCGTCACGGTGCTCCGGTCGACGCTCACTGACCTCGGGATCGCGGTCAAGCACCGAGGGCCCGGACTGTTCGAGGCGATCACCGGCGATTCGGCGGTGCTGTTGAGCGCGGTCCGGCAGCAACTGACGGCGGCCGAGGCCAATGAAGTGCACGCGGTCGTACTCAACGACGACGACAGCGATGACGCGGACGCGTTGCTGGCGGCCGCATTCACCGCCCCCACCCTGGCCCAATTCTCCGCGCGGGCCGTACATGCCGATCTGGTCCCGCTGTTCGCCGATGAATCGAACGCGTTCCGCTCGGTGTATCAGCCAATCGTGTCGCTGCGGCCGGGCGATGGCGATGCCGTGGTCGGCTACGAGGCGTTGTTGCGGGCGACCAGTCCGGACGGCCCGGTGATGCCCAAGGAATTGTTCGCCGCCGCCGCCGAAGCCGGCTGGCTACACCTGCTGGACCGGGTCGGTCGCACATCGGCAATCAAGGGTGCGCAGGGCTGGCTCGAGGACAAATTGTTGTTCGTCAACTTCGTCCCGACCACGATCTACCGGCCCGAGGTGTGCCTGGCCACGACCGCGCAGGCCGTGGTGGACGCTGGTCTGCGGCTCGACCAGCTTGTGTTCGAGGTGACCGAAGCGGAGCACGTTGCCGACATCGACCACCTCAGCGACGTGTTCGCCTACTACCGGGGCGGCGGGGCCATGGTCGCACTCGATGATCTGGGCGCCGGGTTCTCGTCGCTGAATATGCTGGTGCGGTTGCAGCCTGACGTCGTCAAGCTGGACAAGGACATCGTGCAGGCGCTGCCGGAACCGCTGAGCAAGGCGGTCATCGGTGCGGTCGTCGGTATCACGCACAGTTACGGCGGCCGGGTGGTCGCCGAGTGCGTCGAGACCGAGGAGCAGGCCGATGCCGCACGCGAACTGGACGTGGACCTCGGCCAGGGTTGGTTCTTCGGCCGGCCGGAGGAGCGGGAACGGCAACCGCACCAATCGCTGCGGGGGCTCGGCAGCCGGGCGAGCGTCGAACACGAGGCCCATCTCCAGATGCCGGCGGCGGCCTTCCGCGCATAGCCGCTGATGTCACCGCGATGGTCGGCCCTGATCAGTCGCGGAGGGTGTTGGAGCCGACGACGCTGACGGTACGGCGTCTGGTGAAAAGGCGCGGAACGATGGCCAGCGTGTGGTTCAGCCGGCCGGAAACCGCGCTGGGCGGCGGGTTCTTGCGTTCCAGCACACCGATGGCTTGCGACACGACCTGGGTGGGCGTCTGGTAGCGGGCCCCACCGTCGGCGGCGGTCGTTCCCACCACGTCGAAGAATTCGGTCCGGGTGACTCCCGGCGCGAAGGCCAGCACCCGCACTCCGGTGCCCTTGGATTCTGCCCACAGCGCTTCGGTGAAACTGAGGACGAACGCCTTGGTCGCCGAGTACACCCCCTGATTCGGGATGGACATGTAGGCGGCCACACTCGTCGTGTTCAGCAGGTAGCCGATTCCGGCGGCCCGCAGCTCGTTGACGAACGCCCGGCTGATATCCATGACAGCGGTGACGTCGACGGCGACCATGCGACGCAGACGGTCGGGGTCGCTCTCGTGGAACCGTCCCCACGTACCGAACCCAGCGTTGTTGATCAGACTCGTCACGCGCAGGCCGCGCTCCTGGACCTCTCCGAGCAGGGCGGCGCCGGGGTCCGGCTGGGCGAGGTCGAATCCGATAGGGGTCACGGTCCGGCCGTACCGTTCGCGGAGTTCATCGGCCAAGGCTTCGAGCCGGTCGGTTCGCCGGGCCACCAGCACCAGGTCGGTCCCGCGGGCGGCGAGTTGACGGGCGAACTCCGAACCGATCCCGGAACTGGCGCCGGTGATCAGCGTCGTCTGGCCGCGATGCAGCAATGGCTTCATGGTGTGTTCTCCTGTCGGACGCGATAGAATGGGTCATTCTCTGCCGTGGTGGCAGTCTATGCCTATTCGGCGCGAACTGACGGTCTGATCTAGCATCGAGGGGTGCCCGCGAACCACTCCGACCGACCTGACCTACGGGCTCGCACCCGAGCCGCTATGCGGGACGAGGTCACTGCGGTGGCGCTCGCCCTGTTCGTCGAGCACGGATTCGAACACGTCACTTCCGAGCAGATCGCTCGCGCTGCCGGCATCTCCACTCGGTCGTTTTTTCGCTACTTCGCCACCAAGGAAGACGTCGTGCTGGGCGGTGTGCGGGAGGCGGGACGTCGCATCGACATCGCCCTGCAGGCACGCCCGCCGACCGAGCCCGCGTGGGACGCCCTACGAGCGGCACTCCGAGTGCTCGTCGACGAGCCGGTCTATCCGCCGGGGGATGTCCTGGTCATCTCACGCCTGCTGCTCGAAACGCCATCGCTGCGCGCGCGCGAACTGGAGAAACATCAGCAGTGGGAGCAGCTCCTGGTCCCCGATATCAGCGCCCGGCTGCCCCCGAGACCGGCCGGTGCGATCGAACCGGACCCACGCGCCGTGGCGATCGTCGGATCGGCGCTGGCTTGTCTGCGCGCCGCTGTCCAGGCATGGGTCCGCGGCGGTGGACGGGATGACCCGTTGCTGCTCCTCGACCAACTCATTGCTGCTGTGCGCGCATGAACCGTCGCACGACCCGGCGTTCGGGACGAACCTGTGACCACTGGGGGCACGGGCCGGCAATTGTGCAATCATCGGCGGGACGGCAGTTGTGAGGAATCCGGTGGACCGCGCGTGGCGCGGTGAATCCGGAGCGGTCCCGCCACTGTGACCGATCGGCGAGCTGATCGCCGGCCGGGAGCCAGGACATCCGACGCCGTCCCGCCGCCCACCAGGTGGGCGGCGGACCACCAATGCGGGCGTGGAGACCTGCACGAGGCGAGAGGCGGCCGCTGCCGGCCATGCGCACCTACCCCTTCACGGCCGTCGTCGGTTCCGACGACATGGCACTGGCGTTGGCCCTGTGCGCCGTCTCCCCGGCCATCGGCGGTGTGCTGGTACGCGGCGAGAAGGGCACGGCCAAGTCGACCATGGTCAGAGCGCTGGCCGCGCTGCTCCCGGCCGTGCACGTGGTCGATGGGTGCCGCTTCTCCTGCGACCCGACCGATCCCGACCCGGCCTGCCCTGACCTGCATGAACACGGCACGACCGGCGGGCACCGGCCGGCCCGGCTGGTCGAACTGCCGGTCGGGGCCACTGAGGACCGGGTGATCGGCTCACTCCACCTGCAGAAGGCGCTGTCCGCAGGCGTGACCGAATACGAACCCGGCCTGCTCGCCGCGGCCCACCGCGGTCTGCTGTACGTGGACGAGGTGAACCTGCTCCACGACCACCTCGTCGACCTGCTGCTGGACGCGGCGGCGATGGGCCGTTCCACGGTGGAACGCGACGGTGTGTCGGTGGCCCACGCCGCCCGGTTCGTGCTGGTGGGCACCATGAATCCGGAGGAGGGCGAGCTGCGGCCGCAACTGCTGGACCGCTTCGGGCTGACCGTCGAGATCCGTTCACCGCGTCATCCCGAACATCGGGCCGAGGTGATACGGCGCCGCCTCGCCTTCGACGCGGACCCCTCGGTGTTCGGCGACCGGTATGCCGCGGCCGAGGCGGCGATTGCCGGGCGCATCCGCTCGGCGCAGTCGATGCTGCCCGGGGTGGCCTTGTCCGACGCCGCGCTGATGAAGATCGCGCAGGTCTGTGCCGCCTTCGAGGTGGACGGGATGCGCGCCGACATCGTCACGGCCAGGGCCGCTGTCGCCCACGCCGCGTGGCACGGCCGGGCCGCGGTCGGCAGGGCCGACATCCGGGCCGCGGCGAGACTGGCCCTCCCGCATCGCCGCCGACGTAACCCGTTCGACGCGCCCGGCCTGGACGAGGACCTGCTGGATGCGATCCTGGGTGAGGACGAGCCCGCCCCCGACGACGGACCCGGGAGCGGTCCCGACGACGACCCGGGCCGGAACGCCGGCACGGCTGACGATCCGGCCATGGACGATCCGGCCATGGACGATCCGGCCACGGACAATCCGGCCACACCGGGCGATCCGGCCACACCCGAGGACGGACGGTCCGGGCCCGACGGCCTGCCGGGGACGCCCAATCACGAGGCCGACGACGGGCGACCCCCGGCCGAATCACCGCCCCAACAGCCCGAGGACCCCGCGCCAGGCCGCCCTGTCCCGTCCCCGTCGACCGGATCCCGCACGGTCACCCCGGGGGTGGCCTTCCGGACCCGACTGTTCACCGTCACCGGGAGCGGCGAGGGCGAGGCGGGGCGCCGGTCGAAGGCGATCACCTCGGTCGGACGCATCGTCGGGTCCGCGCCGTGGGCGTCCGGGTCGTCGGGACGCGTACACCTGACGGCGACCGTCCGGGCGGCGGCGCCCCATCAGGCGAACCGCGGCCGCACCGGGCCCGGTCTGCTGATCCGCCGCGATGATGTGCGACTGGCCGTCACCCAGGGGCGGGAATCAAACCTGGTGTTGTTCTGCGTGGACGCATCGGGCTCGATGGCCGCCCGGCAGCGGATGGAACAGGTCAAGACGGCGGTGCTTTCGCTACTGATGGACGCCTATCAGCGCCGCGACAAGGTGGGTCTGGTGACGTTCCGGGGGGCGTCGGCCCTGCTGGCCCTGCCACCGACGTCGTCCGTCGAGGTGGCGGCGAAACGGTTGGCGGATCTTCCGGCCGGCGGCCGGACCCCGCTGGCCGAGGGCCTGCTGACCGCACGGGAAACCCTTCGGCTGGAGCGGATCAGGGATCCGCGCCGACGCCCGCTGCTGGTCGTCGTCACCGACGGTCGGGCTACCGCCGGTCCGGACGCCCTGGGTCGATCCCGGCTGGCCGCCGGGCTGCTGGCCGCCGATCGGGTATCCAGCCTGGTGATCGACTGCGAGACAGGCAGATTTCGCATGGGGCTTGCCGCCGTTCTCGCGGAAACTTTGGGCGCACAATATGTTCCGCTCGGCGAGGTGGGCGCAGCTGCGCTGACCGGAGCCGTGACGAAAGTCCGGGCGTCGACAATTCGTGGGCGGGCCGCCTGATGCCCCAGGCCCAGCCGGAATCCGTTCCCCAGGACGGTTTGACCACCAGGGAACGCCGAAATCGCCCGCTGTTGATGGTGCATACCGGCGACGGAAAGGGAAAGTCGACGGCGGCCTTCGGTCTCGCTCTGCGAGGGTGGAATCAGGGCTGGTCGGTGGGGGTCTTCCAATTCGTCAAATCGGCGAAGTGGCGGATCGGCGAGCAGACCGCGCTGGAAACCCTGGCCGCCGTGCACGCCGACCACGGAACCGGCGGCCCCGTCGAGTGGCACAAGATGGGTTCCGGGTGGTCCTGGAGCAGGCGGCCCGGCACCGACGCGGACCACGCGGCGGAGGCCGCCGAGGGGTGGGCCGAGATCAAACGCCGACTCGCCTCGGAAGCACATCGCCTGTACGTCCTGGACGAGTTCACCTACCCGATCAACTGGGGATGGGTGGACATCGACGACGTGGTGGACACCCTGCGGAGCCGCACCGGACGCCAGCACGTGGTGATCACCGGGCGGCGGGCCGACCCCAAGCTCCTCGAAGCGGCCGACCTGGTGACCGAGATGACCTGCGTCAAACACCCGATGGCCGTGGGGCAGAAGGGCCAGCGGGGCATCGAATGGTGACCCTTCCCCGGGTGGTGATCGCGGCGCCGGCGTCCGGTCACGGCAAAACCACGGTGGCCATCGGATTGATGGCGGCCCTGCGCATTGCCGGTCTGGCCGTGTCCGGCCACAAGATCGGGCCGGACTACATCGACCCCGGATATCACGCCCTGGCCACTGGGCGGCCCGGTCGCAATCTCGATCCGCACCTGGTCGGCGAGCGGCAACTGGTCCCTCTCCTGCTGCACGGCGCGGCCACTCCGGTGCCGGCCGACATCGCCGTGATCGAGGGGGTGATGGGACTCTACGACGGTGCCATCGGCCGGGAAGGGTTCGCCTCCACCGCGCACGTGGCCGGGATCATCCACGCGCCGGTCATTCTCGTCGTCGACATCTCCTCGGCCGCCCGGACCATCGCCGCGGTGGTGCACGGACTGGCCACGTTCGACACCGGCATCCGGATCGCCGGCGTCATCGTGAACAAGGCCGGGTCGCTGCGGCACGCCCGAGAAGTGACCGACGCGCTCGAGGCGACCGGGATACCGGTGCTCGGGGTTCTCCACCGGGACGACGGGATCGCCGCCCCCGCAAGGCATCTGGGTTTGGTCCCGGCCCAGGAACGGGACGACGCCCGGTCCGCACTCGACCGGTTGGCCGGGCAGATCCGCGACGGGGTCGACCTGGAGGAGGTAGTGCGAATCGCCCGGGGCGCAGCCGATCTGGCCGCCGATGCCTGGGATCCGGCGGCGGAGATGGCCGCGCTCAACCTACCCACCGCCGGCCGCCGACCGGTCGTCGCCGTGGCCGGTGGCCGGGCGTTCACCTTCCGGTACACCGAAACCGACGAACTGATCCGGGCCGCCGGGCTGGACCCGGTGGTCTTCGACCCGATCAGCGACACCTCACTGCCCCCCGGCACCGCCGGAATCTATCTGGGCGGCGGCTTCCCGGAGGTCCACGCCGCCGGACTCAGCGCGAACGGCGCCATGCGGGAAACCTTGCGGGCAGCCGTTCGTGCGGGCGTGCCGACGGTGGCCGAATGCGCCGGGCTGCTCTACCTGTGCGCCGACGTGGACGGGGCGCCGATGGTCGCAGCTCTGGACGCGTCGGCGCGGATGACGCCGAGATTGACCCTGTCCTACCGGACAGCTGTCCAACCGGCGGATTCGTTGCTGGGGCCGGCCGGATTTCGGGCCACCGGCCACGAGTTCCACCGCACCACCGTCGATCCGCTGCGCGGCGACGAGCCGGCCTGGCTGCTCGATGGCAGTCCGGCCGGGTTCAGCGCGGACCCCGGCGGCACCGGGAAAAAGACCGTGCACGCGTCCTACCTGCACACCCACTGGGCCGGGTACCCGGCTCTGGCCGCGAACTTTGCGGCGGCGGTGCATGCCGGCCGCCGCGGGCCGCTCACCGGCCGGCCGGCGGCGACCCCGCCCGCCGCAGCCCCGGTCATCGACCTTCGCCACCACGGCGACGCGGAGATCGCTGATCATCTCGTCGATCTCGCGGTGAACACCAGGCTGACCGCACCACCGGGCTGGTTGTCGGCCCGCATCCTGGCCACGGTCGACGATCTCGGTCGCTACCCGCGACCCGGCCCGGCCGCCCAGGCGATCGCGACCCGACACCAGCGGCCCGTCGACCAGGTGCTGCCCACCGCCGGAGGTGTGGAGGCGTTCACCTTGCTGGCCAGGGCGTTTCGACCGGAGAAGGCGGTGGTGGTGCACCCGCAGTTCACCGAACCGGAGGCGGCCCTACTGGCCGCCGGGCACCGGGTCGAACGGGTGATCCTGGATGCCGCAGACGGTTTCGCGCTCCGGTCCGAACAGATCCCGGACGACGCGGACCTGGTGGTGGTGGGCAATCCGACCAATCCCACCGGCGCCCTGCACCCGTCGCACATCCTGCGCACGCTGGCCCGGCCGGGCCGGGTGCTGGTGGTCGACGAGGCGTTCATGGACGCCGTGCCCGGCGAAACCCAGTCACTGGCCGATGTCCGGCTGCCCGGCCTGGTCGTGCTCAGGTCGCTGACCAAGACGTGGGGGATCGCCGGCCTGCGGGCGGGCTATGCGGTGGGGGACGAGCGTGTCATCGGGCTGATGCGCTCGCAACAGCCGCCGTGGTCGGTGTCGACGCCGGCCCTGGCCGCCATCATCGCGTGCCTGGAGCCGGCTGCGGTGGCCGAGGCCGCGGCGGCGGCCCGGGTGGTCACCGCGCACCGGTCCGTGCTGGTGAACGGCCTCGCCGAACTCGGCCTGCCGGTCGCCGGCTCGCCCGACACCCCGTTCGTGCTGGTCGACACCCGGCGGTCAGCACCCGGGTCGTTGCGGACGGCGCTGCGCGGGGCCGGGTTCGCCGTCCGGCGCGGCGACACCTTCCCCGGGCTCGGCCCCGATTGGATCCGGATCGCCGTGCGGGAGCCCGCGGTCAGCCGCCGACTGCTGGCGGCCCTGGCCGCCATCGGCGCTGGTGCGGGTGCGGGAGGGGAGCGATCCCCGGCGCCGACCGAGGTGGCCGGGTGAGATCCACCGGAGACCCGAGCGACCCGGCAGGCCCCGGCGGTGCCGCGCAGGGTGGTCAGGTCCAGGGCAGTGCCGGCCCGGACCTGACCATCGACCTGACTGTCGACCTGCCGGTGGCCGGCCGGGAGGTGGTCGTGGTGGGCGGCGGGGTAGTGGCCCTGGGCCGCATCGCCGCCCTGCGGGCCGCGCGCGCCCGGGTGGTGGTCTTCTCGCCGGACCCGGTGGCCACCGTCGCGGACTTCGCCGAGCGGAATGTGATCACCCTGCACCAGCGGGCGGTCACCGATGCCGACCTGATCGGCGCCTGGCTGATCTTCGCCGCCACCGGTGACGCCGAGCAGGACGCGCAGATCACCGTTCGGGCGGCCGCCCTCACGCGGTTCTGTCTACCCGGTAGCGGCGTGACCGCCGAGGAGCCGTCCGGCCGGTCCGGGCCGGGTGGCGGTCGGGTGGTCCTGGTCGGCGGCGGTCCCGGCGACCCCGGCCTGCTGACCGTGCGCGGGCTGACCGCGATCCGACAGGCCGACGTGGTGATCGCCGACCGCCTCGCGCCGCTCGCCGTGCTGCAACACGTCCGGCCGGACACCGAGATCATCGACGTGGCGAAGATCCCGCGCGGTGAGTACACGGCCCAGGAGGAGATCAACCGGCTGCTGATCGGGCACGCCAAAGCCGGTCGCTCGGTCGTCCGACTCAAGGGCGGAGACAACTTCGTCTTCGGCCGTGGTGGCGAGGAATGGCAGGCCTGCGTGGCGGCCGGCGTCGAGGTGCAGGTGGTGCCCGGGGTGTCCTCGGCTCTGGCCGCACCGGCGTTGGCCGGCATCCCCGTCACGCATCGCAGCCTGAACCAGGGTTTCACCGTGGTCAGCGGCCACGTTCCCCCCGGCGACCCCCGGTCCACGCTCGACTGGGCCGCGCTGGCCCGGACGGGCACGGCGTTGATCGTGATGATGGGGGTGGCCAATCTGCCCGCGATCGCGGCCGCGCTGACCGCGGCCGGATTGGATCCGTCGACCCCCGCCGCCACGGTGTCCGATGCCGGCCATCCCGGACAGCGCACCGTCCGGGCGTCGCTCGCAAAGATCGCGGACGTCACCGCCGCAGCCGGGATCGGGGCGCCGGCGGTCACCGTCATCGGTTCGGTGGCCGCGTTCGACCCGCGGGAAACGGAATGATCCAGCCGCCGCGCACGGCCGGGATCGATCGCACCGCCCCCGCGCTGCACCTGGTCCGGCACGGCCAGTCGACCTGGAACGTGGCCGGTCTGGTTCAGGGTCACACCGACCTCGGCGAGCTCACCGACACCGGCCGGCAACAGGCCAGGCGGGCGGCCGACCGGCTGATCGGCGGGGGCGCCGTCCGGCTGCTGACCTCGGACCTGAAACGCGCCCTCCAGACGGCGGAGATCATCGGCCGGGCCACCGGTTTGCGGCCCATAGCCACCCCGCTGCTCCGGGAACAGTCGTTCGGGACTCTGGAAGGCAAGAGCACCGACTGCGTCGTCGCGGAGTGGGACCGCGCCGCCGCTGTGTGGGTCGACGACCACGGCGACCCGCTCCCGATCGCCGATCTGCGGCTCGGCGGGGGCGAGTCGATGCGGGACGTCCAGGCCAGGGTGGCCGCTCTGCTGGCCGGCGACCTGGTCGCCGCCGCCGATGGTGATGTGGTGATGGTCACTCATGGCGACACGATCCGGATCGCGATGGGGTACCTGCTGGGCGAGGACCTCGACCGGCCCGTCTGGCGGGTGGTCGGCAACGGTGACGTGCACACGGTGTACCGGGACCGCGCGGGCCGGCCCGTCCATGTCCACACCGCGCCCGGTACGGTGGACGGACCGTCGTCCCGCCCGCGTTGACCCGCGCCGAGTCGACCGACTACCGTCACCGGGTCCCAGCTTCCGAGATCGCCCACCTCTACTGATGTGGCGAGTGTCACCGTCGGGGCGGTGCACCCCCCGGAAGGGCCCCTTTTCATGACCCACGTGCCCCGGCCGATCGAACCTCCGCAGGACCGGATCAGGGCGCAGGCCGCGGAGCGGGTCGCGGCCCTGGCCAAGCCACTGGGTGCGCTCGGCCGGTTGGAGGACCTGGCCGTCTGGCTGGCGGCGTGCCAGGGGGTGTGCCCGCCGGTGGTGCCGGTGAACGTCCGGGCGGTGGTCCTGGCCGGCGATCACGGGGTGGCTGCGCAGGGGGTGTCCGCCTACCCGCGGGAAGTGACCCCGGCCATGGTCCGCACCATCGTGGCCGGCGGCGCCGGCATCTCGGTGCTGGCCGAGCTGAACGACGTGCACCTGCGAGTGCTGGACATCGCCGTCGACGACGACCTGGACGGGCTGGATACGCGGGTCGGGGTGTTCAAGATCCGGCGGTCCAGCGGCGCCATCGACATCGAGGACGCCTGCACCGCGGACCAGATCGACCGGGCGCTGACCGCGGGCGGGCTGATCGCGCGGCAGGAGATCGATGCCGGCGCGGACCTGCTGATCGTCGGTGACCTCGGCATCGGTAACACCACGCCGGCGGCGGCGTTGGTCGGGGCGTTGTTGGGCGTGGACGCCGCCGCGGTCACCGGCCGCGGCACCGGCGTCGACGACGCCGGCCTGATGCGCAAGCAGGCCGTCATCGCCGCCGCCCTGGCCCGGACGGCGGGCCGCACCGCCCCGGCAGACCTGCTGGCCGCCCTGGGCAGCGCCGACCTGGCCGTCGCCGTCGGATTCCTGGTCGAGGCGGCCGCCCAGGGGGTCCCGGTCCTGCTCGACGGCCTGATCGCGATCTGCGAGGCGCTGGTCGCCCAGCGGTTGGCCCCCGGGTCTGCGGCCTGGTTCGCGGCCGGACACCGGTCCCCGGAACCGGCCCAGGCCCTGGCGCTGGCCGACCTCGGTCTGACGCCTTTACTCGACCTGGGCATGCGGCTGGGGGAGGGCACCGGTGCGGTCGCGGCCGTGCCGCTGGTCAGGGCGGCCGCGGCACTGCTTGGCCGGATGGCGTTGCTGGCGGACCTGCGCCCGTGATCGGTGACGGTCTTCGCCTGGCCGTCGGGACGTTGACTGCTTTCAGGGTCACCGCGCCGGCCCGGATCGATCGGCCGACGGCCCGGTTCGCGATGATCGTCGCACCGTTGGCCGTCCTGCCCGTCGCGCTACCGGCGGCCGCCGTCGGCGAACTGAGCCACCTGCTCCATCTGCCGGCGGGGGCGGCGGCCGTGCTGGTGCTGGCGGTCTTCGCCCTGGGCAGCCGGGGGCTGCACCTGGACGGGCTGGCCGACACCGCGGACGGGTTGACCGCGTCCTACGACCGGGCCCGGGCCCTGGCCGTCATGCGCCGGGGCGACACCGGTCCGGCCGGCGCGGCGACGCTGGTGCTGGTGTTGTTGCTGCAGGTCATCGCCCTGTCGGCGGTACTGAGCCGGCCGTGGGGGGTGCTGGTCGGTCCGGCCCTGCTGTGCCTGGCCCGCAGCTCCCTCCTGCTCACCTGTGCCGCCGGAGTGCCGGCCGCCCGAGCCGGCGGCCTGGGTGACACCGTCGCCGGTGTCGTTCCCCGGCTCGCCACCGCGGTCGGTGGTCTGTCCGCCGCCGCTGTCGCGGCCGGGGCCATGGCGTTGTCCTCGCGCCCGTGGTGGCAGGGTCCGGCCGCGGTGGCTGCGGCCGCGGTGGTGGTGACCGCGCTGATCGCGCGCTGCCGACGGCGGCTGGGCGGCATCACCGGCGATGTGCTCGGCGCCGGCATCGAACTGGCCGCCGCCGCCCTGCTGCTGGGCGCCGCGGCCGGTTGATCGGCGAGCGGCCCGGCGGCGATCCCGCCTGCCGGATCAGAGTTTCAGGACCCGCCCGGCGATGACCAGCAGGACCTCGTCGCTGACCCGGGCGATGCGCTGGTTCACCGTGCCGAGCAGGTCCCGGAACAGCCGACCGGAACGGTGCTCCGGCACGACACCCATGCCGACCTCGTTGGTCACCGCGACCAGCGGGCCCGGGGCGCGGCTCCAGGCGGCGGCGAGTCGATCAAGGCGGGCGTCGAACTGTGCTCTCCACTGCCCGGCCGGTTGCTGCCAGCCGGACAGCTCGTCGACCGCCGCCGTCACCCAGGTGCCCAGGCAGTCCAGCAGCACCGCTCCGGCCGCGGCGTCGACCGCGGCCGCGACGTCGGACGTCTCCACGGTCAGCCAGCCGGCCGGGCGGCGCCGTCGGTGCTCCGCGACCCGTTCCGCCCATTCCGGGTCGGTCAGCGGGTCGGGCACCGGCCCGGGAGCCACGTAGGTGACCGACAACTGTTCCGCCAGCAACGATTCCGCCTTGACCGACTTGCCGGATCGGACGCCCCCGGTGATCAGAACGCTCCGCGGGGCCATGGGTGTGGTTCCTTCTCGTGGACGACCACTGCGCGCAGCGGCCGGGCGCTTATCCGTGTCCGGTGTCCGGTGACCGTACGCTGATCCGGTGCGTGCCCGCTCCAGGCGTACCGCCCGCGCGGTCGGTCTCCTGCTCGGCGTCACGGCCGATCGCATCTTCGGCGATCCGCGACGGTTCCACCCGGTGGCCGGGTTCGGGTCGACCGCTCTGGCTCTGGAACGCGCCGACTACCGGGACGCGCGGGTGGCCGGTGCAGCTCATGTGGGGGTGCTGGTCGGGGGTGTTGCGCTGGTCGGCGCGACCGTGGAATCCGTGGCCTCCCGGTTTCCCCTGCGAGTGGCGATGACGGCGCTGGCCACGTTCGTCGTCCTGGGCGGCCGGTCCCTGGAACGGGAGGCGTCGGCCGTCGCCGGGCACTTGGCGGCCGGTGATCTCGGCGCCGCCCGCGATCAGGTCACCCACCTGGTCGGCCGGGACACGGCCGCCATGGACCGCCGGCAGATCACCAGGGCGACCGTCGAATCCGTCGCGGAGAACACCGCCGACGCGGTCGTGGCACCGCTGCTGTGGGGGGCCGTGGCCGGCATCCCCGGCCTGTTGGCCTACCGGGCCGCGAACACCCTGGACGCCATGATCGGGCACCGCAGCCCGCGGTACCTCCGGTTCGGGTGGGCCGCGGCGCGCCTGGACGACGCGCTGAACCTGCCCGCGGCCCGCCTCACCGTCGCCCTGGTCGCGCTGTGCGCACCGGCGGTCGGCGGCTCTCCGGGGGCGGCCGTCTCCGTCGCCCGTCGGGACGGCCCGGGCCACCCGAGCCCGAACGCCGGCCCCGTGGAGGCCGCCTTCGCCGGCGCGCTGGGCCGCACCTTGGGCGGTGTCAACGTGTACGGCGGCCGGATCGAGGACCGCGGAACACTGGGCGACGGGCCGGGGCCCGACCCGGCCGACATCCCCCGGGCGACCCGGTTGTTGCAGTGGGTGTCGGCGGCCGCGGCCGTGGTGGCGGCCGCCGCAGCCCTGGGTCCCCGGGGGCGCCCAGGGCTGGGTCCCCGGGTTCGCCGACGGACGGCCTCACCGGCGTAGCCAGCTCACCGCCTCGTCCACCGAGTCCACCGCCGGCACCCCGCCGGGCGGTTCGGGGCGACGGATGACCACGACCGCGATTCCCAGTCGTCCGGCCGCGTCCAGTTTGGCCGCGGTGTAGGCGCCGCCGGAGTCCTTGGTGACGAGCACATCGACGGCCCGGTCGGTCATCAGCTCGACCTCGGCGGCGAGCTGGAACGGTCCGCGGTCCAGGACCACCTCCCAGTGCGGCCAAACGCCGGCTTCCAGCGGCTCAACGACTCTGACCAGCGCAAACCGATCTTTCAACGGCTCGTACCAGGGCAGCGTCTGCCGTCCGGTGGTCAGGAACGGACGATGTCCCAGATCCGGCACCGCCGCGCAGGCCGCGGCCGTGGATGCCACCCAGGTCCAGCCGGCGGCGTCCGGCCGGTCCGACCACCCCGGCCGGGCCAGCCGCAGCAAGGGGATTCCGGCGTCGGCGCAGGCGGTGGCGGCCGATGCGGAAATGGTGGCCGAGAACGGGTGGGTGGCATCCACGACGGCCTCGATCCGTTCGGTCACCAGGTAGTCGAACAGTCCGTCCGGTCCGCCGAAGCCGCCGATCCGCACCGGGCCGACCGGCAGTGCCGGTCGGCGGACCCGGCCGGCCAGCGACGACACGATGGACAGTCCGGCCGACGTGGCCGCCGTGGCCAGCGCCCTGGCTTCGGCGGTGCCGCCGAGAATGAGTGCGGTCACCGGACGGCAGTCAGGCGACGGTGCCGGAGTTCCGGTGATGGGGGCTCAACCGGGCCGCGACCACGGCCGTCAACCCGGCCAGGTGGGCGAGCCGGGCGATCTCCGAATCCCGCAGCGCCGGGCCGCCCGGGCGGCCCACGATGACGGCCAACTCCGCCGATCCGACCGGCGCGACGGCCATTTCGGTCCCGATGGTCTTCCAGTCGTCGGGCACCCAGTAGCCCTCCGGATCCAGGGCGGTGGCTTCCCCGACCGGGGCCCAGCCGGGGGTGACGCCGGTCAGATTCGGCACGCCGCCGCCGCCGGCCAGCAGGTGGATCTCCTTGTCGTCACCCACCCGCACCACGATGGCCCAGCCGGCTCTGAGCACCTTGGGCAGCATCCTGGCCAACGTCTGGGTCGCCTTGGCCGGCTCGGCCGCAATCGCCTCCACCAGTTCCCACTCCCGGTGCCGGTCGGCCACACCCGGATCGGGGCGGACCGATTCGACCCGGACCCCCGGCACGGTTTCGGCGGCGGTGATCAGCACGTCCGGCTGCTTGCCGCTGGGCAGCTCGACCACGATGTCGT
>CAXUHA010000049.1:0-24336 GCA_964250735.1 uncultured Nakamurella sp. | reverse complement strand
AGGTGCCCAGCGTGCCGGCGTTGAAGTTGCAGAAACCCTCGTGCATGACGGTGGTTCCGGCGGCCAGGTGGGCGCCCAGCCGCACCCGGTCGGCGTCGGCGATCCGTACGCCGGGGGGGACGACGTAGTCCGTCATCCGCGGGAACTTGTCCACTCCGTACACCGCCAGCCGATGACCGGCCACCGCCGCGGCGAGCCGAACCTGGTCGATCGTTTCCGCCGGGACCGGACCGAGCGAGGTCCAGACGTTGTTCGGCAGCAAGGAGAAGATGCCGTCCAGGTTGATGGACCGGGGACGCCTGAGCCGGGCGGAGAGCAGGTGCAGTCGCAGGTAGGCGTCCGCGGTATCGATGGGAGGTTCGGCCAGTGAGGTGATCGTGGTGGTCAGCGACACCATGTTCACTCCGCGGACCGCATCGTGTCGCTCGGCGGCCGACAGGTCGGGCTGCTCGGGTGCGGGCGAACCTACGGTGTGCAGCGCCGGGGCCGGGTACCACACGTCGAGAACGACTCCGTCATCGGTACGACCGGCCAAGCCGACCCCGTGTGCGCCGAGGGGAACGTGGGTCGGGGGCGCGTGCCCGGCGGCTTCGGTCATCGATGCAGCCTATCGAGCGGAGCGAGCCGATCGGACCAGGGCGAACCACGGCGTGCCCACCACGGCCCTCAGCCGGTGGTGATGGCGACCCGGCCTGACGGCATCCGGATCCCGGACTGGCCCCAGGCGTGGTCGGTCCAACGCTGATCGTCGACCGATACCGCGGTGACGCCGAACCCGGTACCGTGCGCGACCGCCCAGGCGGCCAGGGCGCGCCCGGCCTGGTCGGATCCGACGCCCGGCACCGAGATGGTCACCGTCGCCGTCGACCCGGATGCGGCGACGACCCGCAGCCCGCCCATCTCCGCTTCCGCTGCGGACAGGACCGTGCCCAGTGGCCCTGGCGACGTCCCGGCCAGGGCCTTGCGGTCGGGCGCGGCGGCCGTCGGGGCCTGGGCTCCGGCAGCGCAGTTCAAGGACAGTGGGCCGGCGCCGCCCAACACGTCGGCCAGGATGGTGGCCCGCCCTTCCCACTTCGCGTAGGCGTCCGGGAAGCCGGACAGCTGCACCGCCTGAGCGGCCCGGGTCAGCGGCAGCTGCCGCCAGCCGGTGACCTTGAGCAGCGCGTCGTAGAACCGGTCCGCCGCGTACACCGGATCCAGGATCCGCGCCCGCGTTCCCCACCCCTGGGACGGTCGCTGCTGGAACAGCCCCACGGAGTCGCGGTCGCCGCTGGGCAGGTTTTTCAGGCCGGATTCCTGGAAGGCGGTCGCGATCGCGATGATCCTGGCCCGCTCCGGCAGACCCCGGGACATGCCGACCGCGTTGATGGTCGACGCGTGCTGCAACTGCACCGCGGTCAGGTAGACGGGCCCGGGGGCGGCCGCCGCCGACGCCGCGGCCCGGACCGTGCCGGGGGTCGGGATCGTGCACTCGGCGGTGGGGGTGGACGTCGACGACCCGCCGAACACCCGCACCGCGACCAGCGCCGCCGCCACCAGCGCCACGACCAGGGCAATGGCAGCCACCGTCCAGGCCATCGGGGTGCGCACAGTCGAACGGTACTGTGCCGCCATGTCGTTTCTGGACCTCTCCGCCGACCCGGCCGACCTCACCCGGACCCTCGTCGACATCCCGTCCGTGTCCGGCACGGAAGGGCCGATCGCCGACGCGGTCGAGGCCGCGTTGCGTCGGCTCGGACGTCTGGAGGTGGTGCGGCTGGGCAATTCGGTGCTGGCCAGGACGGCAGCGGGGCGGCCGACCCGGGTGATGCTGGCCGGCCACCTCGACACCGTCCCGATCGCCGACAACGTGCCGTCCAGACTGGACGGCGACATTCTGTACGGCTGCGGGACCACCGACATGAAATCCGGCGACGCGATGCTGCTGCACATCGCCGCGACCGTCGAGGACCCCGCCCGGGATCTGACCTTCATCTTCTACGAGTGCGAGGAGGTCACCCACGACCGCAACGGGTTGACCCGCATCGAGCAGGAGATGCCGGAATGGCTGGTCGCCGACCTGGCCGTCCTGGGTGAACCGACCAACGGGCAGGTGGAAGCGGGTTGTCAGGGCACCGCGGCCGTCGCGGTCACCGTCCGGGGGCGCCGGGCGCACGCGGCCAGGTCGTGGCTGGGCGACAACGCCATCCACCGCGCGGGTGAGGTGCTGGACCGGTTGCGCTCCTTCCAACCCCGAACGGTGGACATCGACGGCTGCACCTACCGGGAAGGGCTGAACGCGGTGTCGATCAGCGGCGGCGTGGCGAGCAACGTCATCCCGGACGAATGCGTGGTGACGGTGAACTTCCGGTTCGCTCCCGACCGGGAGCCCGACCAGGCCGTCGGCCTGCTGACCGAGGTGTTCGACGGTTTCCTTCTCGACGTCCTGGACGTCGCCGCCGGTGCCCTGCCGGGCCTGTCCGCACCCGCCGCAGCGGAATTCGTCACCGCGGCCGGTGGGGTCGCCGTGGCCAAGTACGGGTGGACGGACGTGGCCCGATTCGCCGCGCGCGGCGTCCCGGCGGTCAACTTCGGACCGGGCGACCCCGGGCTGGCCCACACCCGCGACGAACATGTGTCCCGGCGGCAGATCCAGGAGATGACCGAGGTGCTCAAGTCCTTCGTGAGCTGATCGCCGGGGTGGGCCGGTCCGGGTGTGATCTGGACGATCATCGTCAGCGCACACCCGCGAGGCCCTACTGTGTCGAGCGTGACGGACGACGAACTGCCGATGCGCTCCGACCAGGGTGAGCCGGGCGAGAAGCACCGCGGACCGGTCGTGCTGCGCGGGACGCAGACCGAGGGCACCAGCACCACCGACCAACGGCTGCTCGACTCGCGCGGTCCGACCGACTGGGTGCACACCGACCCGTGGCGGGTGCTGCGCATCCAGGCCGAGTTCGTCGAGGGGTTCGGGGCGCTCGCTGGGTTGCCGCGGGCGGTTACCGTCTTCGGCAGCGCCAGGACCAGGCCGGACCATCCGGAATACGCCAAAGCCATGGAGATCGGCGGCGCCCTGGCCAAGGAGGGCTTCGCGGTGATGACCGGGGGTGGTCCGGGCATCATGGAGGCCGCCAACCGCGGCGCCAAGGAGGCCGGCGGACTGTCGGTGGGGCTGGGTATCGAGTTGCCCTTCGAGCAGGGCATCAACCGGTACGTCGACCTCGGCATCAACTTCCGGTACTTCTTCGCCCGCAAGACGATGTTCGTGAAGTACTCACAGGCGTTCGTCTGCCTGCCGGGTGGGTTCGGCACCCTGGACGAGTTGTTCGAGGCCCTCACGCTGGTCCAGACGAAGAAGGTGACCAAGTTCCCGGTGGTGCTGTTCGGCACGCAGTACTGGGGGGGCCTGGTCGACTGGATCCGCGAGTCGGTCGCCGGCGCGGGCAACGTCGGCCTGGCGGACCTCGCTCTGATCCACGTCACCGATGACGTCGACGACATGATTCGAGTTGTGCACGACGCCTACGCCGCCTGGGTTGCCGCCCACTGACCCCGCCTGACGTGCGCGGTCCCGCCCCCGCCCCGTCGCGTCCCCGGCCAGTGGCGCGCTGGCCCCGTGGTCGCCCCCGCCCCGTGGTCGCGCTGATCAACTTCGATCGCGCTCATCATCGGGTTGACTCGCGTCACTGTCGTACCAGAATCGCAACTTTCCTCAGCGCCGGCGGAGATGATCAGCGCGACGGGCGGGGTCAGCGCGACGGGCGGGGGGTCGCGCGACGGGCGGGGGTCGCGGAGCGGGCGGGGGTCGCGCGGCGGTCGGGGGTCGCGCGGCGGGCGGGGGTCAGCGTCACGGGCGCAGGGGGTGAGTAGGAGAGATGGCCCGCGGGTCCGGCGGGGCGTGGGAGAATACGAGCGTGTTGCGCTGGATCACCGCAGGGGAATCGCATGGACCTGCCCTCGTCGCCGTCCTGGAAGGGCTGCCTGCCGGCGTCCCCGTCACCACCGGAGACATCGCCGCGCAACTGGCCCGGCGCCGGCTCGGCTACGGTCGCGGGGCGCGGATGAAGTTCGAGCAGGACGTCGTCACCCTGCTCGGCGGCGTCCGGCACGGCGTCACCCTCGGCAGTCCCATCGCGGTGCAGATCGGCAACACCGAATGGCCCAAGTGGGAGCAGATCATGGCGCCCGACCCGGTCGACGCGCAGGTGCTGGCCGGGCTGGCCCGCAACGCCCCGCTCACCCGGCCGCGGCCCGGGCACGCCGATCTGGCCGGCATGCAGAAGTACGGGTTCCACGACGCGCGCCCGGTATTGGAGCGTGCGTCGGCGCGGGAGACGGCGGCCCGGGTTGCGCTGGGCACCATTGCCGCGCAGTTCCTGCGGGAGGTGCTCGGCGCCGAGGTCATATCGCACGTGGTCTCCATCGGGGCCGCCGATGCCGTACCCGGCCCGCTCCCTACGCCGCAGGACCGGGACACCATCGACGCGTCGCCGGTCCGGGCCCTTGACCAGCGGTCGACCGACGCGCTGGTCACCGAGATCGAGGCGGCCAAGGCCGACGGTGACACTCTCGGCGGGGTCGTCGAGGTGCTGGTCTACGGCCTTCCGCCGGGTCTGGGTTCGTTCGTCCACGGCGACCGCAAACTGGACGCCCGGCTGGCGTTCGCGCTGATGGGGATCCAGGCCATCAAGGGGGTCGAGATCGGCGACGGCTTCGCCACCGCCCGACGGCGGGGGTCGCAGGCCCATGACGAGATCGATCCGCGGCATCCCGGTGTCACCCGCAGGTCGAACCGCGCGGGCGGTATCGAGGGCGGTATGACCAACGGAGAGGTCCTCCGGGTCCGGGCGGCGATGAAGCCGATCTCCACCGTGCCCCGAGCGTTGGCCACCCTCGACGTCGTCACCGGCGACCCGGCGGTTGCCATCCATCAGCGGAGCGACGTCTGTGCCGTACCGGCCGCCGGTGTGGTGGCCGAGGCCATGGTGGCCCTGGTCGTCGCGGACGCCGTCGTGGAGAAGTTCGGCGGTGATTCGGTGACCGAGGTTCGCCGCAACGTGGCCGCCTACCTCGCTACCCTCGCCGACACCCTGCCCATCCCCGCTGATCCAGCGACCGCGGGCCACGCCGCGGCCGCCTCCTGAGAACCGGCCGTCCGGCAACGTGACGACGGTGATGAGGACGACGGTGATGAGCAATGCCTGAGGTGACGGCCAGGCGCGGTCCGGGTAGCCCCCTCGACCGGGCCAAGGCCATGGCCCGACGGGACGCCGCGGAGCCCGGCCGGACCGCCGGCGACCCCGCCGATCCGGGACCGCAGCCGACCCGACCCGCTGTCGTCCTCATCGGGCCGCCGGGCTCCGGCAAGTCGAGCGTGGGCGCCGCCCTGGCCCGGATGACCGGAATGTCGTTGCGGGACACCGATGTCGACATCGAACGCGGCACCGGCCGGACCATTGCCGACATCTTCCTGCAGGACGGCGAACCCAGGTTCCGGGAGTTGGAGCGGGCGGCGGTGGCCGGCGCGCTCGTCGAGCACACCGGTGTACTCGCGCTGGGCGGGGGGGCGATCCTGGCCCCGGAGACCAGGACCGTCCTGGCCGGGCATCCGGTGGTCTTCCTGAACCTGTCGATGCCGACCGGCGTACGGCGGACCGGCCTGGGCGGCAACCGCCCGCTGCTGGCCGGGGTCAACCCGCGGGCCACCTACAAGGCTCTGTTGGACGCCCGGCTCGGCCTTTATCGGGAGACGGCACGGCTGGAGATCCAGACCGATCATCTCAGCGTCGCCGAAGTGGCCGCGGTGATCATCGACGATCTGCGCCTGGCGTGACCGGTGAATCCGGCCCGGCCGTGTCCGGCGCCCAGACCGATCCGGTGACGATCGTCGTCGACGGCCCGTCGCCGTATCCGGTGATCATCGGCAGGTCACTGCTGGACGAGCTGGTTGCGGCGTCCTGCGACGGCCGATCCACCAGGGCTGCCCTGATCCACCCGCCGACGCTGACCAGGACCGCGGAGGTGATCCGGGACGCACTGACCGCGAACGGCCTGGACACCCACCTGTTGGAGATCCCGGACGCCGAAGACGGAAAGTCGTTGCAGGTACTCGGATTCTGCTGGGACGTGTTCGGCGAGATCGGGCTCGACCGCACCGATCTGGTCATCGGACTCGGCGGGGGCAGCGTCACCGACCTTGCCGGGTTCGCGGCGGCGACCTGGCTGCGTGGCGTCCGGGCGGTGCAGGTGCCGACCACACTGCTGGGTATGGTCGACGCCGCGGTGGGGGGCAAGACCGGAATCAACACCGGCGCCGGGAAGAACATGGTGGGCGCCTTCTCCGAGCCCAGCGCGGTCATCGTCGATCTGGCCACCCTGGAGTCGTTGCCGCCCAACGAGTTGGTGGCCGGCATGGCCGAGGTGGTCAAGTGCGGGTTCATCGCCGACCCGGAGATCCTCACCGTCATCGAAGGCGATTCGGCGGCTGCGGTCGACCCCACGACCGCGGTGCTGGCCGACCTCGTCCGGCGGGCGATCTCGGTCAAGGCCAGGGTGGTCGCCGCCGACCTCCGCGAGTCGGACCTCCGAGAAATCCTCAACTACGGGCACACCCTGGCCCACGCCATCGAGAAGCGGGAGAAATTCCGCTGGCGGCACGGGGCGGCCGTGTCGGTGGGCCTGGTCTTCGCGGCGGAACTCGGCCGGGCCGCCGGGCGATTGGACGATGCCACCGCGGACCGTCACCTCGAGGTGCTGCACACGCTCGGCCTGCCCACCACCTACGACCCGGATGCGTTGTCCGAGCTGGTGAAGATCATGGGCTCGGACAAGAAGACCAGGGCCGGAATGTTGCGGTTCGTCGTACTGGACGGGTTGGCCCGGCCGGGTCGGCTGGTCGGGCCCGACCCGTCGCTGCTGGCGGCGGCCTATTCGGTCGTCGCCGGCCGGCCGAAACCGACGGGGGTCGTTTCGCTGTGACCACCCGTAGGACGGCCCTCCGCGCCGTGCTGGCCGACCGGGGACTGGACGGGCTGCTGGTCACCGATCTGGTCAACATCCGCTACCTGACCGGGTTCACCGGCTCGAACGCCGCCGTCCTGATCATGGCCGACGGTGATGACCGCTCGGTCTTCTGCACCGACAGCCGGTACGAGCTGCAATCGGCCGAGGAGGTGCCGGACCTGCCCCGCCGCATCGACCGGCCGTGTGACCTGGCCCTGCTCGCCGCCGCCGGCGGCCGGATCGGCTTCGAGGCGCACCTGGTGTCGGTGGCCCAGCACGGTCGACAGGGCGCCGCGGCCGGTGCGGGCGTCGTGCTGGTGGAGACGATGGAGCTGGTGGAACAGCTGCGGGCGGTGAAAGACCCCGTCGAGATCGACGCTCTGCGGACCGCCTGTGCGGTGGCCGACCAGGCGTTGGCCGAGTTGATCGAGTCCGGCGGTATCCGGCCCGGGCGCAGCGAGCGCGAGGTCGGGCTCGATCTCGACGAGAAGATGCGCAGGCTGGGCGCGACCGACCCGGCCTTCGAGACCATCGTGGCGGCCGGCGAGAACTCGGCGGTCCCGCATCACCGGCCGACCTCGAGGTCATTGCAGCCCGGTGACCTGCTGAAGCTCGATTTCGGCGCGGCAGTGGCCGGGTACCACTCCGACATGACCCGCACCTTCGTGTTGGGCCGCCCGGCCGACTGGCAGGTCGAGATTCACACCCTGGTCACCTCCGCGCAACGGGCCGGCCGGGAGGCCGCCCAGGTCGGTGCGACGGGCGACGAGGTGGACGCCGCGGCCAGGGGGGTGATCGCCGCGGGCGGCTACGGGGCCGCGTTCGGGCACGGGCTCGGACACGGGATCGGCCTGCAGGTCCACGAAGCACCGAGTCTGGCGCGCGGTGCGACGGGTATCATTACCGCAGACATGTGTGTCACCGTCGAGCCCGGCGTCTATCTACCGGGTCGGGGCGGCGTCCGCATCGAGGACAGTGGCGTGGTACGTGGTCCGGATTCGGCCGAGCCCGGATATGAAGTGTTCACCCACACCTCCCGTGACCTGATCGTTCTGTCCTGACAGCGATCGTGCAACCGAAAGGCTCTTCGACCACCTCATGGCTTCCACCAGCGACTTCAAGAACGGTCTGGTCCTCAACCTGGACGGCGTGCTCTGGACCATCACCGAGTTCCAGCACGTCAAGCCGGGTAAAGGCCCGGCGTTCGTACGCACGACCCTGAAGAACGTGATGACCGGCAAGGTCGTGGACAAGACGTTCAACGCGGGCATCAAGGTCGACTCGGCCACCGTCGACAAGCGTGACATGACCTTTCTGTACAAGGACGGATCCGACTTCGTCTTCATGGACAAGGACACCTACGATCAGATCAACGTGAGGGCCGAGGTGGTCGGCACGGTGGCCGACTATCTGCTGGAGAACCAGGAGGCGATGGTCGCGACCCACGACGGCGTGGTGCTGTTCGTGGAGTTGCCCGCCTCGGTCGAACTGCTCGTCTCGCACACCGACCCGGGGCTGCAGGGTGACCGGTCCACCGGCGGCACCAAGCCCGCGACCCTGGAGACCGGCGCCGAGATCAACGTGCCGTTGTTCCTGAA
Organism: uncultured Nakamurella sp.; assembly: GCA_964250735.1. Taxonomy (GTDB): domain Bacteria; phylum Actinomycetota; class Actinomycetes; order Mycobacteriales; family Nakamurellaceae; genus Nakamurella. The sequence goes on along the minus strand of CAXUHA010000049.1, from coordinate 15,754 downwards.
CACCGGCGACAAGATCAAGGTGGACACCCGGGACGGTCGATACCTCGGTCGCGTCAACAGCTGACGTGTTCCGTTCCCGATCCAATCCTGCGGGGCGCTGATGTCGGCCAGGACCAAGGCCCGCAAGCGCGCGCTCGACGTCCTGTACGCCGCGGACGCCAGGGATCTCGATCCGTTGGTGGTGCTCACCGAGCGCATCGACTTCGAGGAGAGCGCCCCACCGGGGGAGTACGCGGAGATCCTGGTGCGCGGCTACGTCGCCCACGCCGGCCGGATCGACGAGTTGCTGAGCGAGCATGCGCAGGGGTGGACGGTGGACCGGATGCCGGCCGTCGATCGGGCCATTCTGCGGATCGCCGTCTACGAACTGATCTATTCGCCCGACGTCCCGGCGCCGGTCGCGGTGGACGAGGCGGTGGAACTGGCCAAGTCGTTGTCCACCGACAATTCGCCCCGGTTCATCAACGGCGTGCTCGGGCAGATCCTGACCATCGCCCCCCAGCTCCGCCGCGCCGTCTGAACCGGCTCTCCGCGGGGATCAACTTGCGCGGCGGGGACGAAGTTGTTCACTCCCGTCACATCCGTCCCATCGGGGCGATCTTCATCCCCGCGAACCCTCCCGAAACCCGGGAAACTCTATTCCAGCTCCGTGCCGGCCGGCAGTACACCCCAGCCGACGAGTTGCTCGGTCAGGCTTTCCGGCGACATGTCGTAAATGACAGCGAGTGACCGCAGATCCTCGGCCCGGATGGTCAGCACCTTGCCGTTGTAATCGCCGCGCTGGGACTGAATCGCGGCGGCATAGCGGGCCAACGGTCCGGCCTGGTGCGCCGGCAACTCCGAGAGTCGATGGAGGTCGATGACGAGTTTGGGCGCCGGAACCCCCCGCCGGGACGCTCGCGCATCCGGGAGCAGCTCGCCGACGGGCACCCCGTAGAACTCGGCGAGTTCGGCCAGCTTGGCGACCGTCACCGCCCGATCACCGCGTTCGTAGGAACCGACCACGACGGCCTTCCAGCGGCCTTCGGACTTCTCCTCCACGCCGTGGAGGCTCAGCCCCTGCTGAGCGCGGATCGACCGCAGCCGCTGCCCCAGCGCTCGTGCGTAGTCCTGCGTCATGTCAGCCTTTCTGGCGTTCCGGGACCTGAGCCCGTCGTGACGGGGATCCGAAGAGAGGTCCTCAATACGCAGAGTAGTCGCAACCCACCGGATTGTTCCAGCAACCTGCCGAAGATTCGAAAATGGCGAGCCGCCCGACGTGCTCGGCCCCCGGTTCGGAGTTGATAGCATCAGGGACCGGTGGGACCAGCCGCCGGCTCCACGAACTGCCACTTCATTGTCCTCAGACATCCTTTAAAGCCGTCCGGTGAGGCGGGAAAGGAGGTCGGTATGGCCCCCGTGCGCCCGAGCCGCGCCGAACCGGCCCCGGCTGATCGGATCGGCCCCGTCCGCTCCGGGCACGATCCCTCCCTCGCCGGCCCACTCGGTGCGGTCCCCGATGGCACCGCCCAGGTGGCGTCGTTGCTCACCGCGGCTGACATCGGCCGCACGCTCGACCGGATCGCGCATCAGATCCTGGAACGGGCCGGCGACCGGCCGGTGGTGCTCGTCGGCATTCCCACCCGCGGGGTGTACCTGGCCCGCAGGCTCGCGCAGCGGCTGGTCGACTTCACCGGTTCCTCCCCCGCGACGTATCCGGCGGGTGCACTGGACATCACGCTGTACCGCGACGACCTGCGTCGGCGCCCGCCCCGGGCACTGGAGGAGACGGTGCTCCCGGAATCGGGGATCGAGGACGCCACCGTGGTGCTGGTCGACGATGTGCTGTATTCCGGCCGGACGATCAGGGCCGCGTTGGACGCGCTGCGAGACCACGGCCGACCGGCGGTGGTCCAACTCGCCGTCCTGGTCGATCGCGGGCACCGGCGGTTGCCGATCCGCGCGGACTACGTCGGGAAGAACATTCCGACCGCACTGGCCGACGACGTAGCGGTCCGGTTGGCCGAGATCGACGGCGTCGACGGCGTGGATCTGGTGCGGGGCCGATGACTGCGTCCACCATGAGCGAACCGGCCTGGCCGGCGGGGACCCGGCCGGCGGGCCGGTTGCCTCGGCACCTGCTCTCGGCCGGCGACCTGGACCGGGACGCGGCCCTGCACATACTGGACACCGCAACCCGACTGGACCAGGCCATGTCCGGCCGTGAGGTACGAAAACTGCCGACGCTGCGCGGCCGCACCGTGGTGAACCTGTTCTACGAGGATTCGACCCGGACCCGCATCTCCTTCGAACTGGCCGCCAAGCGGCTCTCCGCCGACGTCATCAACTTCTCGGCCAAGGGCTCGTCGGTGTCCAAGGGCGAGTCGCTCAAGGACACGGCGCTGACCCTGCAGGCCATGGGCGCCGACGCGGTGGTCTGCCGGCACTCCTGCTCGGGCGCGCCGCAGCGGCTGTCGGCCTGGGTCGACGGGCACGTCGTCAACGCCGGGGACGGCACCCACGAACATCCGACCCAGGCGCTGCTCGACGCCTACACGCTGCGCCGCCACCTGGCGCCCGACGGCAGCCTGGAGGGCCGGCGGGTGGTGATCGTCGGGGACGTCCTGCACTCCAGGGTGGCCCGGTCGAACGTGCTGCTGCTGAACACCCTCGGTGTCCACGTGACCCTGGTGGCGCCGCCCACGTTGCTGCCGGTCGGGGTGGGCACCTGGCCCGCGCAGGTCACCTACGATCTGGACGGTGCGCTCACCGGCGCCGACGCGGTGATGATGTTGCGCGTGCAACGGGAACGGATGGCCGGTGCCTTCTTCCCGACCGAGCGCGAGTACACCAGGTCCTACGGGCTCGACTCGCGGCGTGCCGCCCTGCTCGCCGGCCATGGGATCGTCATGCATCCGGGCCCGATGAACCGCGGGATGGAGATCACCCCCGAGGTGGCCGACGGGGTCAACTCGGTGATCGTCGAGCAGGTGGCCAACGGGGTCACCGTCCGGATGGCGGTGCTGTACCTGCTGCTCACCGGCGGGCTGGGCGATTCGACCTGATGTCCACCCGGCTGATCCGCACCCTGCCCAATCCGGGAGCAACCCGCCCGCCAGCAACCCGTCCCACAGCGACCCGTCCGACAGCAACCCGCCCGAGAGGAAATCTGTGCCCGACACGTTCCTGATCACCGGCGCCGCACCCTACGGCGAGCAACCGGTCGACGTGTTGCTGGCCGACGGCGCCATCGCGGTGATGGGCGCCGCGGCCGCGGTCGATCCGCGCGCCGCGTCTGCCGTGCGCATCCACGGGTCGGGGCTGGTACTCCTGCCCGGGCTGGTCGATCTGCACGCCCACCTGCGCGAACCGGGGCGGGAAGACGCCGAGACCGTGGCCACCGGGTCGGCGGCGGCGGCGCTCGGCGGCTACACCGCCATCTTCGCGATGCCCAACACCGAGCCGGCCGCCGACACCGCGGGAGTGGTGGAACAGGTCTTTCGGCTGGGCCTGGCCGCGGGCCTGGTCGACGTGCTGCCCATCGGGGCCGTGACGGTGGGACGCAAGGGCGAACGGCTCGCCGAACTGGGCGCGATGGCCGAATCCGCGGCTGCCGTCCGGGTGTTCTCCGACGATGGCGACTGCGTGTCGGACCCGCTCCTGATGCGCAGGGCGCTCGAGTACGTCAAGGCCTTCGACGGCGTCATCGCCCAGCATGCGCAGGAGCCGCGGCTGACCGTCGGCGCGCAGATGCACGAAGGTGTGGTGTCAGCCGGCCTGGGGATGACCGGGTGGCCCGCGGTCGCCGAGGAGGCGATCATCGCCCGGGACGCTCTGCTGGCCGCCCACGTCGACTCACGTCTGCACGTCTGCCATCTGTCCACGGCCGGGTCGGTGGAGATCGTCGCGGCCGCCAAGGCCCGCGGGACCAGGGTGACCGCCGAGGTTACACCCCACCACCTCCTGCTCACCGACGAACGGGCGGTCGGCTACGACCCGGTCTTCAAGGTCAATCCGCCGTTGCGAACCCGCGTCGACGTCGACGCGTTGCGGGCGGCTCTCGCGGCCGGGGTCATCGACGTCGTCGCGACCGACCACGCCCCGCACGCCGGCCAGGACAAGGAAACCGAGTGGGACAACGCCAAGCCCGGCATGCTCGGCCTGGAAACCGCCCTGTCCGTGGTCATTTCGGCGATGGTCAGCACCGGTCTGCTCGACTGGCGCGGCGTGGCCCGGGTCATGTCGGAGAATCCGGCCCGCATCGGCGGGTTGACCGGCCACGGGCGGCCGATCACCGAGGGCGAGCCGGCCAACCTGGTGCTGTTGGATCCGGCCGCCACCTGGGTGGTCAGGGCGGACCGTCTGGCCAGCCTGTCCGCCAACAGCCCGTTCCACGGTATGACCCTGCCGGGCCGGGTGGTGGCGACGTTCCTGCGCGGTCGACCCACTGTCCTGCACCACATGCTGACCCAGAAGATGGAGGTCTGAGATGGATCGCACGCTACTGACCATCGGCCTGGTCCTGTTCGTCCTGCTCGCGGTGTACGGCCTGCTGGCCGGCTGGCGGCATCGGGCGCAGCGCCAGTTCGAGGTTCCCGCCCTGCCGGCGCCTCCGGTGGACCGGGGGGAACCGTTGGCCGAGCCGCTGACCGGCGTCTACGTGTCCACCACCACGGCCGGGTCCTGGCAGGACCGGGTGGTCGCCCATGGGCTGGGCCGCCGCGCTGCCGCGACAGTGTTGCTCACCGCGGTCGGCGTCGTCGTCGACCGGGTCGGGGAGCGCGAGATCTTCATCCCGGTCGCCGATCTGGAGGCCGTCGATACTGCGCCGGGGATCGCGGGCAAGGTGATGGGGACACCGGACGGCATCCTGCTGCTGACCTGGAATCTGGGCGGCACCCGGCTGGACACCGGATTGCGGCTGGATGATCCGGACGCGCAGGCGGACTGGATCGTCGCCGTCCGGGCGCTGCTCGCCGGTCGGTCGCCCGTGCGGGACGTCAACACCGATGGGGCCAGCGCATGACGGCGGCCGCGCTCCTGGTCCTGGAAGACGGCCGGACATTTCGCGGAACCCCTTTCGGTGCAACGGGTTCGGTGTTCGGAGAGGCGGTGTTCTCGACCGGGATGACCGGCTATCAGGAGACCCTGACCGACCCCTCCTACCGGCGCCAGGTGGTGGTGGCCACCGCGCCGCAGATCGGGAACACCGGCTGGGTGCGGACCGGCGGTCCCGACGGAACACAGGACGACAACGAATCCGACCGCATATGGGTGGCCGGGTACGTCATCCGAGACCTGTCTCCGGCGCCGTCGAACTGGCGGGCCAGCTCCGACCTGCCGGCGGAAATGGCGCGGCAGGGTGTGGTGGGGATCTCCGGGGTCGACACCCGTTCGTTGACCAGGCATCTGCGTTCGGCGGGCGCAATGCGCTGCGGCATCTTCTCCGGTGCGGCCATGGATGACGAGGTGAGCCTGCTCGAGCAGGTCAGGGCCCAGCCGGGGATGACCGGTGCGGACCTGACCACCGAGGTGTCCACCGCGGTGGCGTACACCGTCCCGGCCACCGGTGAGCAGCGCTTCACGGTCGTCGCCATCGATCTGGGTATCAAGGCCAACACTCCGCGTATGCTGGCCGCCCGGGGGATCACCACCCATGTGGTCCCGGCCGACACCAGCATCGAACAAATCGAGGCGTTGCGGGTGGACGGCGTTTTCCTGTCCAACGGTCCGGGTGACCCGGCCACGCAGACGACCATGGTCACTCTGACCCGGGAGATACTGACCCGCCGGATTCCGCTGTTCGGTATCTGCTTCGGCAACCAGATCCTCGGCCGTGCGCTGGGTTTCGGGACGTACAAGCTCAGGTTCGGGCACCACGGGATCAACCAGCCGGTGCTCGAGAAAGCCACCGGCCGGGTGCTGATCTCGGCCCACAATCACGGCTTCGCTGTGGACGCACCGCTGGACGAGGTCGTCGACACCGCATTCGGCCGCGTCCAGGTCGGGTTCGTCGGCCTCAACGACAACGTGGTCGAGGGCCTGGAATGCCTTGACGTTCCGGCGTTTTCGGTCCAGTTTCACCCCGAGGCCGCGGCCGGACCGCATGACGCACAATCGCTGTTCGACCGCTTCACCGCGCTGCTGGCCGATCCTGCTCAGGCCGGCCGGGAACCAGGAAGGCGGCCCGCCTGATGCCCGCCCGCACCGACATCAAGCACGTCCTGGTCATCGGCTCCGGCCCCATCGTCATCGGGCAGGCCTGCGAGTTCGACTACTCCGGAACCCAGGCCTGCCGGGTGCTGCGCCAGGAGGGCATTCGGGTCTCGCTGATCAACTCCAACCCGGCGACGATCATGACCGACCCGGAGTTCGCCGACGCCACCTACATCGAGCCCATCACCGCCGAGTATGTCGAGAAGGTGCTGGCCGACCAGCGTGACCGCGGTTTCCCGGTCGACGCGCTGCTGGCCACCCTCGGCGGGCAGACCGCCCTGAACACCGCCATCGCCATCGCCGACGCCGGGATTCTGCAGAAGTACGACGTCGAGTTGATCGGCGCCGACATTCCGGCCATCCAACGGGGCGAGGACCGGCAGATCTTCAAGGATGTCGTCCGATCGGTCGGTGGTGACGTGCCCCGGTCCGCGGTGTGCCACACCCTGGACCAGGTCCGCGCCACCGTGGAGGACCTCTCGCTGCCGGTGGTCATCCGTCCGTCCTTCACCATGGGCGGTCTCGGCTCCGGGATGGCCTACACCATGGGCGATCTCGACCGCATCGCCGGGGCCGGCCTGGCCGCCTCACCGGTGCACGAGGTGTTGATCGAGGAGAGTGTGCTGGGCTGGAAGGAATTCGAGCTGGAACTGATGCGTGACGCCCACGACAACATGGTCGTGGTCTGTTCCATCGAGAACATCGACCCGATGGGTGTGCACACCGGTGATTCGATGACGGTTGCGCCGGCGATGACCTTGACCGACCGGGAATATCAGGACATGCGGGACCTCGGCCTGAAGATTCTCCGGGCCGTCGGTGTCGCCACCGGGGGCTGCAATATCCAGTTCGGTATCGAACCCTCCACCGGTCGGATGGTGGTGATCGAAATGAATCCGCGGGTTTCCCGGTCGTCGGCGTTGGCCTCCAAGGCGACCGGCTTCCCGATCGCCAAGATCGCCGCCAAGCTGGCCATCGGATACACCCTCGACGAAATTGCCAACGACATCACCAGGGCCACACCGGCTGCGTTCGAACCGTCGTTGGACTACGTGGTGGTGAAGATCCCTCGATTCGCCTTCGAGAAGTTCCCCGGTGCCGATCCGACCCTGACCACGACGATGAAGTCGGTGGGCGAGGCGATGTCGATCGGCCGGTCCTTCGCCGAGGCGCTGGGCAAGGCCATGCGGTCGATGGAAACCAAGGTTTCCGGTTTCTGGACCGGCCCGGAGGTGCCCGGTGACCTCGGTGAGCTGCTGAACGAACTGACGGTGCCGCTGGACGGCCGGATCTACGGCATCGAACGGGCGCTGGCCCTGGGTGCCACCGTGGAGCAGGTGTTCGCGGCCACCCGGATGGACCCGTGGTTCCTGGAACAGATCAGGCTGGTCGCCGCGGTCGGCGACGAGGTGCGCAGGGCCGACGGGCTGGGTGTCGACCTGCTACGCAAGGCGAAGCGCTACGGGCTGTCGGATCTGCAGATCTCGGTGCTGCGGCCGGAACTCGGGTCCGAGGAGGCGGTACGGGAACTGCGGTGGTCGCTCGGGGTCCGGCCGGCCTACAAGACCGTCGACACCTGTGCGGCGGAATTCGAAGCGGCCACCCCTTATCACTATTCCGCGTACGAAACGGATCCGGGCGCCGAGTCGGAAGTCGCCCCGCAGACGAGTCGGGAGAAGATCATCATCCTGGGCTCGGGGCCCAACCGGATCGGGCAGGGCATCGAATTCGACTATTCCTGCGTGCACGCTGCGCTGGCGTTGCGCGATGCCGGGTTCGAGACCGTCATGGTCAACTGCAATCCGGAAACCGTGTCCACCGACTACGACACGTCCGACCGGTTGTACTTCGAGCCGTTGACCGTCGAGGACGTCCTCGAAGTCATCGCCGCGGAGCAGGAATCGGGAACGGTGGCCGGGGTCATCGTGACCCTCGGCGGCCAGACCCCGTTGAAGCTCGCCTCGACGCTGGACGGCGCCTGGATCCCCCGGCGGGACGGGTCCGGGGAACGGGTCCGCGTTTCCATCCTGGGTACATCCTCCGACGCCATCGATCTGGCCGAGGACCGCGGCCGCTTCGGTGATCTGTTGCACCGCGCCGGGTTGCCGGCGCCGGCGTTCGGGATGGCCACCTCGTTCGACCAGGCCCGTGCCGCGGCCGCCCGCATCGGATATCCGGTGCTGGTCCGGCCGTCCTATGTGCTCGGCGGACGTGGCATGCAGATCGTCTACGACGACGCCACTCTGGCCGACTACATCAGCCGGGCCACGGAGATCACCGACGACCATCCGGTGCTGGTCGACCGGTTCCTGGACGACGCGATCGAGATCGACGTCGACGCACTCTGCGACGGCACCGAGGTGTATCTGGGCGGTGTCATGGAGCACATCGAGGAAGCGGGTATCCACTCGGGCGACTCCGCCTGTGTACTGCCGCCGATCACGTTGGGCCGTAGCGACATCGACAAGGTCAGGGCCTACACCGAGGCGATTGCGCTGGGCGGTCGGGTGGTCGGGTTGCTCAACGTGCAGTACGCCCTCAAGGACCAGACCCTCTACGTGCTGGAGGCGAATCCCCGCGCCAGTCGCACCGTTCCGTTCTCGTCCAAGGCCACCGCGGTACCGCTGGCCAAGGCCGCGGCCCGGATCATGGCCGGGTCCACCATCGCCTCGCTCCGAACCGAGGGGCTCCTTCCCGCCGAGGGGGACGGCGGCCTGATGCCGGCGGGGTCTCCGGTGTCGGTCAAGGAGGCGGTGATGCCGTTCCACCGGTTCCGCCGGCCGGACGGCACCGGGGTGGACACCCTGCTCGGCCCCGAGATGCGTTCCACCGGTGAGGTGATGGGGATCGACATGGCGTTCGGCCCCGCCTTCGCCAAGTCGCAGACCGCCTCCTACGGCTCGCTGCCGACCAAGGGAACGGTGTTCGTTTCGGTGGCCAATGCCGACAAGCGGGCCCTGGTCCTGCCCGTGAAGCGGCTCGCCGACCTGGGTTTCACCGTTCTGGCCACCGAGGGAACGGCGGACATGCTGCAGCGCAACGGGATGAACGTCCAAGTGGTGCGTAAGCACACCGAGAGCGCCGACGGGCCGACCATCGTCGACCTGATCAAGGCCGGCGAGGTCGATCTGGTCATCAACACCCCCTACGGTCAGTCGGGCCCGCGCATCGACGGTTACGAGATCCGCACCGCCGCGGTGTCCGCGGACATACCGTGCATCACCACGGTGGCCGGTGCCGCCGCGGCGATCCAGGGTATCGAGGCGATCACCCGCTCCGACGTCGGTGTGACGCCGCTGCAGGTGCTGCAGGCCCGGCTGCGCGCCGCCCGCACGCTCGGCGCCGACTCCTCGCCCCCCGCACCGGGAGTCTCGTGAGCGCGCTGGACGGGGCTTACCGCGTCCTGGCCAGGCCCGCGCTGTTCCGGTTGGGGCACGGTGACGCAGAGGTCGCGCACCACACCACCCTGGCGGCGTTGAGCTCGGTCGGCCGGTTGCCGCCCGCGCTGAAGGGACTCTCGCTTCTGCTGGCGCGAAATCGCAGTCCGCGCAGCGTGTTCGGTGTCGACTTCCCGTCACCGGTCGGATTGGCGGCCGGTATGGACAAGGACGGAGTGGCCGCAAGGGCGTGGCCCGCGCTGGGCTTCGGTTTTGTCGAGCTGGGCACCGTCACCGCCCACCCGCAGCCCGGCAACGATCCACCGAGACTCTTCCGGCTGAAAACCTCCGAAGCGATCATCAACCGGATGGGGTTCAACAACGCCGGCGCCGCCGCGCTCGCCGAAACGCTGAAGCGAACGGGCAGACTCCGCATCCCGGTGGGGATCTCACTGGGCAAGTCGAAGACGACGCCGCTGCCGGAAGCGGTCGGGGACTATCTGAGATCGCTCCGCGCCGTGCACGAGTACGCCGATTACATCGCGGTCAACGTGTCGTCGCCCAACACCCCCGGCCTACGGTCGTTGCAGGACAAGGGCCCCCTGGCGGAAATTCTCGGCGCCCTGACCGGAAGCGCGGCCGCCCTGGCCACAGGCCGGCGACCCGTACCGGTACTGGTCAAGATCGCTCCTGACCTCACCGATTCTGCGATCGCCGAACTGTTGGAGGTGTGCGCGGAACAGGCTGTGGCGGGCGTCATCGCGGTCAACACCACGCTCGGCCGGGACGACATCGCCGCCTCGGAAAGGTATCTCGCCGCGGAGGCAGGCGGACTGTCCGGTGCGCCGCTCCGAGTGCGGGCACTGGAGGTGGTCCGTTTCATCGTCGGCCACACGAATCTTCCGGTGGTCGGGGTCGGTGGGATCGCCACCCCGGAGCACGGCATGGCGATGCTCGACGCCGGGGCCTCGCTGCTGCAGCTCTACACCGGATTCATCTACTCGGGCCCGGGTTTGGTGACCGGCCTGAATCGAGCCGTGGCCCACCGGGAGAGGGCGGCTCGCGGCATCCTCGGCGACGCAACGGTCCGCCGGCAGCCCGGGGCAGTACGGGGCGAGAAACTCACCAACCGGAGCTGAGGGGAGTTCGCGTGGAGACGTTCGGTGCGAGGTTGGTCGGCGTGGTGGCCGTCCGCGGCCCGCTGTGTGTGGGCATCGACCCCCACCCGGGCCTGTTGAGGAGCTGGGACCTGCCGGAAACCGTTGCCGGGCTGGAGAAGTTCGCCATGACGGCGGTGGAGGCTCTGGGCTCGACCGTCGCCGTGCTCAAACCGCAATCGGCATTCTTCGAGGCGTACGGCTCTCGTGGCATAGCGGTGCTGGAGCGTCTCATCGCCGACGCCAGAGCTGCCGGAGCGTTGGTGCTCCTGGACGTCAAACGAGGTGACATAGGTTCCACCATGGCCGCTTACGCGGCCGCCTACCTGGCCGACGGTTCACCGCTCGCGGGCGACGCGGCGACGCTGTCGCCCTACCTGGGCTTCGGGGCCCTGCGCCCGGCGATCGATGCGGCCAAGAACAGCGGCCGCGGCGTCTTCGTGCTGGCGCTGACGTCCAACCCGGAGGGCCCGGCGCTGCAGCACGCGCTCGGCGCCGACGGGCGATCGGTGGCGCAGAGCATTGCGGACGCCGCCGCCGTCGAGAACCAGGCCCAGACGCCGCTGGGCTCCGTCGGGCTGGTGGTCGGCGCCACCGTCGGCCGGACCGGGGTCGACCTGAGCGCGGTCAACGGGCCCCTCCTGGCGCCCGGGCTGGGCGCACAGGGCGGCACCATCGCGGACCTGAAGACCGTGTTCGGCGATGACCTCTCCGCCGTGCTGCCCGCCACCAGCCGCGAGGTCTTGCAGGCCGGACCATCGGTGCCCGCTCTGCGAAGAGCTGCGGGGGAGCTGGCGGACCAGCTCCGCGACGCTCTCGCCGGCTGAGCGGACCGGCGCTGGGTCCGTCCCAGGTCTGGGCCCTGATCGCAACCCTGGGTGGCGCGATGGACGAGACGGCCGCCGGCGCCTTTAGTCGACGGCTCGCCGGTGAGCCGCCCGACTCGATCCTCGCGTTCGCCGACCAGCTCGCGGCGGTGTTGCACGCGCTGGATTCGCCCGAGCGGCCGGACCAACTGGTGATCGACCCGACAGTCGGGGACGACCCGTTCAGCATGTCCGACGACACCCTTCTGTATGCACGATGCGCGGTCGTTGCCGCCGGTCGGTCGGACTGGGAGCAGGTGCTGGCCGAACCTGCGGCGATGGCCGGCAGGTGGCAGGTGTTCGACAGCGAATGGCTGCACGGTTGCGCCCGTCGCCTACGAGCTGGCCTCCGGGAATCCGCTCGATCACGACGGCCCGCTCTCGTACGAGACGGGTTCAACCCTCGAGACCTGGAACGGCACGGCTACGAGTTCCGGCACCGTCAGCCCGCCGACGGCGGCGGATTCTGACGCCACCCCTGACGAGCTGCTGGACATTGCCGTGCAGCACGGCCTGCGTCGGCGCTGGCTGTCGGTCACCAGCCATGCGGAGGAGCGACTGCCGTGGCGGCCGGTGTACGAGCGCTACCAGGGCGAGTAGGTGAACTGGATCAACTCCGACTACGCGTGGACCCGTTGGTGGTCTCGCATCTGTACCGCAATCTGATCATTAGCACATGGCTCGAGCACGATCACGACGACGACCACTACGTCGCGAAGAGGGGCCGGTTCGACGTGACGCTGGACGTGCATCTCGACGGTAGGTTCCTGCTGAGGAGCGACCGGCGCTTGCACCTGCACATACAACCGGTAGTAGGCCATGCGGCGGCATCGTCCCGGGGCGGGTCACGGTTGTGCCTCTGGCGCACAGTCCAAGACGATGACGACCTTGCCGTGCACAATGTCGGCCCGCCTGCAGCTCGACGGCGGCGCGCGAGTCCTGTGGTCAGGTCCGCTTCGCACGGCGCTTGGCGAGGGCCATGCGGATCAGGAAGATCGGGGTGGGCGGGATCCAGCCGACCTGGCGGCCCATGCCGAGGTCGTCGCGGTTGCCCCAGTGCTCGTCGATTTTACCGTCGCGGAATCGGAACCAATGCGACTGGCTGACGGTGAACGGTCGCCCTGTCGGGGGAAAGACGCTGTCGATGGAGCCGTCCTCGGCGTAGACAGCCCACGGCGCGGTGTGCGTGCCGATCATCGAGGAGTTGACCGCGACCAGGTCGTCGACGGCGATGGCGTGTGGATCTCGTAGTGCAGCCCGTCGAACGCCGCCCGTAACCACTGCGCGGTGGACCAGAAGCCCGCCGCGCCCGAGACCCGCTACGGCGGCGGCTGGATCCGGCTCTCACGGTCGATCGCGCTCGGCTGGTAGAGCGGGTCGAACTCTGCCCGCGAGCCGGCGGCCATCAGGTGCAGGCTGCGCACGGCGGTCTCGACGAGGGCGGCGCCGTCGGGTTGCGCCGCCGCTGCTGTAGGCATCGCGTCTTCTAGGCGCGCCGGAATGGCAAACAAATGGTCGTTCATGACACCCCCCTGCGGCAGGACCATCGCTGCAGTTCACGTTGCAATAGGACCCGTCTGAACAACTAGGTCACGGCCACACCCGTTTGCGATACATTCATGCGGAAAGGTCGGCTACGGACGGGTATCGACCGGCGACCAGCACCCAGAAGCGCAGGACGACGCCTGACCGCCGCCCAGAGCTGACAATGCCTTGCATGCGGCGCGGTCCGGCGACCAACTGGTCATCACCAAACTCGACCGGCTCGGCCGGTCCCTGGAGCACCTGTCGTCCTCGAGCGGGCCGCCGACGGCGGTGCTGGTGCAGGAGGTGATGAGCACCGCCAAGTTCGATGCGGTCCGGTACCCGAGCTGATCGACGCCGCCGACGCCTCCGTGCTGCTCGGAGTGTCCCGGCAGCGGGTCCTGCAGATGATCGACGAGGTGCAAGCTGCCCGGCACCCTGATCGGCAAGTCCCGGGTCGATCCCCCGCGCCGCGGTGCAGGCCTTCGCCGCCCCGGCAACAACCCGACACCGGCCGGCCGCCGGCGGCGCCGTGAGCACCGCCGACCCGGTACGACACACGGCGTCACATTCCTCGGCGGTGTCCATCTGGCGGCCAGCGTTGTGCACCTCCGATGATTACTGGACACGCTCTAGCCAATAGGTTTTCGCAGCCGAACAGCTATTCGAGAAGTCGCAGTACAGCGTCGGCGAAGTCGATCGGCGCCTCCAGCGGAACGAAGTGACCGGAGCCGGGCACGATGGTCAGCCGAACATCGGAATACCATTCGTCGAGCCGGTCTGACCATTGCACGGCGAACAGCGGATCCGCGGTGGTCCAAAGGATCTCGGTCGGGGTAGAGATCCTCTCGGCGGCGGCCGGCGGCTCCTCGGCAGCGCTCGCGGTCGCCACTGGCCGAGCGCGATACCAGGCGATCGACGACACGAAAGCACCCGGCGCGGAATAGTGGCCGACCAGGCGGGTGAAATGGACGTCGTCCACCTGGTACTCCGGTCCGGACCAATGCTCCCAGAAATGCGTCAGATACTTCCTCACTGCGACGGCGTTCCCGTCGATCAGCGCCTCGGCCAGGTCTATTCGGTGGAATGTCTGGTACCAGAACTCCTGCTGCACCGACGGCGCCAGCAGCCGGACACCCGCTCCGGGTTGCGGCGGGGTCATCACCAGGCCGGCGACCCGGTCCGGCGCGGCCCGCACCAACGCCTGCGCGACCCGACTGCCGACGTCGTAACCGGCGAAAACCGCTCGGGCGATTCCCAGCTCATCGAGCAGCGCGAGGACGGACCGCACCTGCGCATCCTGCGAGTAGAACTCTTCGGGCGGGAGACGATGTTTGTCGGACTCGCCGAAACCACGCAGATCGGGCACCAGAACTCGGGCCCGTCCGCCGAGCAGCGGAGCGACCTCCCGGTAGTCGTCCCGGGTACCGGGCCAGCCGTGCAGCAGCACCACCGCCGGACCGTCGCCCACGACGTCGTAGGCCAGCCGGAAACCGTCGCACTGCCGGGAGTACTGGGTCATTGCTCTGCGTGTCCTCTCACCAGAATGGCGGTTGCACCCGCCGCGGCAGGCTCGACCATAGTCAGCAGTCGAAAGGCAGCCGGCCACCACATCACCCTGCCCTGCCACGCCATGCCCGATAGGCTCCCACCGTGAGCACACCGGACATCAAGCCGCGTAGTCGTCAGGTCACCGACGGGATCGAGAGCACCGCGTCGCGCGGCATGTTGCGCGCCGTCGGGATGGGGGATGACGACTGGGGCAAGACGCAGATCGGCGTGGCCAGCTCCTGGAACGAGATCACCCCGTGCAACCTGTCCCTGGACCGTCTGGCCCAGGCGTCCAAGGAGGGGGTGTACGCGGCCGGCGGGTATCCGCTGCAGTTCGGCACGATTTCGGTGTCCGACGGCATCTCGATGGGCCATGAGGGGATGCACTTCTCGCTCGTGTCGCGCGAGGTGATCGCCGACTCGGTGGAAACCGTCATGCAGGCCGAGCGGCTCGACGGGTCGGTGCTGCTGGCCGGCTGTGACAAGTCACTACCCGGGATGCTGATGGCCGCCGCGCGGCTCGACCTGGCCTCGGTGTTCCTCTACGCGGGCACCATCGCCCCGGGCTGGGTCAAGCTGGAGGACGGCACCGAGAAGAACGTCACGCTCATCGACGCGTTCGAGGCGGTGGGGGCCTGCAAGGCCGGGAAGATGACCCAAACGGACCTCGGGCGCATCGAGCGAGCCGTCTGCCCGGGCGAGGGTGCATGCGGTGGGATGTATACGGCCAACACGATGGCCTCAGCGGCCGAGGCGCTCGGGATGTCCATCCCCGGTTCCGCGGCCCCGCCGGCCGCCGACCGGCGCCGCGACCAGTTCGCGCACCAGTCGGGGGAGGCGGCGGTCAATCTGGTGCGCGCCGGGATCACCGCGCGGGACATCATGACCAGGAAGGCCTTCGAGAACGCCATCGCCGTCGTCATGGCGTTGGGTGGTTCGACCAACGCGGTGTTGCACCTGCTGGCCATCGCCCATGAGGCGGACGTCGACCTGACGCTGACCGACTTCAACACGATCGCCGACCGCGTCCCGCACCTGGGCGATCTCAAGCCGTTCGGCCGTTTCGTGATGAACGACATGGACC
>CAXUHA010000048.1:0-25742 GCA_964250735.1 uncultured Nakamurella sp. | reverse complement strand
CCCAACGCAGCGAGCGAGCGAGCACATTCCCGACCTCGGACAGGGCGAGATCGAGCACATGCGCGTCCAGATCGCCGCGGACATGAGCGTAGCGGATCGCCGGAGACTCAGCGACTCGCCCTCCCCCACCTCGTGGAACCACTTGATCAACACCGATGTGTCGACCAGCAGCCGTGTCACCGACGATCATCGCGATCGGCGGCCACCAGGTCCGCGGACTCGAAACTGCCTGCGTCGCGGAAACGACGTTCTGAACGTTCGATCGCTGCGGCGACTTCGGCGTCATCCTTTCGAGCCAGCTCGCGCCGTGCGGCCCGGGCCAGCAGCGCACTGCGACTCGTCGACCGGCGCTTCACCTCCGCGTCCAATTCGGCCAGCAGGTCGTCGGGCAGCGAGATCATCACCTTGGACATACCGAGAGTATGGACAAGAGTACTGCTGCTGCCGGCTACGCCTCCGTGCGATTCCGGGTCCGCCCCGCCGCGGTCAGGTACGACGTCGTTCCATGCGGGCCGCGATGCCGAGCAGGACGCTGTCCAGTCCGAAGGCGAACTCGTCGGTGGCGAAATCGTCATCCTCGTCGTGCAATGCGCCGGACAGCAGCGCCGATCTCAGGTACGGCAGATCACGTGATTCGGTCAGGGCCATCAGCCGACGGGCGTAGAGCTCACCGGCGTTCACCGATTCGGAATCAGCGGTGGTGAGTTGCAGCGACAGCTGGGTCTGACCGCGCACGTACACGTCGACCAGCAGCAGCGCGGACAGCTTCTCCTGTTCGGACAGCGGCGTTCCGGCCATGGCGGCGAGCCCGATCTCCATCCAGCCGATCTGGTTGGGCGCCAGCGGCGGTTCGACGATCCGGACGTCCAGGATCCACGGATGGGCGAGAAGGATGTCGCGGTTCGCCGCACCCCACGCAGCCAACTGCGACCGCCAATCGGGCGGCGCCGCCAGCGGTCCCGGGGGTCCGTAGGCGCGATCCATCAGCAGGGCGAGGGCCTCGGTCTTGGACCGGACGTACCGATAGAGCGCCATCGTGGTGAAGCCGACTTCGGTGGCCAGTCGGCGCATCGAAACGGCCGCTATGCCTTCCGCGTCGGCGATTCGCACGCCGGCGTCGGCGATGGTCGCCAGGTCGACCCCCCGTTTCGGACCCGGGCGTGAGTTGCCGTCGCCGTTCCACAACAGCTGCAGAAACGGCGCGATGTCCAGGTCGTCCTCGACCGGATCCTGGCTTGCGCCGGGCCGAGATCTCACCTGCGGCCTCCAGATCGACATCCACTCGATGGTCTCGTTCACGGTAGCCGCTCCCCGATGCTGAAATGATCTGTTTACATCGCAGACAGTCCTTGCTAGGTTCTGTGTACGCCATGCACAGTGTGCCACGTACACAGAGGGGTAGGACGATGAACGATCTGGACGTGCACCAACGGGCCGGACGCCGCGAATGGACCGGGCTCGCCGTCCTCGTTCTTCCGCTGCTACTGGTTTCCATGGACGTGTCGGTGCTCTATTTCGCCGTTCCGTTCATCAGCCGCGACCTCGCGCCCAGTGCCACGCAACAGTTGTGGATCTTCGACGTCTACGGCTTCGTTCTCGCCGGTCTGCTGCTGACCATGGGCTCGCTCGGAGATCGGATGGGGCGGCGCAAACTCCTGCTGATCGGTGCGCTGGGCTTCAGCCTGGCGTCACTGCTGGCGGCCTACTCGCAGAGCGCCGAAGTGCTGATCGCGGCCAGGGCCGTTCTCGGCATCGCCGGCGCCACGTTGATGCCGTCGACCCTCGGCCTGATCCGCAACATGTTCCACGACGCCGCGCAGCGTTCCACCGCCATTGCCATCTGGACCGGGGTGATGACCGGTGGTATCGCGCTGGGGCCGGTGCTCAGCGGAATTCTACTGGAGCATTTCTGGTGGGGTTCAGTGTTTCTCATCAACATCCCCGCCATGGTGTTACTGCTCGCGCTGGGACCCGCGCTGCTGCCCGAGCACCGATCCGCCCATCCCGGGCGCTTCGATCTGATCAGCTCGGCACTGTCGCTCGGGGCTGTCCTGCCGGTGATCTACGGCATCAAGGAGTGGGCCACCCACGGCTTCGTGGTGATGTACCTGCTGTGCATCGTGGTCGGCGCGGCATTGGGTGGCGCGTTCTTGATCCGGCAGCGCCGGATCGCCGATCCGATGCTCGACCTGTCGCTGTTCGCGGGCCGGCAGTTCTCCGGGTCGATCATCGTGAACACGGTGGCCATGTTCGCCCTCGTCGGCAACGCGGTCTTCCTGACCCAGTTCCTGCAGTCGGTCCTGGGCATGACGCCGTTGGTGGCGGCGCTGTGGAGTCTGGCGCCCTCGGTGTTGGTCGGGGCGGCCGCCCCCACCGCGGCTGTCCTGGGTCACCGGTTCGACCGTGCGAATGTGACGGCCGGCGGTTTCCTGTTCGCCGCCTGCGGATTCGCCCTGATCACCTCGGTGACCGCGCACACGCCGCTGGTGCTGTTGATCGTCGCCGCCGCTCTGCTCTCGTCCGGTCTGGTTGCGGTGCTCACCCTGGTCACCGAGATCGCCATGGGCGCAATGGATCCGGTCCGAGCGGGGACGGCGTCGGCGGTACTGGAGACGGCCGGCGAGTTCGGTGGGGCACTGGGCATCGCGATTCTGGGCAGCATCGGTGCGGCCATCTATTCGAGCGGGGTGGTGGTCCCCACCGGACTTCCCGCCGGTTCGGTCACAGCCGTTCGCGAGACACTTGCCGACGCCACGGTTGTCGCTTCCTGGTTGCCCGACGCACAGGGTGCTGCCGTCCTGACGGCCGCCCGCGACGCCTTTACCACCGGCCTGCATGGCGTGGCGGTGACCGGCGCCGCCATTCTGGTGGTCGCCGCGCTGTGCTGCGTGCCGTTGCTCCGTCATGCCCCGGTTGACCCGGCGGACCCGGTTGACACGGCGGACCCGGTGGACACGGCGGACACGGCGGCCGGCGAGACCGGACGACGGCACCGGGCGGGCGAGGTACCCACCGGCGCCCCGTTGGAGGCCGACTAAACTTTGTTCATGGAGTACACAAAGCTGGGTTCCACCGGATTGGACGTATCGCGAATCTGCTTGGGCTGCATGAGTTATGGCGCGCCGGAGCGGGGTACCCACGAATGGACCCTGGGCGAGGAGGAGAGCAGACCGTTCATCAGGGCCGCCCTGGACGCCGGGATCAATTTCTTCGACACCGCCAATGTGTATTCGGCCGGTTCGAGCGAGGAGATAGTCGGCCGCGCCCTCGCCGACATGGCCGACCGTGACGAAATAGTCCTGGCCACCAAGGTGCACGGGCGGATGTCGCCAGGCCCGAACGGCGCCGGATTGTCCCGCAAGGCGATCCTGTCCGCGATCGACGCGAGTCTGACCAGGCTCGGGACCGACTACGTCGACCTCTACCAGATTCATCGATGGGATCCGACGACGCCGATCGAAGAAACGCTCGAAGCGCTGCACGACGTGGTCAAGTCGGGGAAAGCGCGGTACATCGGCGCGTCCTCGATGTTCGCCTGGCAGTTCAGCCAGGCGCTGTACACCGCGGAGGCGAACGGCTGGGTCCGGTTCGCCACGATGCAAGACCACTACAACCTGCTCAACCGTGAGGAGGAGCGGGAGATGCATCCGCTCTGCGCCGCCCAGGGCATCGGCGTCATTCCGTGGAGTCCGCTCGCTCGCGGCAAGTTGACCCGCGACTGGGATACGACCACATCCCGGTCGGAGACCGACACCTTCGGAAAGACCCTGTACGACAGCTCTGATGCCGACCGTCAGGTCGCCTCCGCGGTGGCCGAGATCGCGACCGAGCGCCACCTGCCCCGCGCGCAGATTGCGCTGGCCTGGGTCCTCTCGAAGTCGGTGGTCGATGCCCCGATCATCGGGGCCACCAAGTTGTCCCACCTGGAAGACGCCGTCGCCGCCGTCGACGTCACCCTCACCGATGACGAGATCAAGCGCCTGGAAGCGCCGTATACACCGCACGCCGTTGCTGGCTTCTGATTCCCGACCCTCCGCCGGGCACCCCCGGGGTCGGCGGGGGTCACCGGCCCGAGGCCATCCGCTGTTTCGAGGTGCGCAGACCGTCGGTGATCGGAAGGTGCTCGCCGGCGCGGGCCATCCCGAATTCAGGCATGTTCACGTAGGTGCCCTCGTAGTCCCCGGGGCGGATCGCATACAGCTCATGCCAGACGCCGATGTCTCGCCCGGCTCCGATCTTCTTGGTGAACGCCCGCCAGGCCGCCGCGTGGGGCGCGTCCGGGTCCGAGGCGAATCGCTGGACGTCCGCAGTGGTTCGCCAGTAGGACAGCAGGATGGTCGTGCGACCGAACCAGCTGTGGAAGTTGAGCATGCCGGAGTCCGGGTGCTGGGCGAGGAACGTCAGCATCCGGGGCATCGCGGTGATCACCGGTCCGCTCCTGGTCAGCCCTCGAAACGTGTTGATCCGCAGCCCGATCAGGAAAACGGCCGTCGCCTCTCCCGGGGCACGAGCGGTGAAACGACCTGGAAAAACCTGCACCACGACGGCCTCCTTAGTTCTATAACGGCGTTTTAAAACACCGTTACGGTAACATGCGGGTGTGGCGCGGCCAAGGGTTCACGACGAAGATCTACGAGAAACGTTGCTGGAACTGGCCGGACGGATGGTCACCGAGAACGGCATGCGTGCGCTGTCGTTGCGAAGCCTGGCCGCGGAAGCCCGGACATCGACGACCGCCGTCTACTCGCTGTTCGGCGGTAAGCCAGGTTTGCTGGCCGCGCTGTTCGAGGAGTCGTTCGCCAGCTTCGGGGCTTCCCAGCGCGCGGTACCGGTCACCGGTGACGTCATGACTGATCTGGCCGGCCTGAGTCGTGCTTATTGGGCCTGGGCGCGCAAGCATCCACATCTGTACAACGTCATGTTCGGCCAGGCGCTGGGCGGGTTCGAATGCACACCCGAACAGGCGTCGAAGGCGCAGGGGACGGTCGAACCATTGGCCGGCGTGATCGATGCGGCGGTTCGGTCCGGTCTGATGATCGGCGATCCGGCCACCATCACTTTTGCCATCTGGGCGGCCGTGCACGGCGTGGTGTCCCTGGTGTTGGCCGGCCGCGCGCCCGATGACGACGCAGCGGCCGCCCACCTGTTCGAGGCCAGTGCCGCCGCGTCGGTCCGGGGGTGGCTGGGCCCTGCGCTTCGGGCGTGACACAGGCGAATAGTGCGCTATCGCCATAGGTCGAGGTGGAGGCGCAGGGCGTCGTCTATCTCCGTCATGAGCGAAGCGCGCAACTGGCCGAGTGGCGGTCCCAATCGCTGCACCGCAACCGAACGGATCTGTTCGGCCTGGGCTTTGGAGGCTACGCGAAGACCAGCCTCTTCGGCCGGTATGAGCACCTGGAACGGAAGCACCCGTGCTGTGTTGCTGGTGAGCGGCACCACGGTCACGACGCCGCGACCCAGCCGCTGCGCAGCAGCATTAGCCCGATCGTTGCTGACCACCACTGCCGGACGCAGCTTGTTGGCCTCAGCTCCTCGAGCGGGGTCGAGATCCACCAGCCGTACCTCCCCGCGATACATCAGGACAACTCGTCGGAGTCGGTCGCTTCCCACAATTCACGTTCACCGGAGCGGTCCCATTCCTGCCAGGCCGCTGCGTAATCGTCTTCGAGCCCGGAGTGGCGCAGCAGCCGAATGGCCTCATGCAGAGCGGCCGAGCGGGATCCCAGACCTGTCTTGCGGACGTGCTCGTCGAGTGCGGCAATGTCGTCGTCGGGAAGGCTGACGCTGAGTTTCATAGCGTAATGCTACCCAGGTAGCACTCGAATGCCACCCTGGGCACATTTCCAGCCGCGCCGGCGGTCGGCACGCATCCCGGGCCCGGAGGTCGGTCAGGCCGGGTCGTAGGCGAGGTTGGGCCGCAGCCAGCGCTCCACCTCGGCCAGATCAAGGCCTCGTCGGCGGGTGTAGTCCTGGACCTGGTCCCGGTCGATGCGTCCGACGGTGAAATACCGGGATCCCGGGTGCGCGAAGAGCAGACCGCTGACGCTGGCCGCCGGGGTCATGGCGAACGACTCGGTCAGCGTCATGCCGATGTCGTCCGCGCCGAGCAGGTCGAACAGCTCCTGCTTCAGGCTGTGGTCGGGACTCGCGGGGTAACCCAGCGCGGGCCGAATGCCGCGGAACCGTTCCGCGTGCAGGTCCTCGATGACCGGGTGGGCATCGGGTTCGAACCAGGCGCGCCGGGCTTCCAGGTGGATGTGCTCGGCGAACGCCTCGGCCAGCCGATCGGCGAGCGCCTTGACCATGATGGCCCGATAGTCGTCCCCGTCGGCCTCGTATCTGGCCGCCAAGGCCTCGGCACCGTGGATGGCCACGGCAAAGCCACCGAGGTGATCGCCGGTCGGTGCGATGTAGTCGGCCAGGGACCGGTTTGGCCGGGCCTCCGGCTTCTCGGTCTGCTGTCGGAGCATGGGAAAGCGCACCGGATCGGCGACGTCCAGCACGATGTCGTCACCCTCGGAGTGCGCGGGCCAGAAACCGTAGGCGCCGTCCGCCGTGAACGAGCCGTCGGCGACGATCTCGTCCAGGAGCGCGTTCGCGTCGTCGAACAGTTCGCGAGCCACCGGTTGTTCCAGGATGGCGGGGTACTTGCCGCGTAACTCCCAGGCCAGGAACAGGAACTGCCAGTCGATCATCGCCCGCAGCTCCTTGATCTCCGGGTGGACGACCCGGACCCCGGTGAAGCTGGGCACCGGCAGGGCGTCGAACGCCACCTCCTCCCGGTTGGAGCGGGCCTGCGCGACCGTCAGCAGGCGCTTGTGCTGCCGGTTCGCGTGCTGGTCGCGGAGTCGTTCCTGCTCGACGCGATTGTCGGTGTCCAGCTGCTGCGCGCGGACCGGGTCGAGCAGATTCGACACCACCCCCACCACCCGGGACGCGTCGATCACGTGCACGGTGGGGCCGTGATAGGCCGGGGCAATCCGTACCGCGGTGTGCTGCCGGGAGGTCGTGGCCCCACCGATCAGCAGCGGCAGTGTGATACCCCGGCGTTGCATCTCGGTGGCGACGTTGACCATCTCGTCCAACGACGGCGTAATCAGGCCGGACAGTCCGATCGCATCGGCGCCTTCGGCCAACGCCGTGTCGAGAATTTTCGCCGCCGGTACCATCACACCCAGGTCGATGACGCGATAGTTGTTGCAGCCCAACACGACTCCTACGATGTTCTTGCCGATGTCGTGCACGTCGCCTTTCACCGTGGCCATCACCACGGTGCCCTGGCCGCGATCGGCGTGCGCCCGTCCCTCCAGTTTGGCCTGCTGCTTCTCCGCCTCCATGAAGGGCTCCAGATACGCGACCGACCGCTTCATCGCCCGCGCGCTCTTCACCACCTGGGGCAGGAACATCTTCCCGGCGCCGAACAGATCACCGACGATCTTCATGCCGTCCATCAGCGGGCCCTCGATCACCTCGAGCGGGCGGGCGACCTGGCGGCGGGCCTCCTCGGTGTCGGCTTCGATGAAGTCGACGACGCCGTGGACGAGCGCATATTCGAGCCGCTTGTGCACCGTCGCCTCACGCCACGACAGGTCGACGGTGCGCACCGTCCCGGAACCGGTGACCGTCTCGGCGAAGGAGACGAGCCGGTCGGTCGCGTCACTGCGGCGGTCGAAGAGCACGTCCTCGACGAGTTCGAGCAGGTCCGGCGGGATGTCCTCGTAGACGATGAGTTGCCCGGCGTTGACGATGCCCATGTCGAGGCCGGCCTGGACGGCGTAGTAGAGGAACGCCGAATGCATCGCCTCGCGTACCACGTCGTTTCCCCGGAACGAGAAGGAGAGGTTGGAGATACCGCCGCTGATGTGGACGCCGGGGCAGCGCTGCTTGATCAACGGTAAGGCTTCGAGAAATGCCTTGGCGTAACCGTTGTGCTCACTGATCCCGGTGGCGACGGCCAGCACGTTGGGATCGAAGACGATGTCCTGCGCGGCGAACCCGGCCTGCTGGGTGAGCAGATCGTAGGCCCGGCCACAGATCGAGACCTTGCGCTCGACGGTGTCCGCCTGCCCCTGTTCGTCGAAGGCCATCACCACGACACCGGCGCCGTAGTCGTGGATCCGTCGCGCCTGCCAGAGGAAGGATTCCTCGCCCTCCTTGAGGCTGATCGAATTGACCACGCCTTTGCCCTGAACGCATTTCAAGCCGGCTTCCAACACCGACCATCGTGAGCTGTCGATCATGATGGGGAGCCGGGCGACCTCCGGTTCGGTGGCGATCAGGTTCAAGAACATGGTCATCGCTTTCTCGCTGTCCAGCAGATCGGCGTCCATGTTGACGTCGATCAGGTTGGCCCCACCGCGGACCTGTTCCAGTGCAACGTCGACCGCGCCCTGGTGATCGTCGGCCTCGATCAGGCGCCGGAACCGTTTGGAGCCGGTGACGTTGGTCCGCTCGCCGATCATCACGAAGCCGGTGTCCGGCCCGATGGTGAACGGTTCCAGTCCGCTGAACCGGGTGGCGCGAGGCGGCTCCGGAACCTTGCGCGGCGGAAGGTCTTTCACCGCGGCCACGATCTGCGCGATGTGCGCCGGGGTGGTACCGCAGCAACCGCCGACGATGTTCACCATCCCCGACCCGGCGAATTCGCCGAGCATGGTGGCGGTTTCGTCGGGCGTCTGGTCGTAACCGCCGAAGGCGTTGGGCAGGCCGGCGTTCGGATGGCAGGCGACGTAGGTGTCGGCCAGTGCGGCCAGTTCCGCGACGTGCGGACGCATCTCCTGGGCACCCAGCGAACAGTTGACCCCGACGATCAGCGGGTGCGCATGACCGACAGCGCTCCAGAACGCTTCGACGGTCTGACCCGACAGGGTGCGGCCGCTCAGATCGACGATGGTCACCGAGATCCACAGCGGCAGGTCGGGGGCGACGTCCCGGGCGGCGGCGATGGCCGCCTTGGCGTTGAGGGTGTCGAAAATCGTCTCGATGAGGAGCAGGTCCACCCCCCCGTCGGCCAGCGCCTGGATCTGCTCGGCGTAGGCGGCCCGGACGTCGTCGAAGCTGACGGCCCGGTAGCTGGGGTCCTCCACCCGTGGGGAGAGGGACAGTGTGACGTTCAGCGGACCTATCGAACCGGCCACGAATTTTCCACCGAATTCGTCGGCCGCCTGACGGGCCAGCCGGGCGCCCTGCAGGTTCATCTCCCTGACCAACGGCTGCAGTGCATAGTCGGCCTGGCCGATGCTGGTCGCCGTGAACGTGTTGGTGGTGGTGATGTCCGCACCCGCGGCCAGATAGCGACGATGCACGTCCAGGACCACGTCCGGCCGGGTCAGATTGAGCAGATCCGGATCACCGGTGACATCCCGTGAATGGTCGGCGAGTATGTCGCCGCGATAATCGGCGGCCGTGAGGCCGGCGCCCTGGAACAT
This sequence comes from uncultured Nakamurella sp., assembly GCA_964250735.1. GTDB lineage: Bacteria > Actinomycetota > Actinomycetes > Mycobacteriales > Nakamurellaceae > Nakamurella. The sequence goes on along the minus strand of CAXUHA010000048.1, from coordinate 16,314 downwards.
GCTGCCCCACGCGCCGTCCAGCACCACGACCCGTTGGCACAGCTGATGTTCGAGTGCAGCCGTGCGGGATTTCTGGTCAGGACGGGCGGTAACGAGCATCGGTTCGCCTCCTTATCGGAGGCGCCCTTTGTGACGGTGATCAAGGCCGAGCGTGGCGGACCTCACGGTCCGTTGCAGCGCCCCTCGACCTCGGTCATCAAGAATACCGCATCACGGCACCGGTCAGCGGTGTCCGGCGATCTCGCGAACCATAGCTGCCTTACGGGCGGCGCGATTGTTCTCGATGTCATTGTCGATGCGGTCCAGCAGAGTGCGCAGATCGTCCTTGTCGTAGCCCGCGGGCAGCACACTGGCCACCATCTGCACGATTTCCGCCTGAGTGGCGAGCAACACGTTGTGGTCTTCGTCAAACCGCCAGACGGGCGTGCTGGCGGGATCCCGCGCCTCCACGGCGGACAGCAGGGTGGCAATCGTCTCGAGGTCTGGCAGGTAGTCCATGGTCCCCGTCCTGACGAAGTGGGCCTGGGATGATCCTAATGGCCGGGACGACGCAGGGCGAGACCGCCCGGGCGCCTGGCACTTGGGAGACCGAGGAGTTACGCATCGCCGCCCAGTCCGCCGCGTCCTCGCCCCGGGTTGGCCGGCTGCAGATCGAGGCCTCTGGCGAATTCCGCCCGCACCCCGAGCAATCTGATCGGCCGGTCGTGATCGAAATGTTCCAGGACCTCCAGGGCCGTCGCCGCGATGACGCCCGGATCGGCAGTGGGGGCGGCCAGCGGTGCGCTACGCGTGGCCGTGAGAAAGGGCGCGAAGCGGATCTTGACCCCGACCCGCACCGCGGGGCGGCCGTCCTCCCGCACGTCCTCGGTTACCCGACGGGCCAGCTTCCCGGTCTCCACCCGGACCTCGGGCCAGTCCAGCAGGTCTTCCTGAAAGGTGGTCTCCCGGCTCCGTGACCGGGGCACATAGGGTGAACCGAACACCTCGGTGCGACCCTGCCCACGCGCGATACCGACGTATCGCGGTCCCATGACGGGTCCGACCTGGCGGCCGAGCTGCGCGGGATCGGCGGCGGCGAGTTGGTCGACGGTGACAAGTCCGGATGCGGCCAGTCGGCGCGCGGTCTTCCGCCCGATCCCCCACAGTTCGTCGGTCGTCCGGTCACCCATCACCTCGTACCAGTTCGCCGCCGTGAGGGTGAAGAACCCGCGTGGCTTACCGAAGTCGGTGGCCATCTTGGCCCGCAGCACGTTGTCCCCGATGCCGACCGAACACCACAGGTCGGTCTGCTCCAGCACCGCCTGCTGCGCCTGCCGGGCGGTGGCCAACGGGTCCTCGGTGCTTGCTCCGACGAAGGCCTCGTCCCAGCCGAGAACCTCGACGACGACCGGCGCGGTGAAGGTACGAAGCACCTCCATCACCCGCTCGGACGCCTCCTCGTAGGCAGGGCGGTCATTGGGCAGGAAGACCGCGTCCGGACACTTGCGCGCCGCCACCCGCATCGGCATTCCGGACCGGACGCCGAACGCGCGAGCCTCGTACGACGCCGTGGCCACCACCGCCCGCTGGGTCGGGTCGCCGGCCCCGCCGACCACCACCGGCCGTCCGACCAGCTCCGGGTGCCGCAGTACCTCGACAGCGGCGATGAACTGGTCGAGATCGACGTGCAGGATCCACCACGAACTGTCCACGCCCCGATTCTGCCCGCCGTCACCTTGATCCGGGCCGCCGGAGCGGCTGGAAAGTGGCGGCGGAGCGGCGAATTCTGAGAGGGTAGTCGGCGGCTCGCAGACGGGCCGACGCGCGCGACCGCCGGCGGTGCCGGCGAGCAGGGGGGTGACGCCAACTTGTCCAGGGCCGACGATCTCGCCGAGGAACAGGAATTCGTCGGTGCCCTCTACCGGCGGCTCGACCGGATGCGACTGGACACCATCCGACTGCGGGACACCTACCTGCGGGACAGTGACGGTACTCCCGGCGGGCGCGTACAGCGGGACATCGCCTACGCCAGCCACGCTCAGACCCTGATCGACCTCAATGTCGCCGAGGACAAGCTCTGCTTCGGCCGGCTGGACCACACCGACGGCGACATGATGCACATCGGCCGGATGGGGATCTTCTCCGAAGGAGAGGATCGCGAACAACTGCTGATGGACTGGCGGGCACCCTCGGCCCGACCGTTCTACGTGGCCACGGCGGCCGCCCCGTTGGGGGTGCGGCGGCGCCGGCATCTGCGGGTCCGGCGCCGCGTCGTCGAGTCCGTTTCGGACGAATTCCTGGACCTGACCGGCCTCTCCCCGAAGGATCCGGCGCTGGCCGCGCTGAGCAGTGCCGGACTGACCGGGGAGGCGGCCCTGCTGGCCGCGTTGAACGCACCCCGGACCGGCCGGATGGGCGACATCGTCGAGACCATCCAAGCCGAACAGGACCGGATCATCCGCGCCGAACGGTCCGGCATACTCGTCGTCCAGGGCGGCCCGGGCACCGGAAAGACGGCCGTGGCCCTGCACCGCACCGCCTACCTGCTCTACACCCACCGTGATCAGCTGTCCAACCGCGGCGTTCTGGTCATCGGACCGAATCGCACCTTCCTGAACTACATCGGTCAGGTGCTGCCTTCGCTGGGCGAGAACGCCGTCGTGCTGTCCACGATCGGCGACCTGTTCCCCGGTGTCCGGGCCCAGCGGGTGGAGACCGACGCTGTCGCGGTGCTCAAGGGCCGGCCGAACATGGCCAAGGTCATCGCCAACGCCGTGCTCGACCGCCAGCGGATGCCGAAACACAGCATCGAGATCCCTTACGACCGAGGCAGTCTCCGACTGGACAACCGAATGCTGACGCTGGCTCAGCAGCGGGCGTGGCAGTCGCGGCTGCCGCACAACCGGGCTCGGGCGGTTTTCCTGAAGACCATCATTGATCAGCTGGCCGGACAGGTCGCCCGGCAGCATACCCAGGGCCTGGCCGCCGCCCTCCCGCTCACCTCGGAAGACCTCGACGACATCCGCCGTGAGCTGCGCGCGGACGATGACGTGCAGGCGGTGCTGATCGATCTCTGGCCGGCGGTCACCCCCCAGACCCTGATCCGCGAGCTGTTCGGCTCCCGGCCGCGCCTGACCGTGGCCGGGCCGTTCCTGACCGAGGCGGAACGTCGATTGTTGCTCGACGGGAGCACGTCGCCGAACACCTACGCATTCTCCGAGTCCGATGTCCCGTTGCTGGACGAGGCCGCCGAGCTGCTCGGCCACCTCGACCGCAGGACGGCGGCGGCGGCCGCCCGGGAGCGGGAACAGCGACACGACTACGCCCAGAGCGTGCTCGACATGCTGGACGATGATGGGTCGACCGCCGGCGGCGAGACCGGCGATCAACCCCTGCTGGGTATGGTCACCGCCGCCGATCTCGTCGAACTCCAGGACGACCGGGTCCTGCTCACATCGACGGCGGAGCGGGCGGGGGCGGACCGCGAGTGGACCTACGGGCACGTCGTGGTGGACGAGGCCCAGGAGCTGTCGCCGATGGCCTGGCGGATGGTGATGCGCCGGTGCCCGGTGAGGTCGATGACCCTGGTCGGCGACCTGGCCCAGACCAGCGACGCCGCCGGCGCCGCGTCCTGGGCGTCCGTACTGCGCCCGTACGTCGGCGGTGACTGGCGATTCGAGGAGCTGACGGTCAACTACCGCACGCCCACCGAGATCACCGTGCTGGCCGACCGGGTACTGGCCGCGATCGATCCGCGGCTGACCGCACCGGTGTCCGTCCGGTCCAGCGGGTTCGAACCCTGGTGGTTGCACGGCGAACCGGCGGACATCGTCGACCTCACCGCCTCGGTGACGGCCCGTGAAGCCGCCGCGGCCGGCGAACAACACCTGGCCGTGCTGGTGCCTCAGGCATTGCACGCCGACGTCGTCCGGGCGGTGTCCGGGGCCGTGCCGGGAGCAGGGTCGGCCACCGACCTGGACCAGCCGGTCGTGGTGTTGACCGTGCGGGAGGCCAAGGGACTGGAATTCGACTCGGTCATCCTGGTCGAACCCGACCGGATCGTCGCCGAATCGGCTCGGGGCCGCAACGATCTGTACGTGGCCATCACCAGGGCCACCCAGCGTCTGGGCGTGCTCTACAGCGGATCTCGGCCGGCGTTCGCCGGGCCGACCGAACATCCTGCCGAGCAGGTTCCCCTCTGGTGACAGGGGTCAGACGGCGGTGGCCACCGACGTTTCGGCGGCGGCCGCGCGCTCCACGGTCAGCAGGCTTTCCGCGTGGTGCTCGGCGTGGAACGCCCGGCCGCCGCCGCGCAGCCCGAACAGGCGCTTGCTGAACAGCAGCCACACCACGGCGGCGATGTTCACCGCCAGCAGCGTCACCCGCAGCCAGGTGACCCGCTCGGTCAATTCGTAGATTTCCAGCGGCAGAAAGATGCTGGTGGCCACCACGGCGAAATATTCGCCCCATCGCTTCATCAGCCACAGGCCGACGGCCTCCACGAACTGGGACACCGCGTACGCGATCAGACCCACCGCGATCCAGACCAGAGTGGTCTCCGACAACGAGAACACGCTGTAGATGCCCCGCACGATCTTGGAATCGTCGATGTTCCAGCCGATCTGGTCGGCCAGCGGGCGGAGCAACGGCAGGTCGTTGTTGAACGAGGCCTGCAGATCCCCCCGGGACTTGCGGAACGCAAAGACGATCACGGCCAGTCCGAGTAGACCGACGCCGCGGAGGGCCCGCTCGGCGGCCAGCAACCGCATGATGCGCCGGTCCCGCAGCAGCCGCCCGCGAGGCACTTCCGGCGCGTCGTCGGCCGGGCCGCTTCCCTTGGGGGGACCCACCACGTAGGTCGCGCAGCGTAGGCACCGCCAGGCCTCCCCCGCCGGGGTCTGCACCCGGAGTCGCTCGCGCAGTTCCGGCTCGTCGGGCGCGAAGGTCGCGTGGCCGCGTCGGCCGCACACACTCAGATTCCAGTCCACCGCCCGAAGGATAGTTGTTCAGCACCGGCCGAGGGACCGGAGGCACGAAGTCAGCGCTCATCGCCGACGCCGGGCAGGACGACCGGCGGCCGGCAGTCGTGGAGCACCCACAGCCCGAGTACCACCACCACGGCCATCTCCGTCACCGACAGGGCGCGCTCCACCAGCCCGACCACCCGCCAGGCCTGGACCGGCGTCAGCGCCGACAGGACGGTCTGCCCGGTCAGCACCACGAACCACCCGCCGGCGACCATGGAGAGCCGAGCCGCCCAGCGGGGCCACCTGCCCGCGGCCCGGCGGTGCTGCCCACACATCAGAGCAGTGCCGATGGGCAGGCTGAAGAACGCGATGAGGGTCCAGGTCCAGTGCACCCGTCCGGCGATCGACGGATTGGACCCGAAGCCATGCTTGGGAAACACCACCAGGCCGATCAGCCCGATGCTCCACAGCGACGTCATGAGCGCCCCCCACGACCGCCAGGCAACCATCTCCCTGACCATCATGGCCAGCAGGATGACGGCCGAGGAACCGGACAGCAGCACCACACCCCAGTCGAAGATCCAGCCGTCGGACAGCAGTGCGTACTCGCTGATCGTCCGGGACAGCGGGTCGAGCGACCGACTCGGCCACATCAGGTGCAGCGCGGTGATGGCGGCCAGTGAGATCAGCACACCGACGATGCCGATGCCGGCCAGGCGCCGGGCCAGGACGACGTCCCGCAGCGGCGCGTGCGCCTCCTCATCCAGCAGGTCGACGGTCATGTCCTCGGCGATCCGCTCCGCCCGACCCTTGGCGGACCCGGACTGCGGTGGCGGCATCGTCGGTCCCTCCCGGGGCGGGCTGTGGCACTTCGGTTCACCGTAGCCGCTGGGTCGGCCCGGCATCCTGGGTGTCACGATCCCGCCGGAGCAGTCCGGCGGGGATCCCGGCGCAGCGGTCAGGACCTGCGCTGGCCTTCGCTGGTGTAGGAGTCGCTGCCGGAGGCCTGCAGTGGCACACCGTCGGCCGGCTGATTGGTGACCGCGCCGGCGTCCACCGCCGTCATGGTCAGTCCGTCCTTCGGCTTGCTCCCCGTACCCCAGTGGTTGAAGGCCAGGTTGAGGATGAACACCACGATCACGGTCGAGGTGATCGCCGACCCGAAGATGGTCTGGAAGTTCTGCGGGAAGTGCCGGTAGAAGTCCGGGGCGATGACCGGCAACATGCCGATGGACAGCGACACGGCGATGATCAGCAGGTTGTGGTTGTCCTCGTAGCTCACCTTGTTCAGGGTGCGGATGCCGATCGCGGTGACCATGGCGAACATGACCGTGCCCGCCCCGCCGATGACCGGTCCGGGAAGGCCGGCTACCACGGCACCCATTTTCGGGATGAGGCCGAGGAGTAGCAGGAACAGCCCGCAGGTGGCGACCACCCAGCGACTCTTGATCCTGGTGATCTCGATGAGCCCCACGTTCTCGGCGTACGCGGTGTCCGGGAACGAGTTCATGAACCCGGCCAGCAGCGCCGACAGGCCATCGGTGGCCAAACCTCTGGCCAGGTCGTTCTCGCTGAGCGGGCGGTCGACCATCTCCGCGACGGCCAACATGTCGGCGGTCGACTCGGTGTAGGTCACCAGCATGACGATGCACATCGAGATGATCGCCGCGGCCACGAACCGGGGGTGTCCGAAATGGAACGGCTCGCTGACGCCGAACCAGCTGGAGTTCTTCACGTCGGAGAAGTCCAGCAGACCTATCGGCCAGGCCACGAGAGTGCCGACGAGAATGCCGATCAGCACCGAGATCTGGCCGATGAAGCCCTTGAAGAACCGGGACACCAGCACCATGATCAGCACCACCAGGCCGGCCAGCGCGATGTGCGAGACCAATCCGTAGTCGTTGGTGGTGACCGTCACCGACCCGCCGGCGGACGTGGTGGCGCTGTACTTCTCCGCAGCGTCGGTGACGGTGATGCCCGCCCCGTTGCCGCCGAACGGCAGTGTGGTAGTGCTCTTCCCGGTGATCAGGCCGGCGTCGGCGCCGACCAGGGACAGGCCGATCACGGTGATCACGGTGCCGGTGACCAGCGGCGGGAAGAACCTCACCATCTTCGCGAACGGTTTGGCGATGAGCAGGGCGAAGACGCCGGCCGCGAGCAACGAGCCGTACACCACCGGGAGACCGGTTTTTCCGCCGTACTGTCCGGCGATGATGATCATCGGGTTGAGCACCGTGAACGTGGCCCCGGCCACTACCGGCAGCCGCACGCCCAGGATCTTGCTGATGCCGATCGCCTGGATCAGCGTGGCGATGCCGGAAACCAGCAGGTCGGCGCTGACCAGGATGGCGATCGATCCCTTGTCCAGACCGAGCGCACCACCGACGATGATCGGTACCGCGACGGCACCCGCGTACATGATGAACAGGTGCTGGAGCCCCAGGACGGCAAGTTTCTGCGGCGCCAGAATCTCATCGACGGGGTGGACGAATTTTTTGGCCCTGGTGCGTTCGACGATCTGGGTCATGGGTACCTCTCCCGGCAGTCGGCTCGGTTGACCGGTGAAGAATCGGATTGAAGAAACGTAGGACGGTCACATTTCGCCGGAATTGCCACCGTGCGCCGATGTGTTTCTGCCGATCACCAGGTGATGACGATTTGACCGTCGACGTGACGGCCTTGTTTCGCCGCGACCGTTCCGCCCAGGTCAGAACTCGTCGAACGGCTGCGCGAAAGCGTCGGGAGCCCGCAGTACGCTCGGCGGATGCAGCAGTACCTGGATTTGCTGGAGCGCATCCTGACGACCGGTGTCGACAAGCCGGACCGGACCGGCACCGGTACCCGCAGTGTCTTCGGGCACCAGATGCGGTTCGACCTCTCCGCGGGGTTCCCGGTCGTCACCACCAAGAAGATCCATCTGAAATCGGTGGTCCTGGAGCTGTTGTGGTTCCTCCGGGGGTCCACCAACGTGCGCTGGTTGCAGGACCGCGGTGTCCACATCTGGGATGAATGGGCGGATCCCGACGGTGAACTGGGGCCGGTGTACGGCCACCAGTGGCGGTCCTGGCCGACTCCGGACGGTGGGCACATCGACCAGATCGCGGCGGTGGTGGAATCGCTGCGAACCGATCCGGACTCCCGACGGCATATCGTTTCCGCCTGGAACGTGGCCGAGGTGGCCCGGATGGCGCTTCCCCCGTGTCACACCATGTTCCAGTTCTACGTCGCCGACGGCCGGTTGTCCTGCCAGCTCTATCAACGGTCGGCGGATGTGTTCCTGGGCGTGCCGTTCAACATCGCGTCCTACGCGTTGCTCACCGAAATGGTGGCCAAGGTGATCGGGCTGCGGCCGGGCGATTTCGTGCACACCCTGGGCGACGCGCATCTCTACGCCAATCATGTCGAACAGGCCCGCATGCAACTGACCCGGACCCCGCGCCCGTTGCCCCGGCTGGTGCTGGCCGACGGCATCACCGACATCGACCGCTTCGAGTACGAGGATGTGGTGGTCCAGGCCTACGACCCGCATCCGGGGATCAAGGCGCCGATCGCGGTATGACGATCACCCTGATCGCGTCGGTCGCGCAGAACGGGGTGATCGGTGCGCAAGGGGACCTGGCCTGGCGTCACCCCGAAGACCTGCGCCGATTCAAGAGCCTGACCATGGGCCATCCGGTGCTGATGGGCCGACGGACATTCGCGTCGATCGGGCGCCCGTTGCCGGGTCGGCAGAACATCGTCATCACGCGGGCCACCGACTGGGCCGCGGACGGCGCGCAGGTCGCCCATTCCCTCCCCGAGGCGCTGGCCATGGCGTCCTCGCAGGATCTTTTCGTCATCGGAGGCGGCGAAATCTACCGGCAGACGATCGCCCTCGCGGATCGGCTGGAGATCACCCACATCGACCGGGAACTCACCGGTGACACCGAGTTTCCCGACATCGCACCGTCCGAGTGGGAACGCCTACGGGTCGAAGATCGTGACGGATTCAGCTTTGTGTCCTACCGCAGGCGACCCACGCCCGGTCAGGCGACAGACGCCTCAGCCCGTCCGGCGCCGTAGGGCAGCACAATGCGCAGAGAGGTGTCGATCCCGGACCGGAGGTCGGCTCCGCTGCCCAGGCCACGCTTCGACGAATTCTCGGTGACCCGGCTCTTGGTCACAGCGATGCGGGAGTCCGCCCGCAGGTTTCGGCTCACCGTGTCCAGTACGTCGGACATCTGCAGATCCAGGGCATCACAAATCGAGGCCAGCAATTCGCTGGAAGCCTCCTTGCGTCCCCGCTCGACCTCGGAGAGGTAACCCAACGACACGTTCGCCGCTGTGGACACATCCCGTAAAGTCCGGTTCTGGCTGTTTCGCGCATCGCGCAGGGTTTCCCCCAGGGCGTCACGAAGCAACATGTCGCACCTCCTCCCGCTGATCGGTCAATCCTGGCCCGTCGGTTCCCAGCGCCGGCCTGCCACCACCGGATGCATCCCGGCCGTCACCACAGCTCCGGGTCACTCCAAACTACTCCCCGGCACCGACCAGACCCACGACGTTGGGCCCGTTGACCGACAAAAACGCTGCCGGGCAGGTAAATGTTCCGTGCGCATCATGTTGCCGGGGCGTGTCTCCCCAGGTGGCAGTCGGACGGCGCGGTCAGTGGCTGCCGGTCACCGTGGTCAACAGATCAACGGCACAGCGCACCGCGGCCGCCCGGACATCCGCGCGCTGCGGCGGGATCGACCGTCGGTCCGGGTGGTGTGCGACCACTTCGTGGAACGGCGCTCCGGAAGCTGTGCGTCCGGTGACGGCCACGTACCACGTGCCGACGGGGACACCGTGCTGCGGGTCCGGCCCGGCGACCCCGGTAAGTCCCACCCCGATCCGGGCGTGGCAGGCGACGCGGACGCCGTCGGCCAGACCGACCGCGACGTCCGGGTCCACCGGTCCTCGGGCCGAGAGCAGGTCCGCGTCGACTCCGGCCAGCGAGTGTTTGAGGTCGGTGGCGTAGACGATGAGGCCGCCCCGGACCACCGCCGACGCCCCGGGCACGTCGGTCAACACGGCGGTGAGCAGACCGCCGGTCAGTGATTCCGCGCAGGCGACGGTGATGTGCTGCCGGGTGAGACCGGCGATCAGGCGGGTCGGTTCCCCGGCCGCCAACCCGAGCATCGCCGCGAGAGCGCCGCCGTCCAACGGGGAATCACCGCCCCTGGCACCGGAGCATCGGCGTCATGGGCGGTCCGGCCTCATGATCGGATCTGCGATTTCGCGACCAGCGCGCCCGCACGCAACAGGTAGTCGGCACCCGTGCCGATGGTCAGCGCGACCGCGGCCACCATGAAGCTGACCGCCACCCAGTGGAGCGAGGGCGGCAGCGGCAGTACGTAGAGGCCGATCGCCACGATCTGAACCATCGTCTTGGCTTTCCCGCCCGGGCTGGCCGCGATGACCCCGTACCGGATGACCGCGAATCTGAGCAACGTGATACCGATTTCCCGCACCAGGATGACCACGGTCACCCACCAGGACAGTTCGCTGAGCATGGAGAGCCCGACCAGCGCGGAACCGGTCAGGGCCTTGTCGGCCATCGGGTCCGCGATCTTGCCGAAGTCGGTGACCTGCCCCCGTTTGCGGGCGATGTGGCCGTCGAACCGGTCGGTGATCGCCGCGACGGCGAAGATGGACCAGGCCAACCACCGGAACGAGGTCTGGTGGCCGCCGCCGGCGAACAGTGCGAACAGGAAGACGGGCACCAGGATCAGCCGCAGTACGGTGAGCGCGTTGGGCAGATTCACCAACGACACCCGCGGCTGGTCCGTCACGGTCGACCGCCGGCATCCTGATCGACCAGCACCGGACCGGGGAGCACATCGACGAACTCGGCGATCAGATCGATCCCGTCGGTGTCGACGACCGTGGCCCGGACCAGGTCACCCAGCCGGACGCCGGCGGCGCCGGTCACCCTGGTGCTGCCGTCCACCTCGGGGGCCTGGTGCGCGCCACGGCCCACCACACCGTCGGTCAGGTCGTCGACGAGAATCAGGAGTTCGGTTCCCACCCGGTCCTCGGCGCGTTGCGACGTCAGCTCCTCCACCAGCGACGTCACCCGCTCGACCCGCTCGTCGATCTCGTCCTGATCGATCTTGCCCGGCAGGGACAGCGCGGCCGTGCCGTCCTCGTCCGAGTAGCCGAACACCCCGACCGCGTCCAACCGGGCACCGATCAGAAAAGACTCCAGTTCAGCGAGCTCCGCGGCGGTCTCCCCCGGGAATCCGACGATCACGTTGGACCGGATACCGGCCTGCGGGGCCGCGCCCCGGATCTGGGCGGTAAGGCCCAGGAAGGAATCCACCGACCCGAACCGCTTCATCCGGCGCAGCACGGTCTGCGACGCGTGCTGGAAGGACATGTCGTAGTAGTCGGCCACGCCCGGAAGGCCCGCGATCGCGGCGACCAGACCGGGTCGGGTCTCGGCGGGTTGCAGGTAGGAAAGCCGGACCCGGACGATGCCCGGCACCGCGGTCAGGGCGGCCAACAGCTGTTCCAACTGCCGATCGCCCGGCAGGTCCTTGCCGTAGGAGGTGGAGTTCTCGCTGACCAGCACCACTTCGCGCACACCCTGGCCGGCGAGCCACTGCGCCTCGGCGACGATGTCCCCCGCCGGACGGGACACGAACGACCCGCGGAAAGCCGGGATCGCACAGAATGTGCAACGCCGGTCGCACCCGGAGGCGATCTTCAGCGGCGCGACCGGCCCGGCCCGCAGCAGTCTGCGCACCAACGTCGGCCCGCTCGCCGGCCCCGGGGTGTCCCGGCCGGCCGTCCGCCCCCCGTGACCGGGAACCGACACGGCACCGGCCGCATCCGGCCGGGCGGTCGGCGATATCGGCAGCAGGGTACGGCGGTCGACCGGCACGTGAGAGGGGGGCCGGTGTCCGTCGATCACGTCACCGAGCAACGCGGCCAGGTCGGGATAGGCGTCGAAGCCGAGGACGGCGTCGGCTTCCGGGAGAGCGGCGGCGAGTTCCCGGCCATACCGTTCGGCCAGACACCCCACCGCCACCACCTTGGCGCCGGTGTCGGCGGCGGCCAGGACGGTATCGATCGAATCCTTCTTCGCGCTGGCCACGAAGGCGCAGGTGTTGACGACGACCACATCCGCCGGCGTGCCGTCCGGAACCAGCTGATAGCCGCCGCCGGCCAACCGTCCGGCGATCTCCGACGAGTCGACCTCGTTGCGGGCACAGCCGAGTGTGATCAGCGAAACCCGGGCGGCCGGCGCCCCCGCGGCCGTCGGTCCTGAAGACGGCATCGCCGGCCGTGCGTCCGGCGGCGCCGGACGGACAGCAGCGGACACAAGAGGCACCGACCCAGCGTAGTCGTCACACCGCCGGCATCGGACCGCCATCACAGGCGGGTGCAAATGCGGCAGGCTAATGGATAAGGTGCCCAGTTGTGGTGCCTCCCGAACAGTGCGACGACTCGCCGTCACCCGGTCGCGGGCCGGCCGCCGCGGCACAGCGGGGGGCCGCAGGCGCCGTCGTGGTGCATCGGGCCAGGGCCGGTGACGTCCGCCGGATCAAGGAACTGGTCGACTACTACGCCGGGCCCATCCTGCTGGAGAAAAGCCTGGCCAATCTGTTCGAGGATGTCACCGAATTCTGGGTGGCCGAGGTCGATGAACGGGTGCTGGCCTGCGGCGCCCTGCACGTGCTATGGGAGGACCTGGGCGAGATCCGCACGGTGGCGACCGATCCCGAATCCCGCGCTCACGGGCTCGGTCGGGCGGTGTGCGAGGCGATCATCGCCGAAGCCCGCCGGATGGGGCTGACCCGGCTGTTCGTGCTGACCTTCGAGGTGTCGTTCTTCTCCGGTCTCGGCTTCCAGCCGATCGAGGAGCTGGACCTCACCCCGGAAGCGTTCGCCGCGCTGCGCAGGTCCTACGACGCCGGCGTGGCCGAGTTCCTGGACCTGCCGTACGTCAAGCCGAACACGTTGGGCAACAGCAGAATGCTCAAGCACCTGTGATTACACCGCTGTTTGACTCAGACCGCGGGGGTGCGCTTGTCCGCGATCCGGGCCAGGGCTTCCGCCAGCAGGGCCTCCCCGTCCGCGTCGCTGCGGCGCTCCTTGACGTAGGCCAGATGAGACTTGTAGGGCTCGTTGCGCGGGATCTGCGGCGGGGCCTGCTGGTCGAGCCCGGCCGGAAGTCCACACCGCGGGCAGTCCCAGGTGTCGGGCAGTTCGGCGTCCATCGCGAAGGACAGTCGGGTGCTGTGACCGTTGGCGCAGAAGAACTCGAGCCGGTGCCGGGCCACCGCGTCTCCTCGCTGGGGCTCGCCCATCGGTCCGGCGCCCACCCGCGATCCACGGATGGGATTCCCTGCTGCCATGGACAGCTCCTCCGGTCGGTGCTAACGATTTCTTGCGTGGTGCCGCAGGGTCAGGCGCCGACCTTCAGCAACAGGCCGACACCGACGATGGAGACGACCCAGATCGCGGTGATGAACAGCGTCAGGCGGTCCAGGTTCTTCTCGACGACCGAGGATCCGGACAGCGAACTCTGCATACTGCCGCCGAACAGCGAGGACAGGCCGCCACCCTTGCCCCGGTGCAGCAGGATGAGCGCCATCAGCGCGATGCTGGTGATGATGAGCAGAATGTCCAAAAACGTTTTCATGGGTACCCAGCGCGCTAGAAGTTACCGGAACCGCAGGCCGACAGGTGCGATTCTAACCTTCGAGGAAGAAACGCGGGTCGTCGCCGAACCAGCGGTCAGGCCAGGATGCCGACAGAGTTGGCGACCAGGGTGGCGAATTCGGTGCCGTCCAGCGATGCCCCGCCGACGAGCGCCCCGTCGACGTCGGGCTGACCGACGATCTCGGCGACGTTGCCGGACTTGACCGAGCCGCCGTAGAGGATCCGGACACCGGCCGCGATTTCTGGGGAGTATTTCTGGGCCAGCGCGTCCCGGAGAGCCGCACACACCTGCTGCGCGTCGGCCGGGGTGGCGACGCGGCCGGTGCCGATCGCCCAGATGGGTTCGTAGGCCAGGACCAGGGTGGCGGCCTGCTCCTTGGTGACCGACGGAACCGCCGCATGAAGTTGGGCCACCGCGTGGCTGACCTGGTCTCCGGCCTCGCGAACCTCGAGCCCTTCGCCGACGCAGAGGATGGGAACCAGCTTGTTGCGGTAGGCCGCCTCCACCTTGCGCGCCAACAACTCGTCCGATTCGCCCGGCAGTTCCCGGCGTTCGGAGTGCCCGACCAGCACGTAGGTGCACCCCAGCTTGGCCAACATCGGCCCGGAGACGTCTCCGGTGTACGCGCCGGAGTCGTGGGGCGACAGATCCTGCGCGCCGTACCCCAGGCTCAGTTTGTCCCCGTCGACCAGCGTCTGCACCGAGCGAAGGTCGGTGAACGGCGGGAAAACCGCGACTTCTACTTTCGAGTAGAACTTCTCCGGCAGGGTGAAGGCGATCTTCTGCACCAGGGCGATGGCCTCGAGGTGGTTGAGGTTCATCTTCCAATTGCCGGCAATCAGCGGCTTGCGAACAGGAGCGCCCACGGTCGGTCCGGCGGAACGGGACACGGCTCAGGCCTCCAGGACTGCAAGGCCGGGCAGCGTGGCGCCTTCCAGAAATTCCAGGGAGGCACCGCCCCCGGTGGAGATGTGGGTGAATCCGGCCTCGTCCACACCCAGCGTGCGGACTGCGGCCGCCGAGTCCCCGCCGCCGACGACGGAGAATGACGAACCGGCCGCGATCGCCGTGGCCACCGCCTTGGTCCCGGCCGCGAACGGCTCCAACTCGAAGACGCCGACGGGACCGTTCCAGAAGACGGTGGCGGCGGTCGCGATGACGGCCTCGAAGGCCTGGCGGGTGGCCGGGCCGATGTCCAGCCCCATCCAGCCTTGCGGTATGGCGTCGGAGCCGACGATCTCCGTTCTCGCGTCGGCGGCGAACGCGTCCGCGATGACCAAGTCCACCGGCAGGATGACCTTGTCGGTGTAGGTGTCCAACAGGCCCTTGCAGACATCGATCTGATCGGCCTGGAGCAGCGAATCACCGACCTCGTGCCCCTGCGCGGCGAGGAAGGTGTACGCCATGCCGCCGCCGATGAGCAGCGAGTCGACCTGGGGCAACAGCGCGGTGATGACGCCCAGCTTGTCCGACACCTTCGACCCGCCGAGGATGACCACGTAGGGCCGCTCCGGCTCGACGGTGAGCTTGTGCAACACCGCGGTTTCCTCGGAGACCAGGTAGCCCGCGTAGTGCGGCAGCAACTCGGCCACGTCGTAGACGGACGCCTGTTTCCGGTGCACGACACCGAAACCGTCGGAGACGAAGGCGGGATTCGCATCGGCGGACCCGCCGCCGACGAGCTCGACCAACGCCCTGGCCAACTCGGCCCGTTCGCTGTCGACCTTGGAGGTCTCTCTCGGGTCGAAGCGGACGTTCTCGAGCAGGGCGATCGCGCCGTCGGCCAGCCCGGCCACGGTGGCTGCGGCGGAATCGCCGACCAGGTCGGTGGCGAAGGCCACCGGTGCGCCCAGGACCTCGGCCAATCTGGCGGCGACGGGCGCCAGCGAGTACCGATCCTCGGGAGCGCCCTTGGGTCGGCCGAGGTGCGCGATGACGACCACCTTGGCGCCGGCCCCGGTCAGCGCCTGCAGCGTCGGCGCGGAGGCCCGGATCCGGCCGTCATCGGTGATGGTGGTGCCGTCCAGTGGGACGTTGAGATCCGACCGGACCAGGACGGTGCGGCCGGAAACGCCGGTGGCGAGCAGGTCGTCGAGGGTGTGCACGGCTGTGGTGCTCCTTGGCTGAGGTGTCGGATCTTCCGATGGGCGCACGGCCGCGGCGGGCCGGGCGGATTTTCGCCGCCCGGCTCATGGCCAGGCCGGCTCAGAGCTTGCCGGCGACCAGCGCGGTGAAGTCCGCGAGACGGTTCGAGTAGCCCCACTCGTTGTCGTACCAGCCGACGACCTTGACCAGGTTGTCCGCGATGACCAGGGTCAGCGGAGAGTCGAATGTCACCGAGGCCGCGGAGCCGACGATGTCGGACGAGACGATCGGGTCGACCGAGTAGTCGATGTAGGGCGCCAACGGACCTTCGGTGGAGGCCGCCTTGAAGGCGTCGTTGACGTCGTCGACCGTCACACTCTTGGCCAGCTCGACGGTCAGGTCGGTGGCCGACCCGTCGACGACCGGCACGCGCAGCGCGTAGCCGTGCAGCTTGCCCTTCAGTTCGGGCAGGACCAACGCGGTGGCCTTCGCCGCGCCGGTCGAGGTCGGGATGATGTTCTGCGCCGCCGCCCGCGCGCGCCGCAGATCCTTGTGCGGGAAGTCCAGGATGACCTGGTCGTTGGTGTAGGC
>CAXUHA010000047.1:0-25773 GCA_964250735.1 uncultured Nakamurella sp. | reverse complement strand
CGTCGGTCAACACCGCCTGCGCGGCGGCGCAACTGGCCTTCACATGCTCCAACTGGGAGATCCGATCGACCAGCACCGCATCCGGCCCGTCCCCGGTCATCGTGTTCACCGCCGCGATCAGCGTGTCCAGATCCACCGTCGGCGACACCACCGCTAGCATCACCCCACGACTGAACATACGTTCGAATATATTGTGAATCTACTTTTACTGCAATACTTCTGATCGCATCAGTGATCCCGTTGGCACGCCGGTAACCCGCCGACGAGCACGGGAAGGCTCCGCCCGGCCTCGGCATCCCGGCCAGCTTGGATCCCGGAGCAATACTGGACGGCCCGTCTGTCTATTCAGGCTTCGCCGAAGGGCCGCTACGGTCCCGGTGAAGTGTCTGGTCGGCTATCTTCCGGTCAACTACGTGCAGCACGGCGAGCGCATACCGGTGCTGGTGTTGCACGGCGCCGGTGTCGATCACCGGGAGGTCGAGGCGTATTTCGAGCCCGCCCTCGGCGCGACCGGCCGCTACCGGCGGATCTATCCCGACCGACCCGCGATGGGACATGCGCCGGCTCCGGCGTGGCTGGACAGCGCCGATCAGGTTGTGAACACGCTGCTCGGCCTCGCGGACGAGGTCGTCGGTTCGGAGCTGCTGCTAATCGGCCATTCTGCCGGTGCCCACTACGCCCGGGACATCGCCGCGCGGCGACCCGATCAGGTGGCCGGACTCGCGCTCGTCTGCCCGCTGTTGGCCGGCGTCCGCGATGTTCCGTCCATCGGCCCCGTCGTCCCGGCCGGACAACCTGGGGACGAGCTGCTCGGCGGTTACTTCGTGGTGCGGACCGCCGAGATGCTGGGCCGGTCCGACAATTTCGTGGCCCCGGCCATTCCGCTGGCCGACGGCGCCGCCGTGCAGCGGATCGGCGAGCAGTGGAATTTGACCGCCGCACAGGTCGGAGTCGTACCCGCGACCAACTGTGATCATCGCCGGCCGGCAGGACTCTGGCCGCCCTTATTGATGGCTGGCTCGCCCGGGCGACACACGAATTGTTCCCACGTTCCTGAGCCGGCGCATCACTTTCGTCGGATGGGTATGAGAAAGCGTGGTCGGTGCTTCATCAGACTGATTCCGGTCGGACGATCATTTCATGTTGCGCAGACCGCATTCGTCGTCCGACGCCAGCGGGGTCACTATCATCGAACTGCCCGCTCAGGCGCCGACCCGTTGAGGGTGAGCAGAATCCTCTCCGGTCCGGAGCGGGACCGGTCGCCCCGCTCGGGCCGTGAACCGAGCGCCAACTCGACGGGTCTGATGTATATCCATCCGGAAGCAAGCCGCATAGGCCCACGGAGCGTGGCGGATATCGGCGGTTCATCACACATTCCGGTAGCATTGCGTACTCACCCCTGGAAACTCGAAGGAAATCCCCTCATGGCACAGCAGACCACCGTCAGCCATCTTGACGACATCGACGGCAGCAAAGCCGCTGAGACCATCTCGTTCGCTCTGGACGGCGCGCATTTCGAAATCGACCTGAGTGCCAAGAATGCGAAGGCGCTACGGAAGGCGTTCGCCGAATTCATCGCCGCCGCCCGCACGATCAAGACCTCGCCGGCCACCCCGACCAAGGGCGCCCCCTCCCGGCGCACCGCCAGGAAGGCCACTATTGCGGCGCCGACAGCGCAGCGGACCGATCGGAGCGAACTGATCGCCATTCGGGCCTGGGCCGCCGAGAACAATGTCACAGTGGCCACTCGCGGACGGATCTCTGCCGACGTCAAGGCGCAGTACGCGGCAGCGACTGCAACCTCGGAGGAACAGGTCGCCTGACCGCGCCACACACCGGCCCCTTCCCACCATCTCTCCGGTCGGCACCGACCCCCGACGGCGACGAACACCGGTACGCCCAGGGCGACGACATCTCTGGGCACCTGCGACCCGCGGGACTCCCGCCACTCCGGACTCGTGGATGATCAACGATGACGATCGGCACAGCCAACTCGCTATGAGATAAATCCTCGCCTCGTAATTGTTGTTCATACGGGCAAAGAAGGCGCGCGTGTGCACGCCCGTCGGGGCGGCAGCGCGTGTTAGTGTCGCACCCGTATTGATGTCGCAGTACTGACCCTTACGCCCGAGGAGTACAAGTGGCCCGTAGGCGCGTCGAAATTGTCAGCAGCGACCTGACCGGCAAGGAGATCGGCAAGCCGGAAGAGGTTGCCGAGTTGAGGGTGCTTCGGCATCCGTTGATTGATTCTCCGGTCCGGTTGGACGCCTATGTCCTGGAAGTCGCCGGGTTGGAGAACACCCATCGCGAGTTGGTGACCATAGAGTTGGTCATGCCCGATAGCCCGGCGGAGCAGATAGTTCTGGACCGGGAGGAATTCGACAAGATGTTCAGGCTGGACGTCGCCGAGGTCCTTTCTGCCGCGGATCCGTATCAGGAGCCCGGCCCGTCGGCCGAGGCCCGGCGCCGCGGCCGCCCGGCCGGTAGCTCGGGCAAGTCCTTCTCGGCGGGCCCGGGGATGAGTCGCGAGCAACGCGAGGCCATCCGCACCTGGGCGAATGCCAACGGTTTCACCGTCGGCGACCGCGGCCGCATCGCGGCGAACATCAGCGATGCCTTCGAGGCCGCGCACCAGACGTGACCTGCGGCGCGCGTGATCCGTCCGACGCAGGCGCGCACCGTCATGCTCCATGACCGCTCGTGAGTCCACCCAGGACAAGATCGACCGACTTCCGGCTCGGCTCGCGGACGCAGTGACCGCCTACCAGCGGCATCTGCGGTCGGAACGGAACCTGTCCGATGCGACCGTCGCCGGGTACACCGCCGACATCGCCGGGCTGCTCGATCATCTGGTCCGCCTTCACCCGGGGCCGGATACCAGCGCTGCACAGCTGGATTTGGCCGTCCTGCGCAGCTGGCTGGCCCGGCTGCGGACCACCGGAGCGGCCCGGACGTCATTGGCCCGCCGGGCCGCGGCGGCCCGCTCGTTCACCGCATGGGCCGTCAGGGCGGGGTTGGTGGAGGTCGACGTGGGGGCCCGCCTCACCTCTCCGAAGGCCGGGAGAACTCTGCCGGCGATTCTTGGTGTCGCGCAGGCTGCGGCCATGCTCGAGTCGGCCCCGGGGACCCCGGGGAACGGTGGGGGAGAACCGACGGATCCACCCCACGGCGCGATCTCCTTGCGTGACCAGGCGATCCTGGAAGTGCTGTACGGCACCGGAATACGCGTGTCGGAACTGACCGGCCTCGATCTGACCGACATCGACCGGCGGCGGCGGGTGCTCAGGGTGCTCGGCAAGGGCGCCAAGGAAAGAATGGTGCCGTTCGGTGTCCCGGCCGACCGGGCGCTCGGGGCCTGGGTGGAACGCGGCCGCCGAATGCTGATCACCTCCACCTCCGGGCAGGCCTTGTTTCTCGGCCTCCATGGACGTCGGATGAATCCGCGAGCGGTACGCACGCTGGTTCACGCCCGGACGTCCGCCGTGCCCGGCGCACCGGACATCGGGCCACACGGCCTGCGGCACAGCGCGGCCACCCACCTTCTGGACGGCGGCGCGGATCTGCGCGCGGTCCAGGAGTTGCTGGGCCACGCCAGCCTGGCCACCACGCAGATCTACACCCACGTGTCGTCTGAGCGGCTGACCGCCGTGTACCGACAGGCCCACCCCCGCGCCTGAGTGCCGACAGACCCGCCGACGAGCCGGCAGACGGACCCGTCGACGGCCGGCTAGCGGGGCCACGGCAGCAGCCTCACCTTGAGCCCGTGCAGCAGCCCCATCGGGTCCAGGTAGGAGCCGTTCGGCGCCCTGGCCCCCCAGTGCAGGCAACCGGCCGGAACGCACGAGCGGTGGCCCGCCTGCAACGTGCCGATCAGTTGTCCGGACACGACCCGGTCCCCGGCTTTCACGGTCGCGGTCACCGGCTCGTAGGTGGTGCGGATGCCGATGGCATGGTCCACGGACACCACCCCGCGACCGGCCAGCGACCCGGCGAAGACGACGATCCCGGCTCCGGCCGCGAGCACTCGGCCACCGACCGCGCCGGCCAGGTCCACGCCTCGATGGCCCGGCCCGTACCTGGACAGCGGCGGTCGAAAAGGCATGAGAACCACGGCCGTTCCGTCCAACGGAAGCACGAAGGGGGATCCCAGGGCCGGCGCCACCACCGCCGCGGCCGACGACGCCGTTCCCGCGGCCGGCAGGGTGAAGACGAGCACGATCACGATCAGCACACGGGTGAGCGTGGGTCGGGGCCTGCGAACCGGAGACATGATCGAAGGGTCCGACGCCGGCACCGGAGAGGCAATCAGCGCCACCGGAATGTGGACAGTGTGCGCGAGCGCCGCGCGAATGTGGACAGAGATGCCGGTGGACAGCGACGCGACCTCGGGTCACGTACGATGGTCGGGCGACCGATGTTCGACATCGGCCGACTACGCACGCCCTTGTGGCCTCGCGGACGTCATGTCCGCACCGGCCGGCGCGCACCATGGTCCCGTTCCGGCGTCACCGGCACGGGTGGTGCTGCCGTCAGGGCGTCAGGGCGCCCGACCGCCGGTCGAGCGCGACAACCATATGCGCACCTCGAGACCCCCGCTGCATCGCAGCCTCGGGCGCGCCGAGTACGAGAGGACGGCCCATGGCTGTCGTCACCATGCGCCAGTTGCTGGACGCCGGTGTCCACTTCGGGCACCAGACCCGCCGCTGGAACCCGAAGATGAAGCGATTCATCTTCACCGAGCGCAACGGCAACTACGTCATCGATCTCCAGCAGACGCTGACCTACATCGACAAAGCCTACGAGTTCATCAAGGAGACGGTCGCCCACGGCGGCACGGTCCTGTTCATCGGGACCAAGCGCCAGGCCCAGGAGGCCATCGCCGAGCAGGCCACCCGGGTGTCCATGCCCTACGTCAACCAGCGGTGGCTCGGTGGCATGCTGACCAACTTCTCGACGGTGCACAAGCGCCTGCAGCGGCTCAAGGATCTCGAGGTGATGGAGACGTCGGGCGAGTTCGCCGGCCGCACCAAGAAAGAGGTGCTGCTGCTGACCCGTGAAAAGGACAAGCTGGCCAAGACCCTCGGCGGGATCCGGGACATGGCACGGGTGCCGTCCGCGGTGTGGATCGTCGACACGAAGAAGGAGCACATCGCCGTCGGTGAGGCCCGAAAGCTGAACATCCCGGTGGTGGCCGTACTGGACACCAACTGCGATCCGGACGAGGTCGACTACCCGGTACCGGGCAACGACGATGCGATTCGCTCCGCGGCCCTGCTGACCAAGGTGGTCGCCGAAGCCGTGGCCGAGGGACTGCTGGCCCGTTCCGGTGGGGCAGCGGTGGCCGCCGGTGAGGAGCCGCTCGCCGAATGGGAGCGCGAGTTGCTGGCCTCCGGCACCGCGGCCGGGGCGGCGCCCGCCGACGAGACCGCCGTCGAGGAGATCGTCACCGAGGGAGCCGTCACCACCCTGGTCGCCGATGCCGAGGTCGCCGACGCGGCGGTCGAGGGCAACGACCTCAGCGTGGGCGGGGCATCGCTCAACTGAGAACGTGTGCCAAGGATCAAAGGGCGTGCCACGGAACAAGGGCGTGCCACGGATCAAACACCAGGAAGGAAGATCGCCGAGGATGGCGAACAACAGCGCAGCAGATGTCAAGAGGCTCCGGGAACTCACCGGCGCCGGATTCATGGATTGCAAGAAGGCTTTGGAGGAGAACGCGGGTGACTTCGACAAGGCCATCGAGTTTCTCCGGATCAAGAACGCCAAGAACGCATCGAAGCGGGCCGAACGCACCACGGCCGAGGGCATGGTGGCCACCAGCGGCAACGCCCTGATCGAGTTGAACTCGGAGACGGACTTCGTCGCCAAGAGCGAGGAGTTCCAGGGGCTGGCCACGAAGATCGCCGTCGCCGCGGCCGCGTTGCCGGGGGAGGCCACGGTCGATGCCGTCCTGGCCGCTCCGTTGGGCGAAGGCACCGTGGAGGACACGATCAACGACACGGCCGGTCGTCTGGGCGAGAAACTGGTGCTGAACCGGGTCGCGAAGTTCGACGGCACGACCGCGGTCTACCTGCACAAGCGGTCTGCTGACCTGCCGCCGGTCATCGGTGTGCTGGTCCAGTACACCGGCGACGACAAGGAAACGGCCCGTGGGACCGCGATGCAGATCTCGGCCGTGCCCACCACCCGCTATCTGTCCAGGGACGAGGTCCCTTCCGATGTCCTGGAATCCGAGAGGCGCATCGCCGAAGGCGTCGCCCGCGAGGAGGGCAAGCCGGAAGCGGCGCTGCCCAAGATCGTCGAGGGTCGCCTCAACGGCTTCTACAAGGCCGCGGTGCTGGGCGAGCAGGCGTCGGTGCGTGACGCAAAGAAGACCGTCGCCGCCGTGTTGCAGGAGGCCGGCATCGCGGTGACCGCATTCGTGCGCTTCGAAGTGGGCACGGTCGGCAGCCTGTAGATCCCGATGTCGTCGTCACCGGCCGACCGCACCTCTGTGCGGTCGGCCGGTGTGTTTCGATGGAACCCCCGACGTGATGTCGCCCCGCCCGGGCCCGGCGCAGATTGGACATCGATGACCGACAGGCTCACCGACCGACGACCGTTCCGGCGGGTCGTTCTCAAGCTCGGCGGTGAGATGTTCGGCGGCGGGCAGGTGGGCGTGGACCCGGACGTCGTCTCGGCCGTGGCGCGGCAGATCGCCGAGGTGGTCACCGAGGGCGTGCAGGTGGCGGTGGTGATCGGCGGCGGCAACTTCTTCCGCGGGGCGGAACTGAACAGTCGGGGCATGGACCGGGCCAGGGCCGACTACATGGGCATGCTCGGCACCGTGATGAACTGCCTTGCCCTGCAGGACTTCCTGGAACGCGAGCATCACCTGGACACCCGTGTCCAGACCGCCATCACCATGGGTCAGGTCGCGGAGCCCTACATCCCGCGCCGGGCCGAACGGCATCTCGAGAAGGGCCGGGTGGTGATCTTCGGCGCCGGGGTCGGCATGCCCTACTTCTCCACCGACACCACGGCCGCTCAGCGGGCGTTGGAGATCAACGCCGAGGTCGTCCTGATGGCCAAGGCGGTCGACGGGGTCTTCGACGCCGATCCCCGGATCGTCCCGGGGGCCAGGATGTTCGCCGAGATCACCCATCGCGAGGTGCTGGAGCGGGGTCTGCAGGTGGCCGATGCGACGGCCTTCAGTCTGTGCATGGACAACGCCATGCCGATCATCGTGTTCAACCTGCTGGTCGATGGCAATATCGGCAAGGCGGTCAGAGGCGAAACGATCGGCACGCTCGTTTCCACACCCAGGGAAAGGCACCTGACATGATCGACGAGACCCTGTTCGACGCCGAAGAGAAGATGGAGAAGGCGGTGTCGGTGGCCAAGGACGACCTGGCCACCCTACGCACCGGCCGAGCCAATCCGAACACCTTCGGCCGCATCGTCATCGACTACTACGGCGCGCCCACCCCGCTTCCGCAGATGGCCTCGATCACCATTCCGGAGGCTCGGATGGCGGTGGTCAAGCCGTACGACATGAGCCAGTTGGGCGCCATCGAAAAAGCCATCCGCGATTCCGACCTCGGGGTCAACCCGAGCAGTGACGGGCACATCCTGCGGATCATCTTCCCGCAGCTCACCGAGGAACGTCGACGCGAACTCGGCAAGGCGGCCAGGGCCAAGGGCGAGGACGCGAAGGTGTCCGTCCGCAACATTCGTCGGAAGGCGAAGGAAGCCCTGGACAAACTGGTCAAGGACGGCGACGCCGGCGAGGACGACGGTGCGCGAGCCGAGAAGGAACTGCAGACCGTGACCGACCGTTACACCGGCGCCGTCGACGAACTGGTCCGGCACAAGGAAGCCGAGTTGTTCGAGATTTGAGCGGTCCGACGTCCGGGGATGCCGCCGGCTCGGCGCCCGCGCTGGCCACCAGGGCGGGCCGCAACCTGCCGGTGGCCATCGCCGTCGGCCTCGGTCTCGGCGTCGTCATCATCGCGTGCCTGCTGATCTACCGGCAGGCCTTCGTCGTCGTCGTCATCGCGGCCGTGGTGGCCTCCGTCTGGGAGATGCGCAACACCCTGTCGGCGGCGCGCGGCATCACCGTCGGATGGATACCGGTGGCCATCGGATCGGCGGCCACCATTGCGCTGACCTGGCGATACGGTCACACCGCGCAGGTGACCGGGATCGCCATCACCGCCGTCGCGGTGATGGCCTGGCGCTTCCCCGGGGGGGCCCGCGGCTACCTGGTGGACGTGGCCGCCGGGGTCTTCCTGACCATCTACCTCGGCCTGTTCGCCTCGTTCGCGACCCTGCTGGTCGCCCCGCACGACGGTCACGCCCGAGTGCTGGCGTTCCTGATCATGGTGGTCTGCTCGGACACCGGCGGCTACGCGGTCGGGGCGCGGCTCGGCAGGCATCCGATGGCGCCGACCATCTCGCCCAAGAAGTCGTGGGAGGGATTCGCCGGTTCGGTGGTCACCGCGATGGTGGGCGGCGCCCTGTCGGTGTCCCTGCTCCCGGCGCTGCACCACCCGTGGTGGCAGGGGGCCGTCATCGGGCTCGTCCTGGCCGCCGTGTCCACCGGCGGGGACCTGGCCGAGTCGTTGATCAAACGCGACCTGGAGATCAAGGACATGGGCAACCTGCTGCCCGGGCACGGCGGTGTGATGGACCGGATGGACTCCCTGCTGCCCTCCGCGGTGTTCGCCTGGGCCCTGCTCACCCTGTTCATCCCGGCCTGAGGTGACTCATGGCCGATGAGCGCGCTCACAACGCCCCCGGGGCAACGCACCGAATTCCGCTGCCCAGGTATCCGGACCACGACGCGATACCGGCCGACTTCGCCGGGCAGGCGCTGGCCATCCGCGGGCTCACCAAGGTCTACGACGGTCGGACAGTGGTCGATCACCTCGACCTCGACGTCCCGATAGGCTCGTTCTTCGGACTGGTCGGTCCCAACGGCGCCGGAAAGACCACCACCTTGTCGATGGTCACCGGCCTGCTCCGGCCGAACTCGGGCCGGATCATCCTGACCGGCGTCGACGTCTGGGCGGATCCGGTTACCGCGAAGACCAGGATGGGCGTCCTCCCGGACGGGCTGCGCCTGTTCGAGCGCCTGTCCGGCCCGGAACTGCTGTCCTACCTCGGCCGGCTGCGTGGCATCCCGGCCGACGTGGTGAAGGCCAGGGCGGCCGAACTCATTGCCGTGCTCGACCTCGACGAGGCCGGTTCGAAACTGGTCGCCGACTATTCGACCGGCATGCGCAAGAAGATCACCTTGGCCGCGGCGTTGCTGCACACCCCGTCGGTCCTGTTGCTCGACGAACCCCTGGAGGCGGTGGACCCGGTCTCCGCCAGGGTCATCCGCACGGTGCTGACCCGATACACCGCCGGGGGTGGCACGGTGGTGTTCTCCTCCCATGTGATGGCGCTGGTCGAGGGCCTGTGCACGCACATCGCGGTGATGGCGGGCGGGCGGATCATCGCGACCGGTCCGGTGGCCCGGGTTCGCGGCCAGGCGGCCAGCCTCGACGACGCCTTCATGCACCTGATCGGCGCCGACGACGTGGCGCAGGGAGGTCTGGAATGGTTGGGGTCTTCGCCGGTTTGAAATGGCGGCTCGTCGGTAGCCGGATCCGGGCTGCCACCGGCGGGACGAAAGCCTGGTTGATCGTCGGCTGGTGCGTGGACGTCGTCCTGCTCGTCGTCGTGGTGCTCGGCCTATCGGCGGCGCGAACCCATCCGGATGTGGCGCTCCCGGTGGTCATCTCGCTGTTCACCGTGCAGATGGTCGGCTGGATGTTGGCCCCGATCGTCGCCTTCGGGATCGACGAGACCGTCGACCCGGCCAGATTCGCGCTTCTTCCGCTGACCACCGGCACCTTGCAACGCGGCCTGCTGACGGCCTCGCTGATCGGTTACCTACCGGCGGCCAACGCCGTCCTGCTGATCGGCGCGGCGATCGCGTTGTCCTCGAGTTGGACGCTGCTACCGGTCGCGGTGGTCTGTGCCGCCGGACAGCTGCTGCTGTGCGTGATCTTCTCCCGAGCCGCCTCCACGGCGATGTCCTCGCTGATGTCCGGTCGCCGGGGTAGGGACCTCGGCATGCTGGTGGGGGGCGTGCTGCTCCTGCTGTACATGGGCCTGTCGTTCACGCTGAACGAGACGACGTCATCGATCGGCTCCGCCGGATCAGCGTCGTCCCTCGGTGCGCGGATCGCCTCGGTGGCCGAGGTGCTGTCCTTCGGACCGAATGGCTCCCTGGCGGTGATCCCGTCGACGATCAGCGGCTCGGACCCGGCCCGCCTGGTCGTGGCCGCCCTCACCGCCGCCGCGGCCGCCGGACTCGGCTGGTGGTGGTGGGCGGTGGCGCTGCGCACCAGCCTCACCACCCGGCCGTCCACGACGGCGGGCTCGGCACCGGCGGACCGCTCCACCGGAACAGCGGTCGCCGGGTCGCTGCGCGGGATGGTCTCCCTGGTCGTGGCCAGGGACCGGTTGCTGACCTGGCGCGACCCGATGCGGCGCATCCCCTGGCTGATGATCGTGGTGCTGACCGTGGGGTGGCCGATGGTGGCGGTCCGCGGGCACGGGTCGCTGTTCGCGGTGACGGTCCCGGCGGTGATGATGGGATTGCAGGCCGGCAACCAGTTCGGGGTCGAAGGGACCGGCCTGTGGCTGCACATGGTGGCCTTCGCCGACCGGACCCGGGCCCGGGGTGAAGCTCTGGGCCATTCCGTCTTCGTCCTGATCCCGGGAACGGCGATCGTCGGCGTCGCCGTCGTCCTGCAGGCCGTGATCCGCGGCGATCTCCGCTGGGTACCGGCCGCCCTGGGCGTCTGCCTGGCCCTGACGGGCGGCGCGGTGGCCGTCAGCGGCTACCTGTCGGCGCGGTTGCCCTACGCCATGCGGCAGAGCCGGAAGTCGATGTTCGCCAACGGCATCCCCGGCCAGAAGGGGAGAACCCTGGGCGCGGCGCTCGGGTCGGTAGGGGGCGGGATCCTTGTCGCCCTGCCCGCCATCGTTCTGGTCGTCCTGTCGCTCACCGTGTCGCCGGTGTGGGGGTGGTCGGCGCTCGTCGTCGGACCGGCCTGTGGGGCGGCGGCCGTTGTCCTGATGTCCACCGTGACGGCCACCACCTACCTCAGCCGAACGCCGGAGATCCTGGCCACGGTGGCCGTCGGCGACCGGAACTGACCGGCCGCTCGGGGTCGGTTCGGCGCGTCAGTGGGCCCGACCGCGGAAGCGGGTGCGGTGGCCGGCGCGGGAATCGGTGTCCGAATTGACCGAGGGGGCCGGGTCGACCGCATTGACCGAGGGGGGCGCTTCGTTCTTCGCCGGCTGAGGTTTCTCCGCCGGCACCACCGCGCCGTTGGTCGGCTCCGCGTCGGCGGTCGGGGCGTCCGCCACCTCGTCCGCCGCGTCGTCCGCCTTGTCGTCCGGCTGCCCGAGGACGGGCACCGGGAGGTCGACGTCGGTCGGCCGGCCGGCCGGGTCGGCGGGGAAATCCGCGGTCAGTGGCCGGGCCGACTCACCCGCCGGGGGCGCGATCAGCCCCGGGGCGGAACCGGCCAGCTCGCGGATGTGGTCCAGATGGCCGGCCAGCGAGGCGAGCTGATCGATCAACTGGGTCCGCAGCGACTGCAGGGCGAGGACGGCCTCGTCCGCGTCCGCGACCCGCTGGTGGGATTCCGCGGCCGCCCTGGCCACCAGGGCCTTGGCGTACGTGGTGGCCTGGTCCATCAAGGTCTGCGATTCGGCGGTCGCGGTGGCCACCAGATGCTCGGAGTGTGCCGTCGCGTCCGCGACCAGCGTCCTGGCCGTGTGCTCGGACGCCAGTTCACGTTCGGCGATCACCCGGTGGGCCTCGGTGCGCCGCGCCGTGATCGCGATCTCGAAGTCCTCCTCGACCTGCGTGCGTTCGGCCAGGCTCGCCGCGTCGGCCCGGTTCCGTTCGGCGGTGGACTCCCGGAGCAGGGTGGCCGCGGCGGTGTTCGCTTCTTCGACGGTGTGCTCGGCCGCGGCGTTGGCGTCGGCGACGGTCCGTTCGGCGTATTCCCTGGCCTGCGAGATGGTGCGGTCCGCCTCGGCGTTGGCGTTCTGCAGCAGCCGGGTCGCCTCCTCCTGCGCCGTGGCCCTGGTGTTCTCCGACTCTGCCGTCGCCTCGGCGATCAACCCGTGGACCTGTTCGGCCAACTGCTTCCGGGTGCGCTCGCGTTCGGCGTCGAAAGCGGCCCTGGCCTGGACCGCCTGGGCCAATGACGACTCCAGCTGGGCCCGCAGCTGATCAGCGTCGGCCTGCGCCGCCGCGCGCAGCTGATCAGCGTCCGCCTGCGCCCCCGCCCGGATCTCGCCGGCCTCTTCCTCGGCCAGCCGGATCATCCGTTGCAGACGATCGGACAGATTGGACATCGACACCGGTTCGAGCGCGCTCCGGTCCAACTGGGCCCGCAGGTTGTCGGCCTCGGCCTGCGCGGCGGCCAGTTGCGCCCCCAGTTCGTTGAGACGTTGATTGGTGGCGTCCCGATTGGCGGTGGTGATCCGGAGGTCGTACTCCAGCCGCTCCAGATGGGCCGTCACCTGCTCGGGGGAGTAGCCGCGCCGCACCACGTCGAACGGAGATGGGGTGGGTAGCCAGTCACCGGAAGTCATGGGCCCAGTGTTTCATCCGCGGCCGCGCAGTGACACCGACCCCGCCGCAAACCCGCCCCGACTTCCGCCTAATGGTCGGTCGGCACCGCCGATGGCTCGACCAGTTCGACCAGCACGCCGCCGGCGTCCCTCGGATGGATGAAGTTGATGCGGGACCCGGCGGTGCCGCGCCGGGCCGTGTCGTACAGCAGACGCACGCCCTGTTGTCGCAGGCCGGCCGACACCTCGTCCACGTCGGACACCCGGTAGGCCAGTTGCTGCAGGCCCGGCCCGTTGCGGTCGATGAAGGTGGCGATGGTCGACGTCGGACTCAACGGAGCGAGCAGTTGGATCTGCGCCCCTGACCCGTACGAGATCATGACTTCTTCGACGCCCTGCTCGACGTTGGTCTCCCGGTGGGCCACCCGGCCGCCGAGCACCACGGTGTGGAAGGCGATGGCGGCGGCCAGGTCCGGAACGGCCACCCCGACATGGTCGACGCCCAGGATGCCCGGATGCGCTGTCATATCGGTCACGGTATCGCCCTAGTAACCTCGGGTGGATGGCGGAGCGGGCACCACGGTCCCTGCCGCCGGACGCCGGCGCACTGCTGGCCTTGGCCGCGGCCGGCTCGATCCGGGCCACGGCCCGCCTGCTGACCTGGGTCGAATCCGGCGGAAGCCGGGCGGCGGCGGTCTCGGCCGCCTTGGCCGGCCGGGAACGGGGCGCCGTCGTCTGGGGGGTGACCGGCCCGCCCGGCGTGGGCAAATCGACCATCACCGGAGCCCTGATCGCCGACGCCAGGTCGACCGGGCGCACGGTGGCCGTGCTGGCCGTCGACCCGTCCAGCCCTTTGCACGGCGGTGCCCTGCTCGGTGATCGAATCCGGATGACCGAACACGTGACCGACGCCGGGGTCTTCATCCGGTCGATGGCCAGTCGCGGACATCTGGGCGGCATGTCCTCGAGCACTCCGGCCGCCGTGGATCTGATGTCGGCGATCGGCTTCGACATCGTGCTGGTCGAAACGGTCGGGGTGGGCCAGAACGAGGTTGACGTGCTCCGGCTGGCCGACACCGTCGTGGTGGTCACCGCGCCCGGCGCGGGTGACGGAATTCAGGCCGCCAAAGCCGGCATCCTGGAGATCGCCGACGTCCTGGTGGTCAACAAGGCCGACCGGGAAGGGTGCGCGGCCACCGTTCGGGAGCTGAAGTCGGTGGTCGCACTCGGCCGGACCGGCGCGACCGCCGGCGGCGGGGACCGGAGCGGGTGGCGGATCCCGGTGCTCAGTACCACCGCGACGGTCGGCGCCGGGATTCCCGAACTGCTCACGGCCCTGCGTGCGCATGCCGCATTCGCGACCACCAGTGGCCTGCGTCTGGCCCGCCGCAGGGCCAGATCCGGGATCGCGATGGAAACGCTGGTCACCGAACACCTGCACCGCCTGCTGACCTCGCCCGCCGGTCGTGCCGTCGTCGACGCGGCCGCGGATCTCACCGACCACGCCGGTGATCCGCACGGCGGAGCGTCCGCGTTGTGGCGATGGATCCGGGCGCAGCCCTTCCGGTGAGCCCCGGGTCAGGCGAAATCGCCGGCCGACCTGCGCACCTTGGTCAGCAGCTCGGACAGGTGGGCCGACTCGTCATCGGTCAACCCGAACAAGCCGAAGTTCGCCCCGGTGACGGCCTCGGTCGCCCCGGTCAGCCGCTGCCGGCCCGATTCGGTCAACTCGACCAGGGTGGTGCGCCGATCACTGGGGTGAGGGAGGCGCCGGGCCAGGCCGTCGGCCTCGAGCCGGTCGACGATGTTGGTGATGGAGGTCGGATGCAGTTGCAGCCGTTCACCCATCATCCGCATGGGCAGCGAACCCCGGCGGGAAAAGGACAACAGCACCAGCGCCTCGTACCGGGCGAAGGTCAGGCCGTGCGGTTTGAGGGCCTCGTCCACGCTGGCCTGCAGAATCTGCTGTACCCGCATGATGTTGGTGACCGCCGCCATCGCCCCGTTGGGCCCGATCCGCTCGGCCCAGGTCTGCGCGGCCTTGGCGATCGGATCGAAGGGCAGCGCACGGGACAGGGCATTGGACGTCATGGGGCGACGTTAGCAAGCAGTCGGTGCACGGGCACCCCATCGGCTCGCCCGGCCGATAGCTAGGAGATCCGACTGTCGGATAACCTTGTAACCGTGGTCGAGGTGGTCTCGAACCGTTGCCAGAAGGTGGTCACCGTGGACAGCACCGCAATCGCACCGCCCAGCGACATCGCCGGTGGGCGAGCCCGCTGGCAGCGGCGTTTCGACGCCGCGGAGCAGTCCGGCCGGGTCCGGGACGCCGACTTCAGCACCCTGTCCGGCCTTTCGGTGCAGCCGGTCTACGGACCGGCCGACACCGACTCCGTGGCCGGGTTCGACCGCATCGGCTGGCCCGGTGAATTCCCGTTCACCCGTGGGCTGCACGCCACCGGCTACCGCGGCAAGCCGTGGACGATCCGTCAGTTCGCCGGGTTCGGCAATGCGGCCGACACCAACGAGCGGTACCGGATGATCCTGGCCGAAGGGGGCGGCGGGCTGTCCGTCGCCTTCGACATGCCGACGCTGATGGGACGCGACTCCGACGATCCGCGGGCCCTCGGCGAGGTCGGGCACTGCGGCGTCGCCGTCGACTCGGCCCTGGACATGGACCGGCTGTTCCAGGGCATCGACCTCGGCGCCGTCAGCACGTCGATGACCATCTCCGGCCCGGCGGTGCCCATCTTCTGCATGTACCTGGTCGCCGCCGAGCGACAGGGCGCGGATCTGCGCCGGCTGGACGGCACCCTGCAGACGGACATCTTCAAGGAGTACATCGCGCAGAAGGAGTGGATCTTCGGCCCGGAGCCGCATCTCCGGCTGATCGGCGACCTCATGGAGTACTGCCTGGCCGAGATCCCTTCCTACAAGCCCCTTTCGGTGTCCGGCTACCACATCCGAGAGGCGGGGTCGACCGCGGCGCAGGAGCTGGCCTACACACTGGCCGACGGCTTCGGCTACGTCGAGCTCGGACTGTCCCGCGGACTGGACGTGGACCGGTTCGCGCCCGGCCTGAGCTTCTTCTTCGACGCGCACATCGACTTCTTCGAGGAGATCGCGAAATTCCGCGCGGCCCGGCGAATCTGGGCCCGGTGGATGCGAGATGTGTTCGGGGCGAAAGACCCCCGGGCGCAGTGGCTGCGTTTTCACACCCAGACGGCCGGAGTGTCGCTGACCGCCCAGCAACCGGACAACAACGTGGTCAGGACGGCCGTGGAGGCGCTGGCCGCCGTGCTGGGCGGGACCAACTCGTTGCACACCAACGCCCTGGACGAGGTCCTGGCGCTGCCCAGCGCGAAGTCGGCGCAGATCGCGCTGCGCACCCAACAAGTGATCATGGCTGAGACCGGTGTGGCCAACGTCGCCGACCCGCTCGGCGGCAGCTGGTACGTGGAGGCCCTGACCGACCGGATCGAGGCGGAAGCCGAAACCATCTTCAACCGGATCAAAGAGCTTGCTGCGCAGGCGGTCCCGTCCGGTCGCCACCCGGTCGGGATGATGACCGACGGCATTCTGGCCGGTATCGAGGACGGCTTCTTCACCGACGCCATCGCCGACGCCGCATTCGATCATGCGATGGCCGTCGAGGACGGTCGCAAGCAGATGGTGGGGGTGAACACCCTGACCGGCGGTGTCGGTGACGACCTGGAGATCCTGCGCATCTCCTCCCAGGTCGAGGTGGACCAGAATGCGGCGCTGGCCGCACGGCGGCAGGCCCGCGACCGGCAGGCCGTCGACGAGGCGCTCGCGGTGATGGTGGACCACGCCCGAGGCAGCCGGAACATGGTCCCGGCGATCCTGGCCGCGGCCAGGGTGGAGGCGACGCTCGGCGAGATCTGCGATGCGCTGCGGGGGGTCTGGGGGACCTACACCGAGCCGGCCCGGATCTGAAGGGGACGGTGCTTGCGTCGCGGGCGAGGGCTGTCGGGGGCTCCGCGTAGCGTCCCGCCCATGCGCATCGCGAACCCATTCGCACCCGGGCCGGCCTGGCACGCCTCCGACCTGGTCGGTTTCGACCTGGAGACCACCGGCGTCGACACCACCACCGATCGAGTGGTCACCGCTGCGGTGGTGCACGTCGACCCCTGCGGGCAGGTCGTCCGGGCTCGGCACTGGCTGGTCGACCCGGTGGTACGGATACCGCCGGCCGCGCTGGCCGTGCACGGGGTGAGCACCGAGCAGGCCAGGGCGGGCGGGCGGTCGGCCCGGTCGGCCGTGGCCGAGATCATCGACGAACTAGCGGCCGCGTGGTGCAGCGGGCTACCGGTGGTCATCTTCAACGCGCCGTACGACCTGACCCTGCTCGATGCCGAGGCGGTCCGCAGCGGGCTGCCCCGGCTGGCCACCAGGACGTGGTGGCCGCGCGCGTGGGTGGTCGACCCGCTGGTCGTCGACCGGGGCGTCGATCGCTATCGGCCGGGCAAACGGACCCTGGGCGCGACGGCGGAGCACTACGGGGTGCAGGCCAGGGCCGCCCACTCGGCGTTGGGCGACGCGATCACCGTGGCCGTGCTGGCCAGGGCGATGGCCGCCCGGTACGAACTGATCGGCGGGGCGGACGCGCAGACGCTGCACAGCGCCCAGGTCGGGTGGCACTTCGACTGGTCGGTCCACCTGCAGGCCTTCGTGCGGTCCCGCGGCGAGCCCCATGCCGTGGTCGACCGGGCCTGGCCGCTGCGGGCCCCGGTGGTCGGTCGGCACCGGGCCGCGGAGCTCGCCTCGCGGCATACGAGGGCCGGTGAGCGTGAGAAAATGCCCGCATGACACGCCCGGACCGCCGCCAGCAGGCTGCACTTTCCACTGCCTTCGCCGGCGCCATCGACCTATCGGCTTTGAAGAACAAGGCGGCGGCGGCGGCCGACGGGGGGGCCCCCGCGAAGCCGCCGTCCAGGTACGCGATCGAGGTCACCGAGGCGACGTTCGGCGAGGTCGTCCAGGCCTCGGTGGACATTCTGGTGGTGTTCGATCTGTGGTCGGCCAGATCGTCGTTGTCGTCGTCGCTGTCGGCGCTGCTGAACGCCGCGGTCGAGGACGGGCACGGAGCCTGGGTGTTGGCCAGGGTGGACGTGGACACCAACCCACGGGTCGCGCAGGCCTTCGCGGCCAGAGAGATTCCGACCATCATCGCGGTGGCCGCCGGCCAGCCCGTCGACGGCTACGCCGGTCCGGCCGACGATCCGTCGATCAGGAAGTGGATCAGCGGCTTGCTGGACGCGCTCCGCGACCGGTTGCCGGGCATCAGGGCCGCGGAGGAGGCGGCCGGAATCGAGTCGGCCCCGGCCGCCGAACCGGAGGACACCCGTTTCACCGCCGCCGAGGACGCCCTGATGGTGGGCGACTACGACACGGCGACCAGCGAGCTGGAGCAGATCCTGGCCGCCGAACCCGGGAACGTGCGGGCGACCGCGGCCCTGGCCCAGACGGTGTTCCTGGCCCGTACCGACGCGCTGGCCCCGGACACCACGGCCCGGGCGGACGCGGCACCGGACGATGTCTCCCTGCAGTGCGACGCCGCGGATCTACTGGTCGCCGCTGGTCAGGTCGACGCCGGATTCGACCGGCTGATCGCGGTGGTCAGACGGACGGCCGGTGAGGACCGCACCACCGCCCGGGAACACCTGATCTCTCTGTTCGGGCTGTTCGCCACGGACGACGACCTGGTCAAGGCGGCTCGGCGCAAACTCGCCGCCGCCCTGTACTGAACTCCCCCTCTCACCCGGCCGCCGGGTCCGCGTCGGCGGGCCGGCGCCGATCCATCAGCGCCGCCGTCAGAGTCGCGCCGGCCACGGCGATGGCCAGGGGCGCGACGATGTCCAGCCCCGCGTGCGTCAACTCCAACGCCAGCACGAGGGCGAACAGGGGGGCGCGGTGCGTCGTGGCCAGGAACGCCGCGGCACCGACCAGCGCGAAGCCGCTGATCGGTGCGCCCGGCCAGAGATGCGACCAGGCCGCGCCGGTGAGAACGCCCAGCAGCGCCCCGGTGGCGAAAGCCGGGGTGAGCAGACCTCCGGTGGCGCCGCTGCCCAGGCAGGCCACCGTGGCCAGTGGCTTGCCGATCAGCAGCGCCGCCACAGTGAGCAGACCCAGCGAGCCGTCCAACGCCAGCTGGGCCGGTCCCTTGCCGTTGCCCAACAACTGCGGAAAGACGGTGGCCGCCGCCCCCAGGCCGGTGAACACCACCAGGACGGCGACCGGCAGGCGCCATCCGGTGGGGGCGTGCGCCCGGGCGTAGGCCGCCAACCGACTGAACGCGGTCCCGCCCAGCCCGGCCAGGGGACCGATCGGCACCGCGAACACCAGCAGGCTCGGATGCAGACCGATGGGCGCGACCTGGTACGTCGGCTGGTCGGAGATCCCCACCGCGCCCACCGCCGTGGCCACGGCCGCACTGAGCAACGCCGGCACCACATCCCGGACGGACGCCGACACGAGCAGGACCTCCAGGGTGAACAGCGCGCCGCCCAACGGGACGTTGTACACGCTGGCCAAGCCGGCTCCGGCGCCGCACGCCACGATGGTGCGTCGCGGTCCGGCGTCGATCCGGAACCGGGCGGCGATCCACCCCGCCACGGCGGCGCCGAGTTCACGGGGTGCGGCCTCCCGGCCCAGTGAGGCGCCGAACCCGACCGCGATGATCTGCACGGACCCTTCGGCCGCCACCGGCAGGATCGTCCGCCCGGTGGTGTCGGGCCGGGGTGCGGTGGGCGTGTAGCGGCGAACGACCCACCAGAGGGGTCCGACGATCACCCCGCCCACGGCCAGGGCGAGGACCCGTCTACCGGGGGAGGCCCGTTCGACCCCGGTCAGGAAGGTGGCCTCGGTGTAACCGAAGGCCAGGTGCTGGACCAGGTGCAGCAGGGCCGTCAAGGCCACGCCGCCCAGGCCCGCCGCGATTCCGGTGAGTCCCGCGGCGCAGATCAACCGGAGATCCAGCCCGGACGACGACCGCTCCTGGGGCACCTGCCCATCCTGACCCACCGCTCACCGCCGCCCGCGACGGCCCCGCAGATCCCGGCCACCGCCGGGCGTGTCGGTCAACGGCACGCCGGGAAACCGCCGGCGAACCCGTCGGCGTAGGCGGCGAGCTCGTCGAACGTCGCCGACGGCCGGCTGCGCAGCATGTCCAGCGCCTCGTCGGCGTCACCGGCCCACGACCCCAGCTGTCCCGTCCTGGTGTGGCCGAACAGCGACGCAGCCCATGCACCGGTGAAACACGCGGCGCCTGCCGATGTGCCCGTCAGGGACCGCCCGACGGCCAGGGCCAGGGTTGCGGCGTCGGCAAACTGCCCGAAGGGCGCGGCGGCGGCCAGATCGGCCGGGGCCGGTCGCGAGCCGGCGACCACCGCCGACGCATCGGCGACCACCGCATCGGCGACCACCCTGGCGGCGAACGCCCCGACCGACCCCCGGGCCGACGCCATCGCGGCCGACGTGGTGGCGAACCGATCGCGGGCCCGGGGCTGGGACAGTCCGGCGCGACCCAGGGTCGGACGCATTTCGGCGCGGGTCAGCGCGTGGCAGGCGGCCGCGCCGGACCGGTAGCCGAGCAGGATGGCGGTGAGCCGGTCGACGCCGAGTCCGTGCCCGGTGGGGTCGCCGACGGGCTCCTGGACCGGATCGCGGAAGTCCAGCAACGGGGCGACCGCCCGCACCATCGACGTCGCCGGCAACCGCACGTGAACCGAATGGCCGGCCACCGCCCAGGCCAGGAACGCGCCGGAGAAGCAGTCACCCTGCGCCTCGATCAGGATGCTCGGATACCGGGCCGGGTCCGCCGTGCGCTCGGACGCGGTCGGACCGATCCTGGCCTGGATGGCGTGCCCGAACTCGTGCGCGAACGACGCGATCAGGCCGGGGAGGCCGTAGTGCCCGAGCAGCACCGGGACCAGGCCCGCCGAGTCGTAGACGATGGCGTCCCCGGCGGGGCAGTAGTAGGCGTTCCCGGCGATCAGACCGGGCGTGCCGACGCACGGGCCGCTGCCCGACGCCGCCGAGGAGTCGATCGAGACGTACCCGCCGGCCGGGGGAGTGAACGGTCGATCGAAGGCGACCGGGAGGGTGCCCGCCCAGAAGGATTCGACGTCGGCCAGCACGTCGGCCACCGCTGCGTCGTCGGACCTGCTCCTCGCCGTCACGGCTCCCACGTGCCGGATGGTCGGCACGGCGGTACCCGAAGGCGGCGCTGCGCCGACCAGCGATTCGTTTCGGAGAGCCGGGACGGTGCCGGATCCGGCCGACCCTTCGCGCACCACGACCATGACGACAACAACCAGTGCCACGACGAGGCCGGACCGGCCGGCTCGGCCTGGCCGGATCCGGACCGGTCGCCGACGCATGCCCCTAGACGTGCGGCGCGGACTCGGGCACCAGCCACAGCGCCCCCAGCGGCGGCACGGTCAGCGTGGCCGACGCCGGCAGACCGTGCCAGGCCTGGTCGGACGCGACCACTGCGCCCATGTTGCCCGCCCCGGAGCCGCCGTAACTGGTCGAATCGGTGTTCACCGCTTCCCGCCACACACCGCCCATCGGCAGTCCGACGCGGTACCCGGAGTGCGGCTGCGGGGAGAAGTTCACCACGCAGACCAGCGCCGAACCGTCGGCACCCCACCGCAGGAACGCCAGTACGTTGCCGTCGCGGTCGTTCGCGTCGATCCAGCGGAAACCCTCGGGCGTGAAGTCCTGCGAATACAGCGCGGGGCTCTGCTTGTAGACCCGGTTGAGGTCGCCGATCAATGTGCGGACCCCGTCGTGCAGGGGGTATTCGCGCAGCTGCCACGGCACCTGGACCGACTCGCTCCACTCCCAGGGTGTGCCCAGTTCCTGACCCATGAACAGCAACTGTTTGCCCGGGTGCCCCCACATGTAGGCGTAGTAGGCGCGCAGTGTGGCCGCCTTCTGCCACTCGTCACCGGGGATCTTGGACCAGAGCGAACTCTTGCCGTGCACCACCTCGTCGTGCGAGATGGGCAGCACGAACTGTTCGGTGTAGGCGTACATCATCGAGAAGGTCAGCTCGTTGTGGTGCCACGCTCGGTAGATCGGATCCCGGGCGATGTAGCCGAGGGTGTCGTGCATCCAGCCCATGTTCCACTTCAGGTGGAAACCGAGGCCGCCCAGGTAGGTGGGCCGGGTGACGCCGGGCCAGGCCGTCGACTCCTCGGCGATCATCAGTGTTCCGGGGCACCGTTTGCCGACGGTGGCGTTGGTCTCCTGCAGGAAGGCGACGGCATCCAGGTTCTCCCGGCCGCCGTAGATGTTGGGCAGCCACTCGCCGGCCTTGCGCGAGTAGTCCAGGTAGAGCATCGAGGCGACGGCGTCGACCCGCAGGCCGTCGAGGTGGAACTCCTCCAACCAGTACAGCGCGTTGGCGACCAGGAAGTTGCGCACCTCGCGCCGGCCGAAGTCGAAGACGAACGTGCCCCAGTCGGGCTGTTCGCCGCGTCGCGGATCCGCGTGCTCGTACAGGGCGGTGCCGTCGAATTTTCCGAGGGCCCACTCGTCCTTCGGGAAGTGGGCGGGCACCCAGTCCAGGATGACGCCGATCCCGGCCTGATGCAGGCGGTCGATCAGATATCTGAAGTCGTCGGGAGTCCCGAACCGCGGGTCGGGGGCGTAGTAGGAGGTGACCTGGTAGCCCCATGACCCGCCGAACGGGTGGCCGGCCAGCGGCAGGAACTCGACGTGGGTGAACCCGGTCTCGCTCAGGTCCAGCACCAGCGCGTCGGCCATCTCCCGGTAGCCGATGTCGGTCCGCCACGAGCCGGCGTGGACCTCGTAGACCGACATCGGTGAGGCCAGATGGTCGGCCGCGCCGCGGGCCGTCATCCAGTCGTCGTCGGCCCAGTGGTAGTCGCTGGTGGTGACCACGGAGGCGGTCGCAGGGGGGATCTCGGCGCCGAACGCCATCGGGTCGGCCTTCTCCCGCCAGACCCCGTCCCGGCCCAGGATCTGGAACTTGTACCGGGCGCCGGCCCCGACGTCGGGCAGGAAGACCTCCCACACGCCGGACGACCCCAGGGACCGCATCGGCTGTCCGGCGCCGGACCAGTGGTCGAAGTCGCCGCTGACCCGTACCCCGCGGGCGCTGGGCGCCCAGACCGCGAAGGAGGTCCCGGTGACGCTGCCGATCGGCGTGTCGTACTCGCGGACATGGGCGCCCAGGACGTTCCAGAGGAATTCATGGCGCCCCTCACCGATCAGGTGCAGGTCGATGTCGCCGAGTGTGGGCAGCCAGCGGTAGGGGTCGTCCACCTCGTACGCGACGTCGCCGTCGGCGCCTGCATAGACCACCCGGAGCCGGTAGTCGACCGGCGGCCCGGCGATGGTGACCGCGAAGACACCGCCGTGCACGTGGTCCAGCGGCACCTCCTTGCCCTCGGACAGCAGGGTGACCGATTTCGCCTGGTGACGCAGGGTGCGGATGACGGTGGTGCCGTCCGGCTGCGGATGGGCCCCAAGGAGACCGTGCGGATCGTGGGTGTCCCCGCCGATGAGTTTCTCGTAGTCGTCGATCGTCGGCCCGGTGGGCTGTGCCGAGTCCGAAGGGTCCGAGTCCGAAGGGGCCGACTCCGAAGGGGCCGGGTCGGTCGTCGTGGGCACGGCCTCCGGTGCGGTGCCGGCCGGCGCGAGGCCGACTGCGGTGTCCAGGTGCCCGGTGACGACGGCGGACTCCTGCGGGGTCGTCGTGGCTTTCGATGTACTCGATGTGCTGGGCCCGCTCACGATCTACCTCCGGTGTTGATGAGTCTGACGACGGCCTGCAGCGGTATCGGTTCCCAGCTGGGTCGGTGGCCGTGTTCGTAGGCGACTTCGTACACCGCCTTGTCGAGCTCGTACGCGGCCAGCAGGGACCCCATCTCGCGTGGGTCGTGCCCGGCCACCGCTGCGTAGCCCTGGCAGAATGCGTTGCGGTTACGAGCCGCCCACTCCTGAGCACGATAGGCGTGTTGTGAATCCGATGGGCCGCCGGAGTGATTCGCGGCGTAGTCGAAGGAGCGCATCATGCCGGCGATGTCGCGCAGCGTGGAGTTCATGGCCCGGCGCTCGCGCAGTGACTTGGACGGCTCGCCCTCGAAGTCGATGATCGCCCAGCCGGTCAGCGTGCGCAGCGTCTGCCCCAGCTGCAGGTCACCGTGCACCCGCTGGACGGTCAGGCTGCCCGTCTCCGACTCCGGAACGGCCCGGCCGAAGGCGGCCCTGATCTCCGGGAGATGGTCCGCGATCGACGGCACGTAACCGGCGATCGTCTCCGCACTGGTCACCATCGAGCCGATGAGATCGGCGATCTGGGCCGGGCCCCACTCGGCGGTGCCGAAGGCCGTGGCCAGGTCGGCGTGCACATCGGCGACGGCGCGGCCCAGGCGGGCGGCCTCCGACGCGAAGTCCCCACCCACCTCGTCGGCCCGCAGGTCACCCTCGGCCATCAGATCGCGAACGCTGGCCGTCGCCATCGCCCAGCCTTCGGCGCTGTTGGCGAAGAACCCGGTGAGCATGGCCAACGTCGTCCGTTCGCCGGCGACCGGGCCTTCGATGACGCCCAGCGCCGCTGCGATGTGCACCGATCCGAGCTTCTGCAGGGCCCGGTGCACCTCGGCGTCCGGGTTCAACCCCGGTTCCAACCGGCGGAACACCTTCAGGATGCTCGAGTGCCCGTAGACGATCGAGGTGTTCGACTGTTCGGCGCCGATGACCAGCCCGTGCGCCCCCTGGTCGATGACGGCGCCGGACTCCGGCTGGAATTCCAGGTCGCCCAGGTCGACACCGTCGGCGATGTGCCGCAGCATCAGCGTGGACACCTCGGGGTCGTGCAGTGCGTCGTAGGCGAACTGGCCGTCGGTGTCGCCGATCAGCACGTGCGCGAACCGGTCCGGATAGTAGCCGGTCCACCCGACCCACACCTGGTACCGCTGACTGCCGGAGTGCGCCGGCACGGTGAACAGCACCTGCTCGATCGACCGATCGTCGAGCACGGCGATCCTGGTGCGCGCCTCGATGGTGACGGCGGTCAGCTGCTCACCCTTGCCGGCGAACCAGCGCTGGCCGGGCAACCAGTCGGTCAGCATGGCGGCCAGCGCCGGACCGGCCCCGCCCATGTGGTCGGCGGCGTCCTGATACGGGTGCGTGGTCGGGGCAGGGTGTGACGGTTGGTCGGTCATAGGTTCAGGACCCCCCCTGGCCTTGGAAGCCCAGGCGGCTGCTGTGGCCCGGGCCGGTGATCTGCCCCGGTTCGGCGATGTCGAACCAGTAGAAGCCGTGACCGGGCAGGGTGAGCAGGTACGGCAGCTCGCCGATCGAGGGGAACGGCGTTCCGCCGGTCAGCTCCACCGGCACCGAACCGGTGTATTCCCGCAGGTCCAGCTCGACCGGCTGCGGGAACCGGGAGAGGTTGTTGACGCAGAGCACGGTTCCGCCCTTTCCGCCGTCGGTCGGGCGGTACTTGCGGATGTAGGACAGCACGGTCGGATTGGAGCCGCCCAGGTCGGAGAATTCGCCGAGCGCGAACGCCGGGTGCTGCTTGCGGATCTCGATCATCCGCCGGGTCCAGTGCAGCAGCGAGGCGGTGGTGTTCATCTGCGATTCGACGTTCACGGTCGGGAAGCCGTACACCGGGTCCATGATCGCCGGCAGGTAGAGCCGGGCCGGGTCCGACCGGGAGAACCCGGCATTGCGGTCGGGCGACCACTGCATGGGCGTCCGGACGCCGTCCCGGTCGCCCAGCCAGATGTTGTCCCCCATACCGATCTCGTCGCCGTAGTACAGGCAGGGCGA
Source organism: uncultured Nakamurella sp. (assembly GCA_964250735.1). GTDB lineage: Bacteria > Actinomycetota > Actinomycetes > Mycobacteriales > Nakamurellaceae > Nakamurella. The sequence continues at coordinate 309 of CAXUHA010000047.1, read as the reverse complement.
GCCGGGCAGGCTCAGCAGCATCGCGGTGAACAGCTCCTGCGAGTTGCGGTCGTTGTCCAGCAACGGGGCCAGCCGCCGCCGGATGCCGATGTTGGCCACCATCCGGGGATCACGCGCGTACTCGTTCCACATGTAGTCGCGATCCTCGTCGCTGACCATTTCCAGGGTCAGTTCGTCGTGGTTCCGCAGAAAGATCCCCCATTGCGACGTCGACGGAATGGGCGGTGTCTGCGCGAGGATCTCGGAAATCGGGAACCGCGACTCCCGCCGGGCCGCCATGAAGATGCGCGGCATCAGCGGGAAGTGGAA
>CAXUHA010000046.1:0-29341 GCA_964250735.1 uncultured Nakamurella sp. | reverse complement strand
AGCGGACGGCCGGCGGAACGGCCACCGTGTTGGGCGTCATCCACCTCAAGGACGTGGTCAAGCAGGGCATGGCCGAACGGTTCCAGGAGCTGCGCCGGATGGGCATCAAGACCATCATGATCACCGGTGACAATCCGTTGACCGCCAAGGCGATCGCCGAAGAAGCCGGCGTCGACGACTTCCTGGCCGAGGCGAAGCCCGAGGACAAGATGGCGTTGATCAAGCGGGAACAGGAGGGCGGCAAACTCGTCGCGATGACCGGCGACGGCACCAACGACGCGCCGGCTTTGGCCCAGGCCGACGTCGGAGTGGCGATGAACAGCGGAACCTCCGCGGCCAAAGAAGCCGGGAACATGGTCGACCTGGACTCCGACCCGACCAAGCTGATCGAGATCGTCGAGATCGGCAAGCAATTGCTGATCACCCGCGGCGCCCTGACCACGTTCTCCATCGCCAACGACGTCGCGAAATACTTCGCGATCATCCCCGCGATGTTCGCCGCCGTTTATCCCGGCCTGGACAAGCTGAACATCATGCGGCTGTATTCCCCGCAGTCGGCGATCCTGTCGGCGGTCATCTTCAACGCCATCATCATCGTCGCGCTGATCCCGCTGGCCCTGCGCGGCGTCCAGTACAAACCGTCCGGGGCCAGCGCGATGCTGCGCCGGAACCTCTACATCTACGGTGTCGGCGGAATCATCCTGCCCTTCATCGGCATCAAACTGATCGACCTCGTGATCCAATACCTGCCCGGGATTCGGTGACCCTGAAATGCAACCAGTTCTGAATTTCCTCCGACAAATATGGGCTTCCCTGCGCATGCTGATCATCTTCACGGTGATCCTCGGGGTGGCCTACCCACTGGTGATCACCGTGGTGGCCCAGATCCCCGGGCTGAAGAACAATGCCAACGGATCCCCCATCACCCTGGCCGGAAACGTCGTCGGGTCCGAGCTCATCGGTCAGAGCTTCACCGACAAGGACGGCAACCCGCTGCCCCAGTATTTCCAGTCCCGCCCGTCGTCCGCGGGTAAGGGTTACGATCCCACCGCTTCCAGCGCCAGCAACCTGGGGCCGGAGTCGATCGTCGACACCCTGCCCGACCCGGCGGACAAGTCCGACAGCGGGAAGCAGAGCCTGCTCACGCAGGTCTGTGCGCGCAGCCTGGCCATCGGCACCGCGAACGGGGTCGACGGGTCACGGCCGTACTGCACCAGCGACGGAGTGGGTGCCGTCCTGGCGGTGTTCTGGTCCGGCCCCGGCTACAAGGGCACCGTCACCAAGGTGGTCAGCATCAACCAGGCCGCACCCGCCGCACCGTTCATCCCCACCTACGAGGGGGTCAAGGTGCAGGTGGGCAAGTTCGGCGAGGACTACAGCAGCGGCCAGATCGTCCCGGTCCGCGGCAACGCCCCCGCCGACCCGGCGGTACCGGCCGACGCGGTGACCGGCTCGGCGTCCGGGCTCGACCCGCACATCAGCCCGGACTACGCCAGGATCCAGGAGGCCCTGGTGGCCAAGACCCGCAAGATTACCGTCGAGCAGGTGGCGGCCGAGGTGGCCAAGTTCACCAACGATCGCGCTCTGGGGTTCATGGGCGAACCGACCGTCAACGTCCTGCAGCTAAACTTGGCGTTGGATGCGGCCTACCCCTACAAGAAATGACTCATTGATCAATCAGCAGAGCCTGTTTGGATCCAGCGGCGGACCTCAGGATCCTGCATGACAAGGCGGGGTCAGCTGCGGGTGTATCTGGGGTCTGCCCCAGGCGTGGGAAAAACGTTCGCCATGCTCGACGAAGGTCACCGCCGTGCCGCCCGCGGCACCGATGTGGTGGTGGCCTTCGTCGAGACGCACGGACGGACGTACACCGACCGGAAGCTTGCCGGTCTGGAAGTTCTGCCGCGCCGCATCATCAGCTACCGCGGCAGCGACTTTCCCGAGATGGACCTGCAGGCGGTGCTCGACCGGGCGCCCGAGGTCGCGCTGGTCGACGAACTGGCCCACACCAACGTGCCCGGCGCCGAGCACACCAAGCGTTGGCAGGACGTCGAGTCGTTGCTGGAAGCCGGGATCGACGTCATCAGTACCGTCAACGTGCAGCACCTGGAGTCCCTCAACGACGTGGTGGAAGCGATCACCGGGGTCCCGCAGCGGGAAACGGTTCCGGACGCGGTGGTCCGCGCGGCCGAGCAGGTCGAACTGGTGGACATGACGCCGGAGGCGCTGCGGCGACGAATGGCGCACGGCAACATCTATCGCCCGGAAAAGGTCGACGCGGCACTGTCCAACTATTTCCGCCCCGGGAACCTCACCGCATTGCGCGAGCTGGCCCTACTCTGGCTGGCCGACAGCGTCGAGGAAGGCCTGCAGCGGTACCGCGAACAGCACGGTATCGACAACACCTGGGAAACCCGGGAGCGGGTCGTGGTGGCGCTCACCGGCGGCCCGGAAGGCGACGTGCTGATCCGTCGTGCGGCCCGTATCGCGGCCCGCGCCACCGGCGGGGAGCTGATGGCCGTGCATATTGCCCGCAGCGACGGGCTGGCCGGATCCAGCGGCTCCGCCCTCGCCGCGCAACGACTGTTGGTGGAATCCCTCGGCGGCAGCTACCACCTCATCATCGGCGACAATCTGGCCAAATCGATCCTGGATTTCGCCCGGGCCAACAACGCCACCCAGGTGGTGATCGGAGCCAGCCGCCGCAATCCGATCGTCGCCGCGTTGACCGGTCTGGGCACAGGGCAAACCATCACCCGCGCCTCCGGTTCCATCGACGTGCACGTGGTCAGCCACGCCTACGTCGGCAAGGGACGCGTCCTGCCCCGACTCACCGGCGGCCTCACCCTTCGTCGTCGGCTGACCGGGTTGGTCGTCGCCGCCGCATTGCTCGCGATCATGACGCCGGTCTGCGCGCTGCTGCGGAGGGAGTTGAGCCTGGCCAGCGACATGCTGTTGTTCCTGCTGGCCGTCGTACTGGTCAGCCTCGTCGGCGGGTTCTGGCCCGCCCTGCTCTCGGCGGTCGTCGCCAGCCTGCTGCTGAACTACTTCTTCGTCCCCCCGATCCACCAGTTCACCATCGGTGCACCTGAGAATGTGCTGGGACTCATCGTCTTCCTGGTCATCGGCGCCATGGTGTCGCGCGTCGTGGACGTCGCCGCGCGACGCAACTCCGAGGCGGCCCGGTCCAACGCCGAAGCCGAAACCCTGTCCACCCTGGCCGGCAGCCTGCTGCGCGGCGAGCAAGCGCTGCCGGCCCTGCTGCAGCGGGTTCAGGAAACCTTCGGCATGCGCAGCGTCACCCTGCTCCGGCAGGATTCCGACGCCCCGGCCAGTACGGGCGCCAAGCCCCTGACGCCATCCAGCGGCGGTATGCGCGGAAGCTGGTCGTGCGTGGCCAGTGTCGGGGACGATCCGTGCCTGCGGCCGGAGGACGGCGACACCGAGGTGCCCATCGGCGACGATCTCAACCTGGTGCTACGCGGTCGTACTCTGGCCGCGGAGGACCAACGGGTGCTGACCGCCTTCGCCACCCAGGTCGCGGTCGCCTACCGTCAACGGGGACTCGCGCAGGCCGCGGAATTGCTGCGGCCGCTGGCCGAGGTGGACCGGGCTCGCACCGCACTGCTGAACGCGGTCAGCCACGACCTGCGCACCCCGATCGCCTCGGCGAAAGCGGCGGTGACCAGTCTGCGCAGCTCCGAGATCAACTGGAGTGAACAGGATCGTCAGGAGCTGCTGACCAACGCCGACGCGGCGTTGGACCGGCTGACCGCACTGGTGACCAACCTGCTGGACCTGTCCCGACTGCAGGCCGGGGTGTTCTCCATCGCCGCCCAACCGGTCGCGGTCGAGGACGTCGTCAGCCGGGCCCTGGACCACGCGGCCCGCGGCGCGTACGTCGAGCTCGACGTGCCCGACACGTTGCCGGAGGTACTGGCCGACGCCGGTCTGCTGGAACGGGTCATCGCCAATCTGGTGGAGAACGCCCTGCGTTACGCGCCGTCGGGTGAGCCGGTCCGCGTCGCCGCGAGCAGCCTCGGCGACGAGGTCGAGATCCGGGTGATGGACCGCGGACCCGGCATCCCGGCCGAAGCGCGGGAGAACGTTTTCGCGCCGTTCCAACGCCGCGGCGACAAGGCCACCAGTACGGGCGCCGGGGTGGGCCTCGGCCTGGCCATCGCCCGCGGGTTCGTCGAAGCCATGCACGGCACGATCTCCCTGGACGACGCCCCCGGTGGTGGCCTCATCGCCGCGGTGACACTGCCGATTGCGGCGGCCCCGGTCCCGGCATGACCCGGCTACTGGTGGTCGACGACGAGCCACCCCTGCTGCGTGCGCTGGTCCTCAACCTCACTCACCGCGGCTACGAGGTCACCACCGCCTCCACCGCGGCCGGAGCCCTGACACAGATCCGCCGATTGCCGCCCGACCTGCTGATACTGGATTTGGGACTACCCGATCTGTCCGGCCTCGACGTCATCCGTCAGCTCCGGGAACGGGAACCGATGCTTCCGATCATCGTGCTGTCCGCCCGGAACGAGAGTCAGGACAAGGTCACCGCGCTGGATCTGGGCGCCGTCGACTACGTCGTCAAGCCTTTCGACATGAATGAACTCGTCGCGCGACTGCGGGCCGCGATCCGGCGATCCGGTGCCGGGGCGGGTCCCGCGGCGGTCACCCTCGGCAATATCGACATCGACCTCGTGGCGCGCACCGCCCTCGGCCCGGACGGGAACGATGTCCACCTGACCCCGACCGAATGGCGCATCCTGGACGTTCTGCTCCGCGACCCGGGGCGCCTGGTCAGCGGACCCGAGTTGCTGACCGCGGTGCGGGGCGATCCGGACCACACCGAAAGTAGTTACCTGCGAATCTATCTGGCCCAGCTGCGCCGCAAACTCGAACCGGTGCCGAGCCGACCCCGCCACCTCATCACCGAACCCGGCATGGGCTACCGCTTCCGCCCCTGACTCGGCCGGGCCTGACTCGCCCGCAGCCGACCTAAACTGTGATCGCCGCGTGCGCCAGTACGTCGTGCGGGAGCGGTGTCGGCAACGGTCATCTGGGAGTGCTATGTCGGATACGTACCCGTTTGCGCTGCTCATACTGCTGGTGGCCGGGGTGGTCCTGGTCGGGTTGTTGTCCAATCGGCTGACCGAATGGATCAAGGTGCCGGCACCGCTTCTGGTGTTGGTCGCCGCTGCCGTTGCGGTGAAGGTCGTTCCGGCCCTGAACGAACCGCCCGCGCAGGTGGTGGAACGGTTGGTGACGGTCGCGTTGATCTGCATCCTGTTCGACGGCGGGTTGCACATCGGTTGGCCGACATTCCGTAGCGCCGCCGCACCCATCACCGTGGTGGGGGTCCTGGGTACCTTCCTGACGGCGGCGGCAGCGGCGACGTTCCTGCATCTGGTGTTCGGACTGGCGTGGTATCTCGCCCTGCTGGTCGGTACGGCGGTCTCGCCGACCGACCCGGCGGTGGTGTTCTCGGTGCTGGGTCAACGGGAGGTGGCCGGGCGCAGCGGCACCATCCTGGAAGGGGAGTCCGGCGCGAACGACCCGGTGGGCATCGCATTGATGGCGAGTCTGATCGGCGCGGGCAGCGTGAGCGCGGGCGCGTTCGGGCAAGTGGCCGAAGTGTTCGTGCTGCAGATGGGCGTCGGTGCGGTGGTGGGTGTGGTCGGCGGCCGAGCCCTGTTGTGGTTCATCCGGGCGGTGCCGCTGCCCAGCGAAGGCTTGTATCCGTTGCGGACGGCGGCGTGTGCGCTGATCCTGTTCGGTGTCTCCACCCTGGCCCATGGTTCCGGGTTCTTGTCGGTGTTCGTGGCCGGCATCTTGTTGGGTGATGCTCGTGCGCCGTTCAAACGTGAGATCGAACGGTTCCATGCGGCGCTGGCCAGCCTCGGCGAGATCGTCGCTTTCGTCGCGCTCGGCCTGACTGTGGACCTCCAGGAACTGATCCGCGCTGATGTGTGGATCCCGGGGTTGGTGCTCGGGCTCGTCATGGCGGTGGTCATCCGGCCGGTCTTCGTCGGCTTGTGTCTGATCCCGGCCCGGCTGGACAACAACGAACGCAACTTCATCCTTTTCGCCGGGCTCAAAGGAGCGGTGCCCATCCTGCTGGGCGGGTTCATCCTGGCCACGCATGTCCCGGATGCCCCCCGGTTGTACGGGATCGTCGTGCTGGTGGTGACGTTCTCCGTGCTGGTCCAGGGCAGCCTGGTCCCCACGGTGGCGCGTCTGCTGCGCCTACCCATGCGCACCGTGCACCCGGAGCCTTTTGCGCTGGGTGTACGGGTCAGTGAGGACCCGGCAGGTGTGCATCGGATGACGATCGCCCCGGGTGCACCCGCCGACGGCCGACGGGTCGACGAGCTGTCCGAATTACCGGATGACGTGTGGATCAGCCTCATCGTCCGGGACAACCAGATGGTCCCCGTCCACGGCAGCAGTCAACTCTGCGCCGGCGACCAGGTCCTGGTCGTCGCCGACCCCGATCAGTACGAGAGTCTGTCCGCGACTTTCACCGGTTGACGGAAAGCCTCACGGCATCGGCGATTCATCCCTATCACCTGCGTGTCAATACAGCGTGACCATGCCGTGAGGGATTCGTGAAAGTCGTTGACGATCCGCGTGGCGTCACGTCAGCTGGAAGGGACAGCTGGATGACTTTCGAGGGAGAAACGGCGTGGAAACGGCGAGGCGAAAACGCGTGGTGGTTGGAGTCGCCGGAAATACCGAGGATGTGGCGGTGTTGAACAGCGCATTCGACCACGCCCGGAGTGTGGATGCAGAACTGGTGGCCGTGCGGGCCTGGCTTCCGGACGGCGGCGAATTCTACAGCCGGCTGAATTTTCATTCGCCGGTGATGGACGAGTACCGGCGGCGCGCCGGAGAGGTGCTCACGGAGGCGTTCTCGCGGACTTTCGGCGGACGACCGGCGGGCGTGGATGTGCGTTTCGTGATCGGTCGGGGTGAGGTCGGACCGGTCCTGGTCTGTACTGCCGACCATCCCGGTGATCTTCTGGTGGTGGGGGGTGAGCGGGGCAGGTCGTTGGCCGTCATGGTCCGGGGTTCGATCAGCCGATACTGCCTGGCTCACGCAGCGTGCCCGGTCCTGGTGGTCGGTGAGCAGGGCGGAACGGCAGGCGGGCGATCCCCCCGTCATCGGACCGGCCTCGCGGCCCGGCTGCCGGAACGCCGATCAGTGGGTTGAGTGGTTCCCGTGGGTGGTGTGGTCCGGGCGTCGGATGGAACGCATGGCCCGGATCATCTCCGGTTGGGGAACGACGAGCACCGGGCAACCGGAGTACCGCAGGCAGTACCGACTGACTGATCCGGGTCGCCGGCTGGACATCGGGCCCTGCCGGCCGGTGCCGACGACCAGCAGATCGCGAGACCGGCCCGCCACGGCCACCAGTACCGGACCGGTCTCACCTCGCCCGGTCACCCGCCGAACGGTCACGTCCGGTGGTAGGCCGCCGAAGGCGTCGGCGAAGGCCGTGTTGAGGTCATCGAACGCCCGCGTCCGCCACAGTTCCAATAGCGGTGGGTAGGGGCTCCGCCGGTAGGCCACCTCGCCGCCCACCGGTAACCAGGCCCGGACCGCGATCAACTCGGCGCCCAGTGCTCGCGCATAGTCGACCGCGGTGTGCAGTGCGGTCAGATTGGCCAGACTCCCGCTGACCCCGACCACGATTCTGGGTTCGTGACCCGTTTCCATGTGGGCAACTCCTGTTCCAGGTGCATTTTTCGGGACGACGTCCTGGTCTCCCGGTCGGCACGCGCCGATTCCGGCCGGCGGTCAGTCAGTGCAGGACGTCGGCGAGCGGACCGAGGGCCAGCGCGCCGACGAAGGACAACAGTGAGGTGAGCACGGCTACCACCACGGTGAAAGTGACGAACAGTGGTGTGTGGGTCTTGAGCGTTCCTTCGAAAACCGGCCGGGGCTGTTGCCGGGCGAACGCACCGGCCAGAGCCAGGACAAAGACAATAGGAAGGTATCTACCCAACAACATGACGATACCCAGTAAGGTATTGAAGAATGGTGTGTTGGCATTGAGACCGGCGAATGCGCTGCCATTGCTGTTCGCGGCTGAGGTGAGGGCGTACAACGCCTCGGACAGGCCGTGCGCACCGGTGTTGAAAAGACTCGATCGGCCGGTGGGAAAACCGATGGCCAACGCCGTGCCGACCAACAGGATGGCGGGCATGGTCAGCGTGTACAACGCCAGGAAGGTCATCTCCCGGCGGGACACCCGTTTACCGAGATATTCCGGTGTGCGGCCGACCATGAGACCACCGAGAAACACCGTGATCAAGGAGATCACGATCAGTGCGTACAGCCCGCTGCCACTGCCGCCGGGACTGATTTCCCCCAGCATCATGTTGGCCATCAGAAGTCCGCCGCCCAGCCCGGTGAACGAGTCGTAGCTCGCGTCGGCGGCGCCGTCCGCGCTGGCGGTGGCCGTCATGCCGAACAGGGCCGAATCGGAGACTCCGTTGCGGAGCTCCGTCCCTTCGACTGCGCCGCCGACGGCGACCGGAACCGTGCCGTGCTGCCCGCTCTGGGCGAACAGTCCGAGGGCGATGGATCCGGCCAACAGCACCGAGACTACGGCGGCCAGCGCCCAACCCTGGCGGGTGTCCCGGATCATCCGTCCGTAGGCGCGCGGAAATGCCGACGGGATGACCAGCATCAAGAAGATCTCGACGATGTTGCTCAATGGCGACGGGTTCTCGAACGGATGGGCACTGTTGGCGTTGAACGCCCCGCCGCCGTCTCCGGTGAGCAGCTTGATCGGCTCCCAGCTGGCCACCGGGCCACCCAGGATGGTCTGGGATCCACCGGCCAGGGTGGTCACCGTCGTCGCGGCATGCCAATTTTGGATCACGCCGAGGGCGAGGAGCAGGACGCCGCCGATCAGCGCCAACGGCAGGATCAGGCGGGTGCAGCTCCTGGTCACGTCGACCCAGAAGTTCCCGACCCGATCGGTCCCGCGGCGACCAAGTCCGCGCACCAGGGCCACGGCGGCGGCGATGCCGACGGCCGCCGACAGGAAGGCCTGCACACCCAGCCCCGAGGCCAGCGCCAGGTGACCCAACGTCGACTCACCGGCGTAGGACTGCCAACTCGTGTTCGTCGTGAAGCTCACCGCGGTGTTGAACGCCAACACCGGCGGCATACCGGGATGGCCCAGTGAAAACGGCAGGTACGCCTGCAGTCGCAGAATCAGATACAAGAATCCGATACCCGCGGCGCTGAACAGGAGCAGTGAACGCAGATACATCGGCCAGCGCTGATCGGTGGCCGGATCGATCCCACCGAGACGATAGAGGGCCCGCTCGGCGCGCCAATGTCGTTCGCTCGTGTACACCCCTGCGACGTAGTCGCCCAGGGGCACATGAACCGCAGCCAGGAGCGCGAGCACCACCACTGCAGTCAGCACGACACGTCCGTCTCCACGGGGAGACGCGTCCGTCGGCAGTCACCGACGCGTCTCCAGATCAGAGTCGCCCGCCGCTCCCCGGCGGGCGAATCCCAGCATCGGGCGCAAGAGCGGGTGCGTTCGGCCCAGTCACGCGATCCCCACGCCATCCTCACGCAATCTTTGCGCGCCCGGTCTCGGCGCGGAGTCCGAAGGGCGCCACGACCTGAGCACCCGCCGGTCGGGCGGTGCGGCAGGCCGGCGGAGAAGCCACGGTCAACGCCTCGCCCAGCCGAGGGAGTTCACGATGCGAGTTCACCTTGTGAGTTCACCATTGCGGAAAATATTCCTCATGCCGGTATTGACCAGTGCGCGCCATGCTCTGTACTGTCCGTCTCGAAGGGTGACGCGAAGCACAGGCATCGAAGGAGATCGCTATGGTCGGCACGCAGGCGACGCTCGCCCCGGTGGCCTGGCCCGACCTGGTGTCGGCCCCGCCGAAGACGATGCGTGCGGTCGTCTTCGAGGAGTTCGGCGATCCGGATGTCCTGCAGGCGGCCGACATTCCTCTTCCGCATTTCGGCGCTGATGAAATCGTGGTCAAAGTGGCGGCCGTCAGTATCGGTCGGCTGCTGGACATCAACGCGCGCAACGGAACACTTCCGTTCGCTTCGTTTCGTTTTCCTCATGTTCTCGGTGCGGAGCACGCCGGGACCGTGGTCGCGGTCGGCGCCGATGTCCGTTCACCGCAGATCGGCGACCACGTGGCCGTCTTTCCGGTGGTGACGTGCGGCAGTTGCGTTGAGTGTCGCGATGGCCACACCGAGGCCTGCCCCGATCTGCGCATCATCGGCGTGCACCGGCCGGGCGCCTATGCCGAGTACGCGGTCAGCCCGGCCGTCAACGCCCATGTCATGCCCGCCGGCATCGGTCCGGTCGACGCGGCCGGGCTGGCGCTGGCGGGGCCGGTCGCCGAGAACCAATTGATGGCCGCCTCCCTGCGTGCCGGCGATTGGGTCCTGGTGCAGGGCGGCGGTTCGTCGCTCGGATCGTTGACCGCCTCGCTCGCCGTACACCACCAGGCCCGGGTGATCGCCACGTCGCGGTCGGTGGCCAAGAGGGCGAAGCTGCTCGAACTGGGTGTGGAGGTGGCGCTCGACCCGACGGCACCGGAGTTCTCCGACACCGTGCTCCAGTTGACCGGCGGTCGTGGCGTGGCGGTGGCCATCGATGATCTGGGGCACCCCGACATCTGGGCCAAGACCATGAACGTGCTGGCCTCACGCGGCACCGTGGTCAGCTCCGGTGCTTTCCTGGGCAAGGGCGGTGTGCACCTGGATCTGATGCGGCTGTACCTGCGCAGCCAACGAGTTGTCGGTGTCCGTACCGGGAACTCGGCCAGCGCCGAACTGTTGTGGCGTCAGGTGGCGAACGGATTCCGACCGATCATCGATCGGACGTTCCCCGCCGCCCGGGCCGCCGACGCCCACCGCTACATGGAATCCGACGAAAACATGGGCCGGGTGGTGCTGACCACCTCGACGCCGCAGGATTGGGCGCTCTGATGTTCTCACTGGTGCAGTTTCGGACGCCGAGCATCTCCGACGGCGTCCAGGTGGGCGTGTTCGACGGCACCGTGGTCCGGGTGCTGACGCAGGCCGCTGGCCTTGATCTGATGGCGATGCTGGAGCAGTGGTCGACCTGGTCGCCCGTTCTTCGCGGTCTGGACGTGCAAGACCTGGAACCCATTCCGGACGCGCAGTTGATCGCACCGCTGACCTTCCCCCGCAAAGTCCTGTGTTCGGGCGCCAACTATTACGACCACGCCGCGGAGATGAAGGTGGCGCCGCCCGACCCGGCGGTCGAACCCTTCTTCTTCCTGAAATCGCCGACCACCACGGTGGTCGGGCCGCTCGACGACGTCCGGATCGGTGCCGACCCCGCCGATCGCTTCGACTGGGAGGCTGAACTGGGTGTGGTGATTTCCCGCCGCGCCCGCGATGTACTGCCGGAAGACGCACTGTCCATCGTCGCCGGTTATGTGGTCAGCAACGATATTTCCGCGCGCGGCTTGTTCCAGCGCGCCGCGGCGCCGCCGTTCGACTGGAATTGGCTCGGGCAGAAAAATCAGGACGATTCCTGCCCGATCGGCCCAGGGCTGGTGCCGAGTTGGACCATCACCGATCCGCAGGACCTGGCGATGAGTCTGCAGGTGAACGGCGAGATCAAGCAGAAGTCGAGTACGTCGCAAATGGTCGCCTCCGTCGCACAACTGATCGCCGGAGCCAGCCGAATGACGACCCTGGAACCAGGGGACCTGATCCTGACCGGAACGCCGGCCGGGGTGGGTCTGCCGCACAACACTTTTTTGCATCCGGGTGACGTTGTCACCGTCGAGATCGAGGGAATCGGTCGCATCACGAACCACATCGTGGCGCGCAGCTAACTGCGGGCCCCGATATGAAGGAGAGAAATGGGTATCACTCCGGCGGAAGTCGGTTCCGCCGTGCAGGTGTCCAAGCTGGGTTACGTCGGCTTCCAGACGCCCGACGTCGACCGGCTCGTCGACTACTACACCAAGGTTCTTGATTTCGAACTGGTCGAACGGTCCACCGATCAGGCCTTCTTGACCACCGGTAGCGATCACCACTGCATCGTCATCACCAAGGGCGCCGCGCAGGCCAGGACAGCGGTCGGGTTCGAGATCTGGCAGCCACTCAACGATGCCGAGCGCCGGCTCAAGGATGCCGGGTACCAGGTGGAGAGAAGGAGCGATATCGGCCCGGGCACCCCGGACGCCGTGGTGCTGGCCGAACCCCTGACCGGTGTGACCTTGCATCTGATCGAAGGTCAGGACGGCAGCGGAGTCGGCGACTATCCGCCGCTCCGGCCGACGAAGCTCGGGCATGTTGCGGCCTTCACCCCCGACCTCGAGGTGATACAGAACTTCTACCAGGATCTGCTCGGCTTCCGGTGGTCGGACACCATCGGCGACTTCTTCGTCTTTCTCCGATGCAATGCAGACCATCACGTGGCGAACTTCATGGCCAGCCAGAAAAGGCAGGGCATGCACCACGTCGCCTACGAGATGCGCGACCCGAACCATTTGATTTCCATGCTCGACCACCTGGCCAAACACAATTACCGACTGCATTGGGGACCGGGTCGGCACGGCCCGGGTCACAATCTGTTCACCTACCACAGGGACCCGGACGGCAACACCATCGAGTTGTTCACCCAGATCGATATCGTGCACGACGAGAAGACCGGAAATTGGGAGCCCCGGCCCTGGCACGAGAGCAACCCGCAGGGTCCGCGTACCTGGGAAGTGGACGCGGCCACGGTCAATCTGTGGGGACCGGTCAACGAAAAAGAGCTCGAGCACTGATTCACCCGTACCACCCGGTCACCCGTACCACCCCGTACCACCGATAGGCGTCATTTCGCCATCGACAACTGTTGAGCATCGACAACTGTTGAGCACCAATGGTCATCTGTTCATGGCGTGAGCTGAACGGATGCCACTCCGCGCCGTCGGCGCGAAAGTTTTCCTCCCTTCCACAACGTGGTGTTCTTGAAAGGAACCGGCGTGAAGCGATCTCCTCTTGCTCTGGCAATTACCGGTGTCACCGTGTGCGCGGTGGCCTTCAGCGCGGTCGGCTGCTCTTCGGGCAGTACCGCCGTCTCCGGCACCAGCGGGAGCTCGGCCCCCGTCTCGGCGGCCGCTGCGCCCTCGTCGGCCGCCGCGCCTTCGGCGGCTGCGCCGTCAGCGGCGGCGCCCTCGTCGGGTTCGGCTGCGCCCGCCGGCGCTACGGGGGTGACGGCCGGTGCCGCGGCCCAGATTGCGAAGAACCTCGCACCGTACACCGGACATCCCAACGCATTTCCGGTCACCGAGAAGTTGGCCAAGCGACCTGCGGCGGGTTCGAAGTTCGCCTTCCTGCAGTGTTCCACCCCCATCTGTGCGCTGATCGGCCTGATGAACCAGCAGGCCTCGGCAGCTCTCGGGGTTCCACTGACCGTGACCAAAGCGGGCGCGTCCGCCCAGGGGTTGCAGGATGCGATGTCGAGCATCATCAGTACCAAGCCCTCGGCGGTGCTGATCCCGGCGGCCGATCCGGTGCAATACAAGGAGCCGATGGCTCAACTCCAGCAGCTCGGGATACCGGTCGTGTCGCAGGGCGTGGTGGATGTCGATCAGTTCCCCGGCATCAAGGGTTCGATTCTGGGTGTGCCGGCCGCGACCATTGCCGGCACCTTGCTGGCGGACTGGGTGGTCAAGCGCAACGGTAATGCGCCGAGCGTGTTCTACACCATTCCCGAGCTGAGCTTCAGCCCCTTCATCGTCGCCGGGTTCAAGAAGGAAATGGCGTCCGTCTGCCCCACCTGCCAGACTCGGTTCGTCGAAATCTCGGCCGCCAAGATCGGCAATACCGCCCCCAGTCTGGTGGCCAGTGACCTGCAGGCCCACCCGTCGACGAAGACGGCGATCTTCGGGTCGGAGGAGGCAGCCGATGGTCTACCCGCCGCGTTGAAGGTCGCCGACATCAAGGTCGACACCGTGGGCTTCGCTCCGGACCCGGCCGTCCTGGGCTACATCAAGAACGGTGAGATCACCGCTGGACTCGGCTACGACATTCGCACCACCTCCTGGGTGCAGGTCGACATGGCGGCCCGGCTGATCACCGGTCAAGCACTCACCGGCGCTGAGCTCAAAGACCCGAGCGTCATGCAGATGCTCGAGCAGAAGGACGTCACCTTCGACCCGACCCGGGGTTACAACGGTTATCCCGATGTGGCCCAGCGTTTCGCCGCGCTGTGGCCGGCCGCCGGCTCATGACGGCGGGGCTTGCCGGCGCTCCGCCGAAGGGCGCGGTCGACCGGCCGGTCATCCTGTCCGTGCGCGGCATCACCAAGAACTTCCCCGGGTTGCGCGCACTGGATCAGGTGACCATGGAAGTCCGGGCCGGCGAGATCCTGGCCCTGCTGGGACAGAACGGCTCGGGAAAATCGACTCTGGTGAAAATCCTGGCCGGCGTCTACAAGGCGGATTCCGGTGAGGTGACGGTGCACCGGGATCCCACGGATTCCACCGACGTCCTGCATTTCATCCACCAGGATCTGGGCCTCATCGAAACGCTGTCCACGGTGGAGAATCTGGCCATCGGACGAGGCAAGTCGTCGGGACTGCGGCCGCTGCGGCACCGGTCCGACCGGGAGCACGCACGCGCCATGATCGGACGATTCGGCGCCGACTTCGACGTACGCACGCCACTGGGGCGGTTGACTCCGGCGCAACAGAGCATTGTCGCGATCGCCCGGGCGATGGACGGGTGGACCGATCCGCACAGTGTGTTGGTGCTGGACGAGCCGACGGCTGCCCTGCACGGAGACGAAGTGGGTGTCCTGTTCACCGCCGTCCGGCAGGCGGCCCGGGCGGGCGCGGGCATCATCTTCATCTCCCACCGGCTGGAGGAGGTGATCGAGCTGGCCGATCGGGTGGTGGTTCTGCGTGACGGTCAGCTGGTCGCCGACACGGCGACGGCCGGTCTGTCCACCGACCGACTGGCGGAACTGATCGTCGGTCGCACGTTGTTGGCGGGGCAGCGGAATCCGGAGGAATCCGGTGTCGGCCAGGGCCAGCCGGCCCTGTCGGTGCGGGGGCTGACCAGCCTCTCGCTGCGGTCCTTCGACGTGGACATCTGGCCCGGCGAGGTGGTCGGCGTCGGTGGGAATCTCGGTTCCGGACGGGACGAGGTGGCCGGCCTGATCTTCGGTGCCGTGCCCAGGGTTGGTGGGACCGTGCGGGTGGCCGGAAAGGTTGCGCACCGCGCCGCGCCGAATGAATCGGTCCGCGCCGGGTTGGCGCTGGTCCCGGCGGACCGGCACCGGCACGGCGCGGTGATGACCCACGACGTGGTGGAGAACCTGACCCTGCCGGAGTTGAGATCGCTGTCGGCCAAACGGGTTCATCTTTCCAAGCGCAGGGAGTTCGCCGAAGCGCGACGATGGTCGGAGCGGGTCAGTGTGACTCCGAATCTGCCGCGGCGGCCGTTGCGGCTGTTCAGCGGCGGCAATCAGCAGAAGGTCGTGGTCGCGCGATGGCTGCGGATCGCACCGAAGGTGCTGATGGTGGAAGAGCCGACCCAGGGGGTGGACGTCGGGTCCAGCGAAGCCATCCGGGCCCTGATCGTCGACGCCGCTGCGCGGGGCGCCGCCGTGCTGGTGTCGTCGTCGGACAACGCGGACCTGATCCGCATGTGCAGCAGAGTACTGGTCCTGCGGGACGGCATCATCACCGCCGTTTTGCGTGGAGAGGCGTTGACCGACCACCGGTTGACGCAGGAGTGCCTTGGCATCAGCCCGCACGAGCTCGTCTCGGCGACCGGGACCGACTGGGAGACCCATGATGAGTAAGACCGTTCTGGACAGCGAGATTCCGACGCGCGCTCGCCCGGCCCATGCCGCCGTGGCGACCGCCGCGGTCGACAAGGCAGGCCCGCTCCGCCGCGTGTCCGGTGGCAGGCTTCTGGCCGCACTATCCTTCAAGCGGTTGAGCGCCGTCTACATCTTCGTGGTGCTGTTCGCCATCTTCTCCGTCTGGATTCCGGATACCTTCCTCACGGCCAGTACGTGGCGCTCCGTGCTGGACGGGCAGGCGCTGACCGCATTGGCCGCCATCGCGTTGCTGATACCGGTGGCGGCCGGAGCCTTCGATCTGGCCATCGGCGCACAGATCGGATTCACCTCCATCTTCATTTCCTGGCTCTTGGTGAACCAGGGCCTCTCGGTCGCGGTGGCGGTGCCGCTGACCATCGTGCTCGGTGCGGCCATCGGCGGACTGAGTGCGCTGCTGGTCGGGGGATTCAAGATCGATTCCTTCATTGCCACGCTGGGCGTGAGTTCGGTGATCCTGGCCTGCACGAACTGGCTTTCCGGCGGCGCCCAGATCCTGAATCTGCCGCAGGGGTTCTCCTCGTTCAGCACGGAAAGGGTTTTCGGTATCACCGTCCCGGTGTATGTGATGCTGTTGATCGCGTTGATCGTCTGGTATGTACTGGAGAACACCCCGCTGGGCCGCCGGATCTACGCCACCGGCGGCAACGAGGCCGCCACCCGTCTGGCCGGAGTGCGTACCCGTCGGGTGATCGCCGGCGCTTTCGTCACCGGTGGCGTGATCGCGTCACTTGTCGGGCTGCTGCTGGCATCCCGGCTCGGAACCGGTGATCCGACCTCGGGTCCGTCGTTCCTGTTGCCCGCCTTCTCCGCCGTCTTTCTCGGGGCCACTCAGTTCCGGTCCGGTCGATTCAACGTCTGGGGGACGGTCGTCGCGGTCTACGTCCTGGCCGTGGGAGTCAAGGGCCTGCAGTTGGCCGGCGCGGCCACCTGGATACCGGACATGTTCAACGGGGTGGCACTCATCCTCGCCGTCGGCCTGGCCAACGTGGAATCCAGTCGTCTGAAAATCAATTCTCTGCTCCGCCGGCTCCGGCGGACGTCCGATGTTTCGGAAACTCAATCGGCGCAACCGGAAGAAGGGCCGAAATCGCATGGCTGACGGAACGATGTTACCGCCCGGTGAAGGCCGCCTGATCGAAGGCGGTGGACTGTACGCCGTGCTGAAAATCCCGGGGGGTCCGAGCGCGATCACGTCGACATTCGAGATCACCGTCCCACCCGGCTATGACGTGGGCGCTCACGTGCACACCCAGGGCGAGGAGCTGTTCTACGTGCTCACCGGCACCTTGGACATGCTGGCCTTCGAACCGAAGGAACGGACGCCCGACGACTGGCACACCTGGGTCGCCGATGATGGGCGCACGTTCATGCGTGGTGGGCCGGGATCATTGATGCACGTGCCGGCCGGGGTGCCCCATGCGTTCGGCAACCTCTCGAGCGAACCGGCGACGATGCTGTTCCAGGCCGCCCCTGAGGGACACGAGGACTACTTCGTCGAACTCGCCGCCCTGCTGCGGGCCAGCAACGGCAAGCCGGATCTGGATGCGGTGAAGGAGATCCGGAGCCGGCACGACATCCAGCAGCTCACCGGGTTGCGCGACGGCCGGCCGGAATAGTCGGGCGAAACACCCTCATCGGTTCACTAATACGGTACGTATTTCGCTATGATGAAATGGCGAGGTTCGCTCGTATCCCCCTCGTCTGTCCAACGCCCACGTCTGCCAATGCCCGAGGAGTACCAATGAAACTGATCGCTCTGGAAGAGCATTTCGTCACGCCCGAACTCGTCGGGTACGGTGCCGCAACGTCCTCGATCGCCCAGCCGGGGGTGTGGGCGGAGGCCTCCCGCCGGTTGCTCGATCTGACCGAAGAACGGCTCCCGGAGATGGACGCCGCGGGCTTGGACATGGAGGTCCTGTCCTTGAACTCGCCGGGCATCCAGGCCGAGCAGGACGCTCCGACGGCGGTGGCCAAGGCCATCACCGTGAACGATTTTCTGGCCGGGGTCATCGGCCGGCACCCCGATCGGTTCGCCGGATTCGCGGCCCTGCCGTTGCAGGACCCCAAGGCCGCGGCCGACGAGTTGGAACGGTCGGTCACCGAACTGGGCTTGCGCGGAGCTCTGGTCAACGCCCACACCAATGGCATGTATCTGGACGATCCCGCCCTGCGGGTGGTGTGGGAGCGGGCCGAAGCCCTGGATGTCCCGCTCTACCTGCATCCGGCCAACGGCGTCGACTTCAGCCACGTGCTGTCCGGGCACCCGGAGTTGGTCGGTCCGATGTGGAGTTGGGGAGTGGACACGGCGACCCATGTCCTCCGTCTGATCTTCGGCGGCGTGTTCGATGACTTCCCGAAGGCGAAACTGCTGCTCGGACACATGGGGGAGGGACTTCCTTTCGTGCTGTGGCGGCTGGATTCGCGTTGGGGTTTTCACGCGCATCATGGAATCGAACTGAAGCGCGGCCGGCCATCCGAGTACATCCGGGAGAACCTGTACATCACCACCAGTGGCGTGTGCTCCGCCCCGCCATTGTTGGCGGCGCTGTTGTCCATCGGTGCCGACCACATCCTTTTCGGCACCGACTACCCCTTCGAGCAGATGGGGACCGCCACCGACTTCCTCCGCGGGGCGCCCATCAGCGACGCCGACCGGGCCAAGATCGGCCACCGGAACGCGGAACGACTGCTGCGCATCCCCGCTGAGACCGCTGGCGATGCAACTGCCGAGAATGCCGATCGCAACGGCGTTCTGGCCAGTTTTTAACGTGCGGTTCGACTTTCAACCCTCACCCCAAGGGGAAAACATGTACGACATCACCGTCATCGGCTACGGGCCGGTCGGTATGGCCACCGCCGCGCTGCTCGGGCAGGCGGGCCATCGGGTTCTCGTTCTGGAACGCTACGCCACCCTGTACAACCTGCCCCGGGCCGCCATTTTCGACGATGAAACCATGCGCACGTTCGACCGCCTGGGCCTGGCCGACATCATGCTCCCGAAGCTGCACGTCCAGCGCAACTACGAATGGCGCAACGGCGCCGGTGAGTTGCTGATCGAGCATTCTTTCGCCGACGTCGGCGGCCAGGGTTGGGCCGAGTGGTACATGATGTACCAGCCCGACCTGGAGGACGCCCTCGATAACGTGGTGCGGTGCCTGCCGAATGTCGACGTGGTGATGAGTTCCAAGGTCACCGGCTACGCACAGAGCGCCGACCACGTCGAGATCACCGTGGACGGAAGGGACACTCCGGTGCTCTCGCGATATGTCATCGCGTGTGACGGAGGGAACAGCTTCACCCGGAAATGGCTGGACGTGGACCAGTTCGACTACGGCTTTTCCGAGCCTTGGATGGTGTGCGACTTCCGGTTGACCGCCTCCACCGAGGTGCCGAAGGCACGTCAGGTGTGTGATCCGGTCCAGCCGACGTCGATCATCTCCCTCGGCCCGGATCATCACCGATTCAGCTTCATGATCGACGCCGAATCGACCTTCGCGGTCGAGGCCCAGCCCGACCGTGTGTGGGCCAGAGTCGAACCGTATCTACGGCGTGATCAAGCCGAACTGATCAGGGTGGCCACCTACACGTTCCGGTCGTTGGTCGCCGATCGTTGGCGGGTCGGGCGGATCCTGCTGGCCGGCGACGCCGCCCATCAGATGCCGCCGTTCCTGGGCCAGGGCATGTGCTCGGGCATCCGCGACGCTCAGAACCTGGCGGTGAAATTCGGCGCCATGACCATCGGCGCCGACGATGCGATCCTGGACACCTTCCAGACCGAACGTGAGCCTCACGTGCGGGCGGTGATCGAGAAGGGCATCGAACTCGGTCGGGTGCAGACCATGCGCGATCCGGTGGCTGCCGCGGCCCGTGACGAGCAACTGATCCTGCAACGCAGGCTCAGCCGGCGGCCGGAGAAGATGCGGTTTCCCGGGCTGGGATCGGGGATGCACGACGGCTCGGCGGCGGCCGGACAGCTGATGCCGCAGGGGCGGGTCTCGGACAGCTCGGGGATCGTGGATCTGTTCGACCGCGTCGTCGGCTACGGCTTCGTCCTGCTCATCGATGGGCGGGCGGGCAGTTTCGCGGACACTCCGGAGCAGGAACTCACCGATCGCCTCGGGGTCCGGGTGCATCGGCTGACCAGCCGTGCCGCCGGCCCAGGTGAATTGTCGGATGTCGACGGCGTGTACGGCTCATGGTTCGAACAGACCGGCTGCGTGGCCGTGTTGTGGCGACCTGATTTCTACATCTTCGGAACTGCGCCCACCGAACCCGATATTCCCGCTCTGTTGGCCGGGCTCGCCGAAGCCTTGGAAGCGACCACCGTTTCCGCGTTCACCTGACCAAGGTCGGCGGGTTGACTCTTGTCCAACGCACGAGCGAAATGATGAACTGCTGTCGACTAGCCGCCACCTGGGCGGAGCGAGGAACCCCATGACGCCGATCCCGATCGAAGAGCACCGTGTGTCTGATGCTGTCATCGGCCCGGTTGCGGCTGTGCGCCTGGTCACGACCCGCGCGGCGCGGTCGGGTGAACCGGCATGACCGCGCCGATGGTGTACGAATCCTGGGGCCAGCGGGTCATCTTCGGATGTGGGACGTCACGGTCGGACGTGGCCGCGGAAGTGGGCCAGCTGGGTGCCTCCCGGGTGCTGCTGGTCGCCGCCGAGGCCGAACTGGGTATCGCCCGCACCATCTGTGCAGATATCGACCTCGCGGGCGTTTTCAGTGACATCAAGCCGCATGTTCCCGCGGACGTGGCCGCCGGCGTTCGGTCGGCCGTCGCGGATCGGCAGGCCGACCTGCTGATCAGCGTGGGCGGCGGGTCGACCACGGGCGCAGCGAAGGCGGCCGCACTGACCACCGGAGTACCGATTCTGGCCGTGCCGACGACGTACGCGGGATCGGAGGCGACCCCGGTGTGGGGACTGACCGAGAACGGTCACAAGCGCACGGGAGTCGACCCGAAGGTGCTCCCGAAGGTCATCGTGTACGACGCCGCCTTGACGTTGACCCTGCCGACCGCGCTCTCGGTGACGTCGGGTCTGAACGCGCTGGCGCACTGCGTGGACTCCTGGTGGGCGCCCAGGAACAACCCGATCAGCTCGGCCCTGGCCGTCGAAGGTGTTCGGTGGCTGGCGTCGTCGCTACCGGAGATCGTCACCGACGGCGCGAACATGGCCGCTCGCCGCGACATCCTGATCGGCGTGTACCTCGGCGCTGTCGCGTTCGCCGGCGCTGGTTCCGGCCTGCACCACAAGATCTGCCATGTCCTGGGCGGTGCCTACAATCTCGATCACGCCGCGATGCACTCCGTCGTGCTGCCTCATGTCGTGGGTATCAACCTGGCCGCCGATCCTGGTTCGGCGCAGCGGCTCTCGGCCGGTCTGAACGCCTCGGACGAGCCGTTCGCGGCTCTGGTCGAGCTCTACGGCGATGTCAAAGCGCCGGCGTCGCTGGGCGAACTCGGCCTGGCCGACGGTGACGTGGAGCAGGCCACGGATCTGGTGATGGAACAACTGCCGGCGAGGAATCCACGCGCCGTCGACCGGCAACAGATGAGCGCGCTGCTGCACAGGGCCTGCCGCGGTGAACCGCCGATACTCGTGCCGCTCGACCCGACCGTCAACGTCTAACGAAGGGACAATTTTCCGTGAGCCAGCAAACGACCGCCGACGATGTCGATCTCCGCGACCTCAGTGCCTACCGGGAGCAGGCCGTGACCGAGGAGGCGGTGGCCAGTTTCGACGGCACCGCGAACCCGCGCCTGCGAGAAATCACCCAATCACTGGTCCGGCATCTGCACGCCTTCATCCGGGAGACCAGACTCACCGAGGACGAGTGGAATGCCGGTATCGAATTTCTGACTGCGGCCGGCCACATCACCACTGACACCCGTCAGGAATTCGTGCTGCTGTCCGATGTCCTGGGCGTGTCCATGCTGACCGTCGCGGTCAACGAACCGGCGGTGGCCAACGCGACGGAAGCCACCGTGTTCGGACCGTTCTTCGTCAAGGATTCCCCGGTGATCGCGTTGGGCGACGACATCGCCGGCTCGGCGAAGGGGGAGCCGTCGTGGGTCAGCGGAACCGTCCGAAGCACTGACGGCGTACCGATTCCGAATGCCCGCATCGAGGTGTGGGAGGCCGATGACGACGGCATGTACGACGTGCAGTACGACGACGGACACCTGGCCGCCAGGGCTCATTTCTTCACCGATGACCAGGGCGCCTACCGATTCTGGGCCTTGACGCCCACGCCGTATCCCATCCCCGATGACGGGCCCGTCGGTCAGCTGCTGGGCAGCACCGGACGATCTCCGATGCGCGCCTCCCACCTGCATTTCATGGTGACCGCACCTGGCTTCCGCCGACTGGTGACCCATATTTTCGTCGCCGGCGACCCGTATCTGACCAGCGATTCGGTATTCGGTGTGAAGCAATCCCTGATCTACGAATTCGAGCGTCACGATCAGGATCAGCCGACCCCGGACGGCAGAGCGCTCCAGGAATCATGGACATCGGTGGTTTTCGACATCGTCCTGCGCGAGCAATAGAGCCGGCCGAGCCATACAGCGGGCTATCCACCTGACGCCTACGGGAGCTGCCCGAGCTCCCGCGAGGCGTCGGTGACGGCCTTGCGCAGAATGTCGGCCAGGTCGGCCAGATGGTCGGAGGTGCCGGCACTGTCGGGCAGCACGATCGACATGGCCAGCGGCATCGGATCGTTGGCGGCGAACACCGGGGCCGCCACAGAGGCAATGCCGGGAATGACACCGCCGTGGGTCACGGCATAGCCCTGTTTGCGTACTTTCGCCTGTAGCAGGCCCACTCGGCGGCGGTTCCATACATTTCCCTCGGTGGCCAGCTCCGCCGTCAGCGTCTCCTCGGTGAGGCTCTCCGGCAGGTAGGCCAGGAATACGTGACCGATCGAGGAGGCAAGCAGCGGAAGGGTTGCGCCGATCCGCACCGTCAACGCCAGCGGCCGGCTACCGTAGGCCCAGCTCACCACCACCGGTCCGCGCTCACCCCAGACCGCCACGTTGACCGAGTGACCCGTCCGGTCGCGTAGGTCGAGCGCGGCCGTGGCGGCCACCGCGACTTCGTTCGTCCGGCGCAACGCCTCCGCTCCCAGACGGCGCAGGGCCGGGCCGAAATCGTACAACCCGGACTTCGAATCCTGTGAGGTCAGCCCGACCCGGCCCAGGCTCACCAAATATCTGTGCACCTTGCTCGGGCGCGACCCGCTGCCCAGAGAAATTGCGGAAAGACTCATCGGGCCGCCGCCCTGCTCGAGCGCCATCAGCACCTGCATAGCGACCTCTACCGATTGGATTCCTTGTCGCCCTGGCAGCGTCGGGCCCTCCGTGTCGTCCTCATCTGCCGCCTCCTCACCGACCTGGGAATCCATCGCGGTCACGGTCTATCATCCCCTTTCTCAGTGGTGAATGCGTTCAGCATATCGGTATCAATGGAAAAGTGTTCCCGCCGGGCCCGGTACTGCAGGAGGATCCGCGCCGGCTGGGACGCTACTACCGTAGGTGTGGTGCGCAAGGCCATCTATCGCTGGTTCTCCGACCACGTCTGGGCCGGCGACGGCATTCTGGGCGGGCTGCTGCTCGCGACCTCGGCCGTCAACGCGCTCGACTACCGCCACAGCGAACCGATCGCTTCGGTGCTGCTGCTGGTCAGCGCGGCCCCCGTATTCCTGCGACGTAGTGCACCGGAGTTCGCCTTCACCCTGGGGGCCGGATTGCTGGCCCTGAACCTGTGGTTGCTCGACTCGCCGACGTTCGCGGTCGTGCTGGCCCCGGTCCTGGTCCACTCCTGCGTCGCCCACGCGCGGAACAGGTCGTGGGGCCGGGCGTCGTTGGCTGTCGGGTTGATCGGCGCGCTGGTCGCCCCGCTGCGCTGGGGGTACCAGCAGTCCGACGGCTCGACGCTGGCGATGGCGGTGGGGCTCTGCGCGGTCAGCGTCATCGCGGCCTTCGTCATCGGCGAGCGGCAGCGCGATCGGCAGGACCACCAGGCCGAACAGCTGCGGGTGACGGCCGAACGGGCCGCCATGCTGGCCGCTGAGCGCGACCAACGGGCCCGGATCGCCGCCGCGACCGAACGGACCAGGATCGCCAGGGAGCTGCACGACATCGTCGCCCATTCGCTGTCGGTGGTGATCGTGCAGGCCGACGGGGCCGCGGCCGCGGTGGCCGGTCACCCGGAGCTCGCGACCACGGTGCTGCGGACGATTTCCGAGACCAGCCGGGAGGCCCTGTCGCAGATGCGTCGCCTGGTCGGGGTGCTGCGGATGGACCCCGCCGAGACCGGCACCTACGCGCCGGCCCAGGGTGTCGCCGACCTGCACCCGCTCGTCGAACAGGTGCGGCAGGCCGGCATCGACGTCGAGCTCCAGGTCAGGGGGACCGAGTTGGCGCTCCCGCCCGGCCTGGACCTGACCATTTTCCGGTTGGTGCAGGAGGCGCTGACCAATGTCGTGAAGCACGCCGGCCCGGCGGCCGCCGCCACCGTGGAGGTGACCTACCAGCCTGGATCGGTGCGGGTGGCGGTCAGTGACGACGGCCGGGGCGCCGCGACCGACCTCGTCGACGGCGCGGTGGGCGCCCCGGAGAGCGACGGGCACGGTCTGCTCGGGATGCGGGAACGGGTCTGGTTGCAGGGCGGGCGGCTGCAGATCGGACCACAGGCCGGCGGCGGTTTCCGGGTGGAGGCCTGGTTCGAGCTGCCGATGCAGGTCGCGGCCCCGAGGTGGGATCCGCTGTGACGATCAGAGTCTTCCTGGTCGACGACCAGGCGTTGGTCCGCTCCGGTTTCGCCATGCTGCTCTCGGCGCAGGAGGACATCGTCGTGGTGGGCGAGGCGGCCGACGGGGCGGCCGCCCTGGTCGCGCTGGCCGGGACGGCCGCGGACGTGGTGCTGATGGACGTCAGGATGCCGGTGATGAACGGCGTGGAGGCCACTCGGCGGTTGCTGGCCACCGTGCCCCCCGGGCCTCCCGTGCCCCGGGTCTTGATGCTGACCACCTTCGACCTGGATGAATACGTTTTCGCGGCGCTCGGCGCCGGCGCCTCCGGCTTCCTGCTCAAGGACGCCCGACCGGCGGATCTGGTCGGGGCGATCCGGGCGGTCGCGGCCGGTGACGCCGTCATCGCCCCCTCCGCGACCCGCCGGCTGCTCGCCCACGTGGCCCCGACCCTGCCCAAGGGGCCCGGAGAACGGGACCGATTGCTCCGGAAGCTGACCGCGCGGGAGACCCAGGTGCTGGTCCAGGTGGCCAGAGGGCTGACCAACCAGGAGATCGCGGCCGGCTTGTTCATGGCCGAGTCGACGGTCAAGACCCACGTCGGCAGCCTGCTGGCCAAGCTCGGTTGCCGGGATCGGGTCGGGTTGGTGCTGTTGGCCTTCCGGGCCGGTGTCGTGGCCCCGGGGGACCTCGGCGCCGGCGCAGGGTGATCACCACTCCCGTCCGGCGGGCGCCCTCCGCCCACGGGACTAATGCTCCCGGGTCCGCGGTGCCACCGGCGGGTCGGCAGTCGGTCCCGTACGCCGATGTGCTGCCGGCCCGATCTCCCTAGCGTCATGGGGAGTGCGAATCGAATCGGAAGGCAATCACATGACGTCAGCATCTTTGCTGGTCGGCACCGCCCTGGCCGCCAGAGCGGTTGGTCTGAGCAAGGTCTACGGGAAAGGCCCGACCGCGGTCACCGCGGTCGACGCGGTCTCCGCCGAATTCCCGCGGGGCACGTTCACCGCGGTGATGGGGCCGTCCGGCTCGGGCAAGTCGACCCTGATGCACTGCCTGGCCGGTGTGGACACGGTGACGTCCGGTCAGGCGTTCATCGGCGACGACGACATCACGGTGCTGTCCGACGACGCGCTGACCCGGTTGCGCCGGGACCGGATCGGATTCGTGTTCCAGTCGTTCAATCTGCTGCCGACGTTGACCGCGAGGCAGAACATCCTGCTGCCGCTGGACCTGGCCGGCCGGGACGTCGACGAAGCGCGCTTCACGGCGCTGGTCGGCTCGCTCGGCCTGACCGATCGGCTCCGTCACCGGCCCAGCGAGCTCTCCGGTGGCCAACAGCAGCGGGTGGCGATCGCCCGGGCGCTGATCACCCTGCCCGATGTGGTCTTCGCCGACGAACCCACCGGGGCACTGGATTCCCGGAGCGGTGCCGGCCTGTTGAGCTACCTGCGCCTGTGCGTCCGAGAGGCGGGTCAGACGGTGGTCATGGTGACGCACGATCCGCTGGCCGCGTCCTACGCGGACCGGGTGCTTCTGCTGGCCGACGGTCGGTCGGCCGGTGAGGTTCCCGCCCCGACGCCGGACACCGTTCTCGCCGCTCTGCGCACCTTGGGGGCCTGATGTTGCGATCAGCGATCGCCGAACTACGGTCCCATCCGGGGCGCTTCGCCGGGGTGTGTCTGGCCATCGTCCTGGGTGTCGGTTTCGCCGCCGCCACCCTGGTGTACGCGTCCAGCTCGTCCAGGGCGCTCACCCGTTCGATCGCCGTCGACGTCAGTCGGGTGGACGTGGTGGTGACCGCGGAGAACGGTCACCTCGACCTCCCCGGACTGGCCAGGATCGACGGCGTGCGACAGGTGGAGCCGGCCATCCGGTCGCACATCGATTTCACCTCACCGAACAGTCGCGGGTCGCTGCGACTGGCGAACATACCGGTCGATCCCCAGTTGCGGTGGTATGCGCTGGCCGCCGGGCGCTGGCCGAACGGAAACTCGGAGCTGGCCGTCGACGGCGGCACGGCCACCCGCGATTCTCTTCGGCTGGGCAGCCGTGTCACGCTCGGCAGCGGCGCCGACGCGCGAAAGGTCACCGTCGTCGCGATCCTGGACACCGGTGTGTCCCCCATGGCCGACGTGTCCGATTCCGGCTACGGCACCCTCGGATTGGTGACCGCGCTGTCATCCACCGAGGTCGACACGGCCTACCTGACGGTAACCCCCGGCACGACGGCCGACCAGGTGGCCGAGTCGATCAACGCGGCGTTGGGCGCCTCCGTCACCGCCGCGACGGCCGCCTCGGTCGCCGCCGCGGCCGCTGTGCACCTGGGCGGCGGGTCGGACGTGTTGACCGTCATCCTGCCGGCCTTCGTCGCCCTGGCCGGGCTGGTCGCGGCGATGGTGGTGGCCAACACCTTCACCATTTTGATCACCCAGCGGAGACGGCAGATCGGGCTGCTGCGCTGCATCGGTGCCACCGGTGCCCAGGTGCGCCGTAGCGCCCTGGCCGAAGCCCTTGTGGTGGCTGTCATCGGGTCGTTCCTCGGCCTGGTGGCCGGCGTGGCAATCGGTAGGATCGCCTGCGCCGTAGCGGGTATCGACGCAGCCGACGTCCGGGCCGACCCCTTGCGGCTTGGTGCGGTCGGCCTGCTGGGAGTGGCGGTCGCGCTGACTGCGGCACTGGCCCCGACGGCCCGCGCGTCTCGCATCTCACCGATGGCTGCGCTGCGGCAGGTGGAGTCGGTGGACCGGGAGCGCACGCTGGGAGGCGCCCGTCTCGCGCTGGGGGCGTTGATGCTGCTCGGCGGCGGCGCGGTGCTGGGCGGCGGAGTGCGGTTCAAGGATCTGGGCATCGCGGTCATCGGCGGGGCGGTGACGGCGATCGGCGTGCTGGTCCTGCTGCGGGTCGTCTTGCCGGGTGTGCTGCGGCTGGTGTCCGGCGTCGGCGGGCTGTTCGGCGCCCCCGGCCGGCTGGCCGTGGCGAACACCCTGCGGAACCCGGCCCGGGCGGCGGCGACCTGCACCGCCCTGGTCGTGGGGGTGGGCGCGGTGGTGACCCTCCTGGTCGCGTCCTCCTCGGCCCAGGCCGGCGCAGACCGGGCCGTCAGCGTGCGCAGCCCCCTGGACCTGCAGATCACCGCACCGGAAGGTGCGTTGCCGGGCTCGCTGCTGTCCAGCGTGTCGCGGGTCGCCGGGGTCCAGGCGGCGGTCGCCGTACCGGGCACCCGGGTCACGCTCAACGGTGACGACTACACCCTGTTCGGCCCCAGCACCGACCAGTTGGGACGGGTGCGCAACGGCGGCGACCTCGCGCCCGGCCAGGTAGCCCTTCCCGGGGACCTGGCCGAGCAGCTCGCCCTTCGGAACGGCGACCCGATCACCCTGCGCCGCGGGGTCGCGTCGGTGACCCTGACCGTGGTGGCCAGACCGATCACCGACGACGGCTCCCTGGTCGCTACCCGACGCGACCTGCTCACACTGGATCCGCACGCGGTGATCAGCGCCGTCTGGGGGAAGTTCGCCGCTGATGCCAGCCCGAACGACGTGATCGCCGACGTCAACCCGTTGGTGCTCGGATTGACCGGAGTGCAGGTATCGGGCTCGGGAGTGGAGCGGGCGGCCACCGCCGACCTGCTCGGCTCGCTGATCAGGATTGCGTTGGTGCTGCTCACCGTGGCCGTGGTGATCGCGCTGGTCGGGATCGGCAACACCCTGAGTCTGTCGGTGCTGGAACGCACCCGGGAATCGGCCTTGCTGCGGGTCTTGGGTCTGCGCCGACGTCAGCTGCGCTCGATGCTGGCCGTCGAGGCGATGGTGCTCGCCGGGGTCGCCGCCGTGGTCGGGTCGGTCGTCGGGGTGCTGTTCGGCTGGGCCGCCGTCGGTGCCGCCTTCGGACAGGCCGGGCAGGCCGTGGTGCTCACGGTTCCCTTCGGCCAACTGGCCGCGGTGTTGGTCGGGGCATTGGCGGCCGGAGTGCTGGCCTCCGTGCTGCCCGCGCGGAAAGCGGTACGGGCGACGCCCATCCAGGCCCTGGTCGAGGTCTGAGCCGTACGGCCCTAGACTCCCGCCGGGATCCCGTTGGTCGAATGTTCGGGCTTGACCGCGACGCCGGACGAGAATTGCGGGGTCGGGGGCGGTGTTGCGGCGGCGGACTCCCTGGCCAGGAATGAACCCAGTTCGGCGATGGTGGTCATCAGCGGTGCCGGGAACACCACCGTGGTGTTCTTGTCGACCCCGATTTCCACCAGGGACTGCAGGTTCCGTAGTTGCAGGGCCAGCGGATGCGCCATCATGATGTCCGAGGCGTCACCCAGGGCGGCGGCGGCCATCGATTCGCCTTCGGCGTTGATGATGATCTTTGCGCGTTTCTCCCGTTCGGCCTCGGCCTGCCGGGCCATGGCCCGTTTCATGGTGTCCGGCAGCTGGATGTCCTTGAGCTCGACGAGGGTGACCTGGACGCCCCAGTCGACGGTCGTGACGTCCAGGATTTCCCGGATGTCGATGTTGATCTTGTCCGTCTCGGACAGCGTTTCGTCCAGGGTGTGCTGGCCGACCACCTTTCGCAGCGTCGTCTGGGCGATCTGATCGATGGCCGAATAGACGTTTTCGATCGCCACCACGGATTTGACCGCGTCGACGACCCGGAAGTAGGCCACGGCCGACACGTCGACGCTGACGTTGTCCCGGGTGATGATC
>CAXUHA010000045.1:22593-29950 GCA_964250735.1 uncultured Nakamurella sp. | reverse complement strand
GCCCTGTTGGCCGACCTGTCGTCCTCGGTGACCGCCGCGGCCGCCCGTCTGAACCGCTATCCCGACCGCGATGCGGTGGAATTGCGGACCTCGCTGGCGGCTTATCTCAGGCGGACCACGGGTGTTCCGGTGGCCCTGCAGAACGTCTGGGCCGCCAACGGTTCCAACGAGATTCTGCAGCAACTGCTGCAGGCGTTCGGCGGGCCGGGGCGGCTGGCGCTCGGTTTCGAGCCCTCCTATTCGATGCACCCGATCATTTCCGGCGGAACCAGGACGGCCTGGTTCCCCACCCCTCGTGCCGGTGATTTCACCATCGACATCGCGGACGCCGGGTGGATCGTCGAAGCGCAGCGCCCCGATATCGTGTTCCTGACCAGCCCGAACAATCCGACCGGCGGGTCCATGGCGCTGGCGGACATCCGGCAGATCGTGCGGGCCGCCGACGGCATCGTGGTGGTCGACGAGGCCTACGCGGAGTTCTCCGAGATGCCCAGCGCCATCGCCCTCATCGACGAATTCCCCACCCAGCTGGTGGTGTCCAGGACGATGTCGAAAGCCTTCGCCTTCGCCGGCGGCCGGCTGGGGTACCTGGCCGCCGCTCCGGCCGTCATCGACGCGTTGTTGTTGGTACGACTGCCCTATCACCTGTCGACGCTGACCCAGGCCGCAGCGCTCGCCGCGCTCCGGCACGGTGACGACACGCTGGCCTCGGTCGCGCGCCTGGTCGCCGAACGCAAGCGGGTAACCGCGGCGCTGCTCGAATTGGGCTTCGACGTCATCGATTCGGATGCTAATTTCCTGTTGTTCGGACTGTTCGACGACGCCCACGCGGTGTGGCAGGCCTATCTGGACGCCGGTGTGCTGATCCGCGATCCCGGGATTCCGAGATTTCTGCGAGCGACCATCGGCACGGAGAATGACAACGACACATTCCTGGCCGTCAGTGCCGGCATCTCCGGTGCGATCTTCGGGGAGAGTTCATGACGGCAGCACCGCGCCGGGCCAGAATCGAGCGCACGACCAGCGAGTCGTCCGTCCTGGTCGACCTCGACCTGGACGGCACCGGCCAGGTCGACATCTCCACCGGGGTCCGGTTCTACGACCACATGCTCACCGCGTTCGGCGTGCACGGCTCGTTCGATCTGACGGTGGCGGCCACCGGGGACGTGGACATCGACGCCCACCACACGGTCGAGGACACCGCGATCGTGCTCGGCCAGGCGCTGGCCCAGGCGCTGGGCGACAAGACCGGCATCCGCCGGTTCGGCGACGCCTTCATCCCGATGGACGAGACCTTGGCGCACGCCGCCGTCGACCTTTCCGGTCGGCCGTTCTCGGTGCACACCGGTGAGCCGGAATCGGTACTCGGATTCACCGTCGGCAACAACTATCCGGTGGTGCTGAACCGGCACGTGTTCGACTCGTTGGCCTTCCACGCCCGGATCGCCCTGCACGTGCGGGTGTTGTACGGCCGCGATCCGCACCACATCTGCGAGGCCCAGTACAAGGCGGTGGCCAGGGCACTGCGGGCTGCGGTCGAGGTGGACCCGCGGGTCGGTGGGGTCCCCTCGACCAAGGGTGTGCTGTGAATTGGTTCGCCTATGTCCTGATCGTCCTCGGCGGATTTCTGCTCGGTGGGGTGATCTCGTTGTGGCGTAACGATTCCCGAGTCGCCGCGGTGATCATGGCGGTGTTCGCCATCGGCTGTGTCGCCGGCGGTGTGCTGTGGTTGGTGTGAGGGCCGGTCGGCGAGAGGTCGTGGTGCTGGACTACGGCTCGGGCAACCTCGCCTCGGCGGAGCGGGCGCTGCGTCGAACCGGGGCCGACGTGCAGGTATCCGGGGATTTCCAGGTCGCGTTGAACGCCGACGGCCTGGTGGTTCCCGGGGTGGGCGCCTACGCGGCCTGCATGGCCGGGTTGCGTGCGGTGCGCGGGGACCGGATCATCGGGCGGCGGCTGGCCGGATCAAGACCGGTGCTGGGGATCTGCGTCGGGATGCAGATCCTCTTCGAATCGGGTGTCGAACACGGCGAGCAGACCGACGGAGTCGGTGAATGGCCGGGCACGGTGGAGAAGTTGCAGGCGCCGATCGTGCCGCACATGGGCTGGAACACCGTGCTGCCGGGCGCGGGTTCCATCCTGTTCGACGGCCTGGACGCGGAGACCCGGTTCTACTTCGTGCACTCCTACGCGGTGCGCCGTTGGGAACTGGAGGCCCGTGGTCCGTTCCGGCCGCCCGTGGTGACCTGGGCCGAGCACGGCGGGGATCGGTTCGTCGCCGCGGTGGAGAACGGACCGCTGTCGGCCACCCAGTTCCATCCGGAGAAATCAGGTGACGCCGGGGCCGAGGTGTTGAAGCGTTGGGTAGGAATGTTGTAGTCGTCAGGTTATCATCGAACTCATGTTCGAGCGAGATCGTCAGCTGATCGTCGCCGAACTACGTCGGAAGATGGGTGCTGGTGACGCCGCCAGGCCGGGTGCCGGTGTGCCGCTCACTTCCGAACGACCGGTGCTGGCTGTGCCCGGGCCACTCGCCGAGATCCTGCCCCGAGGCGGGCTGCCCTGCGGAGGTGTGGTCAGTCTTCATGGCGCCAGCGGGGCGACCAGTCTGCTCTTCACCCTGCTGGCGGCGCCCACCAAAGCCTGGTCGGCGCTGGTCGGCATGCCGGATGCCGGGTTGCTGGCGGCT
The DNA here is from genome assembly GCA_964250735.1 of uncultured Nakamurella sp. GTDB lineage: Bacteria > Actinomycetota > Actinomycetes > Mycobacteriales > Nakamurellaceae > Nakamurella. The sequence continues at coordinate 27,261 of CAXUHA010000045.1, read as the reverse complement.
GCCGAACTGGGCGTCGACCTCGACCGTCTTGTGCTGATCCCGGATCCGGGGCCTGACGTGTTACAGGTACTTTCGGTGTTGGCCGATGGCGTGGACATCATCGCGGTCGCCCCACCCGTCGGTTCGGGTGGCTGGGCGGCAACTCCGGCTCGGTTGCGAGTGCTGGGCGCGCGGTTGCGGCAGAGCGGCGCCGTCCTGTTGGTGGCCGGTCGTTGGCCCGGCGCTGATCTGGTGCTGGACAGCCGGATCGTAGGCTGGACCGGTCTTGGCCGAGGACACGGCCGTCTGCGGGACCGGGAGCTCGTCGTCGAGGTCAGCGGCAGAGGGATCAGCGGCCGTCGGCGGTCCGCGGCGATATACCTGCAGAGCAGCCGGTCCCGGGTCGACGTCGGTGCAGTTCCGGACCGTCCTGATCACACCGGGTCGTCGGTGGTCGCCGAGGTCGGCTGAACAACGAGCGGCAATTCTTGAACGAAACCGTCGACGTGTGGGGACTTTCACGCCACGCATGGAGCAGGTCATCACGACGCACTCAAACCGATGGTGGCCGTCCCAGCCCGGCATCGTGGGCGATAAGGGCAGCTGCGGTCCGGTTGGTGACGCCCAGCTTGGCGAAGATCGTGGACAGGTTGTTGTTCACGGTCTTGCTGGCCACGCCGAGCCGGGTGGAGATGGCTGACGTGCTCATCCCGTTGGCCAACAGGCCCAGGATCTGCCGCTCCCGGGCGGTCAGATGAGCGAGTCGATCGGGGGGATGGCCGACCGATCCGACAGCGGGGTGCAGGACGCCGGCGGCGATCTCCGAGGCCAGGACGGTGTCGCCGGCGACGACGGTGTGGATGGCCCGGACGATCTGGTGTCGTGAGGCCCCTTTGAGGATGTAGCCGGCGGCCCCTGCGTGGATCGCGGCGCGCACCGTGTCGTCATCGGCGAGCATGGTGAGCATCAGAACGGCGACCGACGGTGCGCGGCGGGCGATCTCGCCAGCCGCGGCGACGCCATCCAGGCCCGGCATGTGGATGTCCAGGACGGCGACATCGGGCGACAGTTCGACGGCGGCGCGGACAGCTTCGGCGCCGTCCCCGGCGACCGCCACGACCTCAATTCCGTCGACGGCACTCAGTAACGCCCGCAAGCCGTCACGGACGACCGGGTGGTCGTCGGCGATCAGGACCCGCACGCTCACGAGTCGGCTCCGTGCGGCAGGGAGGCCGTCACGAGTCCCCCGGAGCGAGTCGGCTCGGCCCGGAACGTGCCGCCCAGCTCCGCGGCCCGTTCGTGCATCGAGTGCAAACCCACTCCCGGCGTCCAGCCGGCGACAGAGCTCAGCGATGAGTCCGCGCCTCCGTTGTCGGCCACCGTCAGGCGTAGAACGCCCGGCGCGTCGGGCGGCGCTGAGATCTCGATGTCGACCTCGGAGGCGTCGGAGTGCCGGGCCACGTTGGTCAGCGCCTCGGTGACGATGCGGTACGCGGCTACCTCGACCACCGCAGACAGCGCGGGTAGACACGGATCGGCGTGGAGACGGACCACGACAGGTTCACCGTCGTGGCGTCGGTTCAACCGTTGCGTGTGCCGGCGGACGGCCTCGACCAGACCGAGGTCGTCCAGGAGCGACGGGTGGAGCTGGTTGACCAGTTCCCGGACGTCGGTGATCGCCAGAGTCACGCCCGAGCGGATCTCCTCGGCGAGTGCCCGCACCCGGCCGGCGTCGACCTCGGCCAGGGTGATCACGGCGTCGGCCTGGAAAGCGACGCCGGTCAGCAGCGGCCCGAGGCCGTCGTGGAGATCGCGCCTGATCCGCCGACGCTCTTCCTCCCGGGCGGCGATCAGATCCAGACGCGACCGCTGTAACGACTCCGACAGTGTGCGAGCCCGCATCGCCACGCCGATCGGCACCGCCATCAATTCGAGGACCGACCGGTCGACGTCATCGAGGTGACGCTGACCCGGCCGGACACCGACCTCGAGCTCACCGATCTGGTGCCCGCCGTGCCGGAGGATGATCACCTCCAGCTGCGCCGGCCGCTGGCCGTGCTCGCCGATCACCCCGTCGGCATCGGCGAGGCTGGCGTACGGCAGCCGCAGGGCATCGCACACGGCCGGCAGGATGTCGGCCGGATGATCGCTCACGTTGGCGAGCTGCGCCGTGACCGACGCCGCTGCACGTACGGGATCGGCCCGGCCGCCGTACAGCAGGCGCTCGACCTGGCGCTGCAACCACACCCGAGCAGAATTGAAGGCCGCCGCGATGACCAGCGTCGCGAGCACGGAGGCGCCGACGCCATCGTCTTGTCGGACCAGCCGGTCAGCCAGGCCCACGAGAAACAGGTAGGCAACGATCACAGCACCGGTCAGCAGGGCGTAGGTCAGCGTGCGGGACCACACCCAGCGGATGTCGAGCAGCTGGTGCCGCAGCACCGCGATCGTCATGGCCACCGGGACCAGAGCCACCGCAGCGGTGAGGATGATCGGGAAGGCCTCACCGACATCCAGCAGCCGGTCCCCGAGGACGACCGCAGTGGCGATCACGACCGCCAGCATCAGCCAGAGCAATTGCCGCCGGGTCCGCTCGTCCCCGCGACGATGACGCATGATCAACCCGACGAGGCACGCCGTGTAGCAGGCCGCCAGAACGAGATCGGAGACCCGGCCCAGAGATCCGTCGAAGACCAGGCCGGGCACCCGCAGGAAGGACTCCGCCCGATCCCGGCTCGCCGGTCCGAGCTCGCCCACCGGAGCGAGCGGGTTCGGATCAGCGCTGAACAGCAGCACCTGGACCAGACCGTTCACACCGATCACCACGGCGATGCCGCGCCGCCAACGTCCGGATAGCCGACCGTCGGGAAAGTGCAACAGGGCCAGGGGGATGAAGACACTGACCGACGGCGGCCAACCCGCCGAGTAGACCGTGGCCAGCATCCGGGTGTAGCCGTCTGGGGCTCCCGACGCGAGCGCCTCGACCAGCCACGGGGAGACCGCCGCCGTCGCGTTCTCGCTCACCCCCGCCGCGAGCAGGAGCCAACCCAGACCGTTGTCAGGACGCTGACCGGCGATCAGGACGCCGCACACCGCGCAGCCGAAACCGATGACCGTGTTGCTGATCATAAAACTGTCCCTGGCGGCGGCGAAGCTCATCCCCGTCACGCCAACCCCGACCATCCAGCAGACGCACTCGGCGATCGCCAACCCGAACAGGCCGAACGCCACCATCGCGCTCGGTCGGCGGCTTGTCACCCCGTCATTCTGCGGCAGGGTCACCACCTTGTCCCAAGGATTACCTACCCAGCACCTTCGGGTATTTCTTCCCGATTCACCTGCCACTGGGTGGCCGAAGATGACGGGACGTCCTGCCCTGGTGTTCGGGAATCCAGCGCGGCGACGCTGCTGGTCTACCGAACTTTGGGATGAAGCCTCATCCCCGACCACCAAGGAGCCGTCATGAACACCAACCCTTCCTCCCCCAGCCGCTCGGCGGGAACCCTTACCGCCCTCGGCGGGATCGCCGTCGCCGTCCTGGGCGTCGGAGCGGCGATCGACCTCGACTTTCTGGGAGCCGCCTGGTTCGCCACTGCCGGGGTGGCGGTCTTGCTTCTCGTCCCCGGCCTCCTCCGACTGCGTACGAGCGCGGCAGCAGAACCCCTTGCCCGCGGAGCGCTGGCCGTTTCGGCGGTCTTCATGACGCTGTTCGGGCTCTCGCACTTCTACGGGATGTTCAACGAGGATGTGGCAGTTCTCCTGTTCAGCGTGTTCATGTTGCTTGAATCGATCGCCTTGATCGTGGCGGGGGTCGTGATCGTCCGGCGCACGAACCGACGGAGCTGGTCGAGCTGGCTTCCGCTGGTGTGCGGCGCCTGGCCCGTCCTCACCGTCCCGGCCGCCGCGGCCCTCGGTGACGTGCCTCACTTCATCGCCATCGCAGTCTGGGGTCTGACCTGGATCGCCCTCGGACCGGCCCTGCGCGCCGACACGATCTTCTCGTCGAGCCCGACCACCGAGCGCGCCGAGCGCGCTCAACTGCAGTCGAACTGACGGTGCTTCTCGATGACGTGGCGCCCCGATACAGAGGGCCCATAGCCGATCACCCCATTAACGCTCCCGCGAAAGCGGCAATTCGGACATAGCTATCCATCTGTCCCATCACTAGGCGACTGTCGTACCTCTGATCTACTCTCGAACAGAAGTTCGAAGATGTCGTCGTCAGAGGGGGGAGTTGCGATGGAGAACATGGTCGATCTGTCACCGTTGCTGTTGACGGGCAGCGTGGACGAACCGGTCGCGCCGCCCGAGCTTCCGTTGGAGCGGTTGGAGGCGCGGATCTGTTCGCTGGCGGCGAAGTTGGCGTCGTCGACGTGTGAATGGTTGCGTTTGGTGGCCGAGTTCGACCGTCGCAAGGGATGGGCGGAGTGGGGGATCACATCCTGCGCGCACTGGTTGTCGTGGGCCTGCTCGGTATCACCTCAAGCTTCGCGTGAGTACCTGCGCGTGGCCAGGGCGCTGGAGAAGGTCCCGATGATCCGGGCGGCATTCGCCGCCGGGCGATTGTCGTATTCGAAGGTGAAGGCGATCACCAGAGCGGTAGGGCTGATCGCCGAGCAGACCTTGCTGGATCAGGCGTTGGTGCATACAGCCGCGCAACTGGAAAGGGTCGTGCGAGCGTTTCGCAAG
>CAXUHA010000045.1:554-22583 GCA_964250735.1 uncultured Nakamurella sp. | reverse complement strand
CGACAGCGCCGGACTGACCCAGCAGCAGAACCGGAAGGCCCGATGGTTCTGGGACGACGACGGGATGCTGATCTTCACCGCCCGTCTGCCACCAGAGGAAGGCGCACTCCTGCTGGCCGCGTTGCGGTCGGCCGAAGACTCACTGGGAGTACCTGAGACGGCCGAGGAATGCCCTGGTCAGGTGGCCCGTGAGCCGCAGGACTCGGAACAGGTCGGGTGGAGCGCGGTCGAGGCGTTGATGGCGATGGCGCAGAACGCGCTCGCCGCCGGTCCGGTCGACAGCTCCGGTGATGATCGGCATCTGTTGGTACTGCACGTCGACGCCGAGGTTCTCGGTGAGTCCGGCAACGATCAGCAGGCCGAACGACTCTGCCGACTGGAGGACGGTCCCGGCCTTGACCGACCGACTGCGCAACGATTGATCTGTGATGCGGCGGTAGTCGCGGTCGTTCGCTCGTCGCTCGGCTCTTCACTGACCGGAGAACCTCTGAGGTTGGGTCGCAAGACCCGGAAGATCTCGCCCGCGTTGCGTCGAGCGTTGCGGACCCGTGACGGCGGGTGTCAGCATCCGGAATGCCATCGCCGGCGGCATCTGGAAGCGCATCACGTCGTGCATTGGAAGGACGGCGGACCGACCAACCTGGAGAACCTGTTGTTGTTGTGCCGGTTTCACCATATGCAGGTCCACGAAGGGGGTTTCGTCGTCAGCTTCGCCGGGCCCGTCAGTGGGGATGGCACGTCGGGTGAATGGGTGTTCCATCGACCGGACGGGGTGTCGGTACCCGCCGTGCGCACCATGGTCACCGGCCCTGAGCACACCGATGACGATCCGCAGAATCCAGAGCTGATCCATCCAGGTTGGCGTGGTGAACGATTCGTCCTCGCCGAATCGGTGGGAGTTTTCTGTGATCTCGATGATGTCGCATTCGACAATATCGTCAAAATCAACGATTTCGGCCGTGAAGATTTCGCCACCGCCGCACGCCGGGAATCGGGTTTCCGCAGAGTCGAGCCAAGTATCGACGGTGTCGATCTCGACGCATACGACACGTTCGACGAGCTCATGGCGTTTTTCAGGACACGACTCTTCCCCGGTTGGGTGCCAAGATGAGCGAACCGCCGGACCGGGCCCGCACCTTGGTGCTCTGGTGTCCCGATTGGCCGGCGGTGGCGGGAGCCCGTCAGGCGGGTAGGTCGGCCTCCGATCCGGTGGCGGTGTTCCACGCCAACCGGGTGCTGACCTGCACCGCGGCCGCCAGGGCAGAGGGCATCAAGGTGGGCCAGCGCCGGCGGGATGCGCAGTCCCGGTGCCCGGATCTATTGGTACTCAAGGTGGATGCCGACCGCGACGCGCGATCGTTCGAACCGGTGGTGGCCGCGGTCGAATCGGTCGCGCCGGGAGTGGAAATACTCCGGCCGGGTCTTCTGGCCTGCTCCTCGCGAGGGCCGGCCAGATACTTCGGAAGTGAGGCGAAGGCCGCCGAGAAGATCGTGGACATCGTCGAGGCGCTCGACGTGGAATGTTCGGTCGGCATCGCCGACTCGCTCCCGGTCGCGGTCCTGGCCGCTCGGCAGGTTGCCATCGTGCCCATCGGCGGATCGGCGGAATTCTGCGCCCCGCTGCCTGTTGCTGAATTGGCGAGGGACCCGGCGATCTCGCCGCCGGAGCGCAGGGAACTGGTCGATTTGTTGGTCCGGTTGGGCATCACCACCGCCGGCGCCTTCGCCGCACTGCCGGAGATCAAAGTGGCCACCAGGTTCGGGGCGGATGCCGTCATCGCTCATCGGTTGGCCAAAGGGCTTGCCGAGCGCGGGATGTCACGGCGGATCATTCCCCAGGACCTGGGGGTGGAGCAGCAGTGTGATCCGCCGTTGGACCGGGTCGATTCGGCTGCCTTTGCGGCTCGCGCGCTCGCGGAGCAGTTCCACGCAAAGTTGGCCGATGCCGGGCTGGCCTGCACCAGGCTGGCTATCAGCGCCACCACCGATCGTGGTGGCCGGCTGTCCCGGATTTGGCGTTGCGCACGGCCGCTGACACCAGCAGCGACGGCGGACAGGCTGCGGTGGCAGCTCGACGGATGGCTGACCGCCGGCCGGACCGTGCGTCCAGCCGGGCAGCAGATGCCAGTGGACGATCCGGTTGCCGACGAGTTCAGTGGGCCGGGCGCCATTACGCTCCTGCGGCTGGAACCCATCGAGGCGATCGGCGCCGGGCTGGTCCAGTACGGGCTCTGGGGATTTGACGGACATGACGATCAGCGGGCGGGCTGGGCGTTTGCCAGGGTGCAGGGTCTGCTCGGGCCGGACTCCGTTCTGACCCCGGTGCTTTCCGGCGGTCGGGGGCCGATCGAGAGAATCACGCTGTTGCCCTGGGGTGAGGAAAAGGTGCCGGCACGGGATCCGGCGGCCCCATGGCCGGGGGCATTGCCGGCGCCGGCGCCGGCGCTGCTGTCGGCATCGGCTGATCTCCACTCGTCAGCCGGCTCGGCTGGAGACACGGCAGCGGTGTCAGTGACTCTGCTGGACGAAGACGGGGCACCCGTCAGCGTGACCGAACGTGGATTGCTGAGCGGAATTCCTGCTCGAATGCACGGACGGCGTTTCGGCACTTCCGGTATTCAGGGGTGGGCGGGGCCGTGGGTGCTCGACGAACGGTGGTGGATGGGTGAGGTGCCGGAGCCGGTCCGGCCGACATCGCCGGTGGTGACTGCGGTGAACGCGCCGAGCCGACACCGTGCGCGGCTCCAGGTGCTCACCGAGGGCGGTTCGGCGATGTTGCTGCTCTTCGGAATCAACGGCTGGCAGGCGGAAGGAGTGTACGACTGATGGGCTGGTCCAATCCGCCTGTTCCCTGGCGGGAGCTGGAAAGGGCGCTCTCCGGTCTCCCTCCGCTCGAAGGCAGAGGCCCTCGGTCGAGGATGCGCCAGTCGGAGTCCCTGGTCACGCTGCCCGTGCCTGCTGCAGTCCCCTACGCGGAGTTGCACTGCCACTCGGCGTTCAGCTTCCTGGACGGCGCCTCCACTCCGGAGATGCTGGTGGCCGAGGCGGTCCGACTCGGGTTGGAGGCCCTGGCCATCACCGACCACGACGGCTTCTACGGCGTGGTCCGCTTTTCGGAGGCGGCCAGGGAAAGCGGTCTGCGCACCCTCTACGGTGCCGAGCTGTCGCTGGACCTGCCGGCCGGCCGGCTCGGTGTCGCGGATCCGGTCGGGCACCACCTCCTGGTGCTGGCCCGCGGACAGGAAGGCTATCGCCGGCTGGCCGGGCAGATCAGCAAGGCGCAGCTCAAAGGCGGCGAGAAAGGCAGACCCGTCTACGATCTCGACGATCTCGGCGGGGCGGCCAACGGCAACTGGTTGATTCTCACCGGTTGCCGCAAGGGCAGCGTCCGGCGGGCCCTGGCCACAGCGGGGCCGGCGATGGCGCGCCGGGAGTTGTTGCTGCTGATGGACCGGTTCGGCCGGGAGAACGTCGTCGTCGAACTGACCTGCCGGCAGCAGCCCACCGACGACGAGGACAACGACGAGTTGGCCGCGCTGGCCCTCGGTCTCGGCCTGCCGATGGTGGCCACCACCGACGCCCACTACGCCCGCCCGCACGGCCATCGGCTGGGCACCGCGGTGTCTGCGGTGAGAGCCAGGCGCAGCCTGGACGAGGCGGACCCCTATCTGCCGGCCGGCCCGGGGGCGCATCTGCGGTCCGGAGCCGAGATGGCCCGGTTGTTCTCCAGGTACCCCGCAGCCGTCTCGACCGCCGCGGAGATCGGTCGGGAATGCGCCTTCGACCTGATGCTCGTAGCACCGCAGTTACCGCCGTTCGACGTGCCGCCCGGTGCGGACGAGGACAGCCATCTCCGGGCCTTGACCATGGCCGGTGCGGTCGGCCGGTACGGCTCACCGCAGCAACGGCCGGACGCCTACGAACAGATCGACAAAGAGCTCCGCATCATCGGGAACCTCAATTTCCCCGGCTATTTCCTGATCGTGCACGATATCGTCGAATTTTGTCGTCGCGAGAAGATCCTTTGTCAGGGAAGAGGTTCGGCGGCCAATTCGGCGGTGTGCTATGCCCTGGGCATCACCGCGGTCGATGCCGTCAAGTACGGTCTGCTCTTCGAAAGATTTCTGGCTCCAGAGCGGGACGGGCCGCCCGACATCGATGTCGACATCGAATCCGACCGCCGGGAGGAGGTCATCCAGCACGTCTACGAAAAATACGGGCGGGAGCGCGCGGCCCAGGTGGCGAACGTCAATACGTTCCGTCCGCGGATGGCGGTCAGGGACATGGCCAAGGCGCTCGGCCACTCGCCGGGTCAGCAGGACGCCTACTCCAAACAGCTCGACGGCTGGACACCGTTGGCCGCGCAGCTGCAGACCGAACACACCATCCCGGTCGACGTGCTCGAGCTGGCCGGGCAGATCCAGGACTACCCACGGCATCTGGGGATCCATTCGGGCGGGATGGTGATCTGCGACCGTCCGGTGGGGGAGGTCTGCCCGGTAGAGTGGGGGCGGATGCCCGGACGCACGGTGCTGCAGTGGGACAAGGACGACTGCGCCGTCATCGGGTTGGTCAAATTCGATCTGCTCGGTCTGGGCATGTTGTCGGCGCTGCACTACGCCGTCGATCTGGTGCGCGAACACGAAAATATCGACGTCGACTTCGCCCAGCTGGATCTCGAGGAACCGGCGGTGTACGAGATGTTGCAGCGGGCCGATTCGGTGGGCGTCTTCCAGGTCGAATCCCGGGCCCAGATGGCGACCTTGCCCCGCCTCAAACCGCGCACCTTCTACGACCTGGTGGTGGAGGTCGCGTTGATCAGGCCCGGCCCCATCCAGGGCGGGTCGGTGCACCCGTACATCCGTCGTCGCAACGGGCTGGAACCGGTGGTGTACGACCACCCGGTGATGGAGAAGTCACTGTCCAAGACGCTGGGCATCCCGCTGTTCCAGGAGCAGCTCATGCAGCTTGCGGTGGACGTGGCCGGATTCGATGCCGGTGAGGCCGATCAGCTGCGCCGGGCGATGGGGGCCAAGCGATCCAGCGCGAAGATGGAAAAGATGAAGGCCAGGCTCTACGACGGAATGCAGACCCTGCACGGAATCACCGGCCCGGCAGCCGACCGCATCTACGAGCGGTTATTGGCGTTCGCCAATTTCGGTTTCGCCGAATCCCACGCCTTGTCCTTCGCCGCCCTGGTCTTCTATTCCTCGTGGCTCAAGTTGCACCACCCGGCGGCGTTCACCGCGGCCCTGCTGCGAGCACAGCCGATGGGCTTCTACTCGCCACAATCGCTGGTGGCCGACGCCCGGCGACACGGCGTCACCGTGCGCCGGCCGAACATCAATTCGTCGGCCGCCCAGGCGGGCCTCGAACCGGGCCCGGAAGGCAGACCGGCCGTCCGGCTGGGTCTGGCCGGCATCAGGACCATCGGTACCGAGCTGGCCGACCGGATCGTCCAGCGCCGCCCTCCCGACGGGTACCGGGACATCGACCAGTTGACCAGAACCGTCACCCTGACCACGGCGCATGCCGAGGCGTTGGCCACCGCCGGGGCGTTGGATGCGCTGACATCAACGCTGACATCGAACGGGGAGAAGCGGCTCGGCAGGGACCGTCGCCGGGCACTCTGGGCGGCCGGTGCCGCGGCCGGGGAGCGAACGGGTACCTTGCCCGGCACCATGGTCGGCCTGGAGGCCCCGACATTGCCGGGGATGAGCGAGATCGAGCTCACCGTGTCCGACATCTGGGCGACCGGAATTTCCCCCGAGGCATACCCGACGGAGTTCTCCCGGGATTCGTTGCAACGCATGGGGGTGATGACGGCGGGTGATCTGGCGACGGTCGAGCACGGTACCCGGGTGATGGTGGCCGGGATGGTCACGCACCGGCAGCGCCCGGCCACCGCATCCGGGATCATCTTCATCAACCTCGAGGACGAGACGGGGATGATCAACGTCGTCTGCTCGACCGGGTTCTGGTCCAAGAATCGGACGGCCGCGCGGGGGTCGCCGTCATTGCTGGTCCGGGGAATGTTGGAGCGTCAAGGGGCCGCCTTTTCGGTACTGGCCGAGCGCATCGCCCCGTTGCACCTGGTCGCTTCCACTCCGTCGCGGGATTTCCGGTGACGACGGCGTATATATCTAGGCATGCGGATCGACTTCGAGCCGGTGATCATCGCGGCCGACCGGCCGGCCCGCCCGGTACAGACCAGATGACCAGCGGGCGTGCGGTGAGAATTCTGGTGCTCGAACACGACGCCGGCGATCCATTGCTGCGCATGGCCGACTGGCTGGCCGACACCGGAGCCACGGTCGACGTTCTCCGGCTGCACGCGGGGGACCGGATCCCGGCCGACCTGGGCGGCTACCACGCGCTGATCAGCCTCGGCGGTGAGATGGGGGCCCACGACGACGACGTCGCCCCGTGGCTGCCTGCCACCAGGGACCTGCTGGCCGCGGCCGTCGCCCGGCGCACACCCACACTGGCCATCTGTCTCGGCTCCCAACTGCTCGCGGCGGCCACCGGGGGAACCGTCGCCACCGGCGCCGACGGTCCGGAGATCGGTGCCTACCTGACGGCGAAACGCGATGCCGCGGAGAGCGATCCGCTGTTCGACCCGTTGCCGATGACACCGGACGTGATGCAGTACCACTACGACGTCGTCGAGGCGCTCCCGCCGGGGGCGGTGCTGTTGCTGTCCTCGACCGGTTACCCGCACCAGGCCTGGCGCATCGGACCGGCGGCGTGGGCCGTGCAGTTCCATATCGAACCGACGGCCGAGGATGTCCGCTCATGGGCACGCTCGGAGGGGCGTGAGCCCGTCGGGCGGCTGGGGCCGGTGCTCGACCAGGCCGAGGCGAGCATGGGCGAGGTCTGGCGGGATTTCGTCGGCCGGTTCGTGGCCTTCGCCGACGCGCACGAACGGGGTGGGGCAGCGCCGGGATCGCTGGCCGGTCGGCGACTGCCGCTGGCCGGACCACCATGAGCAGGCCGGCCACCAGGACCCTGGCCCGCTTCGGCCTCGGGGAAAGCAAGCGCATCACCGAGGAACTGCACGGTCTCGGGCTGGCCGACGGTGACTCCGAGGCCCCCGGGGCCCGGGACGTACTGGTGGCCCTGTCCCGTAGCGGTCGTCCCGAGTTGGCCCTCCACGGCCTGGCCTCGCTGGTGGAGGCGAGCGCCGACCGGGCGGACCTGCTCTCTGCCCTGCACGACCATCCCCGGTTCCGTGGCCGCCTGCTGGGGGTGCTGGGCGGATCGACCGGATTGTCCGAGCACCTGGGCGCCCATCCTGACCAGTGGCAGCTGCTGCTGCCGGAGGCGCTCCCCGGCGAACTCCTCTCGGCGGCCGCCATGCAGGCGGTCCTGTTCGCCTCGGTGGGCATCGACCCGGAATCTCCGCGCTGTACCGGAACCGACGGCGCCCGGGCCACCGTCACCGGCGGGGCGGCCGTGTTCGCGCTGCGACGCGCCTACCGGTCCCAGCTGCTGATCATCGCCGCGCACGACCTGGCCCCGGCGATCGAGCCCTCGTTGCCGGTCACGGCGCTGCCGGCGGTGTGCCAGGCGCTGTCCGAGCTGGCCGACGCAACCCTGCAGGCCGGCCTGGCGGTGGCGGCCGCCGCACTGCCCGCCTCGGCCGCGCCGGCTCGGCTCGCCGTCATCGCCATGGGCAAATGCGGCGGCAAGGAGCTGAACTATCTGTCCGACGTGGATGTCATCTTCGCCGCCGACCATCCGGCGGCGCAGTCCGTGATCGGTGACGACGCCCGGATGCTGGCCACGGCCAGCACGCTGGCGGCCGGGATGATGCGCGTCTGTGGCCAGGCCGCCTGGGAGGTCGACGCCGCGCTGCGGCCGGAAGGCCGGGACGGACCGCTGGTCCGCACCCTGCAGAGCCACGCGGCGTACTACCAGCGCTGGGCCCACACCTGGGAGTACCAGGCCCTGTTGAAGGCGCGGCCGGCGGCCGGTGACCTGGACGTCGGCAGCGCGTTCACCGAGATCACTTCCCCCGGGGTGTGGAGCGCCGCCGGCCGGGACTCGTTCGTCGACGATGTGCAGGCCATGCGCCGGCGGGTGGAGGCCAACATCCCGGACGAGGACAAGGACTCTGAGCTCAAACTCGGCTCCGGCGGTCTGCGCGACGTCGAGTTCGCCGTCCAGCTGTTGCAGCTGGTACATGGTCGCACCGATCCCGACCTACGCCTGCCGGGCACGCTGATGGCCCTGCGGTCGCTGATCAGAGGCGGGTACGTCGGACGGTCCGACGGAGCCGAGATGGCCGCCGCCTACACCTTTCTGCGGCGGGCCGAACATCGAATCCAGCTGCAGCGGCTGCGCCGGACCCACCTGTTGCCGCAGGACCCCGGGGAACTGGAATGGCTGGCCCGCGCCGACGGCTACACCGCAACCGGGACGTCCAGCGCGGCCGAGATCTTCACCGTCGACCGTGCCCGGCACAGTGCGTCGGTGCGCCGGCTGCACGAAAAGCTGTTCTACCGCCCGCTGCTGCGCGCGGTCGCGTCCGTCCCGGGTGACGACCTCCGACTCACCCCCCGATCCGCCGGCATCCGGTTGGCGGCACTGGGCTTCCGCAGTCCGGAAACGGCTCTGCGCCACCTGGCCGCACTGACCTCGGGGGTCACCCGCCGGGCGGCGATCCAGCGGACCCTGCTACCGGTGCTGCTCGACACGTTCGCCAACAGTCCCGACCCCGACGCGGGACTGCTGTCCTACCGACAGGTGTCCGAGGCGTTGGCCGACACCCCGTGGTACCTGAGATTGTTGCGGGACGAAGGGTTGGTCGCGCAGCGGCTGGGCACCCTGCTGGGCGGTTCCCGATTGGTCGGCAATCTGCTGGTCAGGGCGCCCGAGGTGCTGCGACTGCTGGTGGACGACGTCGCCCTGCTCGGGCCGCAGCCGGCCGATGTCCGGACGGCCCTGCTGGCCAGGTCGAAGCGGGCACCCACCGCGCAGGAATCGGTGGATGCGGCCAGATCCGCCCGTCGGCACGAGATGCTCCGGCTGGCCTGTGGCGACCTGCTCGGCCTGATCGACGTGACCCACATCGCGGTCGGACTGACCAGCGTCGCGCAGGCCTCGCTCCAGGCCGCGTACGAGGTCGCCGTGCGGCAGACCGCCGCCGCACGCGGCAACGTGCTGCGCGGTCGGCTCGCCGTCATCGGCATGGGTCGACTGGGTGGTGGCGAGCTGGGCTATTCCTCGGACGCCGACGTGATGTATGTCGCCGAACCGTTGCCCGGAGAGGACATCCGCGGCGGGCTGGACGACATGAGCGCGGTGGCCGACCTGATGGCCCGGCTGCTGGCCCGGCCGACGCCTGATCCGCCGTTGCTGGTCGATGCCAATCTGCGCCCCGAGGGTCGCAACGGACCACTGGTGCGCACCCTGGAGGCCTACCGCTCCTACTGGCAGCGGTTCGCCGCACCGTGGGAGCGGCAGGCGTTGCTCAGGGCCCGGCCGGTGGTCGGCGACGAGCAACTCGGCCTCGATTTCATCGCCGCCGCCGACGACTTCCGCTACCCGGTGGGAGGCCTGGACGGTCGGGACGTGATCGAGATCCGGCGGATCAAGGCGCGGGTGGACGTCGAGCGGCTGCCGCGGCGGGCAGACCCGACCACGCACACGAAACTCGGGCGGGGCGGGCTGTCCGACGTCGAGTGGACGGTGCAGTTGCTCCAGTTGCAACACGCCGCGACCACGCCGGGGCTGCGCACCACCGGAACGCTGCCGGCGATCGACGCCGCAGCGGCCGCCGGAATCATCACCGCGTCGGACGCCGAATCACTGCGCGGCGGCTGGTTGCTGGCCACCAGGGCCCGGAACGCCCTGATGCTGGTCAGCGGCAAGCCGGAAGACCAGATTCCGGCTCACGGGCGCGACCTTCTCGGGGTGGCCAGGGCCCTGGGCTATCCCGAGGGCGGCGACCCCGGCGAGTTCGTCGACGACTACCGGCGGGCGACCCGCCGGGCCCGGCGGGTGGTCGACAGGCTGTTCGACAGCGCCTGATCCAGCGTCGGTCTGCGAGGATGAACCACGTGTCGACATGGATCTGGATAGTCATCGTCATCGTTTTCGCGCTCGCCGCAAGCCTGGCCACCGGCCTGGTGCTCGCCCGGCGTCGCAGAATCTCGCTGACCGAGACCGCGCCGGCGACACCGGCGGACACCGGCCGGCCGCCGGTCAGAGGCGGGTATCAGGCCGGAAGTTCGATCTCGTTCAGTACCGGAACCGGCACCGCCACCCCGACCCGGCCCGCGGGAACCCCGACGCGCCCGGTGGCCACCCCGACGCGCCCGGTGGCCACCCCGACGCGGCCGGTGGCCACCCCGCCGGATCATCCGGCCGGTGACCGCACCGAGACCGACGGCCAGCCCGGCGTCGGCGATGACGCCTCGGTTCCGCGGGACTCCCTCCGGCGCGACGTGGTCGATGTCGCACTACCCGACCTGGACATCCCGCCGACCGCTCCCGCGACCGCCCCGCCGACCGCTCCCGCGACCGCCCCGCCGACCGCTCCCGCGACCGCCCAGGTGACGGCTCCGGCGACCGAGGCGGGGATAGCGGAGTTGACCGGCACCCCACCGGTCGATGAGATCGCGGCCACCGCGGGCCGGCTCAGCCGGCTGCGCGGCCGACTGTCCCGCTCGCAGAACGCCTTCGGTCGATCGCTGCTGGGGCTGCTGGGGGCCGGCGTCCTCGACGAGGACTCCTGGACCGATGTCGAGGACACCCTGCTGATGGCCGACCTCGGGTCGGTGGCGGCCGCCGAGATCACCCGCAAGCTCCGCCGCGAGGTGGCGGCCCACGGCGTCACCGACTCCGTCTCCGCGCGGGCCCTGCTCCGGCGCGTCCTGATCGAGGCGGTCGAGACCGACGCCGACGGGCGGGTCCCCGATCGGAGCGTGCACGCACTCCCGCACGACGGTCGCCCTTCCGTCGTGCTGGTGGTCGGCGTGAACGGCACCGGCAAGACCACCACCACCGGAAAACTGGCGCGGGTGCTGGTGGCCGACGGGCGCACCGTGGTGCTGGGCGCCGCCGACACGTTCCGGGCCGCCGCGGCCGATCAGCTGCAGACCTGGGGCGAGCGGGCCGGCGCGAACGTGGTGCGCTCGGCGGCCGGGGCCGATCCGGCGGCGGTGGCCTTCGACGCGGTGCGCAGAGGAATCGCCGACGGCGCCGACGCGGTGCTGATCGACACCGCCGGGCGCCTGCACACCAAGACGGGATTGATGGACGAGCTCGGCAAGGTGAAGCGGGTCATCGAGAAGCAGGCCAAGGTGGACGAGATACTGCTGGTCCTCGATGCCACCACCGGACAGAACGGGCTGGTGCAGGCCAGGGTGTTCGCCGAGGTCGTCGACGTCACCGGGATCGTCCTGACCAAGCTGGACGGCACCGCCAAGGGGGGCATCGTCGTCGCGGTGCAGCGGGCGCTGGGCGTCCCGGTGAAGCTGGTCGGCCTCGGCGAGGGACCGGACGATCTGGCCCCGTTCGAACCGGCGGCCTTTGTCGATGCGTTACTCGGTGACTGATCACTGACGGCACGATGAACAGGCGACCAGGCAGTTCATCTCGCCGAAATGAGTGCGCCACAGAACCGAAACGTCGAATCGCCCGAGTTCACGGCCGTGAAACATGAACGGCTGTAGCAGGAAACACTCACCGTCCAGGCTGGCCACGTTCGAGGTCGGGTTCCCTCCGACTCCACCCCCTGCCTGGAGGTTTGATGGCCCTGCATTTAACAGTGGCAGCACTGGCAGCCGATCCTGTCGTGCTGAGCCCGGGTGACACCGCCTGGATGCTCGCCAGCAGCGCCCTGGTCCTACTCATGACGCCCGGTCTGGCGTTCTTCTACGGCGGTCTGACCCGTTCGAAGAGCACGCTGAACATGATGATGATGTCGTTCATCTGCATCTTCATCGTGTCGGTGCTGTGGGTGCTCTTCGGGTTCAAGCTGGCCTTCGCGAGCACGTCCACCAGTGGGTTCTTCGGGGACTTCTCCCTCGGGCACATCGGCAATGCCTCGGCTGAGATCGTCGCGTTCGGCGGCACCGGCACCGGCATCCCGGTGATCGTGTTCGCCGCCTTCCAGCTGATGTTCGCCATCATCACCCCCGCGCTGATCTCCGGGGCCATCGCGGATCGCGCCAAGTTCCTGTCCTGGTCGATCTTCGCGACGCTGTGGGCGATCATCGTCTACTTCCCGGTCGCGCACTGGGTCTTCGACTTCGGCGTCAGTGGCGGGGCCTCCGGCGACGAAGCGGTATCCCATGCCGGCTGGCTGACCAAGTTCATGGCTCCCATCGGCAAGGCCGGCGTGGAGGACTTCGCCGGTGGTACCGCGGTGCACATCAACGCCGGCGCAGCCGCACTGGCGCTGGCCATTGTGCTCGGCAAACGGGTGGGATTCAAGAAGAACCCGATGCGTCCGCACAACGTCCCGTGGGTGCTGCTCGGCTCCGGCCTGCTGTGGTTCGGCTGGTTCGGTTTCAACGCGGGGTCTGCGGTCGGATCCAACGGGCTGGCCGGGCTCGCGTTCATGAACACGCAGGTCGCCACGGCCGCCGCCCTGGGTGGCTGGCTGATCGTGGAGTACTTCCGGGACGGTCACGCCACCAGCGTGGGTGCCGCCTCCGGCGCCGTCGCCGGTCTGGTCGCCATCACCCCGGCCTGCGGATTCATCACCCCATGGGCGGCGATCATTCTCGGCCTGCTGGCCGGTGCGGTGTGCGCCTTCGCCGTCGGACTGAAGTACAAGCTGGGTTACGACGACTCACTGGACGTCGTCGGCGTTCACCTGGTCGGCGGTATCTTCGGGACGCTGTTCATCGGGTTCTTCTCCTCGAGTGCCATCAACTCCTTCGCCAACGACGGGCTCTTCTACGGGGGCGGTCTGGGCCAACTCGGTCGGCAGGCGGTGGGAGCCGGATCTGTGCTGGTCTATTCCTTCGTCGTCGCCTTCATCCTGGGCTGGGTCATCAACAAGACGATCGGTTTCCGGGTCTCCGAGGACGCGGAGGTCGAGGGCATCGACATCAACGAGCATGCTGAGTCCGCCTACGAGTTCGACACGCAGGCCACCGGCGGAACCATTCCGTCCGGCCATCTCACCGGCTCATCGCCAGCAACGGAGGTCCCAGCATGAAACTGATCACCGCCGTGATCAAGCCCTTCAAACTCGACGAGGTCCGCGCCGCGCTGCTGGCGTTCGGCGTCCAGGGCATGACGGTGTCCGAGTCGTCCGGCTACGGCCGTCAGCGTGGGCACACCGAGGTCTACCGCGGGGCCGAGTACACCGTCGAACTGCTGCCCAAGGTCAAGGTCGAGATCCTGGTCGACGACGAGGACGCGGAGGACGTGGTGGACGTCGTGGTCAGAGCCGCACGCACGGGCAAGATCGGCGACGGCAAGGTGTGGGCGACCAGCGTCGAGAACGTGGTGCGGGTGCGCACCGGCGAGCGCGGTCAGGAAGCCCTGTAGGCAATGATCGGCGCGCCGATGGATCCGAACCGCGCGGATCCTGATCGGTCGGGCGGATTCGCTGAACTGAGGGCCCAGCTGCTGGGCCGGACCGGTATCGCCGGTCCGGCCCGGCGGCGGGCCCTGGCCCGGTTGACCGACGGTTGGCTGTCCAACCTGGCCGCCGGGGCCGGGGTGAACGTCGGCGGGGTCGCTCTGGTCGCGGTGGGCGGATTCGGCCGCGGGGAGTTGTCGCCGTTCTCCGACCTCGATCTGGTGTTGCTGCATTCGACCGAGACCCCTACCTCCTACGCGGAAATGCTCGCCGAGCGGCTCTGGTATCCGATCTGGGATTCCGGGATCCGCCTGGACCATTCCGTCCGCTCGGTGGGCGGGGCCCGGCAGGTGGCCAAGGTCGACCTGCCCGCCGTGCTGGGCATGCTCGACCTGCGACACATCGCCGGCGACCCGGAACTGGCCGGCACGCTGCACCGCCGGGTCCTGGCCGACTGGCGGGTCGACGCCGCGGAGCGGCTGCCCGCGCTGCTCGCCTCCTGCCGGGAGCGGGCCGAACGCAGCGGTGAGTTGGCCTTCGCCACCACGCCCGATCTGAAGGAATCCCGCGGCGGCCTGCGCGACCTGGTGGTCATGCGGGCGGTGGCCGCCTCCTGGCTCGCCGACTGCCCGCACCAAGGGTTGGAAGAGGCCAGATCCGCCCTGTTGGACGTGCGGGACGCGGTCCACACGGTGACCGGTCGAGCGACCGACCGCCTGCAACAGCAGGACCAGGACCAGGTGGCCGCCCTGATGGGCCTGGACGACCGGGACATGTTGCTGCGCCACGTGTCCGCCATCGGCCGCACCGTCGTCCACGCCAGTGATCTGACCTGGCACCGGGTCGGCCGGGTGTTGTCCCGGCCGGGGCGCGGCACACTCACCGACGTCGCCGGTCGGCTCATCCGCCGGCCCGACCGGGTTCCGCTGGCCGACGGCATCGTGGAACAGGACGGCGAGGCGGTGCTGGCCAGGAGCGTCAATCCGGCCACCTCGCCCGCGCTGGCGCTGCGGGCCGCGGCGGCCGCGGCGCAGGCCGGTCTGCCGGTGTCGCCGGCCACCCTGGTGCGGCTGGCCCGGAGCCGACCGGACATGCCGGAGCCGTGGCCCCCGACCGCCCTGGACGCATTCCTGTCCCTGCTGGGCGCCGGCGAGCCGATGATCACCGCCTGGGAGGGTCTGGACCAGGCCGGTCTGATCTCTGCCCTGATTCCCGGCTGGGAACGGCTCCGCTCGTTGCCGCAGCGGGATCCGATCCACCTCTACACCGTGGACCGGCACCTGATGCAGACCGCCGTGAACGCGTCTGCGCTGGTCCGCCGGGTGGCGCGGCCCGATCTCCTGCTCCTGGCGGCGATCTTCCACGACATCGGCAAGGGTCTGCCCGGGGACCACTCCACCGTAGGGGCCGGGATGATTCCCGACTGGCTCGCCCGGATGGGCGTGGCCACCCCGGACATCGACGTCGTCCGTGGCCTGGTTCAGCATCATCTCCTGCTGTCCGAGACGGCCGCCCACCGTGACCCCGACGATCCGGCCACCGTGGCCACGGTGGTGGCCGCCCTGGGCGGTGAGACCCCCGCCGCGACGCTCGATCTGTTGTCCGCGTTGACCGAGGCCGATGCCACCGCCGCCGGTCCGGCGGCCTGGTCGTCCTGGAAGGCCAGCCAGGTGGCGTATCTCGTCGATCGGGTCCGAGCCGTGCTGGCCGGTGAACCGGTGCCGGAGGTCGGCGAGCTGAACGCGACCGAACTCGAACTGATGGCCGCGGGAGGCCCGGGCATCGTCATCCGGCCCGGCACCACCGGTCTGGAGGTCAGCGTGGCCGCACCCGATCGGCCGGGACTGCTGGCCGCCGCGGCGGGCGTGCTCACCCTGCATCGACTGACCGTCCGGGCGGCGTCGGTGCGCACGGTGGACGGCACCGGTCTGCAGACCTGGACGGTGACCCCCGAATTCGGCGATCCACCGGAGGCGGCGACCTTGCGGGCCGACCTGGTCAAGGCGCTCGACGGTTCCTTGGACATCGCGTCCCGCCTGGCCAAACGGGCGCGCAGCCGGCGGGCGGCCCACGCGGCGCCGCCGAGCGTGCGGATCGTCGCCGGCGCATCCGCTCGGGCCACTGTGCTCGAGGTCCGGGCGCACGACCTGCCGGGACTGCTGTACTCGGTGGCCTCCGCCCTGTCCACCCTCGGCGTGGACGTCACCTCGGCCCGGGTCCACACCCTGGGCGCCGAGGCGGTCGACATCTTCTACCTGGTGGGGGAGGACGCGTCGATGCTCAGCCAGGCCCGCGGCGACGAGATCGTCGCCGCGGTGATGCTGGCGCTGGGATAGCCTTCTCACTGTGTTCGACACCCTCTCCGACCGCCTCGGCGCCGTACTGACGAATCTGCGCGGCAAGGGCCGGCTGTCCCCGGCGGACATCGACGCCACGGCCCGGGAGATCCGTATCGCCCTGCTGGAGGCGGACGTCGCGCTACCGGTGGTGCGCACCTTCATCACCGCGGTCAAGGAGAAGTCGAACGCCGCCGTCATCTCGGCCGCCCTGAACCCGGCCCAGCAGGTCATCAAGATCGTGAACGACGAGCTGATCGGGATTCTCGGTGGCGAGACCCGCCGGCTGGTCTTCGCCAAGAACCCCCCGACGGTGATCATGCTGGCCGGGCTGCAGGGGTCGGGCAAGACGACGCTGGCCGGCAAGCTGTCGCTGTGGTTGCGAGGGCAGGGTCACGCGCCCCTGCTGGTGGCCTGCGACCTGCAACGTCCGAACGCCGTCACGCAGCTGCAGGTGGTCGGTGAGCAGGCCGGGGTGGCCGTGTTCGCGCCCGAGCCGGGTAACGGCGTCGGCAATCCGGTGGCAGTGGCGAAGGCCGGTATCGAGTTCGCCAGGTCCAGGCACCACGACATCGTCATCGTCGACACGGCCGGCCGGCTGGGCGTCGACGCCGAACTGATGCAGCAGGCCGCCGACATCCGCGACGCCGTCGATCCGAACGAGATCCTGTTCGTGCTGGACGCGATGATCGGCCAGGACGCGGTGACCACCGCTCAGGCGTTCGCCGACGGCGTCGGCTTCACCGGCGTGGTGCTGACCAAGCTGGACGGCGACGCCCGCGGCGGCGCCGCGCTGAGCGTCCGGCAGCTGACCGGCGTGCCGATCATGTTCGCCTCCACCGGCGAGAAACTCACCGAATTCGACACCTTCCACCCGGACCGGATGGCCTCCCGGATCCTGGGCATGGGGGACATGCTCACCCTGATCGAACAGGCCGAACAGCACTTCGAAGCCGACCAGGCGGAGGAGATGGCCGCCAAGCTGGCCGGCAACGACTTCACCCTCGACGACTTCCTGCAGCAGATGTTGATGCTGCGCAAGATGGGACCGATCGGCGGGCTGCTCGGGATGTTGCCCGGGGCCGGTCAGATGAAGGAGGCCCTGGCCGGCGTCGACGACCGTGACGTCGACCGGACGGCCGCCGTCATCCAGTCCATGACCCCGGCCGAGCGCAAAGACCCGAAGATCATCAACGCGTCGCGGCGACAGCGGATCGCGAAAGGCTCCGGATCGACCGTGGCCCAGGTCAACGCCCTGGTCGACCGGTTCTTCGAGGCCCGGAAGATGATGTCGGCGATGGCCGGCAGATTCGGCTTCCCCGGTGCCCGCAGCAACAATCGCAAGGCGGTCAAAGGCCGAAAGGGCAAGCGCGGCAAGGTTTCCGGCCGCGGGCCGACGCCGCCGAAGGTGAAAGGCCTGCCCGGCGGTTTTCCCCCCGGAATGGGCATGGCGGGCCTGGGCGGGGCCGGCGCGCCGCAGCTTCCGTCGAACTTCGGGCTCGACCAGCTGCCCCCCGGGTTCGATCCGTCACAGCTCAAGTTCCCGAAGAAATAGCCGCCCCGCGACATGAGGCGACCGTCGGCGCTGCACGTCACCGGCCTCGATGCGTCCACCGCCGAGCCGGTCGAGTACTGGATGGCCGGCGGCGTGTACGTCGATCACCCGGTGCCGGACGCGGTGGAATTCCACGGCTGGACCCTGCCCGGTTTCGTCGACGCGCACTGCCACGTCGGCTACTCCCAGGACGGCGCGGTCACCCTGGAGGAGGCGGAGGACCAGGCCCGAACGTCGCTGGACGCGGGCGTGCTGGCCATTCGCGACTGCGGATCGCCGATCGACACCCGCTCGCTGACCGATCGGGATGATCTCCCGATCCTGATCAGGGCCGGTCGGCATATCGCCCGGCCCAAGCGCTACATCCGGGACCTCGGCGTCGACCTGGCGGATCCGGCCGAGTTGCCGGCGGAGGTGGCCCGGCAGGCGAGTTACGGCGGCGGCTGGATCAAGCTGGTGGGCGACTGGATCGACCGCGACATCGGCGAGTTGGCTCCGCTCTGGCCGGATTCGGTGCTGGTCGAGGCGATCGAGGTGGCCCACGCCGCCGACTGTCGCGTCACCGCGCACGTCTTCGGGTCCGCGGCCCTGCCGGGGCTGCTGGCCGCCGGGGTCGACTGTATCGAGCACGGGACCGGATTGACCGACGACACCATCCACGAGATGGCCCGCCGCGGGGTCCACCTGGTGCCGACGATGATCAACATCGCCAACTTCCCGATGTTCGCGGATGCGGCACTTCGGTTCCCGGCCTACGCCCGGTACATGCGGGAGCTGTACGAACGGAGCGAGGAGACGATCGGGGCGGCGGTGGAGGCCGGAGTCAGCGTGCACGCCGGCACTGACGCCGGCGGTTTCATCGAACACGGTCGGATCGTCGACGAAGTGGTGGCCCTGGGCCGGATCGGGTTACCGGCCCGTCAGGTGCTGGCGGCCACCAGCCACCAGGCGCGGAACTGGCTGGGGCTCGGCGCCCAGCGACCGGGCGAGTCGGCCGACCTGACGGTCTACCCGGCCGACCCGGCAGGAGACTTCGAGGTGCTCCGCCATCCGACCGCGGTGATCAGGGCCGGTCGCGTGGTTTAATTGTCGGGCTACGGCCGTCGCGTGGACCCTCTCACCAGGCGCGGCCGCCATTGGTGCGTCCCGGGCCGCTAACCCCACTCGGGATCGGGACGCCCGCCCCCCGGCGGAGCACCGCCATCATGTCAAGGAGCATTTCTACCCGTGGCTGTCAAGATCAAGCTCGCCCGTTTCGGCAAGATTCGCGAGCCGTTCTACCGTGTTGTCGTCGCCGATGCCCGCACCCGCCGTGGCGGTCGCGCCATCGAGGCGATCGGCAAGTACCACCCGAAGTTGGAACCCAGCCTGATCGAGATCGACTCGGAACGCGCCCAGTACTGGTTGCGGGTCGGTGCACAGCCGACCGAGTCGGTGCTCTCGCTGCTCAAAGTGACCGGCGACTGGCAGAAGTTCAAGGGCCTGCCCGGCTCCGAGGGCACCCTGAGGCCGCAGGCCGAGAAGGTCGACAAGCGCGCCCGCTACGAGGCGGCGCTGGCCGCGATCGGCGGCGGCGAGGACACTCCGTCGGCCACCACACCCCGGAAGAGGGCCACCAAGCCGGAGCCCGAGGCCGGGGCCGACGCCCCCGCTGCCGCCGACGAGAAGTGACCGTGCTGACTGACGCCCTGGAGCATCTGGTCCGGGGCATCGTCGATCACGAC
This sequence comes from uncultured Nakamurella sp., assembly GCA_964250735.1. Taxonomy (GTDB): domain Bacteria; phylum Actinomycetota; class Actinomycetes; order Mycobacteriales; family Nakamurellaceae; genus Nakamurella. The sequence goes on along the minus strand of CAXUHA010000045.1, from coordinate 3,422 downwards.
GAGGACGTGCACGTCGACCTCACCACCGGTCGACGTGGCCGGACGCTGCAGATCCGGGTGCACCCCGACGATCTCGGGAAGGTCATCGGCCGTGGCGGCCGTACGGCCACCGCGCTGCGCACCGTGATGTCGGCCGTGGGTGGGCGCGGCATCCGGGTCGACGTGGTCGACACCGACCGCTGACCGCGGGGTGAGCGGTGGTCAGGCAGATCCAGGTCGGACGGATCGGGCGCGCGCACGGTATTCGCGGTGAGGTCACCGTCACCCCGTTGACCGACGACCGGGCCGCCCGGTTCGCCGTCGGGGTGGACCTGCAGACCGATTCGCCTTCACGGCCGTCGCTGACCGTGTCGGGTGCCCGCCAGTCCGGCCCGGTCCAGGTGGTTTCCTTCGAGGGCATCGAGGACCGGAACACCGCCGAGACGCTGCGCGGAATTCATCTGCTGGTCGACGCCGGCTCGCTGCCGGAGCCCGACGACGACGAGTTCTACGACTATCAGCTCATCGGGCTGATCGTCCACCACCGGTCCGGGGGCCTGCTCGGCGAGGTGGTCGACGTCATGCACCCGCCGGCCGCGCCCGTGCTGGTGGTCAACCGACCGGACGGAACGGAGGAACTCGTGCCGTTCGTCCGTGCGATCGTGCCGGACGTCGACCTCGCCGCCGGTCGGCTGACCGTCGATCCGCCGGACGGCATGTTCCCGTGAGCACGCACCGGCCGGTGCTGCAGCTCGACGTGATCACCATTTTCCCCGATTACCTGGCGCCGCTGCGGGAGTCGCTGCTCGGCCGGGCCATCACCGACGGCCTGATCACCCTGGGCGTGCACGACCTGCGGCAGTTCACCGTCGACCGGCACCGCACGGTGGACGACACCCCGTACGGCGGCGGGGCCGGCATGGTGATGAAACCGGACGTGTGGGGGCGTGCGCTGGAGGCCGTGGCCGGGTCGGATCCGCGGACCACGCTGATCGTCCCGACGCCCGCCGGGCGCCTGTTCAACCAGGCCACCGCGGCCGACCTGGCCGGCCGGCCACATCTGGTGTTCGCCTGTGGACGGTACGAAGGCATCGACCAACGCGTCGTGGATCATGCAGCCGGCCTCACCGACACCCTGGAATTGTCGATCGGTGACTACGTCCTGGCCGGCGGGGAGGTGGTCGCGCTGGTGATGATCGAAGCGATCGCCCGGTTGATCCCCGGTGTGCTCGGCAACCCGGTCTCGGCCGTCACCGATTCGTTCGGCGCCGGTTCGGCCGGCCTGCTCGAACACCCCAGTTACACCAGACCCCTTGTGTACGAAGGACTTTCGGTTCCTCCGGTGTTACTGTCCGGACACCACAGCGCCATCACCCGGTGGCGCAGGAACGAATCGCTGCGGCGCACCGCCCGTCGTCGACCGGATCTGATCTCGGCGCTGGATCCGGCCGAGCTGGACCGGGCGGACCTGGAGGTGCTCCAGGCCGAGGGGGTACGACCGGGCGCGAACCCGACGATTTCGCCCGGTCCTTCCCATCTGGCAGACTAGGGGCACATTCGTGAGTGTGCTGTGCCGAAAATGCACGCCGCTGAAGCACGCCGCTTGACACACCAGTGAGGAACCATCATGAACACCCTGGACGCTCTGGACGCCGCGTCGCTGCGGACCGACCTTCCGGATTTCCGCCCCGGCGACACCGTCAAGGTGCACGTCAAGGTCATCGAGGGGGTCCGGTCCCGGATCCAGATCTTCGCCGGCCACGTCATCCGGCGCCAGGGCGGGGGCATTCGGGAGACGTTCACCGTCCGCAAGATCAGCTTCGGCGTCGGGGTCGAGCGCACCTTCCCGGTGCACTCCCCGAACCTGGACCGGATCGAACTGGTCACCCGTGGCGACGTGCGTCGCGCCAAGCTGTACTACCTGCGCGAGCTGCGTGGCAAGGCCGCCAAGATCAAGGAGAAGCGCGACCGCTGAGCGCGTTCAACCCGTTCGACAAGGCCGCCGTCCCCCATGTTCCACTGCCGGGGACGGCGGTTTTCTCGTACCTGAGCTTCATGTCCGACGCCGTAGTCTGAGGGGCGATGAACGAGCAGAGCGCGGTCGGGTCCGACGAGACACCAGCGGAGGACGGCGACGAGCACAGCGAAGCCGTAGGCCGGTGGCGGAGCCAGTCAGGCCGGCGGAACCAGAAGGCCAAGCGCCCGTTCTGGGTGGAGCTGCCGATCCTGATCGTGGTGGCGTTCGCGCTCACCTTCCTCATCCAGACGTTCATCGCCAAGGTCTACTACGTGCCCTCGGGATCCATGGAGCAGACGCTGCATGGCGTCACCTCCGGCGGCGACCGCATCCTGGCCAGCAAGATCGTCTACGACTTCCGCGACCCGAAGCAGGGTGACATCGTCGTCTTCAAGGGCCCGGACACCTGGACGCCCGAACTCGAAGGCACCGCCGGGCCGACCAGTTGGTTGGGCAAGGCGATCGCTTCGGTCGGGTCGGTCGTGGGTATCGCGCCACCGGACGAGAAGGACTTCGTCAAACGGGTCATCGCCGTCGGCGGCCAGACCGTCGCGTGTTGCGACGCCAAGGGCAACGTCACGGTGGACGGCAGGTCGCTCGTCGAGCCTTACATCTACGAACCCGTCCCGTTCGGCCCGGGCGTGTCCGACTGCACCACCGGTGCGGTGGATGCCGACCACTACGGCTCGCAACGCTGTTTCGCGCCGTTCAAGGTGCCCGCCGGCCAGTTGTGGGTGATGGGCGACCACCGCTCCGAGTCCTCCGACTCGTCGTACGAGTGCCAGGGGGACAAGGCCGCGGCGGCCGCGGCCTACACCCAACCGACCGGCGAGAAGGGTTGTGCCCGGCCGATTCCGGTCGACGACGTCATC
>CAXUHA010000045.1:0-544 GCA_964250735.1 uncultured Nakamurella sp. | reverse complement strand
AGGCGATCTTCATCGTGATGCCGCCGTCCCGCTGGCGGACCATCGGCAACCCGGACATCGACCCGTCGGCGATGGCGCTGGCCGGCGGCCTAGGGTCGGCGGCGCCGGTGACCGGCGGCCTGCTGCTCACGCTCGGGTTGCGCGGCTCGCTCGCCATGGTGCCCAGCCGCCGGCGCCGGCGCCGGGCCCGCCGAGCGGAGCGCGCCGAGCACCCGCGGGGCACGCGCGTCGAGCACCCGCGGGGCGCGCGCGTCGAGCCTCGGGCCGGAGGGCGGCGGCGGCCATGACCGGCTCCCGGCCGCATCTGCGACTGGAGAAGGAACTGCTCCGCGGCGGTGTGTCCCGGCTGGCGGCGATGGACGAGGTGGGCCGGGGAGCGTTGGCCGGCCCGGTGACCGTCGGGGTCGTAGTGGTGACCGCCCGCATCGGTCGTGTGCCGGAGGGTTTGAAGGATTCCAAGCTGCTGACGCCGCAGACCCGGGAGCGGCTGCTGCCGGTGGTCCGGCGGTGGGCCGGCGAGTTCGCCGTCGGCCACGCCAGCCCG
>CAXUHA010000044.1:0-31254 GCA_964250735.1 uncultured Nakamurella sp. | reverse complement strand
GCGAAGCGGCACGGGGACGACGGCGCATTCCCCGCCCCGGCGGTGCTCCGCGCCCTCGATCTGGATCTCCCCGGCCGAAGGACCGAATATGTGCGCGCCGTCGCCGACGCCGCCCTGCAAGGTCATCTGGACGGCGCCGCCCTGCGCGCGGTCGACCCGGACGACGCCGTCCGCTCGGTGCAGGAAATCAAAGGACTGGGACCGTTCGCCGCCGAACATGACCTATAGAGCTCAGGCGCGAGTGACTCTCTTCACCTAAATCCGAACTGGAAGATCAAACGCCCAGATTCTGGAACGTTCACAGAAGTGAATGAATGGGCCGTGACGATTGCCCGGGCCCTTACGCGGTCGCCGCCGTGTCGGCGGTCCGGGCGGCCGTGCCCGAGTGGACCACCTCGTACAACGCGGGGGTCGAGCGGAACCGGGCCCACTCCGGTCGGCTGAGCATCTCCCGGAACCCGGCGTCGTGGGCGGCACCCCAGTCCTCGGCGCTTTCCCACACGCCGTGGTTGAGGTACTGGAATTGGGCGTCGGGCCGCAGGGAACGGTGCAAATCGTGGCTGACGTAACCCGGCTTGGTGACCATGTAAGCGTTGACCTCCGTCCACAGCCGCAGGAATTCGTCCTCGCGCCCGGCGGGAACTTCGAAGCAGTTGAAGAACTGGACCACGACGGCTCCTTTGAGTTGATTGCACTACTGTGCAATGAGTGCATACAGGTATACTCATGGAATGGTCACACGTCAAGCACCGATCTCCGGCACGCCGACCGGGTCCAAGCCGGGCCGGGAAGCGCAGCGCCGCCGTACCAGGGCGGCGATCATCGCCGCGACAACCCGGTTGGTCGCATCAGGGCGGACCCCGTCGGTCGACGAGATCGCGACGGCGGCCGATGTCGCTCGGCGCACGGTCTACCTGCACTTTCCGACTCTGGAACAGCTGTTACTCGATGCCACGGTGGGCGCGTTGAGCCGGGCCATCGTGGACGCGGCGATCGCCGACGCCGGCAGACAAGGTGATGCCGCCGCCCGAGTCGATGCGCTGGTCGTGGCGGTGACCCGCAGCGCACCCGTGACCCTCGACCTCGGCCGCAAGATCATCGCCCTCACCGTTGACGCGCCGGCGCCACCGGCCGGCATGCCGCGTCGCGGCTACCGCCGGGTCGACTGGATCGAGCAGGCACTCACACCGCTGCGCCCGCAACTTTCCGACGACCAGTACGACCGGCTGTTGTCAGGTCTGACTGTCCTCATCGGCTGGGAGGCGATGGTGGTGCTCCGCGACATACGAGGGGCCGACCCCGACCGCGAACAACAGACCCTGCGCTGGGCCGCCGCAGCGCTCCTGCGGGCAGCGCTGGATCCCTGACCCGGGCCGTCCAACACCAGCGCCGGCCAGATGCTGCCCGTGCGGAGCCGGGTCCACACCAACGCGAAGGCCAGCGCCACGCACTGGCCGGTGGACATGACTACGGCCCACCAGGTCGGTACCCCGGCGCCACCGATCCGGCCACGAACAACATCAGCGGCAGGTGGAGCAGCGGCCAGGCCACACCGACGATGACCGGTACCGTCGTTCTCGGCCGCGGGCCTGTCGTCGGCGGACGGCGGGCTGCCGCCGAAAGGCCGCCCACGATCAGGGCGTAGGTCAGCAGCTGGCGACGGCTCGCGGTCCGGGCCGTGGGACGGGCGGTGAAGTGGACGGTCATGAGCAAATTTCTTTGGTGGTGGTGGGTTGACCGGAGAGGACGACTTCTTGGGCCCATTGCCGCAGTGTGATCGGCGGCCGGCAGCGGATTTGGCCCATCTGGACCAGGTCGCGCCACTGCGCGTCGATCCACGGCAGCAGGAACAACAGGTGCGGCAGTGACGCCTTCTGCTGAAACTTCCTCTCGCACTTCTCCATATCCCGATGCGAAACATAGGTCCGGATGACCGGGAAGGTGGTGGCTTCCTCGTCGGCGATGTGCTCGTCGAGTTCCGCCGCTAGCACAGCCAGCAACGGAGCGAGGTCGGCGGCTCCGGACCGGCCGTCGTAGGCGAACATCTCCACCGCGAGCCTCGCCCTGGGCCATCAGGGCCGCCAATTCCAGCACATCCGCCGCCCCGCCGGTCCGCAGCGCGTACTCGGGCGGCTCGGTGACCAGCACCGTGGCGGGTGTGCGGGGCGCCCGGCCAGGCTCCAACACCCGGCGCAGCAGCGAGACGTGGGCCTGCAGCAACGCGATGGCTCTCGGTTGCAGATCTTCCTGCCACAGGTCGGCGACCAGAACCTCCGCAGAATCGGCGCGGCCGTCGGCCACCACCAATCGGGCCAGCACCGACCGCTGCCGCGGCCCGCCCAAGTCGACCGGTCGGTCGTCGAGGGTGGCTCGACGGAACTCAACACCTGGAAATGCAGATCCGGCGGACACGATCGAAAAATTGCCGATGCGCAGCAGAACAGTGCGATCCGTAGTGGACGAACCCTTCCCACGGATCGTTCTTCTCCAGGGCGTTGGTGGCCCCGTCGAGGAACTCCTGGAGTCGAGGCTTGATGACGGCGACGAGCAGATCCAGGCGGATTGCGAAGTGGCGAAACCGGTGCCGTTGGCGACGTCGGCGTCCCGCGCGATCTCTCCAGGGAGGCATCCACACCGGGGCGCCCGTTGTGCGCTGCTCAGCAGCGCGGGAGAGCGCGGTTGACCTCGACGAGCCGGTCGGCATGGTCTTACGCGACGTGACCGACGGGACGCGGGAGCACCATGGAGGCACCCCTCTGCTGAGGCAGTGGGTGGGCGCACGGACGCCCAGACGGATTGCGGCGCCACCCAGCACAACACGAACCACCCGGTCCGTCCCCGTTTCCAGCCATCGGAGGCCACTTATGCGTCGCGAATTCCTCAGACCCGGCCCCATGACCCCGGCCTTCGCCAACGGGCTTCAGCCTTGCGCCCGCGAGCTCGTCCCGGCGCTGCGGGAGATTCCCGCCGCAGAGCAGGGCCGCAGCAGGACGGGACAACGCCCATGACGCTGCTCGACCATGTCGTCCTGCAAGTCGACGATCTCAACGCCACCCGTGACTGGTACGACCAGGTCGTCGGCCTGGCCGGGGGGACGCGGGTCTTCGATCTGCCGGCCCTGATCGGGTACGCCCTGCCCGGCGAGCCGGCCCAGCTGTTCTTCTCCCTGGCGACCGACCCCGGTGGTCGTCAGACCCACCTTGCGCTCAGGGTCGAGGACGAGGCGACCGTCCGCCGTGTCTACGAGTTCGCCACAGCACAGGGCGCCGAGATCCTGCACGAGCCTCGGCTGTGGCCGGAGTACGGGCCGGACTACTACGCAGTGTTCGTCCGCGACCCGGCGGGAAACAACCTGGAATTCAAGTGCCACGCCTCCACGGCACGGTCCACGAACCCAGACACCACGGAGGAACACACGTCATGACCACCATCAGCATCATCGGCTCGGGCAACATGGCCACCGCCATCGGCACCCGGGCGGCGAAGCACGGCCACACCGTCGAGCTCATGAGCCGCAACACCGCCAAGGCTCAGGCGCTCGCCGACCAGATCGGCAACGGGACCACTGTCGGCACGTTCGGCGCACGGCCGGCGGGTGACATTGTCTTCGTGGCTGTCCTGTACGCCCGCGCGGTGGAAGTGGTTGCGCACTACGGCGATGCGCTGGCCGGCAAAATCCTCGTCGACATCACCAACCCGTTCAACGCCGACGCCAGCGGACTCGTAACCACCCCAGGCAGCAACTCGGTGTCCCAGCAGATCGCCTCCGCCGCCCCCGAGGGCACACACGTCGTGAAGGGATTCAACACGATTTTCGGCGGCGTCATTGCGCAAGACAAGCTCGTGGACGTCTTCTTCGCCGGCGACAGCGCCGAAGCCAAGGCACGTTTCGCGGCGTTTGTAGAGAGCTTGGACATGCGGCCCCGCGACGCAGGAGGGCTCGAAATGGCCCACGCCCTTGAATGGGCCGGCATCCTCCTGGTGGGCCTGGCCAACAACGGCGCCGGCTTCGACGTCGCCTTGGCCGCCGAGGTCCTGTAGAGGATTCTCCCCAGGAGTGAGTACGGCCATTCACAAAAAGCGCGCCCGGCAGGATTCGAACCTGCGACCGGCGGATTAGAAGTCCGCTGCTCTATCCAGCTGAGCTACGAGCGCTTGCGTGGTTGAGCCTAGCCAACCGGGACCGGACCATCGGCCGCAACGCCAACATGGATTCGCCGCACTGCCGCCAGGCGGCACACCCGGCTGGAACACGACCGGCTGGAATTGCTGGGTACCCTCGACGCGTGCCCGAAGCGACGTCCTCCGACGCCGGTGACGTCCTGGATTCTGACGCACCGGCTCCAGCCACCGTGTCCATCACCCCGTACCGGGATCGGTGGACCGTGACGGCGATCGCCCTGGCCACCGGCGTGATCGCGGTGAGTGTCGCGGTGGTCATCTCGGTGTTTCTGCCGTCCCGCTACGCCGTGGTGGGCATACCCGACTCGAATCAGTTCACCCAGCTCACGCTGGCCGGGATGAAGGCGATGTTCGACCTTTCCGCGGCGCTCACGGTGGGATGGCTGGTCGCAGCGGTCACTCTGGCGCCACCGCAGAAGTCGGGAATCTTCGACGTCGGGGGCTACCGTGCGATGCGCGCCGCATCGCTGTCGGCCTCGGTCTGGACCGCTGTGTCGGTGGCCATGATTCCGTTGACCATGGCTGACGAGAACGGCAAGTCGATCGGGGACGCCCTGCCGGCCTCGATTCTGAGCGAGGGTATCCGCTTGTTCCCGGCGGTCCGCGGTTACCTGATCTGCGCCATCATCGCCGTGTTCATCGCCCTGTTGTCGCGGATCATTCTGCGTCAGGGCTGGGCGTCCGTGCTCATGGTGGCGGCGCTCGTCGGGCTGCTGCCGCAGGCGCTCTCCGGCCACGCCTCCGGCACGGACGACCACGACGTCGCCGTCGACACGATGATCTTCCACCTGGTGGGGATCTCGCTGTGGATCGGCGGTCTGCTGGCGTTCCTGGGGCTGGTCCGCCAGAACGTCGCCAATCTACCGGTGATCGCCCGGCGCTACTCCAGCCTGGCGTTGGTTGCGTTCGTCGCGGTCGGGGTCTCGGGCATCGCGAACGCCTGGATCCGGCTGGCCTACCTCTCCGATCTGTGGACCACCGGCTATGGCCGGCTGGTGGTGGTCAAGGCCGCCGCCCTGCTCAGCCTCGGGGTGTTCGGCTACACCCAACGCCGTCGGACGCTGCCGGCCATCGCGCAGGGCCGGCGACGGCCACTGGTCCGCCTGGCCACCGTGGAGCTCACCGTGATGGCGGCGACGATCGGGGTGGCGGCCGCGCTCGGCCGGACCGCGCCGCCCGCGCCCGACGGCGTGCTGCCCACCGGTCTCAACGCGACGGTCGAGCCGATCCTGGGGTTCCCGCTGTCCGGACCGCCGACGATCGCACGGCTGCTGTTCGACTGGCGGTTCGACTACCTCCTGGGCACCGCGGTGATCGTCGCGGCCGCTGTCTACCTGGTGGCCGTGCGCCGATTGCGCAAGCGTGGTGACGGCTGGCCGCCGGGCCGGACCTGGGCCTGGCTGATCGGCTGCCTCATCGTGCTGCTGGCCACCTCCTCGGGTCTGGGCCGTTACGCGCAGACCCAGTTCTCGTTGCACATGATCGCGCACATGATGCTCGGGATGATGGCGCCGATCCTGCTGGTGCTCGGCGCTCCGATCACGCTGGCGTTGCGCGCACTTCCGGTGGCCGGCCGGGACAACCCGCCTGGGCTGCGGGAGGCCATCGTGGCGCTGGTCCACGGGCGGGTGGCCAGGTCTCTGACCCATCCGCTGGTCGTGTTGCCCCTATTCATCTTCTCGTTCTACGCCATCTACTTCACCGGCCTGTTCGACGCGATGATCGACTCACATTTCGGCCATCTGCTGATGAGCGTGCATTTCCTGGTGGTCGGCTACCTCTATTACTGGGTGATCATCGGGGTCGATCCGGGTCCCCGCCGGGTGCAGCCGTTCGTCAAGCTAGGGCTGCTGTTGGCCGCTCTGCCGTTCCACGCCTTCTTCGGCCTCGCGTTGATGAACTCGCACACACTGCTGGCGTCGACGTTCTACCGCGGCCTGGCCCTGCCCTGGGTGACCGACCCGATCGCGGATCAGCGCCTGGGTGGCGCGATCGCCTGGGGCGCAACGGAGTTGCCGATCATCATCGTGCTGATCGCCCTGCTGGCCCAGTGGGCCAGGGCGGACGAGCGGGAGAACCGACGGACCGATCGCCACAAGGATGCCGTCGGGGACGAGGAGCTCGACGCCTACAACAACATGCTCGCCGGTATGGCCGGTCGGCCCATACCTGGGGCGGGTCGGCCGTTGCCGGGGGCCGGGCGACCGTTGCCGGGCCCGCCGGTGACGGCGCCTTCGTCGTCGCCCGACTCCGCCGCACCCGCGGACTGACGCCGACCTGCACGTGGCCGGCGCTCTGCGCCGGCGGCGTGGAACGACGCCGACGTCCGGCCGGACCGGACTTGTCCACATACCCCTTGGCCATCCACATGGTGAGCCGGCCCCTTCCCTGGTGCACCCCGGCTTGGGACCGTTGCCCCACTGAAGTCGACAGCCCGGGGCACAGGCGCCGGCTCGACAGAGCCAAGGAGAACCACAGATGAGCGTTGATGCGGCAACCGTCACTCTGACCGGCCGGGCGGCCACCAATCCCACCGTGGTGGCCGGAGCCAAGGGTGATCGGGTCTCGTTCCGGGTGGTCGCCACCGAGCGCAGGTACGACGAGGCCAGCGGCGAGTGGGCGGACGGCGACGAGTTCGGCGTCACGGTGGTCTGTTGGCGCCAGCTCGCCGCCGGAGTGCTGCAGCTGGTGCGCAAGGGTGATCCGCTGATCGTGAAAGGCCGGATCAGCACCCGCAAGTTCGAGCGCGACGGGGTGATCGACTACTTCACCGACGTCAAGGCCGACCATGTCGGCTTCGATGTGGCCAAGGGGGCGACCCGGATCAAACGGCTCGAAACCCCCACCGATGCCGCCGTGGCTCCGACCCGACCGGAGCTGGCCCACGAGGATTCGGGAATTTCGGCCGGTGACCCGTTCGCGGAGGCCGACGAACAGGGCGCGGCCCGCCCGCTGGTCGACGTGCGGTAGGCAACGGCGTGCCGGGCTCGGTGTTTAGGGCAGACTTGAGGGGTAGTCCGTCGCCGCGGGCCGGTGAACCGCCGGTGCCGCAGCCGGATCTGGTCCGCCTGGCGAAGCCACGGACATCCGTAGCCGCTCGTGAGAGGGAAAGTCGTGCCCGAGTTCATCTACACCATGAAGAAGGCCCGCAAGGCTCATGGTGACAAGGTCATCCTGGACGATGTCACCATGTCGTTCTATCCGGGGGCCAAGATCGGCGTGGTCGGGCCCAACGGGGCCGGGAAGTCGACGCTGCTCAAGATCATGGCCGGGCTTGACACACCAAGTAACGGCGAGGCCTTTCTGACGCCTGGCTTCTCCGTCGGGATCCTGATGCAGGAGCCCGAGCTCGACGAGACCAAGAATGTACTCGAGAACATTCAGGAGGCCTACGGACCGCTCAACGCCAAGCTCGCTCGCTACAACGAGGTGCTGGTCGAGATGGAGACCGACTACACCGAAGAGCTTCTCGAAGAGATGGGCACGCTGCAGGAGCAGCTCGACCACGCCAACGCCTGGGACCTCGAGGCCCAGATCGACCAGGCCATGGACGCCTTGCGCTGCCCGCCGGGCGACGCGGACGTCACCATCCTCTCCGGGGGCGAGCGCCGTCGGGTCGCTCTGTGCCGACTGCTGCTGTCGGCGCCCGATCTGCTGCTGCTGGACGAGCCGACCAACCACCTCGACGCCGAGTCGGTTCTCTGGCTGGAACAGTTCCTGTCCGGCTACGCCGGCGCCGTCCTGGCCGTGACCCACGACCGGTACTTCCTGGACAACGTCGCGCAGTGGATCGCGGAGGTGGATCGCGGACGGTTGATTCCCTACGAGGGCAACTACTCCACCTACCTCGAGAAGAAGGCCGATCGGATGTCCGTGGAGGGTCGCAAAGACGTCAAGCTGGCCAAGCGGCTCCGCGAGGAGTTGGCCTGGGTCCGGTCGGGGGCCAAGGCCAGGCAGGCCAAGAACAAGGCCCGCCTGGATCGGTACGAGGAAATGGCCGCGGAAGCGGATCGGACCCGGAAGCTGGACTTCGAAGAGATCCAGATCCCGCCCGGGCCGCGGCTGGGCTCCATCGTCGTGGAGGTGAAACAGCTGAAAAAGGGCTTCGGCAACCGGGTCCTGATCGACGGTCTGTCGTTCACCCTGCCGCGCAACGGCATCGTCGGGGTCATCGGACCCAACGGCGTCGGTAAGACCACCTTGTTCAAGACCATCGTCGGGTTGGAGGAGCCGGACGACGGGGCGGTCAAGGTCGGCGACACGGTCAAGCTGTCCTACGTCGACCAGAACCGCGGCGGGCTCGACGCAAAGAAGAACGTCTGGCAGACGGTGTCCGATGGGCTCGACTTCATCAAGGTCGGGCACGTCGAGATGCCCTCCCGCGCGTACGTTTCCGCCTTCGGCTTCAAAGGACCGGACCAGCAGAAGGCCGCCGGTGTGCTCTCCGGAGGGGAACGCAACCGACTGAACCTGGCGCTGACCCTCAAGGAAGGCGGCAACCTGATCCTGCTCGACGAACCGACCAACGACCTGGACGTGGAGACGCTCAGCTCCCTGGAGAACGCCCTGGAGAACTTTCCGGGCTGCGCGGTGGTCATCTCGCACGATCGCTGGTTCCTGGACCGGACCTGCACCCACATCCTGGCCTGGGAGGGCAACGAGGCCAATCCGGCCCAGTGGTTCTTCTTCGAGGGAAACTTCTCGGACTACGAGAAGAACAAGATCAGCCGGATGGGCGCGGACGCCGCCCGGCCGCACCGCGTCACCCACCGCAAGCTCACCAGGGAAAGCTGATCCACCTCGCCCGGCGCCGCCACCCGGTCGATCACCACCACTGCGGCCGGAGGCCATCCGCGGTGCTGCGGCCGGGGCTGTCCCGCTACCTGCGGGCTAGGCTCGTCCGTGGCAATGGCGCCGTACGGGGAGAAAGCGAAGTCGATGACTCAGACGGATCAGGCGTTGTCACAGGCCGCGGCGCATCAAGGCGGTACCAGTTCGGTCGATCAAGCGTGCCTGCTGCGTCCGGATGCGGCCGCGCTGATCCGCTCCTACTTCGCCCACGTCCCGGAAGAGGATTGTCCCCGAGACCCCAGGGACGTCATCGGCGTGGTGGACAGCCACGTGCGGGTGGCGCAGCGGCGCCCGGCCGGCGCCCCCACGATGAGGATTTTCAATCCCGGAGGTGCGTCCGACGGTTCCGGCGGTTGGTCGGCCACCTCGACGGTCATCGACATCGTCAACGACGACATGCCGTTCGTGGTGGAGTCGCTGGTCAGCACGATCACCGCCGCCGGGGTCACTGTGCACCGGGTGTTGCACCCGATTCTGGCTGTGCGGCGGGATGTCGACGGTACGCTCCTCGAGGTGGCGGGCGAGTCACGGCGGGGCATGGACCCCCGAGGCTCCCTGCGGGAGTCGTGGGTGCACATCCTGATCGACCGCCTCTCCGACGCCGAACGCGCCGAGACGATCGAAGGGTCGTTGTACGCGGCGTTGGAATCGGTTCGGGCGGTGGTGACCGATTCGCCCGCGTTGATCGGCGCCGCCGCGGTGGTGGCCGCGGAGCTGCGATCCACGCTGTCCCCGCGATCGACGCAAGAGGTCTCCGAGGCCACCGACTTCCTGTACTGGCTCACCGCCGGCAATCTGACGTTTCTGGGGTACCGGTGCGACGAGTCGGCACCGGGAAGCGCCGGTGGCCCGATCTCCCCGGTCGCCGGTACCGGGCTCGGCATCCTGCGGGACGAGCTTGATTCTGCCGGCGACTTCGACGCGGAATGGCTCAACGCCGACGCCTCGGCCGGACATCTGGTGCTGACCCAGACCTCGAACGGCACGGCGATGAGCCGGGAGGTGCCGCCGTTCTCCGTCGCGGTGCGCATCCTCGGGGCGGGCGGCGAGATCATCCGTCAACACCGCTTTCTCGGGGTGCTGACCCCACGGGCCCTGAACGCGGAGATCACCGCCACCCCGGTACTCCGGCAGACCGTCGCCGAGGTGCTGACCGCCCTGGGCGCGGCGCCGGACTCCTACACCGGGCAGCGCGCCATGGAACTATTGGCCACCTATCCACGGGCCGAGCTCTTCTGGGCACCACCGGCCCTGGTGCTGGAGACGATGAGCGGCGTGCTGCAGCTGTCCAGCCGGCGGCGGTTGCGCGCCTACCTGCAACCCGATCCGTTCGGTCGGTTCACCTCGGTGCTGGTCTACCTGCCCCGCGACCGGTACACCACCGACGCCCGGCTGGCGATGCAGAAGGTGTTGCTGGACGCGCTGCGCGGCAAGCGGATTCGCTACACGGCCCGGGTGGGCGATTCGTTGCTCGCCGCGGTGCATTTCACCGTGACCACCGACCCGGCCCACCCGGTCACCCTTGATCGGCAGGGCGCGCACGAGTTGACCAAAGAGCTGCGCGCCACCATGCGCACCTGGGAGGACCGGTTGGTCGCGGCCGTGGTCGGCGGCGATGAGGAGCTGGACACGGCGGCCGCGCTGACCCGATACGCCGAGGCATTCGACCAGGCCTACAAGGAGGACTACCAGGCCGAGGACGCCGTCTACGACCTCAAACAGTTGGACGCTCTGGCCGGTCCGGAAGACCTGGCCCTTTCTTTCTCCGCCGGCGACAAGGCCCGGGACAGGAGGCTGAAGCTCTACGTCACCGGGGGGACCGTGACGCTGTCCCGGGTGCTTCCCGTTCTGCAGAGCCTGGGCGCCGAGGTGATCGACGAGCGCCCCTACGAGGTCCGGCGCACCGACGGAACCCCCTCGCGCATCTACGATTTCGGATTGCGCTTCCCTGCCGGGTTGCTGCCCGACGACGCCGCCCTACCCGCCGCCCGGGATCGCTTCTCCCGGGCCTTCATCGCCGTGTGGAACCGGAACGCCGAGGTCGACGGGTTCAACGCGCTGGTGGTGGTGGCCGGCCTGGACTGGCGGCTGACCGCCGTGCTGCGGGCCTACGCCCACTACCTGCGGCAGATCGGCTCGCCCTACACCCAGGGCTATGTGGAGCAGGTGCTGGCCGCCCATCCGGCGGTCACCGCCGATCTGGCCGCCCTGTTCGCGGCGCGGTTCGACCCCGACGCCTTCGTCGTCGATAGTGCGGACGACGTCGACCACGCCGATCACCCCGACGACGCCGATCACGCCGACCACGCCGACCACGACGGGCCGCCGGACCGGTCAGTCGCCGAGGTCCGGTCAGCATCCGAGGTCACCGAGGTCAGGTCGGCGGCCGGCGACCGGCTCGCCGCCGGGATCACCGCCGCGCTGGACGAGGTCACCAGCCTGGATGCGGACCGCATCCTGCGCACCTACCTCAGCCTGATCCTGGCCACCCAGCGCACCAACGCCTACCGGACCGACGCGGAGGGCCGGTTGCGCCAGACGATGTCGTTCAAGCTCGATCCGCATCTGGTCCCCGGCGTCCCTAGACCCGTTCCGGCCCATGAGATCTGGGTGTACTCGCCGCGCCTGGAAGGGGTCCACCTTCGATTCGGCGCGGTGGCTCGCGGGGGGCTGCGCTGGTCCGACCGGCCGGAGGACTTCCGCACCGAGATCCTCGGCCTGGTCAAGGCCCAGGAGGTCAAGAACGCGGTGATCGTGCCGGTGGGCGCCAAAGGCGGGTTCGTGCTGAAGCAGTCGCCCGCCGCGACCGGCGACCCGGCCGCCGATCGGGAAGGACTGATGGCCGAAGGGATCGCGTGCTATCGGCTGTTCATCTCCTCGTTGCTGGATCTGACCGACAACCGGGTGGGCGGTGCGATCGTGCCGCCGGAACTCGTCGTCCGGCACGACGCGGACGACTCCTACCTGGTGGTGGCCGCGGACAAGGGCACCGCCACCTTCTCCGACATCGCCAACGGAGTCGCGGCGGACTACGGATTCTGGCTCGGCGACGCCTTCGCCTCCGGCGGCAGCGTCGGATACGACCACAAAGCCATGGGCATCACCGCCCGCGGCGCGTGGGAGTCCGTCCGCTACCACTTTCGTGATCTCGGCGTGGACACCCAGACGCAGGATTTCACCTGCGTCGGTATCGGGGACATGTCCGGCGACGTCTTCGGCAACGGCATGCTGCTGTCCGAGCACATCCGGCTGGTCGCGGCCTTCGACCACCGGCACGTGTTCGTCGACCCGGACCCCGACCCGAGCTCTAGCTTTGCCGAGCGGCGTCGGCTGTTCGACAAGGCGCGGTCGTCATGGGCCGACTACGATCGCTCGCTGATCTCGGCCGGTGGCGGTGTGTGGGCCCGCAGCGCCAAGTCCATCCCGATCACCGAACCGATGCGGGCGGCGCTGGGCATCGAACCGGGCGTGACCGCGCTGTCCCCGGTCGAGCTGATCCGGTCCGCGTTGCTCGCCCCGGTGGATCTGCTCTGGAACGGCGGCATCGGTACCTACGTCAAGTCGACCGCCGAACGGAACTCCTCGGTCGGTGACAAGGCCAATGACGGCGTCCGCGTCACCGGGGCCGAGCTTCGCGTCAAGGTGGTCGGGGAAGGCGGCAACCTGGGCGTCACCCAGCTCGGCCGTATCGAGTTCGCCCGCGCCGGAGGCCGGATCAACACCGACGCGATCGACAACTCGGCCGGCGTCGACACCTCCGACCACGAGGTCAACATCAAGATCGCGCTGCAGCCGGCGGTGGCAGAGCAGAAACTGACCCTGGCCGGCCGTGACGAGCTGTTGGCATCCATGACCGACGAGGTGGGCCGGTTGGTGCTGGCCGACAACACCGCGCAGAACCGGGTGCTGGGCGTTGCCCGTCACCACAGCGTCCCGATGCTGTCCGTGCACGGTCGGCTGATCGATTCGCTGGTCGCGTCCGGCCGGCTGGACCGGGCGTTGGAGTTCCTGCCCACCCACGCCCAGATCAGCACCCGGCTGGCCGCGGGTGAGGCGCTGACCTCGCCCGAATTGTCGGTGCTCCTGGCCTACGTCAAGGCGGCCCTGTCGGAAAGCATGTTGGCCGAAGGGTTACCCGACGAACCGGCCTTCGCCTCCCGACTGGCCGACTACTTCCCGCACGATCTGCGACTGGCGGCGGGGCAGGGCGTGATCGACATCGACGCACACCCGCTGGCCCGGGAGATCGTCACCACCATGACGGTCAACGAAGTGGTGAACGGCGCGGGTATCACCTTTGCCTTCCGGCTGCAGGAGGAGATGGCGGCCACCTATACCGACGCCATTCGCGCGTATGCCGTCGCCACGGCCGTCTTCAACCTGCCCCAGCTGTGGGCGGACATCGCCGCCCAGGACAACGCCATTCCCGCCGCCTCCCAGGACACCCTGTATCTGGAGGTACGCCGGCTGCTGGACCGGGCGTGCCGATGGTTACTGACCCATCGGCCCGGCCCGTTGGACGTCGCCCGGGAGATCGAGCGGTATGCCGCCGCCGTCGAGCGGCTGACCCCCTCGATGCCACGCCTGGTCCGGGGGCCGGAGCACGACAACGTGCGGTCCGACCGGGCTCGACTGGTTGAACTCGGCTGCCCGGCCGAACTGGCCACCCGGGTGGCCTACTCGCTGTACACCTTCAGCATCCTGGACATCGTCGACGTCGCCACCCAGGTCGGTGCCGAACTCGCCGAAACAGCGGAGATGTACTACGCCCTGTCGGCGCATCTGGACTTCGACCGGATCCTGTCCTCGGTGACGGCCCTGGAGCGAGGTGACCGCTGGCACGCCCTGGCCCGCCAGGCGCTCCGCGACGACCTGTACCGGTCGATGAGGTTCATCACCGCCAATGTGCTCACCGGCACCGACCGCGGCCCCGAGGTCATGCACCGGATCGAGCAGTGGGAGAGCACCAGCGCCGCCAAGCTGGACCGGGCCCGGACGACGCTCAACCAGATCGCCGAGGCCGGCGCCGGGGACCTCGCCGCGCTGTCGGTGGCGGCCAGCGAAGTGCGATCGATGATCCGCTGAAGGGGTGGACGTGGAGAAAAGCCATCAGAGCGGCCTGCGGTACACCACGCAGGTCAGGGTGCGCTGGTCCGACCTGGATGCCTTCGGCCACGTGAACAACGCCAAGGTGCTGACCTTGCTGGAGGAAGCGAGGGTGGACTGGCTGTTCAGCGAGGCGTCGCGGCAGGGCGCGACCGCACTGACCGGCGGCATGGTCGTTTCCCGTCTGTCGGTCCACTACAAGCGGTCTCTCACCTTCGGGTCGCCGGTGTCGGTGTCGATGGGGGTGGTCGAGCTGAGGAGCGTGTCCACCACGATCGACTACATCGTCACCGCCGACGACCACCTGGCCATCACCGCGACCACGCAGCTGGTGCCGGTGGAGCCGGTGAATTTCCGGCCGCGGCGCTGGGACACCGCGGAGCGGGCGTTCCTGAACAGCTACCTGGCGGTGTGACATCGCGACGCTGAGACCGGCGGATGACACCGATCGGGACGACGCCGCGGCTTTCGCCGGTCGGGTGTCCCGATGGGATCCGGCCGGCCCGGTCCGGCTGCGGGCGGACGGCGAATCCGTGCGAATGTTCGCCACCACCCCGTTCGACACCCTGGTCTCCCGCACGATCGCGGGCCGGCTGGACCCGCGGGACATCACCGTCCATGCCGGCAATCTGCTCTCCGGCCTGGCCGTTTCGGCGCACCTGGATGTCGACCCTGGCCCGGTGGTCGACGCCTCCTGGCGTTCCCAACTCCCGCCGACCAGCGGGTGGATCCGGGTCGACGACATCCCCGCACAACTGCTGGCCGACCTCGCCGACCAGGGGGTGACCCAGGCCCGGGACCATCCCGGCCCGGCCGGCGGCGCATCGACCGCGTTGCTTGATTCCGAGGTGCTCACCGTCTCGGGTGCCGGGATGAACGTGTCGGTACCGCTTCGGATGCTGTTCGCCCTGTCGGGCATGGGATTCGCGCCCGCGGCCGCCGGCGAGCACGTCCGGATCAGCGCCACCGACTCGTGGGTGCGCATCGACGCACGGTTCGGGGCCGTCCTCCGGCGCCGGCACTCGCTGCTGCCGCTGCTGCTCTGAGGCCGATCAGTGCAGACCAGTCTGTGCAGGCCGATCAGTGCAGGCGGTTGACCATGCTGTCCGCCGCCATCACCAGGTAGGACCAGAGGCGTTCGTGGGCCGACGGGCTCAGCCGGGCGCCCTGCACCGCCTGGGACATCGCTTCCAGCCAGGCGTCCCGCTCGGCCGGACCGATGGCGAACGGAGCGTGCCGCATCCGCAGACGAGGATGTCCGCGCAGATCCGAATAGGTGCGTGGGCCGCCCCAGTACTGCTCCAGGAACATCCGCAACCGGATCTGCGCCGGACCGAGGTCCGATTCCGGGTACAGCGGACGCAGGACCGGGTCGTGTTCGACGATGGCGTAGAACCGGGCCACGATCCCCTCGAACGTGGGATGGCCGCCGATCTCGTCGTAGAAGGACTCAGGTGCACTCACCGGCTCATTGTCCGTCACGGGCGAGTCATCGTCCGTCGTGGTCTGCCCGCGCCGGCGCCGCAGCAGAGGGCCGTGGGTCACTCCGGGAGGGGACCGGATCCGCCGCTCCGGCGCTGTGCGTTCTATGATCCGGCACTGGAACTCTGGCCCGTGCCACTATGGGCAAGGTTCATCCGGCATGCGGGGTGATGGTCGATCGGCCGTGACCGCGATGAGCGCTGATCCGGCGGGTGGTGATTCGAGATGACCGTGCAGGCGCCGACCGACGTCGGTCGGGTACTGCTGTTGAACGCCACCCATGAGCCGCTGGCCGTCCTGACCGGCCGTCGAGCGGTGGTGCTGATGGTGGCGGGCAAAGCCGACTGCCTGGTGGAGCGGTCGACGGGGGAGAAGGTCCACTCGCCGAGCGTTGTGCTGTCCGTACCGGCCGTACTCCTGCTCCGCCGATACGTCCGGGTGCCTTATGCGCCCGCGGCCTCGATCACCCGGGCCGGAATTCTGCGTCGGGACCGAAAAAGGTGCGCATATTGTCGGGGCGCCGGCGACACCATTGATCACGTCGTTCCCCGGAGTCGTGGTGGCGTGCACTCGTGGGAGAACTGCGTGGCGTGCTGTTCGAAATGCAATGCGAAGAAAGCGGATCGGCTGCTGTCAGAATTGGGCTGGTCGCTGCCGTTCGTACCGGGAAGCCCGAGACGAATCGGCTCCGGCCGGTTGTGGCTGTCCGAAGATGCGGATCCGGCCTGGCACCCCTGGCTGAGCCGAGCGGCCTGACCATTCAAGAACGGTGACGTCAGCCGACCCGTCCGCCGCGGCCCACGCGTCCGCCGCGACCGACACGTCCACCGCGACCGACACGTCCGCCGCGGGTGACGCGGGCGCCGCGACCGACACGGCCACCACGGGAAGTCAGCTCTGCAAATGACTGGGACATTGTTGTTCTCCTTTGGGGGCGGATTACCTGCTGGGTAATCCGGAAACTGGTGATGGGGTAATGCGGGCGAAAAGGCACGAGACGGTCTTCTCAAGCAACATCGCGAAATCCCAAAGCCCAGAAGGCTTGTGATCTACCAGCAGTTGCGGGAGACTTTCAGTAGCTGCTCTCGGCTGGTCGATATGGATAATGCTAGAGGGTCGTTTTACAGCGTGGTTACCGCATAGGCGTGTACGGTCACTCTCTGTATTCATTTGTGTGCACTCGAGAGGGCATCGGTTGGCCCGGCGATTGGTCCTGGCGGTCATACCACCCATTCAGTCGTAAGCCTTGAGGGCAAAAGACCACTCCAATGATATCGAGACCCCTGTATCGTTGGGGCCTACGGGCGGGCTGAATGGATGAAAATGTGATCTCGACCACAAAGTGCGCCCGGTGAGAACGCCATCTGCCGATCTTCTGAGCCTTGTGTGGAGCGCGGAGTTGCCTGATTCGCCTATTCGGGGTCATGGAACGGACAGATCGGACGTCCGGGGCGCCGTACCGTCAGCGTGGTAGATAAGCGATGCGTGATCGAGAGCGAACGCGCTGTTGTGTACGATGAAGGCGTTACTACCGCACCGCCCACGTCTTCTTCTGACCTGTGCATTCCTCTTGTCACCCGCACGTTCTCTCTTTGAATCGGACAAGCCGGGAACATTCACGTCCCGGACGGAGCCGGGCGGACGCCCAAGGGGGCTCGAGCTCATCTTCAAGCCTGCCCAAAGTGCGCCGCTGCCCACGGCGTTCAGCCGATTTCTGCTGGTCTGGTTTGCGTCCCTCACCGCCGATGGCATGCGGTTCGCTGCGATCCCCTTGCTGGCTCTGGCCACCAACCCATCGCCGGCCGCCGTCTCAGCCGTCGCCACGGCCATGTCGTTGCCCTGGTTGCTGGTCTCACTTCCGGCCGGGCTGGTCGTCGATCGCTTCGACCCCGCCAAGGTCATCGCGACGGCCAATCTGGCCAGGGCGTTCGCCGCCGGTCTGCTGGTGCTGGCCGTCGTGGCCGGCGCGGTCGACATCGGTTGGTTGTGTGCGGTCGGGTTCGTGCTGACCGCCGCCGAGACATTCGCCGACAGCGCGGCCCAGTCGCTGCTGGTGCGGATGGTTCCCTCCGGCCAGCTGGAACAGGCGAACGCCCGACTGGTCAGCTCGGACAACGTCGGTCTGGATCTGATCGGACCGCTGCTGGCCGGATCATTGTTCCTGGTGGGTGTCTGGTTGCCGTTCGCAGTGGCCGCCTTCGCCTTCGCCGCGACCGGTCTGCTGATGTTGACGCTGACCGGACACCAGGTGCAGACGGTCGGCGGTTCGCCCTCCGTCGGCGGGTCGCCGGCCACCGCTATCGGACCGCTCGGGCCGGCGGCCGTGGTCGCCGTCGCTCCGCCGGTGGGGCGACGGTCGGTCAGCGCGGGCTTCCGGACCATCTTCTCGGATCCCGGCCTGCGCGTCCTGGTCCTGACCGTGGCCGTCATGGCCGGTGCCATTGCGTCCGTGGAAGGCGTCCTGGTCGTGTATTCGACGTCGTCGCTCCACCTGTCCAAAGCGCTGTATCCCACCCTTTTGGCGTCCTACAGCATCGGCCTGCTGAGCACGGCCGCCGCGATCGGCCGATGGGGGATCAGGCTCCGATCCGGGCCACTGATGGTCGGCGCCATCGGCACCATCGGTGTCGCCCTCATCGTCCTGGGAATGGTGCGCAGCCCCGCGGCGGCCTGGTGCTCGTTCGCGGTGATGGGCGGGGCGGCGGGAACCTGGAACGTGCTGTCCGCGACCCGACGGCAGCGCCGGACACCGCCGCACATGCTGGCGCAGGTGTCGAGCACCTTCCGCGCCATCGGGTGGGGTGCGCTTCCGCTCGGCACGGCGCTCGGCGGGGTCGTCGGTGAACGTTGGAGCGTCCCCACGGTCTTCCTGATCGCCGGGGCGGCCGTGGTGGCGCTGGGCGTCCTGGTCGGGCCGTTCTTCCTGCGCGACGAGTTGCCGAGCCGATAGCAGGCGGACGTCGGCAGGCGTCGGGGACCGACCCGTCCGGCGGAGATCCCGGGGAATCCGCTAGCGTTCTCCGGGTGAATGTTTTCTCGACCGTGGCGATCTACGTCGGTGGTCCGCTCGTCCTGTACGGCGGCATCGCCCTACTCACGCTGCTGCCGGCCCGGACGAAGAAGCGGGCCACCTACCGTCCCGGCACGACCTGGGAGTATCCGGCCCAGTGGTGGGCTGGTGACTACCCCATCGCCCCGGCCGACCCGGCCCTGGTGGTGGCCGGATCCGAAGGAGGGGCACGTGGCACCTGGTGAGCTGACGAAGGCGCCGACGTCCGGTCAGGTCGACCCGCGGAAGGCGGTCACCTGTGGGCCGACCGGCGCCGCCGACCTGCCGTTCGACAACAAGCAGTTGGAGACCCTCGACGAGGTCATCAACAGCGCCGAGCGGGTGACCGGGCTCCGCTTCTCGGCGTATCTCGGCGATCTGGGTCTGGATTCCCGGGTGTCGGCGCTGGGTCTGCATGCCGGCCTGGGGTCGGACGCCCCGAATGCCGTCCTGGTGGCGATCTCGCCCGGTCAGCGGATCGTCGAGGTCGTCACGGGCACCGTCGCCGCGTTGCGGATCAGCGACCGTGCCGCCCGGCTGGCGGTGCTGAACGTGGTGTCCTCGGCCACCAACGGCGACCTGTTCAACGCACTGGTCAACGGCATTCGCACGTTGGCGGATCAGGCCGGGACCTTGCCGGATCGCTCCAGCTGGTAGCGGCCCGGCCGGAGGTGGCGGTCGGCCCGGACCCGGACGACGGGCTCGGTAGGTCCCGGGCCCGCCCGTTTGGAGCCTCAGGCCTGGTCGTAGGCCCGGGCGCGGAGGGCCCGCTCGGTTCCGGCCCGACCTTCCGACACCAGTCGGGCCAACGCCGGGGGATGGTCGCCCGACTCCCAGGCTGTCGCCGCATCGGCGGTCGCCGTGGTGATCGACCAGCGCGGGTAGAGCCCGACCGCCACCTTCTGGGCCACCTCGATACTGCGCCGCGCCCAGACCTCGTCGATCGCGGCGAAGTACTTGGTGTCGTAACCGGCCAGCAGGTGCCGCTGCGCGGGATGGGAAAAGCCGCCGATGGCCGCGTCCTGCAGTGCGTTGGCCATCCCGTCGTCGGTGATGAGACGTTCCCAGATGGCGGCCTTGGACGCCGGGTCGGGACGGAGCGCCGTCGCCGTCATCGCGCGGCGCGCTCCCGAGGCGGTGGGATCCACGGCAGTGGCCGCCTCGATCTCGGCGGTTCCGGCGACGCCGTGGGCGACCAGAGCGTTGAGCAGGGTCCAGGACAGATCGGCGTCCACGGTCAACCCGGCCAATGGGGCGGATCCGTCGCGCCAGCCCCCGATGATGTCCAGGTGCTCGGCGGACAGCCGGGCGGCCGACAGAGCGTTGACCGCAGCGAGTTGCAGATCGCTGCCCGGTGCGGAGGTGGTCGCCAGGTCGAGCAGCGCTGCGGTGAAGGCCGGCCAGCCGACCTCGGTCGACCATTGCGGCTCGGCGAACGAGCCGACGGCCAGGTGCAGCTGGGACAGCACCCGCTGCACCACGCCGATCTGGTCCTCGCGATGGATGCCGGCCAGGGCCGACGTCAGGAAATCCCGGGCCCGCATCTTCGCGTCCCTCGTCATCTCCCAGACCGCCGACCACACCAGGGTCCGGGGCAACGAATCCGCGATGTCTCCGATGCGGGCGATCGCGGTGCGAAGCGAGGAATCGTCGAGCGCCAGTTTGCAGTAGGTCAGATCGTCGTCGTTGGCCAGGACCAGGGCCCCGGCCGGTACACCGACGAGTTCCGGAACGGGCGTCCGATCACCGGCGACGTCCAACTCCACCCGGTGGGTCCGCACCAGCCGGCCCTGATCGTCGTCCGCGTAGATGCCGACCGCGAGCCGGTGGGCCCGCAGTTCGCCCGCTCCCGGTTCCGCGCCGCCCTGCAGCACGAAGAAGGTGGAGTAGGCTCCTTCGGGGCCGACCTGGAAATCCGCGTCGAGCTGGTTGATCCCCGTCGTCTGCAGCCAGTCGCTCGTCCAGCGGGAAAGGTCCCGCCCGGAAGCCTGCGTCAGGTGCCTCATCAGGTCGGCCAGGGTCGCGTTGCGATAAGAGAACTCGCGGAAATAGGCGCCCAGGCCGGTCAGGAATTCGTCGAACCCGACGTAGGCCGCCAGCTGCTTCAGCACGCTGGCCCCTTTGGCGTAGGTGATGCCGTCGAAATTGACCTCCACGGCAGCCAGGTCGACCATGTCCGCGGCGATCGGGTGGGTCGAAGGCAGCTGGTCCTGTACGTAAGCCCAGGACTTCTCCACATTGGCGAAGGTGGTCCACGCGCTGGTGTACTCGGTGGCCGCGTTCTGCGCGACGACCGAAGCCCAGGTCGCGAAAGACTCGTTGAGCCACAGATCGTCCCACCATTGCATGGTTACCAGGTCGCCGAACCACATGTGCGCCATCTCGTGCAGGAGCGTTTCGCAGCGGCGTTCGTACTGGTAGTGCGTCACCCTGGAGCGGAAGACGTACTCCTCCCGGAAGGTGACCGCCCCGGCGTTCTCCATGGCTCCGGCGTTGAACTCGGGAACGAACAGTTGGTCGTACTTGCCGAATGGGTACCGGACGCCGAACGCCTGGTGGTAGAAGTCGAAGCCCTGCTTGGTCTCGGCGAACAGGCGATCGCTGTCCAGATGCTCGGCCAGCGTGGCCCGGCAGTACAACCCGAGGTCGATCCCGTCGTGGTGATCCGTCCTGACGTGGTACGGGCCGGCGATCAGGGCGGTGATGTAGGTACTGATGGGTGCCGTGGTGGCGAAATGGTGCACCGAGGCGCCGCCCGGATCGCCCTCGCCGTCCGGTGAGCGTTCGACCGAGGTGGTGGCGCCGTTGGAGATCACCTGCCAGTCGGCGGGAACGGTGACGGTGAAGGCGAAGGTCGCCTTCAGATCCGGTTGGTCGAAGCAGGCGTAAAGCCTTTTGGCGTCGGCAGTCTCGAATTGCGAGTAGAGGTAGACGGCGTGGTCGACCGGGTCCACGAAGCGGTGCAGACCTTCGCCGGTATTGGTGTACAGCCCGACGGCATCGACGATCAGATCGTTCTCGGCCAGCAGGTCCGGAAGGGTGAGGCCGGTGCCGTTGGTCCAGCCGCCGACATCCAGCGGTTGTCCGTTCAGGACCGCCGACGAGATGCCGTCACCCACGAAATCGACCACGGTGCTGCTGCCGGGGTGCGCGGCGAAGTTGACCTGCGATCGGGTGGGGTAGGTCTTCTCGCCGGGACCGCCCTGCCCGTCGGTGAGGTCCAGAGTGATCCGATAGGAATGGACCGACAACAGTGCCGACCGGGCCGCAGCCTGTTTCCGGGTCAGGTTGGGCGGTTGGGACGGGTGGGGTTGACCGCGTTCGGGGGCGGCATGAACGAAAGACATGGGCTCCATCAGATCAGACGTCACCGCCCTCGTCGCGCGGGAACATCCGCGGCAGCCGGGTGGTTCGCACTTGGTAGGGCGGCGAGCGTCGGGAAAGCTATGCTCCGCCTCGCCCCGTCGGGCCCGGACACACCACTCCCACCTGCATCAGGAGCCGTTATGACAGCCACGCTGGGTCAGAGCCAGGACAGTCCCGTCGCCGAGGAGAACAGGTCCGACAGGGACAAGGCGGGTCTGTGGTTCGATCCGCTGTGTCCGTTCTGCTGGATCACCTCCCGCTGGATTCTCGAGGTCGAGAAGGTCCGGGACATCGACGTCGAGTTCCACGTGATGAGCCTGGCTGTACTGAACGAAGGACGAGACCTGCCGCCCGATTACCGGGACATGATGACCAAGGCCTGGGGCCCGGTAAGGGTGGCGATCGCGGCTGCCGCGACTCGCGGCGACGACGTGCTGGCCCCCCTGTACACCGCCATGGGTACTCGGCTCCACAACCAGGGGATCAAGGATTATGCCCAGGTCATCGCCGAATCCCTGGCCGAGGTGGGCCTGCCGGCCGACCTCGCCGCGGCCGCCGACTCGGAGGAGTACGACGAGGCCCTGCGGGCCAGCCATCACGCCGGCATGGACAAGGTGGGACCCGATGTCGGAACCCCGACCATCCACGTCAACGGGGTGGCCTTTTTCGGTCCGGTGATGACGAAGATCCCGCGCGGGGAAGAGGCCGGGAAGATGTGGGACGCCACCGTGACCCTGGCCGGCTTCCCGTACTTCTTCGAGATCAAGCGGACCCGGACCGGAGACCTCGACTTCGGCTGATCCGCCTCCCGACCGTCCCAGGGCCAGGATCAACTCTGGCCGGCTGAAACCACAGGCGGGCGAGGGCGTGCCGTGCGCCCTCGCCCGATATGTTCTCTGTCGCCCGACGCACTCGAATGTCCCCGGTATACACTCAGTGTAGATTCAGGTAGTCTATTGGATATGTCGGTGTCGCGAACGTTGTTGGGCCTACTGGAAACGGGTTCCTCGCACGGGTATGACCTGAAGCGGACCCATGACGAGTTGTTCAGGTCCGAGCGCCCGCTGGCCTACGGGCAGGTCTATTCCACGCTGGCCCGGTTGCTGAAGAACGGGCTGGTCTCCGCCGAGGGGTCGGAGGCCGGTGACGGACCGGACCGAAAGCGGTACAGCATCACCGATGCCGGGGTGACCGATCTGGACGAGTGGCTCAGCACCCCCGAGAGCCCGGCGGTCTACCTGCAGAACACGCTCTACACGAAGGTGGTGCTGGCGTTGATGTCTCACCGATCTGCCGCTGAGATCCTGGATGCCCAGCGCGCCGAGCACCTCACCGCGATGCGGGAGTACACCCGCCGCAAACAGGCCGGCGACCTGGCCGACCAATTGATCTGCGATCACGCCCTGTTCCACCTGGAAGCCGATCTGAAGTGGTTGGACGTGACGGCCTCCCGGTTGGTCGACTTGGCCCCCGGCCCGGTTCGGGACCAGCGATGACGGCCCTGCCAAAGGATTCGGCGGCCACCGTGGAGGCGGCACCGGCGGCGTTGCTCAGCGCCACCGGTCTGGTCAAGTCGTTCGGTGTGACCCCGGCCCTGCGAGGGGCGAACCTGGTGATCCGCCCGGGGGAGATCGTGGCCGTGATGGGGCCCTCCGGATCGGGCAAGTCGACACTGCTGCACTGCGCCGCCGGGATCCTGCCGTCCGACGCCGGGTCGGTGCTGTTCAGGGGTCAGAAGTTGGCGGCGATGTCGGACCGGAAGCGCTCGGAGTTGCGGCGCACCGAGTTCGGATTCATCTTCCAGTTCGGTCAGCTGATCCCGGATGTGACCTGTCTGCAGAACGTGGCGATGCCGTTGCGTCTGGACGGGATGCGCCGCAGGGCCGCCGAGGCGGCGGCCGCGGCCTGGCTGGAGCGGTTGGACATCGGACCAATCGCCGGTTCCCGGCCCGGCGAGATCTCGGGTGGCCAGGCGCAGCGGGCCGCCGTGGCCAGGGCCCTGATCGGGGGACCGTCGGTGATCTTCGCCGACGAACCGACCGGGGCCCTGGACACCTTGCAGGGAGAACAGGTGATGACCCTGCTGACCCGGGCCGTCCGGGAAACCGACGCAGCCCTGGTCCTGGTCACGCACGAACCGCGGGTGGCGGCCTACTCCGATCGGGAAGTGGTGGTGCGGGACGGGCGCACCAGCGAAAGTCGAGACCCCCGATGAGCAGTTCGATGTCGCCGGTCGCGACCCGTCCGACCCGGCGACCGACCGACCGCACCTTCGGTGGGCTGGTGTCATCGGCAGGGTGGGCGCTGTCGATGGCCGTGGCGAACCGCCGGAACCTGCTTCGACTCGCGGTGATGGCCGTCGGTGTGGGGCTCTGCACGTTCGTGTTGTTGGCCCTGGCCACGATCAGCCCGCTGGTTGATTCGATGAACACCCGGGCGGCCGCCTCGACCCCGCACGTGACGGCCGGGGCGGGACGATTCGAATCGCTGCCCGTTTCGGTGTTCGTCGACGGGAAAGCGGTCGACGGCATGGTGCTGCGGGCCGTCGGCGCCCAGCCGCCACCTCCGCCCGGCACCTCCAGGTTTCCCGCTGACGGCCAGATCGTGGCCTCGCCGGCGCTCGCCGCCTTGTTGGCCGATCCGGCCCGGCAGACGTGGCGGACGGTGGTCCGCGGCACAGTGGTCGGGCTGATCGACCCGAGGGTCCTGCCCGGTGCAGATGATCTGTTCTTCTACCAAGGCTCCGGCGCGCCCATCGGCGGCTCGATCGCCGACAGGTGGGGAGTACCGCCCGGTGAGCATCCGTTGGACCCCCGGGTGTGGTCGATGCTGATCACCGGGGTCGTTGTCGTGATGGTCCCGCTCCTGCTGTTCACCGCCCTGGCCGGCCGGATCGGGGCCGCCCGCCGGGAACGCCGCTCGGCCACCCTCCGACTGCTCGGCGCTTCGACCCGTCGACTGCGGTTGCTGATCGCCGCCGAAGCGGGGATCGCCGCGACGGTCGGTGTCATTCTGGCCGCGTTCGGCTACCTCGGGGCCCGGCTGATCGCCCCCAGCCTGCAGATCGGCGGTCGGGGGATACAGCCGGGCGACCTTACTCCCGGTGCCGGCTGGGGCCTGGCCGTCTTTCTCGGGGTACCCCTGGTGGCCGTGACGGCGGCCCTGACCGGTTTCGGGGCCGCCGCGGCGGGTCCGTTGGCCGTGGTGAACCGGGGCCGGCGGCACCCACGAATGGGTTGGCGGATCGCCCTGCTGGCCTCCGCCATTGCCGCGGCGTGTTGGGCACAGTGGCGCCACACACCCGATTCGAGCGATTCTGGTGCGGCGGTTATCCAGATGTGTGTGGTGGTGGCGCTGAGCCTGTTCGCCGTGGCCGCCATGGTGTGGCCGGTCACCGACCGGATCGCCCGCCGTTGGACCGGCGGCGGCGTCGCGGGGATGCTCGGGCGCGGCAGAATCGTTCAGGACGGCTCGACCACCACCCGGGGCGCCGCTGCGCTGGCCACCGTGCTGGCCGGGTTCGTGGTCCTGATGACGGTGCTGTCCGGGACGCACTACAACGACCTGCGGGCGGCCACCGTCGGGCCGAGTACGTACCTCGGTTCGGTCCCGTACCTCACCGGCGCCGAATGGGCGCGCCTGCAGGCGTCGCTGGACAGCGTCCCGGGCGTCGAAAGCGGTTACCTCGTCAGCTCATTCGCCGGCAGTGTGACCGCTGATCGACCCCAGGTGTCGGTGGCCACCTGCGCGGCGATCCGCGTGATGACCGCCGTCCAGCAGTGCCGTGACGGTGATTCCTTCCAGGTCAGGCTCTCCGGGCAGTCGGCGCCGCCGGCGGGACCGTTCCACCTGCAATTCGGCAACGGCGGCACCGCCACCTGGACACCGCCCGGCACCACCCGACAGGTCGCACCGGCCGTGCTGACCGACGATCAGGCCTACCTCACTCCCACCACCGACTACCTGCTGACCCCCGCAGCTGCGGAGCGGCAGTTCCCGGGCCGGTTGGCGCAGCAGACCTGGCTCCAGGTGGTCGTACAGATGCCCATGTCCGCCGCTGACCAGGTGCAGCAGGCGGTGTCCTGGCTCGGTTGGCGCGGCTACGGGGTGCTCTGGTTGTCCGCGGCCACCGGTCTGAACACCTCACCCGTGCCCTGGATCCGGGCCGGTCTGATCGCCTGCGGGGTGCTGACGCTGCTGATCTGCGGACTGGCCCAGGCCCTGACGGGGGCGGAGCAGATCAGTGAACGGCGACGCGCGTTCGCCCTGGCCCGCGCCTCCGGGGTCCCGGTGTCCGTCCTGGCCCGGTCGGTGATGCACGCCGCGTTGCTCCCGATCGGTGTCGGGATCGTCCTGGCCGCCGGCGCCGGCGCCGTCCTGGCCCCTTACATCCAGTACCTGCGCGGGTCCATCTGGATGCCGCCCACCTGGCCCTGGATCCTCATCGGATCCACGGTGGCCATCGTGGTGTCGGGTGCCGTGGGCATCGGCTCGAACCATGTGTTGCGCACTTCCACCGGAGGCGACACGCTCCGCACGGAATGAGCACCGCGACAGTGCTCGATTCGGTCTAGCGTGGAGGCAGACGAGCGCACGAGAGCCGGTGACCTTGATGATGAACCCTTCCGGCATTCCGCTGCCGCCCGACCTCGCCGGTGGTCCGGTCGTGATCGGGGTGGACGACGCCACCACCTGCGGTCGGCCCCTGCGAGCGGCGGTCTTCCTGTCCAGGGCGCTGGGTCGGCCGATGCTGTTGGTCCACGTTCGCCGCAGGACGATGCCGATGGTCGAGGGTTACGTCCCGATCCCCGAGGAGATGGGCGTCAACGACGCGGCCGAGGACGGTATCGAGGCCGGCCTGCGGGCCATGCTGATCTCCGGCGGTGAACTGGAGGGGGTGGATTGGGAGCTGATCTCGGTGACGGGTGAGGCGGCCGGCGAGATCATCAAGGTGGCCCAGGCCCGGGACGCGGCCTGCGTGGTGGTCGGGAAGCGGCACAAGGGTTTTGCGGAGTTCGTGCATCGGATCGCCTCCGGTTCGGTTTCCCGCGCGGTGCTTGCCACCCACCAGTTCCCGGTACTTGTGGTGCCGTGAGCCGGCGCCCGGCCACCACCCGGACCCGGTAGAACGGGAGGTTCGGCGAACCCTGCCGAGGCCGGCCCGGGGGAGTGCTGCCACACTGGCCCCATGCACGTCTACATCGGTTCGGACCACGCGGGCTTCGAGTTGAAATCCTTCCTGGTGGACCGCTTGTCGGCCGCCGGGCACCTGGTCGTCGACATCGGGCCGCACGTCTACGACGCGCAGGACGACTACCCCCCCTTCTGCATCGAGACGGCACGACGGGTGGTGGCCGATGAGGGCAGCCTCGGCGTGGTGATCGGCGGTTCCGGTAACGGGGAGCAGATCGCCGCGAACAAGGTTCACGGGGTCCGTGCCGCGCTGGCCTTCTCGGCCGAGACGGCCCGGCTCAGCCGTCAACACAACGACGCCAACATCATCTCGTTGGGGGCACGGGAATACGACATCTCGACCGCGGCCGACTTCGTGGACATCTTCCTGGCGACGCCGTTCTCCCACGACCCGCGGCATCAGCGGCGGATCGACCTGGTGGCCGCCTACGAGGCCGACCCGGTGCCCCAAATGCTTCCGGAGTCCTGACGGCTGTCCCACGGTCTGCGGGCTCTGGAGGTATCACCCAGAAGTCCCGCGCCGGGGTTTGCGGTTCGCCTTGCGGCTCTCGGACGGTCGGCCGTCACGCTCGCCGGTGCGCTGCTCGGTGGAGCCCGGGCCCGCGCGGGTGTCGTCCGGACTCTTCTTGACCGTCGCCAGCGGAGCGGGCGGCACGTAGTACCGCCGGACGATCGACAACTCCCGTTCGGCGGCGTCCAGGTCGGCCGCGGACGGGGCGGCGACCTCGCGGGCCCGCATGGCCACCGTCGGTGGCAACGCCGTCGTCCGGGTCGACACCAGTGCCCGCAACGAGCGTTCCGCGGGAGATTCGCGGTGGCGACGATCCTCCCGGGACGACGCGCTGGGGGCCGGACCGGTGCGATCTGCCTCCCGGGGGTCCCCTGGCACGGTCCCGGCCGATCCGTGGTCGGCTGACGGCGACGGTTGGTCGTCGAAGGCCCGTCGGCCACGCCCGGGAGTCAGTGGGTGGTTCCGGCCACGGCGGCGCCCTGTCCTATGGCGCGAAGCAGGTCACCGAACCATGGGGTGCCGATGTCGAACTGCTTGCCGCCCTTGATCCGGGAGAACTCGATGGCCCGCAAGCGGTCCCCGGCGTCTTCGTCGTGACCGATGACGCCCGGTTCCCCGCGTAACGCGCACTCCACGGCGTAATCGGTCATCGATTTGATCAACCGGAGGTCGTCGGTGTTGGCTGCGGACGCACGGGAGAAGTAGCCCGACTTCTGCACCATGACCTTGTCGGCCCCGAGTCGGGCGGCGAACTGGTCGGCGAACCACGCTCCGGGGTTGACGTCGCTGAGCCGGACGTGGCCGAACGGGTCTCGCGGCACATCGGCCCCGGAGGCCTCGAGTTGACCGACGATGGTGTCCAGGCCCGCACCTTCGGACAGGAAGATGGTCACGTTGCCGACGGTGTCCATCACATCCTTGAGGCGTGCGGCCTCGGCCTCCAGGTCGAACGCCGCCTCCGGTACATACACCGCGTGCACGTCCCACGCCTCCCGCGACAGCCCGATCTCGGGCAGCCACTCCTGGGTGTCCAGCCAGGCGCGATAGGCCTTCGCGGTGGCGGCGGTCAACCAGCCGCAATTCCGACCCATCACCTCGTGCACGATGAGCATCCGTGAGCCGGAATTGTGCTCACCGATGACGTTGCGCGCGAAGTTCGCGCCCTGTTCGGCGGCGGTCCAGGCCCCGAGGGACTGCTTGATCGGGATGATGTCGTTGTCGATGGTCTTGGGCAGTCCGACGACGATCAGCGAATGGTCGTGGACGGCCAGGAACGCGGCGAGATCGGACGCCGTGGTGTTGGTGTCGTCGCCGCCGATGGTGTGCAGCACATCCACCCCGTCGGCCGTCAGCTGGTCCGCGGCGACCTGCAACGGGTTCTCACCTTCGCCGACCAGCCCCCGCGCCACCAGGTCCTTCATGTTGGTCAACTTCACCCGTGAGTTGCCGATCGGCGACCCGCCGAAGCGGTGCAGGATGCCGGCGTTGGCCCTGATCTGCGGGGTCACAGTGATGTGGTCGCCGGAGAGCAGACCCTGGTAGCCGTGCCGGTACGCGATGATCTCGATTTCGGGGTCGAGTTCGGTGTACCGCTCGATCAGCCCGCCGACGGCGGAGGACAGACAGGGGGCGAAACCCCCGGCGGTGAGCAGCGCGACCTTGCGGACCGTCATCGTTGTTCCAGGCCTTCCTGAGGTTGACGTCGATCAAGACGCGTGTCGGTAATGGGGCCCTGGGTCGACTTGGGTCTGGGTGGCGGGCTCAGCGAGGCCGGCGTCGTCGTGGAGGAACTCCGGTCACTTTAGTCTCCGGCCGGCAGCCCTTAGACGGCGCCGCCCATCCAGTGAAAGGTGACACCCGGGCCGCGAGCAGGGAAGTGGTCGAAGCTGAGCTTGACAACAGCCGACATGCCGTATGCAATATTCTGCATGCCGGTTCCCGCGGGTCAAGGGCTTGCCGCGAGGTCACTGCTTCGTGAGGACGCTTACCGCGCGATACGTGACGCGATTGTCGCCGGTACGCTTTCCCCAGGCGAGCGGTTGAACGACGCGGATCTGGTGGCCTGGCTCGGGGTGAGTCGCACACCGATCCGAGAGGCCCTGTCACGCCTGGAGCAGTCCGGTCTGGTGCAGACCAAGGCCGGTCGCTTCACCATTGTCAGTCCGCTCGATGTTCGCGAGACCCGGGCCGCGCAGTCGGTCGCGGCGGCCATGCATGAGCTCGCGGTTCGCGAGGCGGTACCGCAGCTGTCAACTCACGAGCTTGACGCGATGCGAGAGGCCAACCAGCGTTTCGCCGACGCGATGAGGCGAAACGACGTCGAAGCAGCGCTCGCGGCCGACGATGCCTTCCACGAGGTCGCCGTGGCCGCGTCGGCGAACCCGGCGATCCGTTCCGTCCTCGAGCAGGTCACGCCCCTGCTTCGCCGAGTGGAACGCCTCCGGTTCTCCTCGCTCACCGGCAGGGGCTCGGTGGCGCTGCACGACAAGATCATCAGCCTGTGTGCTGCCGGCGACGCCGAACAGGCGGGGCTCGCCGCCCGAGTCAATTGGCAGACCCTGCAGCTGCTGCTCGATCCGGAGCCGGCCCCCACTGGTCTTCAGGACTGATCGTTCGCGATGACCGGGTGCATTCCCACGAAACCCCGTACACAGTCCGTCCACTGTTCGCTCACTGGGCCAAATGCTCACCTACACCAGGAGTCCGTCATGTCTCTCAGCGAATTCCCCCGCTATCCGCTGACCTTCGGGCCAAGCCCGGTCCATCCTTTGGAGCGGCTGACCAAGCACCTAGGGGGGGCGAAGATCTGGGCCAAACGGGAAGACTGCAATTCCGGCCTCGCGTTCGGCGGGAACAAGACCCGCAAGCTGGAATACTTCGTTCCCGACGCACTCGCTCAAGGTGCCACTCATCTGGTGTCCATAGGCGGCGTGCAATCCAATCACACCCGCCAGGTTGCGGCGGTTGCGGCGAAGCTGGGGCTCAAGGCCCGTCTGGTGCAGGAGAGTTGGGTCGATTGGCCGGATTCGGTCAACGATCGCGTCGGCAATATCCTGCTGTCGCGGATCATGGGCGCACACGTCGAGCTGGTCGAAGCCGGATTCGGCATCGGATTCAAGTCAAGCTGGGAGCGGGCAATAGAGGACGTTCGCTCGCAAGGCGGCATTCCCTACCCCATCCCTGCCGGCGCCTCCGACCACCGCCTGGGCGGTTTGGGGTTCGCGAACTGGGCGTACGAGGTCGAGCAGCAGGAACGTGAGCTCGGCATCTTCTTCGACACCGTCATCGTGTGCAGCGTGACCGGTTCCACTCACGCCGGGATGATTGCCGGGTTCGCCGGCCAGGCTCGACCCCGGCGGGTCATCGGCATCGATGCCTCCGCCAAGCGTGACCAGACGCGCGCCCAGGTCGCCAAGATCGCTCATCGCACCGCGGAAATCATCGGCCTCGGTCGAGTGCTGCGTGAGGAGGAGATCACGGTTCTCGAGGGCTGGGCCGGCGACCATTACGGCAT
>CAXUHA010000043.1:3953-31423 GCA_964250735.1 uncultured Nakamurella sp. | reverse complement strand
CCATGAAGACGGTCTGGGACTTGATCTCACCGGTCTCGGCGTTCATGAACTCGGCCGTGACGAAGAGCGGCGCCGAGTAGGTCATGTCCTTGTCGCGGCACTCCTCCTCGTTCGCCTTGACATCGTCGAACCGGGGATCCATGAACGAGAGGGACAGGTTTCCGGAGAAGTCCTCGATCGGCGAGATCTCTTCCAGGATCTCGTCGAGCCCGCTGGGGGTCGGCTCGGCTTGCCGGTCTTTCCAGGATTTCGCGCCTACGAGCCATTCGAAGGACTCCGTCTGCAGGGCGAGAAGATTCGGAACCTCCAGCGGCTCGCGGAGCTTGGCGAAAGAGACCCTTTTAGTGGTCCCGCCGGAGGTCGAAGTGGTGGTCTTGGGCGTATTCGTGACTGCCAAGATGCGTCCTTCCAAGGACAAGCGCCGTCGGTCTGGTGTGCTCACTACTGTCGTGCTCACTACTGGGGTGCTCACTACTGTCGTGCTGGGACTGCTGGAGCTGTCGTGCTGGTACTACTGCTGATGCCCATGCCAGGGAACGGACGCCAAGAGACGCCACCGAACCGGTCCCGATCGCTTGGTGATGGGGACCCCCGATGGCGTAGTTGGCGACATGAGCTGCAGTGCGATCTACTCTGACCTGCTCAAACCCAGCAAGCGGCCCCAAGGTGGGGACCTTCCGGATGAGCGCAGCAGAAAGAAGGCAGCGCAAACATGCAATCTAGCAGATGCGGACAGAACTGTCCAGACGTGCCTCCGTTGGGAAGGTGCCGGGGAGCCATCTGGCCCAGCCGCACAGCTCCTGCCCACAGGGAACGACCACTCGGCCCCGCAGATCAGGGCCAGGTGAATCGACGTCGCAGGGATAAGCGTGGCCCGATTCGGCCGATCCGTCAAGAAGGCTGACCGAATCCTTTTGGGCGATCGTCGCCGTCACGGGGAGTCACCGGCGGCAGCATCGGCCCAGTTCCCGCCGTGTCGCGTCGAGCCCGGGCGGTCGAGGGACGGCCCGCTACTGCGGCGTGTGGCAGACCGCTTCGGCGTTGTTGCCGTCCGGGTCCCGAAGGAAGACGGCGTAGTAGTCGGGGTGGTATTCGGCCCAGACCTTGGGCTGATGGAGAACCTCGAACCCCGCGGCCACCGCAGCGGCGTGCACCGCGTCGACCGCGGCACGCGAAGCCGCGACCAGTGCAACGTGCACCTCGCGATTCGGGGCCGGTCCTGACGACCCGTCGGCCGGCCCGAGCCACAGGCGGGGCTGACCGTCGGTCCCGGCCAGTCCGACGACAGAACCCGATCCGCGCGGGAACCGCATGACCTCGGTGACGCCGATGGGCGCGAAGGCCGTGGCGTAGAAGCCGGCTGCTTCGTCGACGTCACTGCATTGCAGCGAAAGGTGATCCAACATGCCGATGGATGATAGCGCCCACGCACGGTGACCGTCAGTCCGTGTCGGGCCGCCCGAAGGCGCTCCGGCGGCCCGACAAACCGCTGTGCCGAACTTCGGCTGGGCCGATTAAGGGTGGCCGACCAACGGTGGGCCGACTAACGGGTGGGCCGAAGTTCGGTGGGCCGACCAAGGGGCGGCCGAACTTCGGTGGGCCGACCAAGGGGCGGCCGAACTTCGGTGGGCCGACCAAGGGGCGGCCGACGACAGAAGGGGCGGGCCCGCATGCGGACCCGCCCCAGCCACTGCCGCGCAGATTTACTTGACGGTCGCCTTGGCGCCGGCGTCCTCGAGCTTGGTCTTGGCCGCCTGGGCGGCCTCCTTGGTGGCCTTCTCCAGAATGGCCTTCGGGGCCGCGTCGACCAGGTCCTTGGCTTCCTTCAGGCCGAGACCGGAGACGAGCTCGCGGACGGCCTTGATGACCTGCACCTTCTTCTCACCGGCCGATTCGAGGATGACGTCGAACTCGTCCTGCTCCTCGACGGCTTCCACCGGGGCGGCCGGTCCGGCCGGTCCCGCTTGGGCGACCGGGGCGGCGGCCGTGACACCGAAGGTGTCTTCGAACTGCTTGACGAACTCGGAGAGTTCGATGAGGGTGAGCTCCTTGAATGCCTCGAGCAGCTCGCCGGTGGTCAGCTTCGCCATGATGGGCGTCCTTTCGTGTAGTGCATGAGGGGTCGTTGTACGTGCGGGTCGGGCCGGTGGATCCGCCGGCCGAGCGGATCAGGCTTCGATCGGGTCCGGTACCGGGCCGTCCGGCGCGGGTTCCGCCGGGGTCGCACTGTCCGATGCGGGTTCTACCGCGCCGGGCGCACCGTCCGGTGCGGGTTCTGCCGAGGCGGTTGCACCGTCCGGCGTGGTGGCCACGTCGGCAACGTCTTCCGCGCCCTCGATGGGTGTGTCGGCCGCATCGGCTGCTTCCTGTCCGCCGGCCGTGGGCGCTTCCGGAGCGCCCTCTTCCTCGGTCCGCTTCTCCACCAGAGCGGCGGCAAGTCGGGCCACCTGGGAGGGAAGAGCGTTGAGCACGACGGCCGCTTTGGTGAGCGTGGCCAGCATGGCGCCGGCCATCTTCGCCAGCAGCACGTCGCGGGACTCCAGATCGGCCAGCTTGGTCACCTCAGCGGCGTCCAGTGTCTTGCCGTCGAGCAGACCGCCCTTGATCACCAGCAGCGGGTTCGTCCTGGCAAAGTCCCGGAGCACCTTGGCCGCATCGACGGGCTCGCCGTTGATGAAGGCAACCGCAGTCGGCCCGCTGAAATAATCGTCGAGACCTTCGACCCCGGCGTCCGCGGCCGCCCGTCTGACCAGCGTGTTCTTGGCCACGGTGTATGCGGTGTCGCTACCCAGGGACTTGCGCAGCGCCGTCAGCTGCGCCATCGTCAGGCCTCGGTATTCGGTTACGACGGCGGCAGAAGAGTTGCGGAACTGATCCGCGATCTCCGCGACGGTTGCCACCTTGGCGGGTTTGACCATCCTCGCCTCCTTTCTCGTTCGTCGTCTTGCATGGCTTCGTTCGGGCCGTCGGAGCGGCTACTCACCGAGAAACCTGCGAAGGGTCGACATGACGAACGCCCCGGCGCAAGGGCACGGGGCGTGAGGCGAAACCAGTTCGCGATTCTTGACCTCGTCCTCCTGCGTGGGCCGTCCGCGCCATGCGCGGACCTTCACCCACTCGCCGTTTCGTAGGGCAGGCAGGAGCCGACGGTCTTCGGTGGAACGTCTTCACGCTACCTGATACGCCGCAGGCCGCCAAATCCTGCGCGGTTCAGGAAAAGCCGCAGGGACTCCGACCAGGCCGAAGTCCCTCTCGTGCTCATTCGGGCCGAGCTTGTCGGGCAGACCAACGACCGAGCGCTCAGACCTCTTCGGTCTCGAGCAGGTTCCGGGTCCTGGCCGGATCCACCGGAATTCCCGGGCCCATCGTGGTGGAGAAGAAGACCTTCTTCACGTACTTCCCCTTGGCCGCGGATGGCTTTGAACGGAGCACCTCGTCCAGCGCGGCGGCGTAGTTCTCGACCAGCTTCTCGGTCGGGAAGGAGACCTTGCCGATGACCAGGTGCAGGTTGGCCGCCTTGTCCACGCGGAAGTTGATCTTCCCGCCCTTGATGTCGATGACCGCCTTGGCCACGTCCGCCGTCACGGTGCCCGTCTTCGGGTTCGGCATCAGACCACGCGGTCCGAGCACACGGGCGATGCGACCGACCTTCGCCATCTGGTCGGGGGTGGCGATGGCGGCGTCGAAATCGGTCCAGCCACCCTGGATCCGGGCGATCAGGTCGTCACTGCCAACCACATCGGCCCCGGCGGCCTCGGCCTCGACGGCCTTGTCGCCGACGGCGAACACCACCACCCTGGCTGTCTTGCCAGTGCCGTGCGGCAGGTTGACGGTGCCGCGAACCATCTGGTCGGCCTTGCGGGGGTCGACGCCCAGCAGGAGGGCGACCTCCACGGTGCTGTCCATCTTGGTGGCGGATGTCTTCTGGGCGAGAGCCGCAGCCTCGAGCGGGCTGTACAGGTTCTCCCGGTTGACCAGTTCCGCGGCGGCCTTGTAGGCCTTTGAGCGCTTCATGTCCTTCTCCTGTTTCTCGTGTGTGCTGGAGTTCGTGGTTGACGGGCCGGCGCTCGGCCCTCCCACTGTCGTGCGGGTGGTGCTGTGCGGGTGTGCTGGTTTGGTGAGCTGGTTTGGTGGTGCTGTGCGCGACGTCGCCGGGGGCCGCGCGTCGCAAAGTAACGAAACTAGTGGCACTTTGCGATGCGCACGTACCCTTTCCGACGCGCCGCGCTTACTTTGCGATGCGCCGCAGACTTTCCGACGCGCCGCCGAGGGTGTGGAGACGCGCGCCGGAGGGGGTCAGCCGGTGATGGTGATGCCCATCGAGCGGGCGGTACCGGAGATGATCTTGGCGGCGGCGTCGATGTCGTTCGCATTCAGGTCGACCTGCTTGACCGCGGCGATCTCCCGTACCTGGGCGGCCGTGATGCTGGCCACCTTGGTGGTGTGCGGGGTGCCTGACCCCTTGTCCACGCCTGCGGCCTTGAGCAGCAGCCGCGCGGCCGGCGGCGTCTTCAACTTGAACTCGAACGAACGATCTTCGTAGATGGAGATCTCGACAGGGACGACGTCGCCTCGCTGGGACTCGGTCGCCGCGTTGTAGGCCTTGCAGAACTCCATGATGTTCACGCCGTGCTGACCGAGGGCCGGTCCCACCGGCGGCGCCGGGTTGGCCATGCCGGCTTTGATCTGCAGCTTGACGACCGCGACAAGTTTCTTCTTCTTCTTCGGAGGCATTTCTCGTTCCTGATTCTGCTGGGTAGGTGTGCTCGGAAGGTCTTACGGAGTGAGATCTTGGCGGTCAGATCTTGGCGACCTGGGTGAACGACAGCTCGACCGGAGTTTCCCGGCCGAAGATCGACACCAGGACCTTCAGCTTCTGACCGTCGGCGTTGACCTCGTTGATGGTCGCCGGCAGGGTGGCGAACGGGCCGTCCATGACGGTCACCGACTCGCCCACCGCGAAGTCAACCTCGGTGCGCACCGACACGCCGCCGGAGGCCGCGGAATCGCCGCCACCGGCCGTTTTCTTGGGCGCAACCGGAACCAGGATCTTCACGACGTCGTCGAGGGACAGCGGGGACGGGCGCTGAGCGGTGGCCCCGACGAAGCCGGTCACGCCGGGAGTGTTGCGCACGGCACTCCACGACCCGTCGGTCAGGTCCATCCGAACCAGGATGTAGCCCGGGTAGACCTTGCGCTGCACCTGCTTGCGCTGGCCGTTCTTGATCTCGGTGACCTCTTCGGTCGGGACCTCGATCTGGAAGATGTACTCCTCCATGTCCAGGGACTTGATACGGGTCTCCAGGTTCGTCTTGACCTTGTTCTCGTACCCGGCGTAGGAGTGCACCACGTACCACTCGCCCGTGGCCCGGCGCAGGGAGGCCTTCAACTCGGCGATCGCATCAACGGGTTCGGCGTCGATGTCCGCCTGGGCGGCCACGGCATCCTCGGTCGACGGCTCGTCCGACGACTGCTCGTCCGACGACTGCTCGTCCGACGACTGCTCGTCCGTCGACGATGGCACGATGGACTCGACGTCGCCGCCGGATTCCTCAGGGCTGGACACAGTACTGCTCACTTTCCTCATCAGGTTCAACTTCACGTTCCAAGGTGGAACGCCTACGGCATGGCGCACATGCAGTCGGGGACACGACCCATTGGTCTTGACCGCCGCATCAGCCGAAGACCGACAGCACTCCCTTGGCGAACAACACGTCCAGGCCCGCGGTCACCGCAACCATGAAGACGACGAACACGATCACCACGATGGTGTAGGTGACCATCTGGTTGCGGGCCGGCCAGATCACCTTTCGTAACTCCGCGACGACCTCCCGGAGGAAGCGTCGCAACCTGGCGAACAGCGAGACCCGGGTGACCCGGCCTACATCACGTGACTTGGTCAGCGTGCCCTTGGTCGGCGTGCTACCGGCTCGCACTCCGGACCGGCGGGCGGCCGCCCGGGCCGAGCCGGCGGGGCTGGCCCCGACGAGCGCCGTCTCGCGGTCCGGGCCGACGGGCGCGACGTCCGCGCCATCCCCACCGTCGGCCGTCCCGGGAGTCAGCACGTCGTTCGGCTCGCCGTCGACAGCGCCCGCACCATCGGCGTCGTCGGGGCGGTCGTCGCCCGGTACAGACCGGCCCCGGTCCACCTCGGATTCGTCACTCACCGATGATCCTCGTCTCGTACTCTCGTCGATGCAGGGGCGACAGGACTTGAACCTGCAACCTGCGGTTTTGGAGACCGCTGCTCTACCAGTTGAGCTACGCCCCTCTGCACTGCGCCACTACCCGCTCGCACATCACTATGTAGGGAGATCAGCCGAAATTGCGCCCGCTGACGGGTCGCCGGCCCGCACGCGGGCAGGCTGCAGCAAGCCCAGCTGATCAAGTGTAGTGCACATCCGCAAGACGGGGTGAACAGGAAAACCGACCCGCCGGCCCTCCCTCCCGGCCACCCGGTGGTCTGCTACCCGAACGGCGAGGTTGTGGGCGCCGTCTGACCTTCGTCGTCGGCCAACCGGGCCAGGGCCGGGATCAGCTCGAACGCGGCGGCCAGATCACCGGTGAGGTCTCGGTCCGTGGTCTGGTCGGGCAGCTGCTCACAGGCTTCCAGGACGGCTCCGATCCGCCCGGCGAGCGGTCGAGCCGCCCGCATCCGGTTGGCTCGGACGGAGACCACCAGCTCACAGGCCAGCAGTTGGCGGTAGCGCTCGGCAATGGCCAGGCACTGGGTGGCCGCCAGCGACGCGAAGGAGGCGTCCTCCTCCACGCCGCGGGACATGGCCACCATCTGCAAGCCGGCGGGCGCGACCTGGGCCCGGATCGAGCCGAGGGCCGAGGCGGCGACGTATTCGCACACCATCACCCCCGACGCGCCCGGCGTCCCGTCGCCGAGGAACGGAGTCAATCCGGTCAGTCCCGGCTCGATCAGGGTGGCCAGCCGGGCCAGCACCAGCTGGCCGCTCTGGGCCACCGCCAGCCCGACGGAATCCATGGCCATCTGCAGATACGCCATGTGGAAGCCCGCATGGTGAGCGACAAGGCCACCGTTGGGCGCGGCCGGGTCCGCGAGCACCAGAGGATTCTCCCCCGGTGCGTTCACCAGCGCGTCGATGATCGCGGCCGCCGACGTCAGCTGGTCCAGCACCGGGCCGTGCACCTGGGGTAGCGCACGCAGGCCGAACGGATCCTGGATACGGACCGGGTCCAGCGCGCCGCCCGCCGCGTCCGTGCGCACTCCGTACCGGTCGGCCCCGACCAGATGCCGCAGAACGGAGCAGACCCGCGCGGCTCCTGGAAACGGCGTCGCCCGTAGGACCCCCAGCGAGTACGCCTCGGCGTTGCCGCCGACCGCGTGGAAGGTCAGAGCCGCGATGGCCAGCGCGGCCCTGGCCGATTCGGTGAGCGAGGAGACGGCGAGCGCGGCGTCGCCGAGCGCACCGGCGTTGCTGGAGATGAACGCGAGGCCGTCGGAGGCCCCGAACTCCGTGGTCGACGGGCACGGCGCAGTGGTGGGACCTTCGCCCATCAGAGCCAGAGCGGTGGTGGCCAGGGCGGACAGGTCCCCGGTTCCGATGCTGCCCAACTCCCGGACGTCGGGCAGCGCATCTGCTTCGATCATCGCAAGCAGGCCGTCCAGCACGATCGGATTGATCCCGCTGCCACCGGCAGCCAATTGGTTGAGCCGCACCACCAGCATGGCTCGCACCCGCTGTGCAGACCGCGCTTCACCGGCGGAGGTCGCGTGACTGCGCAGCAGCATCCGGGCGTGTGCCACCGGGTCGCCGGTGATCCGAACGGTGCGGTTGGCGCCGACCCCGGTCGACCTGCCGTACAACGATCGGTACTGCGCCACGTGGTCGGCGAACTGGTGGGACAACGACGCCCGGTGGCGGCCGGTGTCGGTGAGCCCGACACGCGCCTGCCGCCGCGCCGCCGCGGCGATCTGCGAACAGGTCAGCTGGGAGCCACTGATCTCGATGATCTCGCTACCACCTGTGGTGCTCGGGCTACTGGTCACGTTGCCGTTCCATTTCGTGGTTGTCGCCGGTGCCGCACCTTGAGCGCATCAGATGAAAAACATGTAACGCCATTGTCACGAACGTCGGTAGGTCTTGACGCGGCTTCCACAGAGGTTCAAGGTTTCGCTTGTTGGCAGCATCCTTCCGCTAGTTGGCAAGAAGGTGGGCAGCGTGAGCGGTATTTCTTCGGGAGATTCCGTCGGCTTCCCGCCCGTCGACCTCACCGGCGATCTCATCGCCGGCCCGACGTCCGGTGGATCGATGTCCTCGACGCGCGCCGTCGAGCGGGCGATGGACCTGCTCTCCCAGGTCTGCGATCAAGGCGAGATCGGCCTCGCCGAGTGCTCGAGGCGCGCAGGGCTGGCACCGAGTACGGCGCTGCGGCTTCTCCGCACCCTGGAAACGTCGAACCTGGTCAGCCGGGACGATCGCGGCCTGTTCCGAGCCGGACCCAGATTGATCCAGCTGGGCGCAGCAGCGCTCGGCCGGCAGTCCCTGGTCGGCGCCGCAGAACCAGGGCTCAAACGAATCGTCCAGCGCTGCGGCGAATCCACCTATCTGTGCCTACCAGGACCGACCGACAGTGCCGTGTACGCGGGAATGGTCGAGGGCGTGCATTCGGTCCGGCACACCAGCTGGATCGGGCGCAGCATCCCGTTGCGGGGCACGGCCGCCGGTGCGGCCCTGGCCGGGAACGTTCCGGCTGCCGGTTACGTCGTCGTCCGGTCCGCCGTGGAACCCGACGTGACCGCGATCGCCGCTCCGGTGCACCGACCCGGAGCCGGTCCGCACGGCATGGCCGGGGACCTCTGGGCGGTCGCAGCCATCTCTGTCGTAGGTCCGACCTACCGTATCGATGACGAACAGGCCGCGGTGATCGGCCGGTTGGTCAGTTCGGAGGCCGCTGCCCTGAGTCAGCAGTTTGCGGTCCGCGACGAGCACGCCCACCAGAACCCCCAGCGAACGGTCGCCCAGACGGGATGAGAACCGACCGGATGAGAACCGACGGATGAGAACAGTGCAGGGCCCGAAACCCGGGCTGATGGAACCAGGCAGACAACCAACAGGAGCGAACATGGCGGTGTCCGGATGATCAAGTTCGAAGACGTGAGGAAGAAGTACCCGGACGGCACCGTGGCCGTCGACGGGCTGCAACTCATCGCACCGTCCGGCCAGATCACCGTGTTCGTCGGGCCGTCGGGCTGCGGCAAGACGACCTCTCTCCGGATGATCAACCGGATGATCGAGCCGACCGGCGGCACCATCTGGCTCGACGACCAAGACACCGGCAAGGTCGCCCCGGCCATCCTGCGGCGCGGCATCGGCTACGTCATCCAGCACGCCGGCTTGTTCCCGCACCGGACCATCATCGACAACATCATCACGGTGCCGAGCCTGATGGGGCAGAGCAAGAAGGAGGCCCGGGTCCGGGCGATGGAGCTGCTGGAGCGGGTCGGGTTGGAAGCCCGATTCGCCACCAGGTACCCGGCTCAGCTGTCCGGCGGCCAGCAGCAACGCGTCGGGGTCGCCCGCGCGTTGGCGGCGGACCCGCCGGTGATGCTGATGGACGAGCCGTTCTCCGCGGTCGACCCGGTGGTCCGGGAGCAGTTGCAGCAGGAGTTCCTGCGGCTGCAGTCCGAGCTGGGCAAGACCATCGTCTTCGTCACCCACGACATCGACGAGGCCATCAAACTCGGTGATCAGGTCGCGGTGTTGCGGGTCGGCGGCCAACTGGCCCAACTGGCCACCCCCGCGGAGCTGCTGTCCAACCCGGTCGACGACTTCGTGGCCGGGTTTGTCGGCCGGGACCGGGGCTACCGTGCCCTCGGCTTCGCCAGCGCGACCAACCTGCCGGTCACCGACGAGCCGACCGTTGCCGTCGGCTCGTCGCTGGCCGCGGCGCAAGCTGCCGCGTCGGACGGCTGGATCCTGGTCGTCGACGGCGAGCAGCGCCCACAGGGCTGGCTCAAGACCACCGGCGGGCCGAGCACGTCCGGCGATCAGGTGCTGCCCACGATGCTGCACCGGGGTGGGACCATCGCCGATC
The DNA here is from genome assembly GCA_964250735.1 of uncultured Nakamurella sp. Lineage (GTDB taxonomy): Bacteria > Actinomycetota > Actinomycetes > Mycobacteriales > Nakamurellaceae > Nakamurella. The sequence goes on along the minus strand of CAXUHA010000043.1, from coordinate 21,355 downwards.
TGGCCGGCACCTACCGGGCTGCCCTGGACGCGGCGCTGTCCTCCCCGACCGGCCGTGGGGTGCTGGTGGACGAAACGGGTCGGTTCGCCGGAACGGTCCGCGCGTCCGAGGTCGTCTCGCAGCTGGACTCCCACGCGCAGGCGGCGAGAACATGAGCTTGTCCGCGCTGGCCGACGCCACCTCGTCCAGTTCCTCGCCCTGGTATTTCTGGGGTTACTTCCTCGACCACCGCAGCGAGGACCTCGGCTGGTTGTGGGATCACACCTGGCTCTCGATCGTTCCGGTGGTCGTCGGGCTCATCATCGCCCTTCCGCTGGGCTGGCTGGCCCGCCGGTACCCGTGGCTGTATCCGCCGACCATCACCCTTTCCGGTCTGCTCTACACGATTCCCTCGATCGCCCTGTTCGTCCTGGTCCCGCCGCTGCTGGGGCTCGACCCGCTGACTCCGCTGCAGGTACCGATCGCGTTGACCGTCTACTCGGTCGCCCTGCTCGTCCGGGTGGTGGCCGATGGGCTGGACTCGGTACCGGCCGACGTCAATCAGGCCGCGACGGCCATCGGCTACGGGCGGGTCCGCCGGCTCGTGTCGGTAGAACTGCCGATCGCCGTCCCGGTCCTCACCGCCGGGCTACGGGTGGCGACGGTCTCCAACGTCAGCATGGTGGCCATCGCCGGAACCATCGGGCAGGCCAACCTGGGCCAACTGTTCACCCTGGGGTATCAACTGTCCTCGCCCACCGCGTACTTCCCGCCGATCGTGCTAGGCATCGTGTTCTGCGTCGTGCTCGCGCTCGTCTTCGACCTGTTGCTGGTCGGGGCCGGGCGCGCGCTGACCCCGTGGCGCAGGGCGGTGGCCGGAAGATGATCGGCGACGTCTTCTCCTGGCTCACGGACTCCTCACACTGGGGCGATACGGCGTACGACACGGGCGTGTGGACGCAGCTTGCCGCGCACATCCGCTTTTCGGCGATCGCGCTGGTCATCGCGACCCTCATCGCCCTGCCGCTGGGCCTGTACATCGGCCACACCCGCAAGGGCATGTGGCTCGTCACCAGCGCGAACTCCTTACGGGCGCTGCCGACGGTGGGCCTGCTGGTGCTTCTCACGGTCATCATCTCGCCGCACTTCTTCGGCCGAACCGACATCGGTTTCGTCATTCCGACCGAGATCACGTTGGTGCTGCTGGCCATCCCGCCCATTCTGTCCAACACCTTCGCCGGTGTGCAGAACGTGGACCCCGCGGTGCGCGACGCGGCCAAGGGAATGGGCATGACGGGTAACGAGATTCTCTTCCAGGTCGAGTTGCCGTGTAGCCTTCCGTTGATCTTCTCCGGAGTTCGCAGCGCAACCCTGCAGGTGATCGCCACCGCCACCATCGCCTCGTTCGTCACGTTGGGCGGATTGGGACGGTTCATCTACGACGGACTCGCCCAGCAGGACTTCCCGCAGATGATCAGTGGTGGCGTGCTGGTGGCGGCACTGGCATTGTTGGCCGACCTACTACTGTCCATCGTTCAGAGGTACGTGGTGTCCCGCGGTATTTCCGGCCGGTTCTCCACCAAAGCCGCCGCAACGGGACCGGCTGAGGCCGCCGTCGTGCAGGCCGAGGTCTCGCCGGTGTGAGCAAAGTCGATCACCCTCGATCGCCCGCCACCCGGGTTCGTCAGCGCTATCAGGCATCGTCAGCAGCCAGTTCGACAGGGAGAAACATGAACCGCAGAGCCATCCTCGCCGCAGCGGCCGGTGCCGCCATCGCGCTGACCATCAGCGCGTGCGGATCCAGTAGCACCCCCGCAGCGAGCAGTCCGGCCTCGGCCGCCTCGGGAGGCGCCGCCGGTTCCGGCGGCGCGCCCGCCCCGGCCGCCTCGGGCGACACCATCGCGTCCAAGCTGATCATGGGCGGGCCGGCCGAGTTCAAGACCCGGCCCGACGGCCTGCCCGGCCTGTCCAAGAACTACGGCGTGACGTTCGCGAAGTACACGGTCACCGACACCGGCGGTCCGGTCACCATCACCGCGTTGAAGAACGGCCAGATCGACGCGGCCGACCTGTTCACCACGGACCCGAGCATCGCGGCCAACGGGTTCGTGCTGCTGAGCGATCCGAAGAGCAACTTCGCGGCACAGAACATCCTGCCGATCATCACCAAGTCCAAGGCGACACCGGGGGTCACCGCGGTCCTCAACGGCATCTCGGCGAAGCTGACCACCGAGAACCTCGGGAAACTGATGGTCGAGGTCGTGACCAACAAGCAGGACCCGAGTGCGGTGGCCACCAAGTGGCTCGCCGACAACGGCCTGGCCACGAAGGGAACGACGGCGGCCGGGGTCAGCCTGACCGTCGGTTCGGCCAACTTCCCGGAGAACGTCCTGCTCGCCGACATGTACGCCGAGGCACTCACGGCGGCCGGCGCCACCGTGACCACCAAGCTCAACATCGGTAGCCGGGAGAAGTACGTTCCGGGCCTGAAGAGCGGCTCGATCGACCTGATGCCCGAGTACAACGGCTCGATCCTGCTGTACCTGGACCCGAAGGCCACTGCATCGAAGCCGGCCGACGTGTTCGCAGCCCTGCAGAAGGCCCTGCCGGCGAACCTGACCGTGCTCACCCAGTCCGCCGCCCAGGACAGTGACGCCATCGTGGTCACCAAGGCCGTGGCCGCGAAATACAACCTGAAGTCGATCGCCGATCTGGCCAAACCGGCCAGCTGAGCGTTCTCATCCTCCACCGAGAGCCGGTGTCCCGCTTCCGGGGCGCCGGCTCTCGTCGTTTCCGTCGCCCCGGCGCCAGGGCCCGGCCCAGGACGCCGGGGTGTGAAAGGATCGGAAATCGTGAGTGAGCGCACCCGAACCCGTATCTCCGCCCGGATCGGCGCCATCGCCGAATCGGCCACCCTGGCCGTCGACGCCAAGGCCAAAGCCCTCAAGGCCGCGGGTCGTCCGGTGATCGGGTTCGGGGCCGGCGAACCGGACTTCCCGACGCCGGAGCCGATCGTCAAGGTCGCCGCCGACGCCGCCTGGAACCCCGCGAACCACAGGTACACCCCGGCCGCCGGCCTCCCCGAACTGCGTCAGGCCATCGCCGACAAGACGGCTCGCGACTCCGACTTCCACGTCAAGGCGTCGCAGGTGCTGGTCACCAACGGCGGGAAGCAGGCCGTCTACCAGGCGTTCGCGACGCTGCTCGATCCCGGCGACGAGGTCCTTCTTCCCGCCCCGTACTGGACCACGTATCCGGAGGCCATCGCGCTGGCCGGCGGCGTGCCGGTGCCGGTGGTCGCCGACGAGACCACCGACTATCTGGTCTCCATCGCGCAGCTGGAAGCGGCCCTGACCGACCACACCAAACTGCTACTGTTCTGTTCGCCGTCCAATCCCACCGGATCGGTGTATCCGCCGGACCAGGTGGCGGCGATCGGCCGCTGGGCCGCGGACCAGGGGATCTGGGTCGTCACCGACGAGATCTACGAGCACCTCACCTACGGCGACGCCGTGCACGTGTCGATGCCGGTGGTGGCTCCGGAGATCGCCGATCGGTGCGTGGTACTCAACGGGGTGGCCAAGACCTACGCGATGACCGGCTGGCGGGTCGGCTGGATGATCGGGCCGCAGGACGTGATCACCGCCGCGACCAATCTGCAATCCCATCTGTCGTCGAACGTGGCCAACGTGTCCCAGCGGGCCGCGCTGGAGGCGGTCAGCGGATCCCTGGACGCCGTCGAGATGATGCGGACGGCGTTCGACCGGCGCCGACTGCTCATGGTGCGACTGCTCTCCGAGATACCGGGCGTCAGCTGTCCGGAACCGAAAGGCGCGTTCTACTGCTATCCCAGCGTTGCCGAGCTGATCGGCAAGGATTTCGGCGGCGTCCGCCCGTCCAGTTCGGCCGAGCTGGCGGCGCTGGTCCTGGAGCACGCCGAGGTCGCGGTGGTGCCGGGAGAGGCGTTCGGGACGCCGGGCTACTTCCGGCTGTCCTACGCCCTGGGCGACGCGGATCTGGAAACCGGGGTTCGCCGGATGGGCGACTTCCTGCGCACCGCCACGGACTGATCCAGCCCACCCCCCGACAGCCGCGGTTTCAGTCGAGGCGGACCACGGCCCTGGCCTTGCCCAGGACGGTCACGCCGGCCGCCTTGACGGTCAGGTCGATCCGGGCCGTCCGGGCGGCGGCATCCAGCAGGCCGATCACGCCGGACACTTCCAAGGTCGCGCCGACCCCGTCGTCCGGGACGGCCACCGGCCTGGTGAACCGCACCGAGTACTCGACGACCGCGGCCGGATCGCCGATCCAATCGGTGACGGCCCGTCCGGCGGTGGCCATGGTCAGCATGCCGTGCGCGATGACGTCGGGCAGTCCGACCTCGGCCGCGGCGCGGGGGTTCCAGTGGATGGGGTTGAAATCGCCGGACGCGCCGGCGTAACGGACCAACCGGTCGCGGGTGAGCAGATAACGGACCGGCGGGATACGGTCGCCCACGGTCAGGCCGGCGAAGGCGATACCCGTCATGCCGTCCCCCGGGCCACCAGCGAGGACACGGCGGTGGCCACCGGAGTGTCGTCGGTCAGGGTCAATTCCGCGCGCAGGGTCAGCACATCGTTGGCGCCGAGCGACCGGATCGTGTCGACGTGAACGGTGCAGCTCAGCGCATCACCGGCGATGATCGGCCGATGGTGGACGAAACGCTGTTCGCCGTGCACGACCCGGGAGAAGTCGAGCCCCAGCGCAGGGTCGAAGATCACCGCGTCCTGGGTGCCGGCGATGGCCACGATGGCGAACGTGGGCGTGGCGACCAGGGATTCGTAACTTCCCGGGCGGCGGCGGTGTGGTGACTGATCGGGTTGTCGTCACCGATGGCGGCCGCGAACTCCCGGATCTTCTCGACCCCGACCAGGTACGGTTCTGCGGCACGGAAGCGCCGACCGACGAACGACTGGTCCAGGGCCACGAAAGTTAGCGGGTTTCCTTGTGGTTGCGGTGCACGCCGCAGTTCGGGCAGAACTTCTTGATCTCCAGGCGATCGGGATCGTTGCGACGGTTCTTGCGGGTGATGTAGTTGCGGTGCTTGCACTGCTCGCAGGCGAGCGTGATCTTCGGGCGAACATCGGTGGCGGCCACGTCAGCTGCCTCCTTCTTCTTGCGGTCGGCGTGCGAGCCCCGCGGCGGACTGCCGCGGGTTCCTTCGGGACGGTCGCCCTCGGGCGACCACTAACGGCACCGACCACCGGATGACCGATGATCAGCGATGGGACGTGGTAGCGGTGGCCGGACTTGAACCGGCGACACAGCGATTATGAGCCGCTTGCTCTACCAGCTGAGCTACACCGCCAAGAACAGCACCACGCGGGTCCGGCGTGCACACCGGAGGTGACGATGCTCCGAGCCCCTTTACGGAATCGAACCGTAGACCTTCTCCTTACCATGGAGACGCTCTACCGACTGAGCTAAAGGGGCCTGACCACACAACTGGCTGCCGGTAGCCGATCGCGTTGCCACGAGCGCGGCGACACAAGCGACTGCTCCCAGGTGGGGCTACCGCCCGCCTGAGAGCCTCGGCCACTGTACCTCACGTCGTCGGGGTGAGGCGAAACGGCCGGCCCCTCACCCGGCCAGCCGCAGCACCTGGATCTGCCCGCCCACCACCGGTGTCTTGACCATCCGGGTGGTGAGCCAGGCCTCGAGCTTCTCGATCGGCATCGGCCGGGCCAGCAGGAAACCCTGGAGCTCGTCGCATTCCAACGCCACCAGGGCGTCGCGGGCGGCTTCCTCCTCGACGCCTTCGGCGATCACCCGTAGCCCCAACGAATGGCCCAGATCGATGATGGCCCGGACGATGGCGTGGTCGGACAGATCGGTCACCATGCCCTGGACGAACGACTTGTCGATCTTGATCTCGTCGATCGGCAGTCGCCGCAGGTAGGCCAGCGACGAGTAGCCGGTTCCGAAATCGTCCACTGACAGCCGAATGCCCATGGCGTGCAGCTCACGCAGGATCGGCAGGGAACGCTCCGGATCAGCCATCACACTGGATTCGGTGATCTCGAAGGTCAGCAGTTCGGGCGGCACACCGTGCTCCCGCAGCGCGGTTCGGATCGACTGCGCGAAGTCGGCTTCGGACAGGTTGCGCACCGACAGGTTGACCGCGGCGCTGATCTTCAGCTTGCGCTTCTGCCAGGCGGCAACCTGGGTGAGCACGATGTCGAGCACGTGACGCAGCAGCGTGTCGATGGAACCGGTCGTCTCGATGGCCTCCACGAATTCGGCCGGCGAGACCGCCCCGAACTCCGGATGGGTCCACCGCACCAGCGCCTCCACACCGACCAGTTCGCGATCTTTCAGGTCGAGCTTGGGCTGGTAGTGCACGGTGATCAGACCGTCGTCGACGGCCTTGCGGAACTGGGTGACCAGCTGGAAGCGGCGGCGGAACATCTGGCCCATGCCGGCGCCGTAGGTGCGGATCGGTTCGTTGGAGGCCTGGGCCGCCATCAGCGCCATCTCCGCCCGTTGCAGCAGGGTGCTGACGTCCCCGGCGGTCCCGGTGCCGGTTCCGGCCACCTTCTGAGGAAGGTGTGGACCGAGGTGACGCGGGTCGACCGGCGGCACCGAGAGGTAGGCGATGCCGGCGTGGGCATCGGGGTCGACCTCGATGCCGTCCAGCGAATAGGGGCGGCCCACGATGGCGAGCAGCTCGGCCGCCGTTTCCTGCAACCGACGGATGGGGGAATGACGGAGCAGCACGGCGAACCGGTCCGACTCGATGTGCGCCACCATCCGGTCGTGACCGGCGGCCGCGACCAACCGGTCCCCGGCCGCCGACAGCAACTGCTCCCCCCGATCGTGACCGATCGCATTGTTGACCTCCGGCAGCACGTCGAGCTGGACGAGCATCACCGCCCCGACCGAGCCGGTGGCCATGGACGCTTCGATTTCGACGGTCAGGCCCCGCCAGTTCAACAGTCCGGTGATCGCGTCGTGGTAGGCCTCGTGTCGCAGGGTCTCCAGCAGGCGAAGGTTGTCCAACGCCGTCGCAACGTGACTCGAGAGCGTCTCCAGCAGGGTCAGGTCGTTCTCCCGGAAGCGACCCCAGCGGCTCAACCGGTCCCGCACCTCCACATAGCCCCGATTCCGGTCACCCGACCGCAGCGGGACGATCAGCACATCCCAGGCCTGCCGAGCGGCCAGGGCGGCCAGAATCGCCGGATCCGAGGTTTTGTCGGTGGACGCGTGCGCCCGTCCCTCCGTCGCCGCCAACATCAGCAGCGGGTCGTCGGGCCGCGGCGCGGGCAGGTCGAGTGGCCCGTCGGGCCCGACCGCGATCGTCTGGAACCCGCTGGCCGGCTCGTTCAGGTGCACCAGCGCGACCTGTGCGTTCAGCTGATCCCTGATCTGCTCGATGAGAAGTTGCCAATCCTGCGGATCGGAGTTCACCACCACCAGCTGGCGGCCGAACGCATACATCCGGGCCAGGTCGGTGTGCTGTCTCAGGAACCGGGCGTAGATGCGATAGAGCACGACACCGACCACGGCCAGGCCGGCCCACAACAGCCAGCCGCGGGGCTGCGCCGATGAGGTGCACAAGGTGAAGGCGACCAGAGCGAAGATGGCGCACGTGCTTGCGGCCACCAGACATCTGGACACCATCCGGCCCAACGGCTCGGCCGTGCCGACCAGATAGTAGGTAGCCCGGACGGCCAGGGTCGAGCAGAGCGCAGCGACGATACCGCCGACGGCCGCGCCCAACATCGGATGGAGGTGGCCGCGGTCCCACCCGATGGGCAGGGTGGTGGCGATCACCGCCGCGACACCGGACTCGGCCGCGACGATGGCCAGGTTCAGCCGGATCGAACTCCACTTGTCCCGACGGGCCAGAAAAACGACCAGGCCGGCGACGACATGCGAAGCGCCGACCATCCAGGCCGGCAACACCATCAGGCCGTAGACGGTGGGCAACTCGGACAGACTGACCAGGAACGTCTCGCGTTTCCACTCGACCCGCAGCGGAAGCGTCTCACTGCAGATGAATGCGGCCACCATGGCCGCGCCGCCGATCCACAGTGTGAGGTGCGGGACCCGGAGAAGGTTGCCCGATCGGAAGGCGAAAAACCACAGAGCCGACGCGACCACCACATTGACGCCGGCCACCACGGCGTACACCCGGGGGCCCGGGTACGTGCGATGCGCTCGATCCGGCACTGGCGCGCCTTCCGCGGTCACGATGAAGTGACGGGCGAGTGCCGCCTTATGGTGGGCCGGGTGCGGGCCTCAGCGGGACCGCATCGTGGCGTGTTTTCCCACCATGTACGCAGGGTAACGCACTGTGCGTGTCATGTGATCTTCACCAGGTATAAGGCGCCGGAATAACACAGAATTCACTCTTCTGTCCATTCCAGATCGGCCGCCGCACTCACTGGCCGAGGCCCTTACAGCTCTTTGGTGGCAGGTGAGAGATTCGAACTCCCGTAGCTTGCGCGGCTGATTTACAGTCAGCTCCCTTTGGCCACTCGGGCAACCTGCCGTGCGGCGGTCTCGTTCGGCCGGCACCGCCGGGTGAACAGTACTAGGCCCACGCCGGTATCCCCAATCGACCTCCGGTGGGTCGACACGGCGACAGATCGACGAGGCAGGAGCCAATCCGCCCCGGTAGCGTCGGGCATTAGTCACGGCCCGACCAGGGCCGACCGCAAGGACGTCGACGGCAGTGTCGGCGAGAGGCAGAGAGGTGCCGCAGATGGCTGATCCGTCGTTCGACATCGTGAGCAAGGTCGACCGCCAGGAGGCGGACAACGCACTGAACCAGGCCGCAAAAGAGCTCCACCAACGATTCGATTTCCGGGGAACCGACTCCACCATCGCGTGGTCCGGCGACGAGGGGGTGACCATCACCTCGGCCACCGAGGAACGCTGCCTCGCGGCCATCGACGTGTTCAAGGAGAAGCTGATCAAACGCGGCATCTCCATGCGGGCCCTGGACATGGATGAGCCGACGCAGTCGGGAAAGATCTACAAGGCCAGCGGGAAACTGGTCCAGGGGATCTCGTCCGAGCAGGCGAAGGTGATCTCCAAGAAGATCAGGGAGCAGGGCCCCAAGGGGGTTCAGGCCCAGATCCAGGGCGACCAACTGCGGGTGTCCGGGAAGAAGCGGGACGATCTGCAAGCCGTGATCGCTCTGCTGAAGGCGGCCGATCTGGACGTCGCGTTGCAGTTCACCAACTATCGGTAAGGCCGGTTCGGCGTGCGTCGAGGGGTGATCTTCGGCGTCGCGGCCTATCTGATCTGGGGCCTGTTCCCGTTGTTCTGGCCACTTCTGAAGCCGGCCGGGGCGGGCGAGATCCTGGCCCACCGGATGATCTGGTCGCTGGCCGTGATGGCGATCCTTCTCACCGGGCTCCGGCAGTGGTCCACGATCCGCCGGATGCCCGGTCGGACCCGGTGGTTGGTCGTCGCCGCGTCGATCCTGATCTCCGTGAACTGGGGTGTCTACATCTACGCCGTGAACAGCGGCCAGGTGATCGACGCCTCACTCGGCTACTTCATCAACCCGCTGGTCAGCGTCCTGCTCGGGGTGGTGGTGTTCCACGAGCGACTGCGGCCGTTGCAGTGGACCGCGGTCGGGCTGGGTGCGGTGGCGGTGCTGGTGATCGCTGTGGCGGGCGGACGTTTCCCGACGATCGCCGTCGTCCTCGCGATCAGCTTCGGCCTCTACGGCCTGGTCAAGAAGGTAATCGCCCTGCCCCCGACAGCGTCGCTGACGACGGAAGGCGCGGTGCTGCTGATTCCGGCGGTGGCTTTTCTGGTGGTCCTGCAGGCGCGAGGGGACTCCACGCTGATCGGGCACGGCACCGGACACGTGGTCCTGCTGGTGCTGTCCGGCGTCGTCACCGTGGTACCGCTGCTGGCCTTCGCCGCGTCCGCGCGAGCGCTTCCGCTCACGGTGCTGGGGTTGCTGCAGTACCTGACGCCGGTGGTTCAGTTCGCCATCGGCGTGCTGGCCCTGCACGAGCACATGATCCGGGCCAGGTGGATCGGATTCATCCTCGTCTGGATCGCCCTGGCGGCGCTGTCGGTCGAGAGCCTGCGACCGGCGGGGCACGCCGTCGAGTAGTCCGGGAGCTCCCCGAGCGGCCCGACTCAGCGGGTCCGGGCCACCACGAAGTGGGTCAGCGACACCAGTGCGTCCCGGGCTGCGGACGGCTCCAGGTTGTCCAGTTCGGCCAGCGCCGAGCCGGCGTAGCCGTCCAGGGTGGAGCGCGCCTGGGCCAGACCGTCCGACGCGCGCAGCAGCGCGACCGCCTCGGCCAACTCGGCGTCGGTGTGAATCGGCCCGGAGACCAGTTCGACCAAGCGCGGGTCGGAGGCCGGGTCGGCCAGCGTGTAGAAGACGGGCAGGGTGGGCACGCCTTCCCGGAGATCGGTGCCCGGCGTCTTGCCGGACTCGTCGGAGGCCACGTCGATGATGTCGTCGGAAATCTGGAAGGCCACGCCGACCGCCCGCCCGAACCGGCGCATGGCCGAGGTCTGCGTCGCAGTCGCCCCGGAGAACATGCCGGCGTACCGGGCACACGTGTCGATCAGGGCGGCCGTCTTCTCGTCCAGCACGGTGAGGTGGTGGGCGATCACATCGGCGCCGGGCGGCGGACCCACCGTCTCCCGGGTCTGCCCGGTGACGAGTTCGGCGAAGGTGTCGGCGATGATCCGGACCGCCTCCGGCCCGAGGTCGGCGACCAGCCGGGAGGCGTGGGCGAACAGGAAGTCGCCGGTCAGGATGGCGATGGAGTTGTCCCATCGGGCGTTGGCCGATTTCGCGCCCCGCCGCACGTCGGCCTCGTCCATCACATCGTCGTGGTAGAGCGTGGCCAGATGGATGAGTTCGACCACCGCCGAGGCCAGGATCACCTCCTCGGAATCCGGATGGGGTCCGATACCGGCCGCGACCAGGGTGAACAACGGCCGGAACCGTTTGCCGCCGGCGTGCATGAGATGGGAGGCGGCCTCGGTCACGAAGTCGAATTCACTGGCCATCTCGCGTTCCAGTATTTCTTCGACCCGGACCAGACCGTTGGCCACACGTGCGGCCAGTGCCGGGTCGGCAAGTTCGATGCCGGCGAGGATGGTCGGTGCGTTCACCTCTACGACCCTACGGCAGCGTCAGCGCCGCTGATCAGGACAGCAACGGCCAGGGCACCTGCAGGGCGTCCAGGAACGGTTGGGGGTAGATGCCGATGACCAGCGTCAGTACCGCGCTGACGCCGACGACGATGCCGGTGAGCACACCGGGTACCACCACGAACGGCTCGGCCCCGCCGGTGTCTTCCAGTCCCGCCCGGGGTGACGAGAAGTACATCAGCACCACGATGCGCAGGTAGAAGAAGGCGGTGATGGCCGTCGCGATCATGGCCACCACCACCAACGGTGCCATGCCCGCACTCACCGCGGCCGTGAACACGCTCAGCTTGCCGATGAACCCGCTGGTCAGTGGGATGCCGGCGAAGGAGAGCAGGAACAGGCTCATCACCGCGGCGACCACCGGGGAGCGCTTGGCCAGGCCGGCCCAGTCGGACAGGTTGGACGCTTCCCCGCTGCCCTTGCGGACCAGGGTGAAGATCGCGAACGACCCCACGGTCGCGAAGCCGTAGGTCAACAGGTAGAACATCACCCCGGATGCGCCCCGCTGGCTCAGCGCCATCACCCCCAGGATGATGAAACCGGCGTGGGCCACCGACGAGTAGGCCAGGATCCGTTTCATGTCGGTCTGAGTGATGCCGATGATCGAGCCGATCAGCATGGACGCGATGGCCACCACCCACAACACCGGACGCCACGACCAGGACATGGGGCCGATGGCCACCGAGAAGACCCGCAGCATGGCGGCGAAGGCGGCCACCTTGGTGCAGGCGGCCATGAACGCCGTCACCGGGGTCGGCGCCCCCTGGTACACATCAGGGGTCCACAGGTGGAACGGTCCCACCGAGCCTTTGAACAGCAGTCCCACTACCAGCAGGCCGAGTCCGACCACGAGCAGGACGTCGCTCGAACCGCCCGCGGTCGCCTTGGCGGCGATCTCGGAGAATTTGATCGATCCCGCGTAGCCGTAGATCAGGGTGATGCCGTAGAGCAGGATCGCCGAAGTGAACGCGCCGAGCAGGAAGTACTTGACCGCGGCTTCCTGGGAGATGAGGCGGCGGCGGCGGGCCAGTCCGCACAGCAGATACAGCGGCAGGGACAGCACCTCCAAGGCCACGAACAGGGTCAGCAGGTCGGACGAGGCCGGGAAGACCAACATGCCGCCGACCGCGAACAGGGTCAGCGGAAAGACCTCGGTCTGCATGGGGACGGCGACCGCGGTCTGGGTGCGGTCCCGGCTGGACCCGACCCGCACCGAGGCCTGGGCGGCGAACGCCCCCCCGGGCTCCGACACCCGATCGGCCATCAGCAGCACCGACACCAGGGCCAGGGCCAGCAGGACACCCCACATGACGTAGGTGCCACCGTCCACGGCGATCGCGCCGGAGAAGGTAACGGCGTACCGATGGTTGATTCCGTCGACCACGGTCCAGCCGCCGGCCCCGAGAATGGCCACCACGGCCAGCGTGAGCTGGGTGGCGTACCGCTGGGCGCGCGGCAGGGCGGCCTCCACCGCCACCGCGAGACAGGCCGCGCCGAGCACGATCAGCACCGGCATGACCGCGCTGAGATCGATCGACGGAGCGCTGATCGGGTCGGCGGGGGCGGCGGCCAGCACCTGTGCACTGCCTGACGCGAGCATCACTAGCACGATCCTTCCGCGATGGTCAGCGTGCTCGAGTAGGCGAACGACTGCGCCGTGGGCGGGAGCGGCACCGCCGGTACCGGGTCGAAGTGGCAGGAGTCCGAGACGGTCTGGGCCGCCGTCGGGTTGATGACGTCCAGCACCGGCCGGGGGTAGAGGCCCAGGAAGAGCACCAGCACGACCAGCGGGGTGAGCACCGCCACTTCGCGTCGGCTCAGATCGCCGAAGGCAGCCTTCACCGAGGCGGCCGGGGCAGGGGTGACCTGCGTGGCGACTCCGCCCGTCCCGGCCGGGCTGCTACCTGCGACGACGGGGTCCGACGGAGAAAGCACCGCCGCGCCGCGGACCGGACCGGTCATGGTCCGCTGGAAGATCCAGAGCATGTACACGGCGGCGAAGACGATGCCGGTGGTGGCCACCACGGCCCAGGCCGGATGTCGGCTGAAGGTGCCGATGAGCACCAGGAACTCCGAGACGAACGAGTTGGTGCCGGGCATGGCGATGGTGGCCAGTGCACCGATCAGGAAGAAGCCGCCGATCAGCGGGGCCACCTTCCACACCCCGCCGTAGTCGGCGATGTTCCGGGAACCGCCCCGGGCCGTGAGCATGCCGACGACCAGGAACAGCAGCGCGGTGGCCAGGCCGTGGTTGACCATGTAGAGGACCGCGCCGCTGATCGCCGGGGTGGTGAAGGCGAAGACGCCGAGGGCGATGAACCCGAAGTGCGAGATCGAGGTGTACGTGACGAACCGCTTCAGGTCGCTCTGACCGGCCGCGACGATCGCCCCGTAGATGATGCCGACCACGGCCAGGGTGATGATCAGCCAGGCGAGCCGGCTCGACGCCATCGGCAGCAGCGGGAGGCAGATCCGCAGGAACCCGAAGGTGCCGACCTTGTCGAGCACGCCGACCAGCAGGGTTCCCGCGCCGACCGGAGCCTCCGAGCCGGCGTCGGGCAGCCAGGTGTGGAACGGGACCAGCGGCGCCTTGATGGCGAACGCGATGGCGAACCCGGCGAAGATCCACAGCTGCGTCGACGTCGGGATCTCGTGCGCGATGCCGCGCAGCGTCGCCCAGTCCAGGGTCCCGCCCAGCCCGGCGGCGACCCGGGAGGGCACCCGGCCGGACGACACGTACAGCCCGATGATCGAGGCCAGCATCAGCAGGCCGCCGATCAGCGAATACAGGAAGAACTTGGTGGCCGCGTACGTCCCGCGCACCCCGCCGAACGCGCCGATCAGGAAATACATCGGGATGAGCATGACCTCGAACATCACGTAGAAGAGGAAGACGTCGGTGGCCGCGAACACGCCCGTCATCGCCGCCTGCATCACCATGATCAGCGCGAAATAGCCGCCGATGGTGCGACCTGCCGGCAGCTTCTCCTCCCAGGAGGCGCCCAGCACGATGGGCACCAGAAAAGCGATCAGGGCGATCATCACCAACGAGATGCCGTCCACGCCCAGCGAGAAATGAATGCCGAAGGTGGGGATCCAGTCGACCGAGAACGTCTGCCGGAACGGCGACGGAGACGGAGACTGGGTCGTCAGTCCTTGGATCCCCGGGGTGATCGGAAAGGTGTTCACGGGGTATTCGCTGCGACGGTAGGCGATCCACACGGCGGCCGCGAGGACCAGTTCGACGAGCGAGAAGCCCAGCGCCGTCAGCTTCACCGTCCGCACCGGAGCCTTCCCGATGGCGGCCACCACGCCGGCACCGACGAGCGGCAGGGCGATCAGCAGCAGAAGATCAGGGGACCCGTTCATGCGAACCTCACCACGAGCAGGGCGGCGACGACCAGGAACGTGCCGGACAGCATGGACAGGGCGTAGGACCTGACGAACCCGCTCTGCCACCGCCGCCACCAACCCGAGAGCCCGCTCAGAGCGCCGGCCAATCCGTTCACGGCACCGTCGACACCACGGGTATCGGCGAAGAGCAGAGCCGTCCCGAACTGCAGACCGGGGCGAGCGATCAACGCCTCGTTGATGGCGTTGCCGCCGACGTCGGCCCGGGCCAACCGGACCACCGGGCTGACCTTCTCGGGCCTTTCCACCGGAACCGGCCGGCGGCCGATCAGCACGTAGGCCACGCCGACGCCCAGGGCCACCACGACCAGGGTGCCGATCGTGATGACGATCTTGGCCACCGGCGGTTCCGGCTCGACGAACGGGCCGGCCGCCGGGCTCAGCCAGTTCATCAACCGGTCACCCGAGGCCAGGAAGAAGCCGGCGAAGACGGAACCGACGGCCAGGATGATCATCGGGACGGTCATCACCGCGGGGGATTCGTGCGGGTGGTAGTCCCGACCGTCGTCCGACCGCAGTTCCTTCCAGCGGTCGTCGCCGAAGAACGTCAGGATCATCAGCCTGGTCATGTAGAACGCGGTCAGGCCGGCGCCCAGCAGCGCCGCGCCGCCGAGCAGCGCGCCCTTCGCTCCCCCGGCCGAGAACGCGGCCTCGATGATCGGGTCCTTGGAGAAGTACCCGGACAGGAATGGGAAGCCGATCAGGGCCAGGTATCCGGCGGTGATGGTCGCGAAGGTGATGGGCATCTTGCGCCAGAGGCCGCCGTAGTGGCGCATGTCCACGTCGTCGTTCATCCCGTGCATCACCGACCCGGCGCCCAGGAACAGACCGGCCTTGAAGAAGCCGTGGGTGAGCAGGTGCAGGATGCCCAGCGCGTACACCCCCGACCCGAGCCCTACGGCCAGGAACATGTAGCCGATCTGGGACACCGTCGAGTAGGCGAGCACCTTCTTGATGTCGTCCTTGGCGCAGCCCGCCACGCAGCCGACCAGCAGGGTGACCGCACCGACGATGGTGACCACCAGCTTGCCGCTGGTGGTCAGGTCGTAGATGGGGTGCGACCGGACGATCAGGTAGACACCGGCGGTGACCATGGTCGCGGCGTGGATCAGGGCGGAGACGGGAGTGGGCCCCTCCATGGCGTCGGGCAACCAGGCTTGCAGCGGGACCTGCCCGGACTTGCCGCAGGCACCGAGCAGCAGCAGCAACGCCATGGCCGTCACCGCGCCCGGGGAAACGGCGCCGATGCCCGCGAACACCCCCTGGTAGGACGTCGTCCCGAGCTCCTTGTACATCAGAAAGATGGCCAGCGCGAGCCCGACGTCGCCGACCCGGTTCATGATGAACGCCTTCTTCGCGGCGGTGGCCGCAGCCGGCCGGTCGGACCAGAAGCCGATCAACAGGTAGGACGCCAGACCGACGCCCTCCCAGCCGAAGTACAGCGAGATGAACGACCCGCCCAGGACCAGCAGGAGCATCGCCGCGACGAACAGATTCAGGTAACCGAAGAACTTCCGCTTCGCCGGGTCGTGGGACATGTACCCGATCGAGTAGATGTGGATGAGCGACCCCACGCCCGTGATGAGCAGCACGAACGTCAGCGACAGCGGATCCAGTTGCAGCCCCAGGTCCACGTTCAGCGAACCGGCCGTGAACCAGGAGAACAGGTGCACCGAGTGCACCCGGTCGGTGCCGGCCGCCGAGGTGGTGGCCAGGAAGATGGCCACGCCGAGCGCGAAGGCGAGAATGACGGTGGCACAACCGACCCAATGGCTGAGCCGATCCAGTCTCCGCCCCCCGACCAGCAGCACGAGCGCACCCGCGGTGGGCAGCAGCAGCAACAGCCAGGCGGCACCGGAGATGCCGGTCGCCGCGGTCAGTGCTTGAGTTGTCACCGGTGGAATCTCCGACCCGTCAGAACTTCAGCAGGTTCGCGTCGTCGACGGAGGCACTCCGCCGGCTACGGAAGATGGACATGATGATGGCCAGGCCGACCACCACTTCGGCGGCGGCCACCACCATCACGAAGAACGCCATCAGCACCCCGTCCAGGTTGCCGTGCATCCGGGCGAAGGTGACGAGCGAGAGGTTCACGGCGTTGAGCATCAGCTCGATGCACATGAACACCACGATGGCGTTGCGACGCACCAGCACCCCGACCGCCCCGATGCCGAACAACAGGGCCGACAGGATCAGGTAGTGGCCGGCGTTCACCGGTGGTCCCCGATCTCCGAGGGCGCTCTCAGGTCGGCGTCGCCGGGCCCGTCCGCGGACGGGTCGGTACGCCTCGGGTGGTCGGCGGTTTCGATCGCCGCCAGCGAGCGACCCTGCATGTTCCGGGCCGCCACCCGCACGCTCTCGCTGCGCTCGACCAGCCTGGACACCGATCCGGGCGCGATGGAACCGTCCGGCAGCAACGCCGGCGTCGCGTTCGAGGAGGATGTGGCGAACACTCCGGGCCCGGGCAGCGGCGACATCCGGTCGGACCGCATCCGCAGATGGACCCGCTGCCGCTGGGTCTTCTTCTCGCCGGGGGCACGTTCCACGTGAGCCAGCACCATGGCGCCCACGGCCGCGGTGATCAGCAGGGCGCTGGTCAGTTCGAACGGGAAGAGGTAGTCGGTGAACAGCGCAGCGGCCAACGACCCGATCGGCCCGCGCTCGGCCATCACCGGGCCCAGACCCACCGATCCGACGCCCCGGAGCGCCCGCAGGAACGCCGCGGCCAGCAGCGCCACGAAGCCGATCCCGATGACGATCGCCTTGATGCGTTGACCACGCAGCACCTCGATGACCGAGTCCCCGGCGTCCCGCCCGGTCAGCATCAGGAC
>CAXUHA010000043.1:0-3943 GCA_964250735.1 uncultured Nakamurella sp. | reverse complement strand
AGCCCAGGCAGAGCATGGTCAGCACCAGCCAGAGCGCGGAGTGCACCGCACCCTTGGCGAAGACCATGCCGGCCGCGCCGGCCAGCGCCAGCGGGGCCAGGATCCAGAAGGCGATCTGCTCGCCGCCGCCGGAGTTGACCGTGGTGGCGACGTTGTCCACCGCGAGCAGGACGCTCATCGGGCTCCCCCGGCCTCCGGCACCACCCCGCCCGGCACCGTTCCCTCCGACGTCGCGCCGGGTGGCGTGCCCGGGGCCGCCGCGCCGGTGACACTTCCGGCGGGCGGGACGCTGGAATCGTCGACGTGCCGGCGGGTGACGTCCGGCACCGCGGGCGGGTTGACGCCGACCGGGCTCGCTTCCTGACCGGCCGCGCGCCGGAAGGTCGGGTCGCGCAGCAGCTCCGGGCCCTTGACGTAGTAGTCCTGCTCGTCGCCCAGACGCATCGGGTGCGGCGGCTGTTCCATGCCGGGCAACAGCGGAGCCAGCAGCCGATCCTTGGTGAAGATCAGCCGCTGCCGGTCGTCGTCGGCCAGTTCGTACTCGTTGGTCATGGTCAGGGACCGGGTGGGACAGGCCTCGATGCACAACCCGCAACCGATGCAGCGCAGGTAGTTGATCTGATAGTTCTTCCCGTACCGCTCACCCGGCGAGTAGCGCTCCTCCTCGGTGTTGTCCCCACCCTCCACGAAGATCGCATCCGCCGGGCACGCCCAGGCGCAGAGCTCGCACCCGACGCACTTCTCCAGCCCGTCCGGGTGCCGGTTGAGTTGGTGCCGACCGTGGTACCGGGGTGCGGTGGGCAGCGGATTGCGCGGGTAGTCCTCGGTGACCACCGGGCGGAACATGGTCGCGAAGGTGACGCCGAAACCCTTGACCGGGTCAAGAAACGACACTGCTGGCTCCTTCGCTGCTGTCGGGGCTGGTCGGGACGGACGGCAGGGCCGGGCGGGCCGCGAACGGCCCCAATTCCCGTCGGGGCGGGATCGGCACCTTCAGGTCCATCGGCGGGACAGGGTAGGCGCCCAGCCGGGGCTGGACGACCCCGCCGTCGACGAGGTCCTGGTCACGTTCCAGCCTGGACAGCTCGTCCTCGTCCTCGTCATCGTCGGGCTCGGTGCTGCTCGTCGGCCAGAACGCCGCCGCGAGCAGTATCACCGCCAGCGGAATGCCCATGTACAGCAGCACCTGCCGGGTGGACAGGTTGGTCGCCGAGTTGAGCACCCGGGCGGTACCGACCAGGACGATCCAGACCAGCGACACCGGGACCAGGATCTTCCAGCCCAGGGTCATGAACTGGTCGTACCGGATCCGCGGGAGGGTACCGCGCAGCCAGACGAAGACGAACATGAAGATCAGGATCTTGAGGAAGAACCAGACCAGGGTGATCCAGCCGGTGTTGGCCCCGGGAAGCAGCGACACCGGCCAGGGGGCCCGCCAGCCCCCGAGGAACAGGGTGGTGGCGATGGCGGACACGTTGATCATGTTGATGTACTCGGCCAGGAAGAACAGGCCGAACCGCATCGAGGTGTACTCGGTGTTGAACCCGCCGACCAGTTCGCCCTCGGCCTCGGCCATGTCGAACGGGGCCCGGTTCGTCTCACCGACCATGGACACGCAATAGACGATGAAGGACACCGGCAGCAGCCAGACGTACCAGCCGCCGGCCTGCTGGTTGACGATGGCCGACGTGGACAGGGTGCCGGCGTAGAGGAACACCGCCACGAAGGACAGCCCCATGGCCACCTCGTAGGAGATCAACTGCGCGGCCGACCGCAACCCACCGAGCAGCGGGTAGGTCGAGCCCGAGGCCCAGCCGCCCAACACGATGCCGTAGACCCCGATCGAGGAGAAGGCCAGTGCGGCCAACACACCCACCGGTAGGTCGGTGAGCTGCAACGCCGTCTGGTGCCCGAACATCGAGACCGGGCCGCCGAGCGGGATGATCGAGAAGATCAGGAACGCGGGGATCGCCGACATCACCGGGGCGGCGATGAAGACGATCTTGTCCGCGCGGGCCGGGATCATCCCCTCCTTGAAGATCAACTTGAGCGCGTCGGCCAGTGACTGGAGCAGCCCGAAGGGACCGTTCCAGTTCGGTCCGGGCCGATGCTGCATCCGGCCGACGACCTTGCGTTCGAACCAGATGGCGAACAGGGTGAGCAGCAACAGCAGCACGAAGACGATGACGGCCTTGATCAGCATCAGCCACCAGGGATCGCCGGCCAGAAGGCCCTGGGTCGACCCGTCGTTGCTGATTCCCGGGCTGCTGTCGGCGAGGTACCCGACGTGTGCGGGTGGCCAACTCCTCATTGCGAACCGTGCCCTTCTGTTCCGCTCACCGGCGCTGTTCCGCTCACGGGCGCTGTTCCTGGCTCGGGCGCTGTCCCGGGCCCGGGACCGACCCGGACCCGGCCGGTAGCGGCGACGCCGATCAACGCGCCGATGGGGGTGTCCCGGATACGGGCCGGTAGCCAGACCACGCCGTCGGCCATCTCGGTGATCGCCAGTGGGACGGTGACGACTCCCCCCGACGGTCCGGTGACCCGGATCTTCTGGCCGTGGCGCAGACCGAGCCGGGCGGCACTGCCGGCGGAGAGCCTGGCCACGTCACTCTTGGCGGTGCCGGCCAGATGCGGTTCACCGTCGAGACCGCGGCTGCCGTCCAGGTTCATCCGCCAGCTGGCCACGACGAATTCGTCCGCCTCCGGCGGCGTGTCGTGACCGAACAGATGAGCGGCGCCCCGTTCCACCGCGTGCTTGATGTTGGCCGCGACGGTTGAGATCGCCGCGGTGGAGATCGGCCCGGACGCCGACCCGTCATGATGGCCCATGTCGGACCGGGCACCGGCCCAGACCCCGAGCCGGCCCATATCCGCCCGCGCCGCCACCGGTGTCTGGGTGTAGAGGTCGACGTCCATCTCCACGCCCAGGGTGTCCAGGATCCGGCCCTCGTCCAAGGTGCCGAACTCGGCCAACGCCGCCCCGAAGCTCCGGGTGCGGCCCTCCCAGTTGACGAACGCGCCCGACTTCTCGGCCATGGCGGCCACCGGGAACACCACGTCGGCCAGTTCGGTCACCGCGCTGGTGCGCAATTCGAGGCTGACCACGAAGCCGGCCGCCGCCACGGCGGCGACGGCGGCCGCCGGATCGGGCAGATCACCGATCTCCACCCCGCCGATCAGCAGTCCGGCCAGGCCGCCCGCCCCCACCGCCTCCAGCATGGCCGAGGTGTCCCGGCCCGGGGTGCTGGGCACCGGTGCACCCCACGCGGATTCGACCTGGGCGCGGGCCACCTCGTTGGTCACCTGGCGACCGCCGGGCAGCAGGTTGCCGATCGCCCCGGCGTCGAGCGCACCGCGCTCCCCGGCGCGGCGCGGCACCCAGGCCAGTTTGGCGCCGGTCACGTCGACCAGGGCTCCGACCGCGGACAGCAGACCGGGTATCTCGGCCGCGCGCTCGCCGACCAGGACCACCGCCCCGGAGGTGCGGAGCCCGGCGGCGGCCCGGTTATGGGTGGCGGCGTCGGGAACCGCGGCGCCGGCGGTCCGTTCGGTGATCAGCCGACGCAACAGGGCCACTTCCTCGCCCGGCGCAGCAGTCAACAAGGTGCCGGCCATCTTGGCCAGGCCGTTGGACCGCACCGCCCCGACGGAGAACACCGGCACGCCGGCCCGGGAGGCCTTGCGCAGACGGAGGAACAGGATGGGCGACTCCTCCTCCGGTTCCAGCGCCACCAGCAGGACGGCCGGGGCCCTTTCCAGCGAGGCGAACGTCACCCCGCCGGTGTCCGGCGTGACCCCGGTGACCTTGGCGGCCAGGAAGGCCGATTCCTCCGCCGAGTGGGCCCTGGCCCGGAAGTCGATGTCGTTGGTGCGCAACGCCAGCCGGGCGAACTTGGCGTACGCGTAGGCATCGGTGACGGTCAGCCGGCCGCCGGTCAGC
>CAXUHA010000042.1:0-32336 GCA_964250735.1 uncultured Nakamurella sp. | reverse complement strand
TTACACCCGGCCGCTTTCAAGGCGGCTTCCTTAGGCCACTCGGACACGCCTCCGTGCGCCAGCTTAGAGCGCTCGGCTCAGCGCAGGCGCCGCGGCTCCAGGACCGTCTCGACGGCCTGCCCGTCCGCACCGCGCACCACGGAGTAGGCGAAACAGTCGGGCCGGTCCGCAACGGCCTCGACCATCTCGGTCCCGGAGTAGACCAGCCCCACCCCGTCATCCGTGGCGTACCCGTCGGGCAGCACCCGCTCGGCGATCAGCCGGTGGTAGAGCGGCCGGCGCTGGGATTCGGAGTTGTAGTGCACGCCGTTCGAATACGGCAGAAGGGCCAGACCGTTGGTCACCGGCTGGAGCGTCGGTCCGAAGGAGTCGGTGGTGCCCCCGATGTGCCAGCACAGCGACCCGGCCGACACGCCGCCGAGCACCACACCCGCCTGCCACGCCTCCCGCAGGTAGGTGTCCCAGCCGTGCAGACGCCACAGGGCCAGCAGATTCGCCACCGATCCCCCGCCCACCCAGATGACGTCCTGGGCCAGCAGATGCCCGCGGACGTCGTCGATGTTCGGCATCGAGAACACCTCGAGGTGCGACGGCCGAAACCGGGCGGACAGCGCCGAGTAGACGCTGGCGATCAGGGCCGCGTCATCGCCCGTCGCGGTGCCCAGATAACAGACCTTCGGGGTGCCCGTGGCACCGGAGAGATCGGCGGCCAGGTCGAAGATCGGCCCCGCGTCCCAGTCGAACCGATCGCGACCCCGCGAATCGAATCCGATGGAGGTGGCCAGTATGGTCGGCGAGTCGGCGGGCATCAGCCGACCCTACGACCCGCCCGGGGCCACCCCGGTCTTCGGTTCCAGGATGAACACCGGGATGATGCGGTCGGTCTTCTTCTGGTAGTCGGCATAGTCCGGAAAGGCGGCGACAGCACGAGCCCACCATTCCTGGTATTCGTCGCCGGACAATTCCCGGGCCGTCATCGCAGACGTCTTCTCACCGTCACGGAGATCCAGATCGGGATGGGCCTTCAGGTTGAAGTACCAGACCGGGTTCTTCGGCGCACCGCCCATCGACGCGACCGCCACGTATTTCCCGTCGTGTTCCACCCGCATCAACGGGACCTTGCGGACCTTCCCCGTCTTGGCGCCGACCGTGGTCAGCACGACGACGGGCATGCCGCGCATCAACGTTCCGGACGTTCCTCCTGAGCCTTCGTATTCCGCAACCTGGTCGCGGACCCATTGGGACGGGCTCGGCACATATTCGCCGTCAACAGACATGACCAAAGCATAGGCAACGCGTCAGCTGACCGCGGCCCGGCCCGCCTCCAGTCGGGCCACCGGCACCCGGAACGGCGAGCAGGAAACGTAGTCCAGCCCCACCTTGTGGAAGAAGTGGATCGATTCCGGGTCGCCGCCGTGCTCGCCGCAGACCCCGAGCTTGAGGTCGGGACGGGTGCGGCGGCCTTCGGTGGCCGCGATGTCGACCAGCCTGCCCACCCCGTCCAG
Organism: uncultured Nakamurella sp.; assembly: GCA_964250735.1. Taxonomy (GTDB): domain Bacteria; phylum Actinomycetota; class Actinomycetes; order Mycobacteriales; family Nakamurellaceae; genus Nakamurella. The sequence goes on along the minus strand of CAXUHA010000042.1, from coordinate 30,831 downwards.
GTCGATGGATTCGAACGGCGAGACGTTGAAGACGCCCTTGTCCAGGTAGGCCGCGAACACGACGGCCTCGACGTCGTCGCGGGAGAATCCCCAGGTGGTCTGGGTGAGATCGTTGGTGCCGAAGGAGAAGAACTCCGCGGCCTCGGCGATGCGTCGGGCGGTGAGTGCGGCCCGGGGCAGTTCGATCATGGTGCCGATCGGGATGTCCAGATCGACGCCGGCCGCCTTGGTGACTTCCGCGACGATGCCGTCGGTTTCGTCGCGCACCAGGAACAGCTCCATCACCGATCCGACCAGCGGCACCATGATCTCGACGTGCGGGTTCCGTCCTGCCTTGGCCAGCTCGCAGGCCGCCTCCACGATGGCCCGCACCTGCAGTGCGAAGAGCCCCGGGGTGAGCAGCCCGAGACGCACCCCGCGCAGGCCGAGCATCGGATTGGACTCGTGGAGTCGTTCCACGGCCGCCAGCAACCGGACATCCGCCGGGTCGGTCTGTCCGGCCGCCTTGGCCAGGGCCACCTTCACCGACAATTCGGTCCGATCGGGCAGGAATTCGTGCAGCGGGGGGTCCAACAGCCTGATCGTCACCGGGAGGGGATCCATCGCCTCCAAGAGCTCGGTGAAGTCCTTGCGCTGCAACGGGAGCAATGCGGCCAGTGCCTCCTCGCGCTCAGAAGTGCTGTCGGCCAGGATGACCCGCTCGATCAACGACCGGCGATCGCCGAGAAACATGTGTTCCGTTCGGCACAACCCGATCCCCTGGGCCCCGAGGCTCCGGGCCCGGACGGCGTCCTCCGCGGTGTCCGCATTCGCCCGGACCCCCAGCCGGCGTCGGGTGTCGGCGTGGCGCAGCAAACGGTCCACCGCTCGCACCAGATCCGCCGTCTGGTCGTCGACGTCTTCGGTCGCGGCCTCCAAGCCTCGTTCCAGATAGGTCTCCACCGGCGACGGCACCACCGGAACCCGGCCGAGGAAAACCTCGCCGGTAGAACCGTCGATGCTCAGCAGATCCCCTTCGGTCAGGATGACATCCCCCAGGGTCACCTTTTTTCCGGCCGCGTCGACCAGAAGCGCTTCGGCGCCGCAGACGCAGGTCTTGCCCATGCCGCGGGCCACCACCGCGGCATGGCTGGTCTTACCGCCACGAGCCGTCAGGATCCCGTTGGCGGCGATCATGCCTTCCAGGTCGTCGGGGTTGGTTTCCTTGCGCACCAACAACACCTGCTCGCCGCGCGCGGCCCAGGCGGTGGCCGTCGGGGAATCGAAGACGATCCGGCCCACAGCGGCTCCCGGCGAGGCCGCCATCGCGGTGGTCAGCAGCCGACGTTCCGCGGTCGCGTCGAACTGCGGAAACATCAGCTGGGCCAGTTGCGAGCCGGACACCCGGGACAACGCCTCGTCCATGGTGATCAACTGCTCGTCCACCAACTGGGCGGCGATCCGGAAGGCGGCCGCGGCGGTGCGCTTGCCCACCCTGGTCTGCAACATCCACAGCTTGCCGCGCTCAATGGTGAATTCGATGTCGCAGAGATCGCGATAGTGCGTCTCCAGGCGGCGCATGACCTTTCGAAGCTGCGAATTGGACGCCGGATCCATGGCGGCCAGATCGTCCAGGGACAGGGTGTTCCTGATCCCGGCCACCACGTCCTCGCCCTGGGCGTTGGCCAGGTAGTCGCCGTAGGCGCCGGTCTTGCCCGACGCCGGATCCCGGGTGAAAGCCACGCCGGTGCCGCTGGCCTCGCCCAAATTCCCGAAGACCATCGTGCAGATGTTGACCGCCGTACCCAGATCCTGTGGAATGCGTTCCCGGCGTCGATACAGCCTGGCCCGTTCGGTGTTCCACGAGTTGAAGACGGCCCGGATAGCCATGTCCAACTGTTCTCTGGGGTGCTGCGGAAATTCGGCCCCGGAATGCGTCTTGACGCTCTCCTTGAACGTCGCCACCAGTGCCTTCAAATCGTCGACGTCCAGGTCCAGATCGCTGGCCACGCCCTTCTCTGTCTTGGCCGCGTCCAACGCGTCGGCGAACACCTCGCCCGGCATGTCCAGCACCGTCTTGCCGTACATCTGCAACAACCGCCGGTAGGAGTCCCAGGCGAACCGCTCGTCGCCGCTGACCTCGGTGAGCCCCTTGACGCTGGCGTCGTTCAGCCCGATGTTGAGCACCGTCTCCATCATGCCGGGCATGGAGAAGGCAGCTCCCGACCGCACGCTGACCAGGAGCGGGTCGTGCCGGTCGCCCAGTTGCCGGCCCGCGTCGTCCTCCAGGTGCCGCAACGCCATGGTGACCTGTACCCGCAGTTCACTGGGCTCACTGCCCAACGACAGGTACTCCCGACAGGCATCGGTGGTGATGGTGAAACCGGGGGGCACCGGAAGGCCCAGCTTGGTCATCTCGGCCAGATTGGCCCCTTTGCCACCGAGGAGATCCTTTTGATCCTTGTCACCCTCGGTGAAGTCGAAGACGTAACGCGTCATTGAGTTCTCCTTCATCCTTCTGCGGTCACCAATCCCCCGCGGCGGGGTGTCAGCGCGCTCCTGAGGTCGATTGTGAGCCGTTCGCGGCAAAAATGCCTGATGACGGATCGATTCAGTGGGCGATCACACGGTGTAACACCGGCGGCCGGGCCGTCTGCCGACCGGGGCGCGGGATGATGCCAGGATGGGCAGACGCCGTCACCAAGGTAACGGGGGATCCTCGGCCGGCGCTCCCGACCAGGGTGTCTTCCCGATCGACTCCGGCGTGGCCGAAGTGATCCGGGATCGCGATCAGCCGCACGGCTATCTGCTGTTGGTGAACGGCGTGCAGAGTTCGCACATCGACCTGTCGGACCCGACACGCCTGGAATTCGAATACATGCGCTGGATGGCCGCGGTGATCGCCGACCGGGTGCCGGAGCCCAAAGCGCTGCGTGTCCTGCACCTGGGCGCCGCCGCCTGCTCGCTGGCCCGCTACCTGATCCACGACCGGCCCGGATCGCAGCACCTGGCCGTCGACATCGACGCCGAACTGGCCCGCCTGGTGCGGGCGTGGTTCGACCTGCCGAAGGCGCCGGCGCTGCGGATCCGGGTGGGTGACGCGCGCGCCGTCACCGAGTCGCTGCCCGCCGGCGGGCACACGGTCGTGGTGCGCGACGTTTTCGCGGCAACGAACACCCCGACGCCGCTGACCACCCTGGAATTCACCCGCCAGGTGCGCCGGGTCCTCGAGCCGGGCGGCCTGTACCTGGCCAACTCCGCCGGGGCGCCGGACCTGAGGCTTGCTCGCGCCGAGGCCGCCACCGTCGGCGCGGTCTTCGACCAGCTGGCCATCGTGGCCGACCCGCCGATGCTCAAGGGCCGTCGGCGCGGGAACGTGATCGTCATCGGCGCCGACGCACCCGTGGACAGTCCGGCGCTGGCCCGGGAACTGCTCGGCGGCGCGGTTCCGGCCCAGCTGTGGGGGAATCGGCGGGCGCGCGAGTTCGCCCGCGGCGCCCGCCCGCTGCTGGACGGCTGACCGCGTGCGCCGACTTATCGCGGCCGGCCCGGACGCCGGCCCGACCGCTGCGGCCCACTGGCGGCCAGGTGAACCGGAACGCCCAGGTCCGACCATTGCTCGATCACCGTGGGATCCATTCCATCATCGGTGAACAATGCCGCCAGCTCGCCGACGGCCGCAAAAGAATGCAGCCCGAACCTGTCCGCCTTCGACGATTCGAAAACGCCGTAGACCTGATCGCAGGCGTTGGCCAGGAACTGCTTGGTCTGCGCTTCCTCGGCCGACATGTCCATCAGGCCATGCACTGTGGACACCGCCGCCGCCGAAAAGAAGCCCTTGCTGATGCGGCCACGTCCGGTCAGCACGTCCCCGATCGGACCGACCAATGAGCCGGACGGCCGACGCAGCACACCGCCGGGCATCAGCACCATCGCCGTCGACCGCTCCATCAGCAGGACCGCCAACCGCAGACCGTTGGTCACCACCACCAGATCCCGGCGCTCCAACAATTCCTGCGCGAGGTAGTAACAGGTGGTGGAGGAATCGAGGGCAATGACATCGCCGTGCCGAACCAGCGGTGCCACGGACCGGGCGATGCGCTGCTTGACATCCCGGCCGAGACGGAGCCGCACCTCGAAAGCACCCTTGTCGCCGGCTCCCACGCCCACGGCCCCACCGCGCACCCGGCGCAGCATGGCTCGCTGTTCCAGTCCTTCCAGGTCTTTGCGCACCGTGACGGTGGACACCCCGAATTCCGCGGCCAGGTCGTTGACCAGGACCTGACCCTGGGAGTTCAGCGCGGTCAGGATGGCCTGCTCGCGGGCGAGCTCGTCGAGCGACGCCACGGCCGCCTCTTCCCTTGCCTCGCTTCGGATGCTTTGGTCGCTCAAGCCCACCGGACGGTTCGCCGCGAACCAAAGGAACGTGAACGAAAGGAAACGTAAACGACGATAGCTGGCGGGTCAATCACCGCGGGTCCCGCTACTGGGTCGCATAGCCGTACGCCAGGAGGAAGCCGATCGGTGTGCGCAGCGCTGAGGCCAGCGGCTCGCCGGTGGGGACCGAGACCACGCCGGTGGTCCATTGCTGCTGGCCGCGACAGTCGGCCAGTTGGGCGGTGGAGACGGCGTCCGCCCGCCCGGGGGTGTGCGCGAGGAGTACCAGTCCTTCGGTTGTGTCCAGGGTGGTGCACAGCGGCGCGCTCGCCTGTGGCGTGTACTTGGGGACAAGCCCGATTCCGGGTGCGTTCGTTACTCCGGTCGGGTGGTTGATCGAGCGGATCGCGTTCACCGACGCGACACCGGCCGATGCGACCAGGCGACTGTGGGAGTACCAACAGATGCTCAGCGACGTCGTGTCGTCGGGCAGGATCCGGGCGCCGCCGGTGGCGGTGGGCGCTTCCGGTAGCCCTACCGGGGACCGGCCGGCGGCGCACCCGTGCCGATCGATGGGTACCCAGTGCGCGGAGCTGAAAATTCGCATCGCCCATGACGATTGGCTGGCGACGACTAAAATGTCGACGCCAACGTCGTGGCGGGGCCAGATCGCGGCCAGGGTGATGGTGTTCAGGTCCTGCCCGGCGTCCTGCACGACGCAGCCGGCCTCGCCGTCCAACACCGGGCGGCTCAAGCAATGCGTCGTCGACCGTGGCGGGGACGCCATATTCACCACATCTTTCCCGGTCGCCACCCACACCGCGGGCGGCATCAGCGCCACGCAGCCGATGGCGTAGGTCAATCCGGAGGCAGGTCGATTGACGCTGTTACCGGCACACGGCGGATCGAGCACCAGTCCGTCCGGAACGAAGATTTCCACACCCAGCGCGTCGACCGCTCGTTCACCAGATGGCACCGGGACTTCGGCCACCTCAGGTCCTCCTGTCAACGACGAGGTCAGCGCCCCAGACGGCTGGCCGACTCCGTCCCGCCCGTCCCCTTTCACTTGTCGATCGGAGTTGGTCGGACTTGCCGGTGGCGACTCGCCTTTCGGTCCGGCCGGTGAACACCCCACCACCGCGACCAGGAGAAGGACCGCACCGGCGACGAGAACCCGTCCCCGCGTAATCATCCGCATGACCGTTGGACGGGAGGAGCGAGGCGGTAGGTTGCATCCGTCACGCTCGAGGGGGTGACGGCGGGTTGCACCCGTCACGTTCAAGGTGACAGGACGAGCACCACCTTGCCGTAGACGGTCTTCGATTCGGCCAAGGCCATCGCTTTCGCGGCTTCGGTCAAGGGGATTCGGGCGGCGATGTGAGGTGTGATCGCATGCTGTCCGACGAGGGTCAGCACGCTGGTCAGGTCGGCGGTGAGACGTCGCCGGAAGGCTCGCGGTCGGGCTCTGCGTCCGCCCCAGAAGTTGTAGAACTGGGCCCGGCGACCGTTGGGGAGCAGATTCCACATCAGCAGCTGACCGTAGAGGCCGATAAATGTGGCCAGCACGCTGTTGTCGTCGTCTCGCTGGGTGGCCATGCCGTACGCGACCAGGGTCCCACCCTTGGCCAGGAGTGCGAACGATCGTTTGAAGCTGGGGCCGCCGAGGTGGTCGAAAACGGAGTCAACCCCCTGCGGAGCAAGCTTTCTCACCCGCTCGGCAAGATGCAGGTCGTTGTAGTCGATCGGCGTGACACCCATTTTCCGCAGCGCATCGTGGTGGCGGGGCGACGCCGTCCCGATGACCCTGATTCCGGCGTGTCGGGCCAGTTGGACCAGGGTGTCCCCGACGCCGCCGTTCGCCCCGTGGACGAGGATGGTCTGACCGGGGTGGACTTTGGCGTGCCGGTGCAACATCTGCCATGCGGTGATGCCGTTGACCAGCACCGCCTCGGCTTCGGCGGCACCGATGCCATCGGGTACCGGCACGGGGTGCGGATGTCGACCAGCGCCTGAGTGGTCCACCCTCCGGTCTTGACCACCGCTGCGACACGAGAGCCGACGATCGAGATGTCATCCCCTGGGCCGACAGCGGTGACGGTGCCGACGATGTCGTAGCCGGGCACGAAAGGAAACGCGGGTTGTCCGGCGTAGCGGCCACGGCGCATCTGCTGCTCGGCAAAGGACACGCCGGTGGCGAGCATGGCAATGAGAGCCTGTCCACTGCGTGGAGACGGCGTGGGTCGCCGGCGGACGAGGAGGCCGTCTGGGTCGACGATTCCTGGCAGGACCACTTCGGTCAGCGTTGGCGTGAAGAGTTCGTGTTCAGTTGACATCCTCGGGCACACCGATCCGTTCCGGTTTGGGTAGCTGTGGGCGAAGTCGGCTGGTACGAGCAGTGCAGAACATGGCGGCCTCTGCGTTATGTGACTCTAACAGAGTTGCCTAGTCCTCATTACTTGAAGGGGATGTTACTCTTGGCAATGGCCATGACCCCCACTTCCACCCGCCGGGAGCGTCTGCGGGCTCACACGTTGGTCGAGATCCGCGAGCGCGGTTATGAACAGATCGCCGATGGGGGCCCGACCGCGTTGTCGCTCAACGGCATCGCCAAGGCGATGGGTATGTCAGGTCCGGCTCTCTACCGCTATTTCGCCTCCCGGGATGAACTGCTCACCACGCTGATCATCGAGAGCTATGAGGACCTGGCCCGCACGCTCACGGAGGTGGCCGGTGATGCTCGCGCAGCAGTGCCGGAAGAACGACTCCGCCTGCTGCTCAGCGCGTCTCGTCGATGGGCCCTGGTCCAGCCTCATCGCTACCGTCTGGTCTTCGGCAGTTCCTACGGTTCGGGTGCGCTCGACCCTTCTCGCATCATCCCGCCGGCCTCCCGCATCATGGGCTTGCTCCTGGCGGCTTTGGCGGACCTGGGGCCTGCCGGCACCGCTCCGGTCGTTCCGGACGAGACCTTCGCGCGAGAACTCCGCCAGTGGGGTGCGCGCTCCACCGAGAGGCCACTGGAGCCCGGCGTCCTGCTGCTCGGACTCGCGGTGTGGACCCGGCTGCACGGAATCGTCAGTCTGGAGATCGAAGGTTTTTTCGAGCAGGCCGGCGTCAACCCCGATCAGCTCTACAGCGCCGAAATCGACTACCTGATGGCGCAACGCACCGGCCTTCGCTGATGAGTCGGTACCTAGATGCGGGGCGGGCCGTCAACTGTGCCGAATCAGCTTGCCTGCTTCTTCTTCGAGCATCGCTACGGCGGTGAGCTCACCATCCACCGGGCCGTACCGGTCGAGCGCCCGCTCGTGGACAGTCAGCACGGCGCGGTTGACCGAAAACGGCACACTGTGGTCGTGCGCCAGGTCATCGATCGTCCGAAGCTCTTCCACCACCCGGTCAATACCGAACGTGGGTAGGTAATCGCCCTCCAGCAGGCGCGGTAGATAGCGCGCAATAAATTCGCTGGCCGCGGGACCAGTCGCCAGATTGTGTTGCACCGCAGTGAGGTCGAGGCCGAGGCGGGTAGCCAGCAGCATCACTTCGGCCGTCGCCACCGCTTGGCCGAACCAGAGCTGATTCACGAGCAACTTTGTCACATAGCCGGTTCCGGCGCCTCCGACATATCGGATGTCATCCGACACGGCCTGAAGAAGCGTTCGATGCCGATCCAGGACCTGCAGATCGCCACCGACGTACAGAGTCAGGCTGCCATTCGTGGCGGCCTCGACACCTCCGCCCACCGGCGCCTCGAGCACATCGGCGCCCCGGTCGACCACTTGCGCGGCGATCGCCGCTGCGACCGCGGGCGAGTTGCTGGTCAAATCGATCCAGGTGGCACCGGAACGAAGGCCATGGACACCGCCGTCGGCATCGAGCATCGCTGCCCGGCACTCCGGCGGTCCCGGCAACATGGTGATCAGCACGTCTGCACCACGCGCAACCTGACGCGCCGACGGTTTCCAGGTCAGTCCGGCATCGGTTGCCCTGACGGACAACTCGGCACGACGGTCGGTGGCCAGCACATGGTGCCCCGCAGCGGCGAGATTAGCGGCCACCGGAAGGCCCATACGCCCGATGCCGACAAAGCCAATATCGACCATGTCAGCACAATACCGGCCTGGAACTCATCAAGGTGTCACGACAGCGGAATCAGGCCGACATCGGAAGAGCCGCGATCCTCCTTTCCGCAACGGTGGCAGCGTCTGACTTTCACGCCGTCCTCATCCGGTCGCCGTGACCATTTATGAAAGCCCAGTAAACAAGGAATGTCCTTCATGGAAAGAAATTACCATAAGGCCTATTTGCCCGATCATCGAGTTGTTGTAGCGTCGCTCATCTGGGTAGACCGCATCGACGCCTGGTCGTGGTCGACGCCGGAGTTGGGTTCGTGGCCTGATCGACGGCGGCGCACCGCGCAATGCTCGCGCGTACGGCCGACCTTTCTATCCGGAGCCGTTGATCAGGGTGCTGCGCCATTCGCCGATGTTGACCTGCACGGTGGCGTTGGGTGTGAGCGGGTTGGGGAGGACGCCGGCAGCGCCGTTGGAGGCGGTCCAGGTGACGTGCCAGTTGGTGGTTGCGGTGACAGGCCAGGTTCGTGTGCCGTGCGTGCGATCGGCGGTGGATTTCCAGATGTAGGTGTACCCGCACGGCGGTGGGGTTCTGGAATCGGGTACGGCTGGCGCGGGGGTTCCGCTTCCTGGGCAGGTGAAGGCGGCGACCTTGTTCGACGGGTTGGCGGGGTCGACGGGTTCACCCATCGACCAGGTGGTGGAGGTCAGTGTCGCCGTGACGGTGACGGACAGGCCGCGGACGGCGACGGTGAGGGTCATGGGTCCGGGATCGTTCACGGACAGCCAGACGGGGATTTTGACGGCGAGTTGGTTGGGGTGCGGTCCGAGGGTGATGACCGGGTTGGGGGCAATCATTTGTCCGACTGCCTCTTGCGCCACCTGAGCTGGATCGGGTGGCCGAGCTACAGCGGGCACGCCATTGCGAGCCCAGACGGTGCCTTGGGTGGCGTAGACGACGTTGCCGGTACCGCCGTGGAGCAAGTCGGGGCACGAGATGATGGACAGGACTCCGGTGGCCGGGTCATCTCCGCCCAGGCGCGGATCGTTCGCCACCGGTCGAATTGGGATGTACCGGCAGGGATCCGATACTGGCTCGCTTGATCCTTCGGACTTCGCCGCCGACTTATCCGAACCGAGATTCGATTTGGCGGCGGGCTTTGAAACCCTTACGTTGACCTTTGGATGGCCCCCAAGGAGTCCGCCACCGTCAACACCGATATCGTCGGCAAATGCGGACGGCGCGAGAGTCGCCAATAAAGCGAAGCCGGCCGAGACCGTCAGGAGGAGCACTCGCATGAGCGTCAGCACTTGACGTGTATGAATTGGATGTCGCTCACGCGCCAATGATGATCGGGCCCACGCTGGAAACTAATCTTGGCGTTGTCGTTCTTGTGTCCGACAGTCAGCTTCTCTTGGGTCTTGACGTTCATGCTACCGCCATGACTCGTGTCCATGCAGTCTCCGACGGTGGACGCATCCTTACCATCGACCGACTGAATCCAGTAGAACTTATGCCGAACGTACCCATAATTATCAACGCCATCGGTTTGGAATTGGGTAGCCGTCTCTAACACGTCAGACAAGATCGGATCGACGGCGACACGCGACAGATCCTGTCGCCGCTCGGCGCCGGGTACCTTCATGAGACCGAAAGTGACCGTCCAATAATCAAGCCAGGCGACTTCGACTGCCTGCCGATCCTTGACTTCCTGGGCGGACAGGCCGGTGGTGTTGACCGTCGGCGCTGGTGTGGTCTTCGGGGTAACCGTCGCCTTGGAGCTGGATCTCGGTGCCGTTGTCGGCTTCGTGGGCGGGACGCGCGGCGACGTCTTGGACGACGTCGCCGTGACCTGGGATACAGATTTCGAGGCTGTATCGACCGGTCGTGTTGCGCTGGAGTTGCCCGGGCTGATCGGAACCGAGGGCAGCGGGAACACTGTGCCGCCTGGCGTCAGGTCCATCGTGTTCGTCGATTGTGCGCCGGTGGTTGATGTGCATCCGGCGAGCAGGGTGACAACCAGCAGCACCGCAGCGGTCACGCGCAGGAATCGAACGCTCACTTTTCGGTTCCCTCCCACGCGTCTTCGGCCGACTGTAACCGCTGATAGCCCCGGGTCATATTCGTTGTCCACAATTCTGTCCCCGGCGGATCGAGGATCAGCGAAACCCACGGTCTTTCAACGCTCGCTCCGTTGATAACGGCAGTCCACGTTCGAACACGCCGTGTGTCAAGGACTTGCTCTGCGTCGATAATGAGGTGATCAGAACAGCAGCCGCGGTCGGTCGTGGTGTGCGGACATCCTGACCGTCACCCTCCCGTCAGGGCCGGGCTGTCCTGCGTGCAGGGCTTGGTTGACGAGGAAGGGCCGCATCAGAGGTTGATCTCCGGCGATGGCCCAGACAGTCTGATTTGGCCCCGGGGGAACGGTTTGATGTGGCTCCACCTGGGCGACGCGATCGGTCTCTTGTGACGGTTTGATGTGGCCTAGGATTCCACTGACGCACCAACGCCCACGGGCGATCAGGTGGGTGGTCTGCTGGCCGCCGGTCCAGGCGTGAACCGCCTTGTTGCCGCTGAACTTGTCAGAACGGGTTCCCACTTCGCCTCTTGGCCCAGCCTGCACGCCGCTAGGTGCTGACCGTGACTAGACGAAAGAATCGAAAACAGGTACGATGTCTTCAGATAAGGAGTGAGTCCGATGAGTTCACCCGCGTTGAACCAAGAGACCTACCTGCCCGAGGACGACGGCCGTGAACTGGCCGAGGTCTTCGATTTCCTGCAGGCACATGAGGGTGCAGGAAAGGGCCCAGTGCCCGCCCGGTACCTGCTTGCCGGGGCTACGCCGGGGGACCAGGTGGAGCTGCCCTCAGAGGTCTACGGGATCTTGCGGAAGGTCGTCGAGGCGATGCGAAGCGGGTTGGCCGTCACCGTTGCTCCTCAATCTCTTACCTTGACCACCCAGCAAGGCGCTGACCTACTGGGCGTCAGCCGACCGACTCTGATCAAGTTGCTCGACGGTGGACGAATCCCGTTCGAGAGAGTGGGAATGCATCGGAGGATCCAACTGCGTGACCTATTGGCGTACCGAGAAAAGCGTCGCGAGGAACAGTACGCAGCGCTCGAGGCAACCGCAGTCTCCATCGCCGATGAAGAGGACCTGGAATCTGCATTGGCGAACCTTCGAGAAGGCCGACGAGTAGTCGCCGAGCGTAGGCGAGCTGGCTCATCAGGCTGACAGAATCACCAGGTGTTCGATGCCCTTCTCGACACCTGCGTGCTCTGGCCGAGCCTTCAGCGCGACTTCCTCCTCTCGCTTGCCGCCGAGGGGATCTACCGGCCCCTGTGGAGTAGCGCCATTCTTGGTGAGCTGGAGTACGAAGAGGCAGCCAAGCTCGTCTCGCGAAACGTGCCCCAAGACGAGGCGGAGATTCGTGCCGCGTTTCTCATCAAGCAGATGCGTCACGCATTCGACGACGCCGACGTGCAGGGGTGGGAAGGTCTCGAGGGAACCTATGACCTGCCTGATGTCGACGACGAGCACGTCGTCGCCGCGGCTGTCGTTGGTGGCGCTGGGGCGATCGTCACAGTTAACCTCAAGGATTTTCCGCCCAACAAGATGCCTCCCGGACTTGAGGTGCTGAAACCCGCCGACTTTGCCGCGAACACGGTTGCCCTCGACCCGCTACGGGCAGCCAGAGCAATCCATGAGATTGCTCAGCGATCCGGAGCGAAGGGAGCAGCCTTCTCACCTGCCGAGATACTCGACTTGCTCGAGCAGAGATACGGACTGGACGCGGCGGTGCAACTGATTCGATCAGCAGGCTGAGGCGACAGCGGTAGAGCACCGCGCTTGTGTGTCGATCGGGCGCGTGTCCGGCAGGTGCCGGGGTCGGGCGGCAGTGGTGTCGCGGGGCCGGGTCGATCTCCGCCGCCAGGCGGCTGTCAGACGGGCAACCGGCCTCCGATCACCGGTGGGCGGTCCACCGGTATGACGGTGGCGCACACTCGTAGCACCGTCGCATCACCTGTATGAGCCGGGGACGGAAGGTATACAAGTGCTGCCCGGATACTACGAGTGGACGTTCTGCGTCGCGCAGGTCATACAGGTGGTGGCCCTACCTGGGCTCATCAGCGGGCAATGCTCTCCTGTGGTGCGCGCAGAATGCACCGCGCCTCCCGATCACCGCTGCCATATCGCCGGCACACCGTCACACCCCAGGCACCAGGCACCAGGCACCAGGACCAAGCTCACGAACATCAGCATGATCATGACCCGAGCCAGCCACACCGCCGAGGTCGACGAATCGTCCCCGTAGAAGGCCTCGCTCTGCGGCCACAGAGACCGACCTGCAGTCGGGTGATGTGATGCACCCATCCCGACGCGACGCCGGGCCGAACAACCATCAGCAGGACGGCGCCCGGGAACCGACCAGGGATAGTCGACGGGGTGAGCACCTCCAGGGAGTACGCAGTGAGCAGAAGCAACCCGACGGATGGGCGGCCGAGGGTGGCCGTGGTCGGCAGCGGCGTCGCCGGTCTCACTGCGGCCTATCTGTTGCAGCGCCGTTTCGACGTTTCGCTCTTCGAGGCGGACGCCCGCCTCGGTGGGCATGCTCACACCCACGACGTCGCCACCACGAGCGGCACTGTGGTGGGCCTGGACACCGGGTTCCTGGTCCACAATCGAAGGACCTACCCGAATCTGCTCCGCCTGTTCGCCGAACTGGGCGTCGCGACACAGGAATCCGAGATGTCGATGAGCGTCCGGTGCGACGGGTGCGGCCTCGAATATGCTGGGGCCCGCGGGATGCGCGGTCTTTTCGCCCAGCCGTCGGCGGCTTTCCGCCCGAAGTACCTGGCCATGCTGGTGCAGGTGCGCAAGTTCCACGCCGAGGCTCACCGGGTGTTGGACTCCGCGAGCGACCTCCGAACCTTGGGTGAGTTCATCGAGCAGGGTCACTACAGCAAATTCTTTGCCCACCATTTCCTGCTGCCCGTCGTCTCGTGCGTGTGGTCGTGCGGTTTCGAGGGCGCACGGGCTTACCCGGCTCGCTATCTGTTCGAATTCCTGGAGCACCACGGCATGCTGGCCGTGACCGGTTCACCGCAGTGGCGCACCGTGGTCGGTGGATCCAAGGTCTACGTCGACAAGGCCGTCAAGGAACTTTCGGCCGTACTCACCGCGACTCCGGTGCGATCGGTTGTTCGGCACGCCGACGGCGTCACCATCATCGATGACGGTGACGAGATCCACGAGATGCACAGCGTTGTCGTCGCGGCGCACCCGGATCAGGCGCTCGCCCTGCTCGCCGACGCCGACGCCGACGAGCGGCGACTGCTGGGCGCGTTCCAGTACACCCGCTCGCACACGGTGCTGCACACCGATTCGTCGGTGTTGCCGAAAGCCAAGGGCGCCAGAGCATCCTGGAACTACCAGATGAACGACTGCGACTCCGACGACACTCAGGTCAACGTGACCTACGATCTGAACCGATTGCAGCGCATCGATGATTCGGCCGACTACCTGGTCACGCTGAACAGTCTGGGCCAGGTCGATCCGAGAAGGATCATCGACGAGATGGACTACGCCCACCCCACCTACACGGTCAGATCCGTGGCCGCCCAAGCCGAGCTCGGCTTGATCAACAACACCCGAACGGCTTTCGCCGGGGCGTGGCAGGGATGGGGATTTCACGAGGACGGATGCGTCTCGGGCGTGCGGGCAGCCCAGTCGCTCGCCATTGGGTGGTAATCGTCGAGCGTGCTCCGGTCCGTACCGGGACGGCGACCATCTATCGCAGCACTGTCAAGCATCGCCGGAACACCACCGTCAGCCGGGACTTCCAGTATTCGAGCTACTACTGGCTGATCGACCTGGATGCCCCGCCGAACATTCCTTCTCTGCTGCGACCTTTCGCCCGGTTCCAGGCCGCAGACCATCTCGGTGATCCGGCCGGGACGTTGTCGGGCAATGTGCGCGCCTTGCTCGCCGAGAACGATATCGAGGCCGACACTATCAAGATGCTGACCTCCCCCCGGGTGGCCGGCCACGTGTTCAATCCCCTGTCGGTCTTCTACTGCAGCCTGCTGGGCGTGCCGGTGGCGGCCATCGCCGAGGTGCACAACACCTACGGTGGTCGTCACGTCTACCTGCTGCGCCCGGATTTCGCCGGGCGCGACGAGGTCGACAAGTGCTTCTACGTCTCCCCTTTTCTGCCGATGGGCGGGCGTTACCTGATGCGCACACCGGTTCCGGCCGAAAAGCTGGCCGTGTCCATCGCCTTGCGGATCGGCGACAAGACCCCGTTCGTCGCCACTCTCACCGGACGCGGCGTGCCGGCCAGCACCGTCAACATCATCCGGACACTGTGTCGGTGGCCCCTGGTCACCCTGCGCACATCGGCGTTGATTCGCTGGCAGGGCATCCGCCTGTGGCTACGCGGCGTCCCGGTGCAGCCCCGACCGGCCGACGCGACCGGCAAGGAAACCGCCCGCTGACCCTGCCCAGGTCGGTGGAGGCCGGGTGGCTCCGAGTCAGCTGGGGTGGAGATCAGGTGGGCAGAGACCAGGGGATCAACGGGCGACGAGTTCCGGCTTGTGCGGACCGTCCACGGGCAGTACGGCGGCATCGGCGCGCAGTGTGGCCAGCAGCTTCTCGCCCTCGATGTCGACGCTGGGCAGCACCCGGTCCAGCCACCGCGGGATGTACCAGGCGGTCTTGCCGAGCAATGTCATCACCGCCGGCACGATCGTCATCCGGACGAGGAACGCATCGGCCAGGACACCGATACCCAGGGCGAAGCCGATGGACGCGATGATGGTGTCCGGGGCCAGGATGAACCCGGAGAACACCGAGGTCATGATGATCGCGGCGGCCGTGACCACCCTGGAGCCGGCGGTGAATCCGCGCACGACCGCGGGCCGGGCGTCGGCACCGTGCACATAGGCCTCCCGCATGCCGGACACCATGAAGACCTGGTAGTCCATGGCCAGGCCGAACAGCACGCCGATCAACAGGATCGGCAGGAACGAGATGATGGACGGCGTAGTGGTATTGCCGGTGCCGAAAATGGCCCCCAGCCAGCCCCATTGGTACACCGCGACCACGGCGCCGAACGACACACCCACGGACAGCAGGAATCCCACCGCCGCCTTCACCGGCACGACGATCGAGCGGAAGATCAGCAGCAAGAGAATCAGCGCCAAACCGACCACGATCAACAGATAGATGGGCAGGGCGCCGCCGAGTTTGGCCGACACATCGATCGCCACGGCCGTCTGACCGGTCACCGCGATGGTGGATCCGGTGCTCCGTTCCCAGCCGGAGGCTCTGGCGCGCAGGTCGTTGACCAAGTCCTGGGTCAATAGGTTGGACGGCCCGGTGGCCGGGATCACCTGGACCACAGCGAGAGTGCCGTCGGCGGAGACACCGGCCGCTGACGCCCGTGCCTTCTCGGGCAACGCATTGACGTCCGCGACCACGGTGCTCATGGCCGCTTTGATACCGGCGGGCGCACCGGAGACGGTCACGATCAGCGGCCCGTTAAAGCCGGGACCGAACGAACCGGCCAGCAGGTCGTACGCCTCCCGCTTGGTCGACCCGGGCTGGCCCGAACCGTCGTCCGGAAGGGCCAGATGGAGGCTCACCGTCGGCAGGGCGATGATGCCCATCCCAATCACGGTGACGAACAGGACCAGCGCGGGGCGGCGGACGACCATCCGGATCCACCGGTTCGGGCTCTGCGGATCGCGAACCGCGGCGTGCCGACCCCGCCGGGAAGTCTTCAACTGTCCGGGTTCGGACCGGTCGGAACGCTTCATCACCCGGTTCCCGGCGAATCCAAGGAGAGCGGGCACCAGCGTCACTGCGATCAGTACCGCGATGGCCACCGTCCCGGCTGCGGCCAGACCCATCACGGTCAGGAACGGGATCCCGACGACCGCCAAACCGGCCAACGCGATCAGCACGGTCAATCCGGCGAAGACGACCGCCGATCCGGCGGTCCCGGTGGCCCGGGCGATCGATTCGTCCAGCGGCATCCCTGCGGCGACCTGCGCACGATGCCTGGACACGATGAACAGCGCGTAGTCGATTCCGACGGCCAATCCCAACATCAGGGCCAAGATCGGTGCAGTAGAGGACATCTGGATCGCCCCGGACACCCACAGCACACCGGAGAGCCCAACCGCGACGCCGATCAGCGCCGTCAACATCGTCATGCCGGCAGCGACGACCGACCCGAAGGTGATCAGCAGCACCAGAAGTGCGACGACCACGCCGATACCTTCGGTGGATCCGATCGACGGCGACTGTTTCACCGCGCCGCCACCCAGTTCGATCCGCAGACCGGATGTTTCGTGCTGGGCGGCCAGATTGGCGATCGTCGTCTGGGTCGGCACCGGGATCTCGGTGAGCTGCCCGGCGAACTGGACCTGGGCGAAACCGACTGCCCCGTCGGGCGAAATACTCCGGCCGGCCGTCGGCGGAATGATCAATTCCACCTTGGGTAAGCCCTTGGTGCCGGCCAACACATCGGCGATGGCTTGTTGGTACACCGGTTCGGCCAAGGTGTGTCCGGTCGGAGCGGCGAAGACGATACGGCCCGAAGCGCCTCCCGCGGCCGGTATCTTGCTGTTGAGCTGATCCAGCGCAGCCTGGGCCTGCGTCCCCGGAATCGAGAACGATTCGGTCATCACCCCTTTGAAGGCGACCGCACCGCCGCCGACCACAGCCAGCAGGATCAGCCAGGTCAGCAGAACGGCCCATCGGCGCCGGACCGCGAACGCGCCGAGTCGGTAGAGCATGGTGGCCATCTGAGGTCTCCTGTGATCACGTTGGGCAGTAACAAGTACTGCGGTAACAAGTACTGCGGTAACAAGTACTGAGGCGGTAAAGGTGTCGGGGTGTCAGGTGTCCGGGGTCTCAACTGATCCCGGCGGGACCAGACGGCAGAAGTCGATCAGCGAGAACGCCAGGTCCAAATCCCTGGCCAGGCCCTCCCGTCCGCCCGGTTTGCCGCCCAGCACCCACCGCTGGATGCAGGTGCGGCCGGCCGACACAGAGAATTCGGCCAACAGAACGATCCGGACGTCGTCGCCGGCGAGGCCGGTTCGGGCTGCGATGACAGCAGCGATGCGTTCGCCCTGGGCGATCTCACGTGCGCCCAGTGCCGCGGCCAGTTCCGGTTCGGAACCGGCCAGCCCGAGAATCCCGGTCCGACTGTCCGCGATCTGCTCGGACAGTTTGTCCAGCACCTCGCGCAACAGGTCGGTGAGCGGCCTTTCCGGTGGCAAACCGTCGATCAGTTCCAGGGCGGCATCCATCCAGGAGTCACTGATCGCGGCCAGACACTCTGCCTTGCCGGCGAAGTAGTTGGAGAACGTGCGGCGGGATACTCCCACCAGGTCGACCAGATCAGCGATGGTGAATCCGTGGTAACCGCGCTCGTCGGCCAGTTGCAGAGCCTGCTCCGTCAGCGCGGCCCTGGTACTGAGCTTCTTCTGCTGGCGCAGGCCGGACGAAGGGGACACCTGATGAGCGTAACGTAAACTGCCCAATGCGCAAATATGCCCACTGGGCAGGAAAGCGACGGCGGGCGCCGAAAGCCGCACAGTCCGCATACCGGCCCCTCCCGCAGGGAACCGGGCTGACATGAAGTTCAACGACAACGCCCAACTCGACACGTCGCAGGTCGAAGACCGTCGCGGCAATTCCGGTGGGGGCGGTGGTGGCGGTGGTTTCAGCATCGGCCGCGGCGGCCTGGCCGGCGGTGGCCTGGGCGTCGTCGGAATCCTGGTCTTCGTTCTCGTCCAGGTGTTCTCGGGTGGCGGCGGCTCGGGCGGATCCGGCGGCGGGCTCGGCGGGATGCTGTCCCAGATCGCCGGCGGCAGCACGCCGACCGGGGAGGCGAGCAGCAGCAGTCTCGATTGTTCCGGCGGCGCCACCAGCAGCGACGACTGCGAGGTTCTGGCGATCGTCAACTCGGTCCAGTCCTACTGGAGCCAGCAGCTGGCCCGGTCCGGCACCACCTACCGGAAGTCGGACACGGTGTTCTTCAGCGGCTCGACGCCGACCGGGTGCGGCACGGGCCAGACCGGGATGGGACCGTTCTACTGCCCGACCGACGCGAAGGTCTACATCGATCTGAGCTTCTGGTCGGAGCTCAAGACGCAGTTCGGGGCCAACGACGCGCTGTTCACGCAGGCTTACGTGCTGGCCCACGAGTACGGGCACCACGTCCAGGACCTGCTCGGCACCAATTCGCGGGTGTCGTCGGCGACCGGGGCGACCTCCGGGTCGGTGCGGCTCGAGCTGCAGGCGGATTGTTACGCGGGCGTCTGGGCCGACCACGCCTCGACGGTGGCGGGGAGCGACGGGCAGATCCTGATCAGCGACATCACCACCGACGATGTGAACAATGCGCTGGACACCGCGGGCAAGATCGGGGATGACTACATCCAGACGCATCTGGGCAACGGGCAGGTCGACACCTCGGCGTTCACCCACGGCTCGTCGGCGCAGCGCAAGAAGTGGTTCACCACCGGCTATCAGAGCGGAAACCCGGCCGCCTGCAACACGTTCGACACCAACAACCTGGGCTGATCAGCTCCTGCGGGATAATGATCTCGGCGCATCCGCCCAACGGTGCGGCTCCCGTCGGCGCCGGATTACCCTGAACGATCATGCTGGCCATCACATACACCGAACCCGGCGGTCCCGAAGTGCTGCGGCTGACCGAGGTACCGGACCCGACGGCCGGGCCCGGCGAGGTCGTCATCGACATCGCCGCGTCCGCCGTGAACAGGGCCGACCTGCTGCAGCGCCAGGGCAACTACCCGCCGCCTGCGGGTGCGTCGCCGATCCTGGGAATGGAATGTTCCGGAGTCATCAGCGCGATCGGGGCCGAGGTGCTCGATTGGCGGGTCGGGGACGAGGTCTGTGCTCTGCTGGCCGGCGGCGGCTATGCCGAGCGGGTCAACGTGCCCGCCCCACAGGTGATGCCGTTGCCATCCGGGGTGTCGCTGGTCGATGCGGCCGCCCTGCCCGAGGTGGCCTGTACGGTCTGGTCGAACCTGATGATGAAAGTGGGCCTACGAGCCGGACAGACGGTTCTGGTCCACGGCGGGGCTTCCGGTATCGGGACGATGGCGATCCAGGTGGCCAAGGCGACCGGAGCCACGGTGGTGGTCACCGCATCCCGGGAGGCGTCACTGCAGCGGTGCCGCGCGCTGGGTGCGGACGCGGGGATCAACTACACACAGGAGGACTTTGTAGCGGCGCTGATGTCGGTCACCGATGGTCGTGGCGCCGACGTGATCGTCGACCTGGTCGGCGCGAAGTACCTGCAACGCAACGTGTCGGCGCTGGCCTTGGACGGTTCGGTGATCGTCATCGGGATGCAGGGCGGCTCGACGGCCGAGTTCGACCTGCGGGCACTGATGGGACGGCGCGGTTCGGTGGTCTGCACGGCCCTGCGGAGTCGGCCGGTCACCGGACCCGGCTCCAAGGGCGACATCGTCACGGCCGTCCGGGACCATCTGTGGCCGCTCGTGGCCGCCGGATCCGTCCGTCCGGTGATCGACAGCACGATGCCGCTGGCCGACGCGGCACTCGCGCACAGCCGGATGGCCGACGGCGGCCACTTTGGCAAGATCGTATTGACCGTGCCGACCGTGCCGACCGTGCCGACCGTGCGGTGAACCTACCGACCAGCATTCGCCCCACCCAAAGACTGACGAGAGCGAGCCAAGATGACCGATCAGCCAGGACCACGATTCGTCGTGGTCGGAACCGACGGGCAACCGGTCGGGATGACCGAGCACGCTCAGCTGACGGCCGGTCAATCGTCCGCGCAGCAGGACGAGGCGGAGACCGTCGGTGAGCCGGCGAAGGTGATGCGGATCGGAACCATGGTCAAGCAGCTGCTGGAGGAGGTCCGCGCCGCCCCGCTGGACGAGGCCAGCCGCAAGCGGTTGAAGGACATCCATGCCGCGTCGATCAAGGAACTCGAAACCGGGCTGACCCCGGACCTGTGGGACGAGTTGGAGCGGTTGACGCTGCCGTTCACCGAGGATTCCGTACCGAGCGACGCCGAACTGCGGATCGCCCAAGCCCAGCTGGTCGGCTGGCTCGAAGGGGTGTTTCACGGCCTGCAGGCGGCCCTGGTGGCCCAGCAGCTGGCGGCCCGGGCCCAGCTCGAGCAGATGCGCCGCGGCGTCCTGCCGCCGGGTGTGTCAGCCGCGGACGGGTCCGGTCTGGGCGGCGGAAGCGGTACCGGCCAGTACCTGTGACGGTGACGCGTCCGGTGCGATCGTCTCCACGCGACGGTGTCGTTCACGCCGGTGAGCACGGAAATGGCGATAAACCGCAAACGGGTGCATCATCGGGTCATGCTGCTCGTCATCGTCCTCATCGTCCTGGCCATTCTCTTCGGGATCGGCGGCCTGGTTCTGACCGGGCTGAAGTGGTTGCTGATCATCGGGTTGATCTTCCTGATCGCCGGCGCGGTCGCCGGGTTCCTCGGCCGGGGTAAGACCAGGGTCTGACCTTCGACCGGTGCCCGCACCGCCCCACCCGGTCAGAGGGCGCGGCTGTGCGGGGTGTCCGGTGTACCCGACTGTGGACGAACCGGCTGCGGGTGCGGGTCACCCGGTTTCGTCGGGGCCGGACCGGTATCCCGGACTCCACCCGAGTCCAGTGCCGCGGGACCCTGCTCACGCATCGCCCAGGGCGACCCGTATTCGGTGAGCAGTGTCAGGAACGGAACGGCGTCGAAGGCCTCCGGCCCGAGGACCCCAGCGCCCGACCACGCACCCCGTGCGATCAATTCCATCGCCACCACCGGGCAGACGGCCGTCTGCCAGACCACAGCCTGCGACTTGTACTCGCGCATCGACCACTCGTTGTCGACCACGTGGTACAGGTAGACCTCGCGCGGATCACCCCTGTTGTCCAAGCCCTTGATCCAGGTGCCGGCGCAGGTCTTGCCGTGCATCTTGTCGCCCAACGTGGCCGGGTCCGGCAGCAGTGCGGCGATCACGTCCCGCGGCGAGACCATCACCGAGCCGACCTGCAGGCTCACCGCCGAGTCGATGCCGAGCTTGCGTTGCAGTTTGAGCATCTCGATGAACTCCTGCCCGAGCCCGTACTTGAAGGTGACCCTCCCGGGGTCCAGCCAGCGCGGCATCAGCAGCACTTCCTCGTGCTCGACGTTCACGCATTCGACCGGGCCGATGCCCTCGGGGAACTCGAAGACCTCCGGCTCGCTGAACGGTGGGGTGGTGAACCACCCGCGGCCTTTCTCGTAGACCAGCGGCGGATTCAGACACTCCTCGATGGTGGTCCAGATCGAGAAGGTCGGCGCGAAGTCGTACCCGTCCACCTGGAGATTTCCGCCATCGCGGACGCCGATCTCGTCGATCCGGCTGAACAGGTGATCGGAGGCGTACTTGGCGAAAACGTCGGACAGGCCCGGCTCGACCCCCATCCCGACCAGGGCGATCCGGTCCGCCGCCTCCCACTGCGTGGCCCTTGCGAACTGCTCGTCGCCGAGCTTGACCCCCGGGATGCTGAACGGTTCCGTGGGGTGCGGATGGGACAGTGACATCGCCATGTCCAGGTAGTGCACCCGGCCCGTCAGCGCCGCGTTGAACAGCGGCATCACGAACCGCGGGTCGGTGGCGTTGAGGAGCAGGTCGCAGCGGTACCTGGCCAGTAAGGCCACGACGTCCTCGACGTTGGTCGCGTCGACCTGGGCGGGGAGGAACCGGCCGTCACCGACCACCTCCGTCGCGTGCTGGGATCTGGTCAGGTCGTAGTCGGCCACCACCATCACCTCGATGTAGTCGCGTCTGGCCGCGGTGGCGACGACCGCCGCTCCCACACCGCCGGCGCCGACCAACAACACGCGGAGCTTGCCGGCCGCCGACCGGACCGAGGGCTGGTTCCGGCCGGACAGCACCGGCACCGATTCGTCCCAGATCGTCCCACTGATCGCGTCCGCCCGCCGCCGGGCGATGCCGGACAACGTTTCCAGGACAACACGGTTGCCGAGCATGGCCGTGATGTCGGCGTGGTCGTAGGGTGGCGCGACCTCGACGATCTCCATACCCACCAGGTGCGACTCCCGGCCGATCCGGCGTACCGCGTCCAGCAGTTCGCGCCCGGTGAGCCCGCCGGGCTCCGGCGTGCCGGTGCCCGGCGCCATGCCCGGGTCGACCACATCGATGTCCACCGACAGAAACACGCCGTCGGTGTCCTGGCCGGCCAGTTCGATGGCCTCGCCCACCACCGCGGCGAGGCCTCGGCGCTGGATCTCGGCCATCTCGAAGCCGCGCATGCCCTGTTCGGCCATCCAGGCCAGCTCCGGTGGTTCGGGCCAGTAGCCGCGCAGCCCGATCTGGAAGAACTTGCTGCCCTTGACCGCACCGGACTCGATGACCCGACGCATCGGCAGTCCGTGCCCGTAGAGGGATCCGAACTGGATGTCACCGGTGTCGGCATGGGCGTCGAAGTGGATGACGGCGATCCGTCCATACCCGAAATGCTCGGCCAGACCGGTGATGTCAGCCATGGCGACGGTGTGATCGCCACCCAGCACGACCGGGATCTTGTCCGCCGAAGCCAACTGGGTGACGACGTTCTGCAGCGCCAGCAGCGATCGGATGGTCTCCGTGGGCGCCATCTCGACGTCACCGGCATCGACCACCCCGAGATCCAGCAGCGGGTCGACCCGCAGTGACAGGTGCGGACGGGAGCCGGTGTGCTCGGAGTAGTCGCACATCCGCAGCGCATTCGGGCCCATCCGGGCACCGGACCGGTACGAGGTGCCCGAGTCGTACGGGGCGCCGACGATCACCGCCGACGCCGCGGCATAGCTGGACGGATCGGACAGGTCGCAGCGCGGCACCCCGGTGAACGTCACATCGGGCCCGTACATTGCGCCGTAGCGCGCCATGGTGGTCAACTCTCCTGATCGTGGCCGGTCGTCGGCTCCGTGCGCGGGGATGAAGTCGACGCGGGGATGAAGTTGTCTCGCCCCGTCACACTGGTCCCAAAAGGGCAACTTTGATCACTGTCGTCGAAGTTGATCCCCGCGCACACCGGGGAGCCCAGAGCAGCTCCCCGGGCGAACCACTCACGAGTCGAAGCCCAGACCGAATTGGTCGAGCGAACGCAGCCAGAGGTTGCGGTGCCCGGCGCGCGCATCAGCGCGGGCCGCCGACCAGCGGGTCATGTTGATCACCGCCGACCGCAACGGTTCCGGCGGGAACGGCACCGGCTTGGCCCGGACCGTCTTCAGGCTGGTCAGCTCGGTCGGCTCACCGGAGAGCAGGTCGAGCATCACCTGCGCGCCGAAGCGGGTAGCGCCGACCCCCAGTCCGGTGTAGCCGATCGCGTACGCGACCCGCCCCCCGTAGCCGGTGCCGAAGAACGGGAAGAAACGTGAACAGGTATCGATCACGCCGCCCCAGGTGTGCGTGAACCGCAGGCCCTCCAGTTGGGGAAAGGTGGCGAAGAAGTGCTCGGCCAGCGTTTTGAACGTCTCGGGTCGCTGGTCGAGGGCCGGGTCGATCCGGTTGCCGTAGTGGTAGATGACGTCGAAACCGCCCCACAGGATGCAGTTGTCGTCGGTCAGTCGGTAGTAGT
Source organism: uncultured Nakamurella sp. (assembly GCA_964250735.1). Taxonomy (GTDB): domain Bacteria; phylum Actinomycetota; class Actinomycetes; order Mycobacteriales; family Nakamurellaceae; genus Nakamurella. The sequence goes on along the minus strand of CAXUHA010000042.1, from coordinate 6,752 downwards.
GGAACTGATTGCCGGCGTCGCCGACCCCCTGACGGCCCTTCCAGCCGATGGTGTCCAGCTGCGCGGCGGTGAGTGGTTCGGTGGTCATGGCATAGTCGTACACCGGCACCACATACGGCCGCACGCGTTTGAGCAGCGACTGAAACGCGTTGGTCCCCAACGCCACGCGGTCGGCCCGCAGGCTTCCGTGCGCAGTGGTCAACAGCATCTCGCCGCCCACCCTGTTCATGCCCTGCACGTGGGTGTTCTCGTGGATCCTCACGCCCAACGACTCACAGGCGGCCGCCAGACCCCAGACCAACCTGGCCGGGTCGACCAGTACGGTCTTGTCGCGGCCGTTGATGGCACCGAGATAGGTCGGGGAATTCACCAGCGCCCTGGTCCCGGCCTGGTCGAGAAGCTCGGCGTCGTCATTGAAGTCGAGCATCCGCTCGTAGTCCGCGACCAGATCGCCGAGCTGGTAGCTCTCGGTGGCGACCTTCAGTTCGCCGGTCTTTTCCAATTTGCAATCAATGCCGAAGTCCTCGATCGTCTGCACGATGCCGGCCAGGTTGTCGCGACCATGGCGTTCCAGCCGGGGCATATCCACCGGATACCAGTCCATGCCATTGGCCTGCCCGTGCGTCAGGGATGCGGAGCAGAATCCACCGTTGCGACCGGAAGCCGCCCAGCCCAGCGTCTTTCCCTCCAGGATCACCACCTCGCGGGACGGATCCTGCTGCTTGGCCAGCAGTGCGGTCCACAGGCCGGAATAACCTCCGCCGACGATGGCCAGGTCCGCCTTGACCTGGCCGATCAGCGGCTCACGTGGCTCCGGGGCGTCGACGTCGTCAAGCCACCAACAGATCGGCTCGGCATCGGACAGTGAGCTGCGCACGGCTTTGGCCCTGGACCGGCCGGCGGGAAGCAGCGGAGACATTCTCGATCACCTCTGCTGCGCGGCGTGCGGGAGCTTGCGCGAGGTCTCGATCACGGTGCCGGTCTTGCTGTCCCAGAAGGCGGCCGACAAGGATGCACCGCCTAGGTCGGGCACGGGATCGAGCAGGGGTGAGGCGGTGCTGGTCATGGTCACTGGGGAAACACCTTTCCGGTTTTCGGGTCGACGGCATGCTGGCCGGCGGGCAGGTTGGACAGATCCGGGGCGATGACGGTGGCCTGCTCACCCGATCCGGGCAGCGTGCTCGGCACACCTTCCTCCTCCGTACCGCGCAGCAGCAGGTCTGCATGGGCCTTGGGCAGCGTCTGCCCGCGGAAGAATGCCGGCGACCGCCACCATTGGAACGCGATCAGCACGAATCCGACCAACAGGGCCAGAATACCCACGACCGCGACCGCCCCCACGCCGAAGATGGTGACGTTGCCGGCGTCGTCGGTCAGCCAGTCCGCCTCCGAATAACTGATGATGGCGTAGATGAACATGGCGAACAGGAAGATGCCGCCGACGAAGGGAATGAGCCCCCGCATCAGGAAGTGCCGGAATGAGCTGGTCAGCGTCTTGCGATAGAACCAGGCACAGGCGATACCGGTCAGACCGTAGTAGAAGGCGATCTGCAGCCCGATGGAGCCGACCAGCGCGGCCAGCAGGCTCTGGCTGATCAGCGTGATCAGCAGGTAGAAGCCGATCGAGACGGCGCCCATGCCGATGGTGGCCCAGGTCGGGGTGAGATAACGCGGGTGGATCCGGGCGAAGTTCTTCGGCACGGCTTTGTAGACGGCCATCGAGAGCGCAGTGCGCGCCGTCGGCAGGATGGTGGTCTGGGTGGACGCTGAAGCCGAGGTCAGGATCGAGACGGTGAGCAGAGCGAGCCCGACGTGACCGAGCACACTGTCGCCGAACAGGGTCGGGCCGATCGCGGTGAAGACGTCCTCCGCGTTGATCGCGTTACCCAGACCGATTCCGTCGGTACCGACCCCGGCGAAGGCGACCACCGCGACGGTGACCAGCACGTAGGTGACGAGCAGGAGAACGGTCGAGATGACGGCGGCGCGGCCGGGGGTCCGGCCCGGGTCGGAGGCCTCCTCGTTGGTGGCCACTGCGGTGTCCCAACCCCAGTAGATGAACGCCGCGGTCAGCACGGCCGGCGCTATCACCCCGCCGAACGACAGTCCGCCCGGCCACAGCCAGGACAGGGACGGGGTGAGGGAATGGCTGGTCGCGGTATGCGTATGGACCTTGACCAGGGCGACGATGGCGACCATGAACAAGGTGATGACCTCGATGGTCAGCAGTCCGTACTGCAGTCGCGCGGACACCTCGATACCTCGGTAGCAGATCCACGTCATGATCGCAATCCACAGAATCCCGGCCACCGTCGACCAGAACACGTTGCCGGCCAGACCGGCCGCGGCGTGGATCCCGATGTCGTCCATCAGCGTGTACGAGTACGAGCCGGCGATCTGGGCGAGGTTGGCCATCACGATGACGTCGGCGGCGATGATGCCCCAGCCGCCCATCCAGCCGACGACCGGGCCGAACGCCCGGGTCGCCCAGGTGAACGTGGTGCCGCAGTCCGGCTCGGCCTCGTTGAGCTCCTTGTAGGCCACCGCGATGAAATACATCGGGATGAAGGCGAGCAGCATGATCGCCGGGGCCTTGACGCCGGCCAGGATGGCTCCCCCACTGGCCACGATGAAACCGAGGCTCGCAGCCAGCGAATAGGCCGGTGCGGTCGAGGCCATACCCACCACGACACTGCCCAACAGGCCGAGCGAGCCACCCTTGAGTCCTTTGCCGACCGCGGTGCCATCGGTGCCGGTCACTGGGCTGGGAACGTCTGTCTGCTCTGCGGTCGCCATGCTCACTCCCACCTGCTCGAGTTGAGGACCATACGGTTATCGCAGCTTGAGCCATCCAGTGCAAGGTTTTCCGTGTTGCGATTTCGTTTCGTCAACTGATTCGCTTGCAATCGGGCGCGGAATCCGGCCATGATCTTCATCATGTCCAGATCCTCACCAGGCCTGGGAGCCGACAGCAATCCTGCGGCAACTGTCCGTCACCGGACCGCGGTCGCTCCTTTGGACGACGTGTCCAAAGCGATCATCGAACAACTCCAGCAGGACGGACGACGGCCGTATGCGGCGATCGCGGGGGCCGTCGGGCTCTCCGAGGCAGCCGTTCGGCAACGGGTGGCCCGGCTGGTGTCCTCGGGTGTGGTGCAGATCGTCGCCGTCACCGATCCGCTGCACGTCGGATTCACCAGACAGGCGATGATCGGGATCAGCGCCGAGGGCGACCTCGGCCCGGTGGTGGCCGCATTGTCGTCGATGGAGGAGGTCGACTACGTCGTCATCACCGCCGGATCCTTCGACATCCTGGCCGAAGTGGTCTGTGAGGACGACGACCATCTCCTCAGCCTGCTCAATGAGCGCATCCGCACCATCCACGGGGTGCGCTCCACAGAATCCTTCCTTTACCTCAAGCTGGCCAAACAGACCTACACCTGGGGAACACGCTGACCCCGCCCCCGCGCTGATCCCCTTCCCCGCGCTGATCAACTTCGACGGCGCTGGTCAAGTCGTACCGTTCTGTCTCAGCAGTCACATTTGGGCAACGTTCCCAAGCGCGGCGCCCGGTTAGAACCACCGTTCGAGGACGGCGGCCACCCCGTCGTCGCCATGGTGCGGAGCGATTTCACTGGCCACCGCGGTGACATCAGGGTGGGCGTTGCCCATCGCCACCCCGTGACCGGCCCAGCTGAGCATTTCCAGGTCGTTGGGCATGTCGCCGAACGCCACGGTGTCCGCCGCGTCGATTCCCCACTGCGCGGCCAGTCTCGCCAACGCGTAACCCTTGTTGACCCCGGCCGCGGCCACCTCGATCAGACCGTCGTCAGTGGAGTAGGTGATCGACAGCTGGTCCTGCACTCCGGCCTGGGCGGCACTGGCCCGCGCGGCAACGGCCAGGCTGCGCGAGTCTCCGGCGCCCCTGACCAGCAGCTTTCCCACCGGATTGGCCAGCAGGGCGGCCCGATCCGCGGAGCGGTGGCCCCCGACCACCCACGGATGGGCGTAGGAATCCTCCGCCCAGAAGTCGCGCGCCGACGTACCCAGGCGTTCGACGGCCAAGGCGACCTCGACCCGCTGCTCCAGCGATTCCACGAAGGCCAGCATCGCCGAAGGCAGGAGCGGCGCGCTGGCCACGATGTCATCGGCCGCGATGTCGTAGGTGACCGCACCGTTCATGCAGACCGCCGTGCCGGTGAAGCCGGCCTCGATCACCGGTCCCAGCCAGACGACCGGCCGCCCGGTCGCGATGACCACAAGCGCCCCGGCCTCCGCCGCGCGCCGCAGGGCCGCCGCGTTGCGCGGGCTGACCCGACTGTCGACGTCGAGCAGAGTGCCGTCCATGTCGCAGACGACCAGCCGGGGAACCTGGGTGATACGTGAAGGCGCGAGCACCAGCCCATGGTCCCATCCGATCGACTGTCCCCTGATGCGCGGCGGCGCCGGTTACCGGTTCCGACTGCGGTAGACGTGACGAGCGGCGGCGCTCCAGTTGGACCACCACTGACCGGCCGGCGACCCCGCCAGCCCGGTTCGCAGGACGCGGCCGACGGTCCCGGCCGAGGCGTCGAGATCAAACCGGGTACCGGTCGGCAGCGCGGGTTGTTCCGGCGCCCCGGAACCCAGCGTCGTCACGGTGTCGATGACCGACGCCGGGCCGATGATCCCCGGCAGCCGCCTGATCCGGTCCTGCCGCAGGTCCAGATCCTCCAGCAGCAAGGGCATCCCGCGTCCGGTGAACGAACTTCGCACGCGCAACGCCCCACCCGTCTCCCCCGTTCGACCCAGCACCACCGTCTCCCTGACGCAGAGGCCGGCCTGCTCATCGAGGTCGAAGGTACTGCGCCGCAGAGTGTTCGCGCCGTTCGCGACGACCAACGGCTCGCCGTGCCAGACCAGCAGTCCGGCCGGCCCGACCTGGCCGCGGACGGTCCAGGTGGACGGTCGACCCCCGGCGTCATGAGCCACCGTGCCGGCGGTCTCGATGATCTCCAGCCACGCGCCGGGTCCGACGTCGACCTCGACATCGACGTGGTCGCCGCCGAGCAGCAGCGCCGTGGTGGCGACCAGGGCCACCCGCGCGCCGGCCGCGTCCATCCGGATCACCCTCGGTGCCAGATTCCCGCCGACCAGTTCGAGTTTCGATCGACCGGATCCCACCCGGACGGCGATCAGCGTCACGGGTGGGAGTGGAGGTGGGGTTCGCCGTCGTGGGTGTGCCAGGAGCCCTCTTCCGAGTGGCTGTGCGGGGCCATCGGCCCGGGATCGACGGGCACGTGACGCCCTGACCGCAACGACGCGAGCACACCGCGCACCCAATGGGTCAGATCGTCGATCGACTTTCGGTCCAGCCTCGAGAGCGCGAGCACCGGCCGACCGTCCCGGGCCGCCCGGCCGTCGGCGACCATCTGCGCGACGTCGACCCCGACGTAGGGGGCAAGGTCAGTCTTGTTGACCACCAACAGGTCCGCGCGACCGATGCCCGGCCCACCCTTGCGCGCCACGTCACCTCCACCCGCGACGTCCAGGACAAAGATCTGCGCGTCCACCAATGCCGGGGAGAAGGTGGCCGTCAGATTGTCGCCACCGGATTCGACCAGCACCACATCCAGCGGGGCGAAATCATTCTCGAGATCCTCGACGGCCATCAGGTTGGCGGTGACGTCATCCCGGATCGCCGTGTGCGGGCACGCTCCGGTCTCGACGGCGCGGATGCGCTCCGGGTCCAGCACGCCGGCTGACCGCAGGAAACGGGCGTCCTCGTCGGTGTAGATGTCATTGGTGATCACACCCAGATTCAGTTCGGATGCCATCTCCCGGCAGATCAGGGCGATGAGTGACGACTTGCCGGTACCGACCGGACCCGCGATACCCAGGCGCAGAGACCGGCGGAGGGACGGTACGGGAGTGAGCGGCGTCACCGGAAGAACGTCATCAGGCACGGAACAACCTTTGCGTCGTGGCAGCATGGATTTCGGCCCACTGCTCGATCAGCGGCGCGCCGGAAGCGGGAATGTCCTCGGGATCGGTCAGGTCGGCGACGGCGGAAGCCATCGTCTCGATCTGATTCTGCGCGCCGATCACCCACGATGTCGCGTCGATCGGGTCGAGCGGCGTGATCTTCAACGCGGCCGCGGCGATCGTCTGGGCCTCGTCGTACCCGACCAACCTGGCCAACTGTGCCGGGGCCAGGCCGGTGCACGCGGCTGCGACACCGAGAACGACGGCTCGGCAAGGACGCGTGATCCCGGACAGCGCCGCCACTCCAGGGCCGCCCGGCCACAGCCGGCACACCAACCGCTGGTAGCCGCGGCCGAGCAGCACCGAGGTCTCCCGCAACGCCGGGCTGATGGTGCGGGCGCGCCAGGCCCGGTCCACGCCGACCAGCCCGTCGCCGGAGCCTGTCGCCAACGCGGTGTGCCGAGCCACCACCGCCGCCCCGGCTTCGACCGCGGTGACGGTGCGCAACCGGGCGGAGAGGTAGCGCGGCACGTCACCGGCCGCCATACCGGCGTTGACGGCCGGCTCGAGCCCGGCGGACTGGGTGTGGGCACCGGTGGGCAACCGTGCGTCCGACAGCAGCATCAAAAACACTTCGGCGAAACCCGCGCTGACGAAATCGTCGACTTCTGGCACATCAGCCCCAAACTCGTCACGATCGTAAGCGCGGTGGAAGTTGATCAGCGCGGGGGTGGTCGGGCGGGGGTGGTCGAGGTGGGTCGGGCGGGGTGGGTCGGGGGTGGTCGGCG
>CAXUHA010000041.1:0-32476 GCA_964250735.1 uncultured Nakamurella sp. | reverse complement strand
CGCCCTCGTGGATCAGCCCGAGCAGGATGTGCTCGGTGCCGATGTAGTTGTGGTTCAGCATCCGGGCCTCTTCCTGGGCCAGGACAACCACGCGTCGCGCTCTGTCGGTGAATCTCTCGAACATGTGCACTCCTTACGAGCGTGCGCGGCAGGGAGATGATCCATCCGTGATGACGTCACCAGCGAGTCGCTCGCTGCCGAGGCCACCACGGACCGGATCGTCCGAGTCTAGTCGGATCGGGCGACACCCGACCCTTCGTCAACTCATCTGGCCCGTTCTGCGCATCAGAACGGCCATGGTGCCTTCAACGCTCCCCCTCGCCGAGACCTTCCACCAGTGGATGCGGTACGCCGAGGGCGAAAAAGCCGTGCGCGACGTCCAGGCGAGCCATGCCGACCGCCCTTTGAGGCCAACGACCCCTGACGCCAACGACCCCCGGGCCACCAGGCACGGGGGTCGAGGTAAGGCCGGCCGGGAACCATCGCCACCGTCCTGACGTCGACCGAACCCGCCGGTAGGCGTCGGGGCCTGAGGCTCCCGTCACGCTTTCAGTGGGCCGCCTCGAACGCGTCCAGAACGGCGGCCGACAGGCGACCCCGCTCGGAGACCTCCCAGCCGGCCGTCCGGGCCCATTCGCGAATGGCGGCGGTCTGCTCGCGGTCCGGAGCCGTTCGTGAGGCGGACTTGGTGGCCTTGGCCGGCTTGGCTTTGGCTCCACGGGCCGTGGCGACCCGACGTCCGCCGTCGATACGACGGGCATGACCGATAAAGTTCGCCAGTCCCTCGCGCAGTTTCTTTGCGTTCTTGTCCGTCAGATCGATCTCATAGTTCGCTCCGTCGAGCGAAAAGGCGACGGTCTCGGCGGCAACAGTTCCGTCAAGGTCATCAACGAGACTCACGGTGGTCATGGTGGCCATGGGATTGTCCTCCTGATAGGGCCAGGTCGGCCGTTATGCGTTCGTTCCCGAGAGTAGTTCAAAGGTGAGGGAATAACCAACACGGCTCGCGTTTGGCGTTTGGCGATTCGTTGCCCGTCATTGTTTGTTCCCGCAGCAGCCGCGCCTGAACATCCGCGAAAACTTCGTCTCGGGCACAAACAGCGACGGTGGATGCACGGTGAGTTCATCAAACGTGCGCTGATTGCGGTCCCGCGTCCGACATACCCGGATTGGCACGTATTGACCGCTGCGCGACGCCGGAGTGATCAGTCCCCCGGTCGCACAAAGGGGAACAGGATCGTCTCCCGGATTCCCAAACCGGTGAGCGCCATCAGCAGCCGATCCACGCCCATGCCCATACCCCCGGCCGGGGGCATCCCGTATTCCATGGCGCGCAAGAAGTCCTCGTCCAGGACCATCGCCTCCACATCACCCAAACCGGCGAACCGGGCCTGGTCGACAAATCTCTCACGCTGGACGACCGGGTCGACCAACTCCGAATATGCGGTTGCCGTTTCGACGCCACGGATGTAGAGGTCCCACTTCTCGGCCAGGCCGGCCGTGCTGCGGTGGGCCCTGGTCAGCGGCGACGTTTCGGCCGGGAAATCCCGCACGAAGGTCGGCTCGACCAGAGAGTCGACAACCAGCGCCTCGAACAGTTCTTCGGCCAGTTTTCCCGGGCCGAAGTGCGCCGCCACGGCCACGTCGAACTTGCCGGCCAACTCCCGCAGATGCGACATCGGTGTGCTCACATCGATCTGCTCCCCGGCTGCGTCGGACAATGCGCCGAACAGCGTGATGGTGCGCCATTCACCGCCCAGGTCGAAGTCCGAACCGTCGGCATGGGTGACCACCGTCGAACCGAAAATATCCCTCGCCGCGTTCTGGACCAGAGTACGGGTGAGGTCGGCCATACCGTTGTAGTCCGAGTAGGCCTCGTAGGTCTCCAGCATGGCGAACTCGGGTGAGTGCGACGAATCCGCACCCTCGTTCCTGAAGTTCCGATTGATCTCGAAAACCCGATCGATTCCGCCGACCACACAACGCTTGAGGTACAGCTCGGGAGCGATGCGCAGAAACAGGTCCATGTCCATGGCATTCATATGGGTGCTGAACGGCCGGGCCGCGGCCCCGCCGTGCAGCGCCTGCAGCATCGGCGTCTCGACTTCCAGGTATCCCCTGTCGTGCAGCGTGGTGCGGAGCGAGCGGTTGGCCATGGCCCGCACTTCCACATTACGTCGAGCCTGCGGTCGGACGATCAGATCGACATACCTTTGGCGGACACGATTCTCCTCGGACAATGGCTTGTGGGCCACCGGCAACGGACGGAGGGACTTCGACGTGAGTCGCCAGCTGTCGGCCAACACGCTCAATTCGCCGCGGCGGGAAGTGATGACTTCACCCGATGCGAAGAGGTGATCGCCCAGATCGACGTCGGATTTGAACGCCGCCAGCGACTCGACGCCGACGGAAGCGACGGACACCATCACCTGAAGCTCGGTGCCGGTGTCTCCGGCTCCTCCTTCACGAAGTGTCACAAAACACAATTTTCCCGAATTCCGCAGGAAGATGACACGGCCGGTGACGCCCACCTTCTTCCCGGTATGGACGTCGGGTTCCAGGTCGGGAAACCGGGCTCTGAGTTCGGCCAGACCGCTTGTCCGGTTCACTCCGACGGGGTACGGATCGACCCCGGATTCGAGCAATCGGGCACGCTTGTCGCGTCTCACCCGCATCTGTTCAGGCAGGTCCTCCTCGCTCAAGAGCGGCACTCCGGGAACGAAATCTTGCGGTGCGGACCGCGTCGGGCGGGACGGCCGGACGAAATGGCCGGGTCTTCGGGGACGACGCCATTCTCTGGACCGCCGGATACGGAGTTCACAGTTGCAAAGGGTACTTGGCCCCTCGAGCCGGGTTCACCGCGATCAGAACGAAACATCCGGTGGAGAATAGGACGATGACCACCCCTCACCGGGCCGCCGGCGGCCTGATGCCCACAGAGGGTCCCGCCGGCCCGGAGCGGATCACCGACGTCCGGCTGCTGCGCGACGATGCCCCCACCCACCCCGCGGCACGGTCCGGACCAGCCCCGTTACGCCACCTGCTGGAGCGCAAGGTGTGGCAGCAGCTGGAATCCGACCATCAGCTACAGGTGGACGACCTGACGGCGGATCACCGCTGCCGCAGGGCGGAGAAGCGGTTCCATCCGGTGGAAGATTTCATGTTCACCTACTACCCGTTTCGACCGTCCCAGTTGCGGCGTTGGCATCCTGGAGCCGGTGTCGGCCTGTGGGATGCCCCGGAACGAGCCGAATGGCGGTTCCACCGCACCGTGGCCGTCCCCGGAAGCCACCGCGTCGCGGTCACCGCCGACAGCGGGCAATTCTCGGCCGCTCACGGCAGGACGGTGGCCTTCATTGAAACCCTGTTGGGCACAACGGCCACGGCCGCCCCCCAATTCGGCTGCTTCGGCCTTCACGAATGGGCGATGGTGTTTCAGGTCGACGATCGACGTCATGAAAGCTGGCCTCTTCGACTGGGTCGGGACGCCACCGATGACGTGGTGCGCAAGCATCAGATCAGATGCTCACATTTCGACGCCTTCCGCTTCTTCACGCCGGCGGCGCGAGCGCTGAACCTGCTCTCACCCGATCTCGACTCCCGGGATCGAATGGAGCAACCAGGTTGTCTACACGCCTCGATGGATCTCTACAAATGGGCTTTCCGGCTCACCCCGCTCTGCTCCAGCGCGTTGGTGCTCGATTGTTTCCGGTTGGCCCGGCAGATTCGCCAGGTCGACCTGCGGGCCTCGCCCTACGACCTCACCGAGCTCGGCTACCGCCCCATCCCGATCGAAACGGCGGACGGCAAGGCCGAATATGTAGCGGCCCAGCGCGACTTCAGCCGACGAGGTCAGGAGATTCGGGCGCGAATCCTGGGCGAACTGCAACTCGTGTTCGGCTCGGAGTCCGGCGAATCGACATCAGTGCTGCCGTCGCAAGCCGATCCTCCACGTCACCGCAATCGACCCGGACCGTCCCGCGGATCTTCTGGGGCCCGGCAACAGAATTCCAGATAGAGCGCACCGACCACCATCACCGCCCCGCCGGCCAAACCGATGCCGCCGGTCACGGTGTCCGAACGGGCCGCCGTGACGATCGAGGAATCGGGCAGCACAAACGCCAGCAGACCGAGCCAGAGGCCGAACAGGGCCGCGCCGGCCAGCGCTGTGGCCTTGGCGGCCATCACCGCCCTGGCCGCCGTCAACGGCGGTACCGGCGGTCTGACCGGACGTCGGCCGTCGGTGCGGTCGGCCTGGATGCGGGACCGCAACCCGTGACCGACGATCGCCTCGGCAATGCCCAGCACCGCGGCGCCCAGGCCGGCCGGTCGCGGGAGCGGCGGTATCCGGCCGTAGTTCAACCGCACCAGGAGGTATCCGGCGACAGCCGCCACCAGGGCGACGACCACCAGGTCACCTGGTCGCGTCGGGCCCATCCGGAACGACGGTGACGGGTCAGCCGACATGCCCGACCATCGTGATGTCGGTGAGGTCCAACCCGCGGAGCAGGACGGCAATCGGCCCGTAGCCGGGCAGCGCGGCCGCTGGTTCGATCTCGGCCCAGGGAAGAAGCACGAACGCTCGTTCGTGGGCCCGCGGATGCGGCAGGATCAGATCCGGATCATCGGAGACGACGTCATCGACCGCGATGACGTCGGCATCCAGAGTTCGCGGGCCCCAACGGATGTCACGACGCCGGCCCGCTGACTGCTCGAGTTCGCGACACCGGTCCAACCAACCGTAGGCGTTCAGTTCGGCCGCGGTCGCGATCAGTGTGAGGTTGTAGTAGTCGTCCTGCTGCACCGGCCCCCAGGGCGGGGTCCGATAGATCGCCGACACCGCGCTCACGCAGCCCGGGGAGCACTTCTGGAGGGCTAGAACGGCGGCCGAGAGATGAAGCCGGCGGTCGCCCAGATTCGAGCCGAACGAGAGCACCGCACGACTCATCCCGCCGACCCCTTCCTCGAACGCCGCATCGTCACCGCGACGTCAGCGAAATCCAGCGGAATGGGGGCCGAGGGTTTGTGCAGGGTCACTTCGACGGCGTACACCGAATATCTACGCATCACCTCGTCGGCAATCTGACCGGCCACCGCCTCGATCAAATCCCGCGGCGGCCCGGAGATGATGTCGGCCGCCAACGCGGCCAGTTCGCCGTAGTGCACGGTGGCGGCCAGGTCGTCGGTTGCCGCGGCTACCGACAGATCCAGCCACAACGTGACGTCGACGACAAAGGTCTGGCCCTGCCGCTTCTCGTGATCGAAGACGCCGTGATGACCGAAGACCGACAGCCCGGTCAGCGTGATGCGATCAGCCATCGCCGGGGTGACCCTCCGCAGCGGCCAGGGACGCAGGCCAGATCGGCTGCGGCGCATAGCTTCTGCTCTGTCCCGGCCGGGACTGCCGACCCACCGCGTCGACCGCCTCGACCACCGCGAAGGCGTCCAGGGTCGGCCTCGGCTCGTGCACCCTGACCCCCCACGCGCCGTGCTGGGCGGCCAGCACGGACACCACTGCGGTCGCCGTCTCACGCGCCGAGGCGGGACGAAACCCGTCCGGCCCGGCCAGCAGTTCACCGAGAAACCTCTTTCTGGACGCACCGACGAGCACCGGCAGGCCCACATCGACCAGGTGGGACAGTCCGTGCAGCAAGCGCCAGTTGTGCTCGCTGTTCTTGGCGAAACCGAGCCCGGGATCAAGGACCAGGGAGCGTTCGTCGATACCCACGGCCAGCGCCGCGTCCACCCGCCGCAACAGCTCGTCCCGCACCTGCGAGACCACATCCTGATAGGTGGCCAACCGGACCATCCCCTTGCTCGGGCCACGCCAGTGCATGAGAATCCAGGGCGCACCGAAGTCGGCCACCAGGTTGATCATGTCCGGGTCGCCCTGACCCGACGACACGTCGTTGACGATGCCGGCCCCCGCGAGCAAGGCAGCCCGGGCCACCGCGGCCCGGGTCGTGTCCACCGAACACAACACCCCGTCTTCGGACAGGGCCCGCACCACGGGCACGACGCGGTCCATCTCCTGGGCCGGGTCGACGCGATGAGCGCCCGGGCGGGTGGACTCCCCGCCGACGTCGACGATGTCCGCACCATCGGCGATCAACTCATGGCCGTGGGCGATGGCCTTGTCCGTCGAATCCCACCGGCCGCCGTCGGAGAAGGAGTCCGATGTCACGTTCAGGATGCCCATCACCCACGGCCGGCGACCGAAGAACGGGATTCTCCGCTCCGTCCCGATCATCGGCCAGTGATCAGGCTCATCGCCTCGGCCCGGGTGCTGGCCTGGGTCTGGAAGACTCCGCGCACGGCCGAGGTGGTGGTGACCGCGCCGGGCTTGCGGACGCCCCGCATCGCCATGCACAGGTGCTCGGCCTCGATGACCACGATGACCCCCGCCGGCTGCAGCCGGCGGACGAGCGCTTCGGCGACCTGGCTGGTCAGCCGTTCCTGCACCTGCGGACGTTTCGCGTAGCCGTCCACCACCCTGGCCAGTTTGGACAGGCCGGTGACCTGACCTTTCGGGCCGGGGATGTAACCGACGTGCGCGTGCCCGAAGAAGGGCACCAGGTGGTGCTCACAGGTCGAATACATCGGAATGTGGCGGATCAACACCATTTCGGAGTGGTTCTCGGCGAACACGGTGTCCAGCACCGCATCCGGGTCGCTGTAGAGCCCGCTGAACTGTTCGGCGAACGCCCTCGCCACGCGCGCGGGCGTCTCTTTCAAACCGTCCCGTCGGATGTCCTCGCCCACCGCGATCAGCAACTCACGGACGGCCGCTTCCGCACGCACCTGGTCGAAGACCGGCCGTTGCCTGGTCGTCACCGACGCTGGTCGCCCGGTGGCGCCCAGGGGTCGGCAGGACCCTCTGGGCCGTCGGTCGGCTCGGTGGCGCCGCGGTATCCGGCAGGTCGCGGAGCCCCGTTCCCGGCGTGCCCGTTGGTGTACCGAACGCCATTCCCGTGCCCATTGCCGTTCCCGTTCCAGCCGCCGGCGCTCTGCCCGCCGCCCGGGTTCTCGCCGCCGTTCTGGTTCGGGTGGCCCTGGTCCCAGCTGCCCGGCATCGGCGCGAGTGGGCCGGGTAGAACCCCCCCGGTCCAGTTCGCCGGGGGCTGGCCGCCCGATGGCGGGCTGTACGGATTCGGTCCCGGATACGGGTAGCTGGCCGGTGGGCCGGGCGGGCCGGAATAGGGATAGGGCTGCTGCCCGTAGGGGCTGATCGACGGGGGCGCACCCGTGACCGTCGGCGCACCCACCGGAACCGGAGCCTTCTGCAGCGACGGTGGGGGCCAGGGCTCGCCACGCTCGATGGCCAGCTCTCCGGGGGTCTTGATCGGTGGCCGGTCGGACGGGGTCCGCTGGCCCCAGTCGTCGAACGTGGTGATCCGGGGACGCTTGACGACCGAAGAAAAGATGGCCGTGAGCTCCCGGCGATCGAGCGTCTCCCGCTCCAGCAACTTGGCGGCCAGGTCGTCCAGCACGTCGCGGTACTCGTTGAGCACCGACCATGCCTCCGTGTGCGCGGCCTCGATCAATGCCCGCACCTCGCCGTCGATCTCCGATCCGACCTCGATGGAATAGTCCGGCGAATGACCGTAGGTGCGGCCCAGGAAAGGTTCGTCGTCCCCGGTTCCGTACTTGACCGCACCGAGTTTGGCGGACATGCCGTATTCGGTGACCATGGCGCGAGCGATCTTGGTGGCCTGCGCGATGTCGGACGAAGCCCCGGTGGTGGGTTCGGCGAAGACGAGTTCCTCGGCGGCGCGACCACCCAGGGCCATCACCAACCGGGCGATCATCTCCGAGCGCGTCATCAGGCCCTTGTCGTCCTCCGGAACGACCAGGGCGTGGCCCCCGGTGCGGCCGCGCGGCATGATCGTCACCTTGTAGACCGGCTCGAGATCAGGCATCGCCCAGGCGGCCAGCGCGTGACCACCTTCGTGGTACGCGGTGATCTTGCGCTCCTTCTCGGAGATGATCTTGCCTTTGCGCGCCGGTCCGCCGATCACCCGGTCCACCGACTCCTCCAGGGCCGCATTGGTGATCAACGTCCCGTGGGTGCGGGCCGTGAGCAGCGCCGCCTCGTTGATCACGTTGGCCAGATCGGCCCCGGACATGCCGACCGTGCGTTTGGCCAGCGGCAGGAAGTCCACATCGGGTGAGAACGGCTTGCCCTTGGCATGAACGGCCAGGATGGCCTGGCGGCCCTTGAGGTCGGGCTGGCCGACCGGGATCTGGCGGTCGAACCGACCGGGCCGGAGCAGCGCCGGGTCCAGGATGTCGGGTCGGTTGGTGGCCGCGATCAGGATGATCCCGCCCTTGGTCTCGAACCCGTCCATCTCCACCAGCAACTGGTTCAGCGTCTGCTCGCGCTCGTCGTGTCCGCCGCCCATGCCGGCCCCGCGGTGCCGGCCGACCGCGTCGATCTCGTCCACGAAGATGATGGCCGGGGAATTCGCCTTGGCCTGCTCGAACAGATCCCGGACCCGACTGGCGCCCACCCCGACGAACATCTCGACGAAGTCCGACCCGGAGATGGTGTAGAACGGCACGCCGGCCTCGCCGGCCACCGCCCTGGCCAACAGGGTCTTGCCGGTGCCGGGTGGGCCGTAGAGCAGCACACCTTTGGGGATCTTCGCGCCCAGCGCTTGGTAGCGCGCCGGGTTCTGCAGGAAATCCTTGATCTCGTCCAGTTCTTCGACGGCCTCGTCCGCGCCGGCGACGTCGGTGAACTTGGTCTGCGGCATGTCCTTGTTCAGCAACTTGGCCTTGGACTTGCCGAACGAGAGCACCTTGTTGCCGCCGCCCTGGGCGTTGTTCATCATCCAGAGCAGGAACAAAATGATCAGCCCGATCGGGATCAGGTAGATCAGCAGCGAGAACAAGGTCGACTGGCTGGTGACCTTGGTGTCGTAGGTGGCGGCCTTGGCCGCCTGTACTGCGGTGAACACGTTCTCCGACGCCGCGTCGGGATACAGCGCGTAGATCTGGCTCGAACCGTCGACCGGGGTTTTCAGCGTGAGCCGGACCCGCTGCTCCTTGTCGTCGATGATGGCGTCGGTGACATTGCCGCTGGACAGTTGGGAGAGCACGACCGAGGTCGGCTCCACCTTGTAATCCTTGGTGTCGTCGGACAGGTAGGACCACAGCAGGTAGAGCACGACGACGACGGCCACCCACAGCAACGGCGAACGGACTAGGCGCTTACGATCCATGTGGCGTTCGGCCGTGGCTCGGCCTCCACCCTCTCTGCGATATCAGACAAGCCCATCTACTGCCGAAGGTGAACACCGCCGGTGGCGAATCCGCTTGTTGTGCGATTGGTTGATGCTGCGGCCGTGTCCATCGGCCGGCTGAGGTGAAAAAGATCCGCTCGGCGGGCCCGAAGCATCTCGAAACCTGTCGAACCCTCTTCGGCTGGACGCCGATCGCCGGACGCGACCGTTGTTGTTGAGCGTACCGCGCACCCGATTGGTTCCCGGCGCCCCGCGGGGCCCGCCGTGATCAGGGCCTTCACGTCCCGGGCCGCTTCCCCCGGGAGCCGGACGAACATGCGGGAGCGGCCAACGACCCGACGTCAGGCGTACATGTGCTTGCCGAGCAGGCCGACGAAGGGCAGGTCCCGGTAGCGCTCGTTGTAATCCAGGCCGTAACCGACGACGAAATCGGTCGGAATGTCGAAACCGACGTAGCGAACCTCGACCTCGACCTTCACCGCCTCCGGTTTGCGCAGCAGAGCCACGATCTCGATCGCCGCCGGGCCGCGGGTCTGCAGGTTCTTCTGCAGCCAGGACAGGGTGAGTCCGGAATCGATGATGTCTTCGACGATGATCACCCGACGGCCGGTGATGTCCCGGTCCAGGTCTTTGAGAATGCGCACCACGCCGGACGACGACGTGGCGGATCCGTAGGAACTGACGGCCATGAACTCCAGCTCCGACGGGATCGGCAGAGCCCGGGCGAAATCGGTGACGAACATCACCGCGCCTTTGAGCACGCACACGAGCAGGGGTGGGGTGTCACCGGTGTGGTTGGCGGCGACCGCCCTGGCCAGGGCGGCGATCTTGACCCGCAGCGCCTCTTCGGTGATCAGGGTCGCGGCGATCTCGCCCAGGTACCCGTGCACCGCACCGGGATCGGCGTCGCTGGGCTCGGGTCGAACCGCGTCCGCCGAGGTCAGCAAGGTGGTCAGGGGCTGTTCGGATTCCGGACTGCCGGACACGCGCGTCTCCAGGGTGTTGATCCACTCCCGACGTCGGCGGGACGGACTTCTCGGATGGGAACGACCCACCCGCAGGCGGCACGGATCAGCCTGCCATTGCCACGGGAGAGAAGTCCATCACCGGACCGGAACAGCGTGCAGGGTCGCGCCCGTGCGGACGGCGTCCATCGCGCCCGGCAGACGGACCGCGCCGCTGCGTCGCCCACCCATGGCCAGCGAGTCGAGCCTGATCAGATGGTCGGCGGTCAACGCCCGGGCGCCAACTGCGTCCGCCCACGCCCGTAGCGCACGCCGGCGCAGGGCGACCGGGTGTTCGGCGAGCCCGTCCAGATCGACTCCCCCACCCGACCGCCACACCTGCGCCAGGACCCTGGCCGCCAGGTGGTCCAACGCCTGCAGATCCTCGGCCTGCAGCGCAGCGGTTCGGGCCAGGGCCGGAACGACGCCTCCACCCAGGACCTCGTCCAACAGGGGCAACACCTCCCGGCGCAGGCGCACCCGGACGAACGCGGGATCGACGTTGTGCGGGTCGTCCCAGTAGTCGATCCCGGCTTCCCGGCAGGCGTTCTCGGTGTCGGCCCGACGCAGTCCGAGCAGCGGGCGACCCCACGGTCGGCGGTACGGCGCCATGCCCGCGATGGATCTCGGGCCCGACCCCCGACCCAGCCCGAGCAGCACCGTCTCGGCCTGGTCGTCCGCCGTGTGCCCCAGCAGAACGGCCTCCGGGCCCGCCGGAAGCAGCGCCTGGTAGCGGGCCGCCCGGGCGGCCGCCTCCACACCCCCGCCGGCGCCGACCACGACCGTCTCGATCCGCACCGTGCGGTAGCCGATCTCGTGCAGCTGTGCGGCAACGTCCACCGCCCGTCGGTTCGACCCCTCCTGGAGTTGATGGTCGACGGTGACCGCGGTGAGTCGGGTCTCGTCGACGACCCGGATCGCTCCCAGAGCAAGCGCCAGCGAATCGGCCCCGCCCGAACATGCGACCGTCACCGGTGTGCCGGCCGCGGCGTACGTCGACACCCAAGCCCGGACCGCTGCAGCGACCAGCTCGACGGTCACCGAAGGACCCGGTTGATCCAGTCCTGCGGCTGGGTGGTCTCCGCTCGGGTCGGCAGCGTCTCCGGCGAGGTCCAGATGGTGTTGAACGCCTCCATCCCGACCTGGTCGACGACGGAACGGACGAACGCCGCCCCTTTCACGTACTGGGCGAGTTTCATGTCCATCCCCAGCAGCGAGCGAAGAATGCGATCGAACGGGCCGCGGCCGTGTTGTCGGCGAACGGTGAACGACGTGCGGATCGCGCCGACGGACGGGATGACCGTCGGTCCGACCGCGTCCATCACATAATCCGCGTGACCCTCCAGGAGTGTCATCAACGCCATCAACTGATCGAAGATCGCCCGCTGCTCCGGTGTCTGGATGGTCTCGATCCAGGATGTCCGCTGCGCCCCGCGACCGCCCTTGACGGCACCGACCAGGCGAGAAAGCAGTTCGCTCGCGTCGGTGTCGGCGGCGGCCCCGAACTGGCCGACCAGAGTCTTGAAGTGTTCGCGCAGCCACGGCACTGCGGTGAACTGCAGCCGATGGGTGCTCTCGTGCAGGCAGACCCACATGCGAAAGTCGATCGGATCGGCCGCCAGCTCGCGTTCCACCTTGATGATGTTGGGCGCCACCAGCAACAGACGGCCGGGCGCGGCCGGGACGGGCGATTCGGGCGACCCGGGTGTGACCCCCGACCGGGAGAGCGGATCGTACTGGCCGAGTACCCGGCTGGACAGGAAGCCGAGAACCACCCCCAGTTGCGCCCCGGCCGCCGCCTTGGCCCGCGGCGCGTTCTTGACCTTGCCGGCGAGCTTTTCGGCCAACGGCGCGGTCAGCTCGGCCATCCCCTGCGCGGTCGCCTCGATCCAATGCGGACGGTCCACGATCTGCGCGGTCTCGATCGGGAGGCCGTGCCCGAGCCCGGTGGTGTCCCGTACGGTCAGTTCCGCTTTCGCCGAGAACTGCTGCAGGTCGGCGACCACCTGGCGGGCCTGTTGCGGCGAGACGTCCGGCCCGGTGGGAGCCAGCCGTTGCCCGGCCCGGACGGCGGCAGCCCAGTCGATCGCGTCGGCAGTCATCCCGACAACGGTAGAGCAACCGGCGGACCGCTCGTCCGCGCCTTCGACGACGCGGGCGTCAGCTGCATCCACAGGTGCGCAGCGCCGCCGCAAAGGCATCCTGCGCCGGCCGGGTGGGATGGTCTCCCTTGGAGAAGACGCCGTTCGAGTTCAGCGCGAAGACCAAGAGCCGACCGTCGACGTCGGGGACGTAACCGGCCAGCGCGTAGGTGACGTCCACGGATCCGGTCTTGGCCCGCACCCAGCCCACCCCGGCCTTGGACTGCGGGGTCTGGAAGCGGCCGGCGGCCTTGCTCAACGTCCCCGACACTCCGGCCACGGGCAGTCCGGTCAGCAGTCCGCGCAGCGCCGGAACCTTGCCCGTGACGGCCAGCACGATCACGTTGGCGAGCAGGGACGTCGGAGCCATGTCCTTGTGGGACAGACCGGAACCGTCGGTCATGGTCAGCCCGATGGTGTCCAGCTTCAGGTCCTGCAGCGCGATCACGGTCGCCTGCGAGGCCCCGTCGAAACTGGGCGCCCCGCCCAACGCGATCGCCACCTGGCGGGCCAGCGCCTCGGCCAGGATGTTGTCCGAGTTCAGCAACGCCTGCGCGAGCAGGACCGACATCGGCTGGCTTTGGACCGAACCCAGCACCTTCGCCCCCTTCGCGGCGGTCCCGACCACCACCGGAAGGTTGGGGTCACCCAGCGCCCTGGCCAACGCCCGGCCCGCGGTGATCGAGGGGGTACCGGTCCGGGACGAGTCTTCGGTGGAGGGGTCCTTCCGGTCGCCGTCCACCATCAGCGCCTGCATCCGGGTGATGTTGCCGAGTGGGATGTCGGTGGCATCCCAGCCGTCGGCCATGTCGGAGCCGGTCCAGTAGCTGGTGTCGAGCAGAATGCGTTTCACCTGGTAACCGGTGGCGGTGACCTGCGCGGCGAGGTCCGCGACCGTCGGGGCACCGTCGTACACGGTCGTCACCCCGGCCGATCGGGCGGACAGCGTGACGTCACCCCCGCCGACGAAGACGATGTCGCCGGGCTGGGATCCCCTGACCACCTTGGTGGTGAATCGGCTGCTCGGGTTCACCTTGGTCAGAAGGGCGGCTCCGGTCAGCAGTTTCATGGTGGACGCCGGCTGTGCGGGGGTGGTGTCGTTCTTGCTCCAGAGCACCTTGCCGGTGGCGGCGTCGACCACCTCACCGCTGTACCGGGCCAGCCCCGCGTTGGCCAACGACGGACCGAGGATCCGCGCCACCCCGGCCGGGGTGGGAACCTTCCCGGCCGCCACCGGCAGGGGTTTGATCTTCGCGGCGGCGACCGTCACCGGCGGGTCGACCGCCGAGATGGTCGGCAGCGGCACCACCGACCTGATCGTCGAGGTGGCCGTCGGCGATGTCGTGCTCGACCGGGCCGTCCACAGCACAGCAGCGGTCGCGGCCGCAGCGAGAAGAACCACCGAGACCACGATGATGATCGCCTTGCGGCCGCCCGAACGCGTCCCTGCCACCATTCTCCTCACCACACCGGGGCGGGCCTGGTCTCCGATGTGATCGAAACCTCGCCGGGCGGCGGTTCCCGACCAGGCCGGACCGACCCGCCGCACTCGCGCTCCAGACTAGAGTCTGCTGGTAGGCAGTTGGTGAAGCGGCGCACCGGACTCCCGCACGTTCACCGGTCAGCACCTCCCAATCGCCATCATGAGGACCGTTACGATCATCCAACCGGTGCTCGACCCCGGGGTCGATCGCAACGAGGCGAGAGAAGGTAGATGCGGTGGAATTCGACGTCACGATCGAGATCCCCAAGGGAAGTCGGAACAAGTACGAAGTCGACCACCACAGTGGTCGCATCCGCCTGGACCGCACCCTTTTCACGGCGACGCAGTACCCGGCGGACTACGGCTTCATCGACAACACCCTCGGGCAGGATGGTGATCCGCTGGACGCCCTGGTCCTGCTGTCCGAGCCGACGTTCCCGGGGTGCCTCATCCTGGCCCGGGCCATCGGGATGTTCCGGATGACCGACGAGAAGGGTCCTGACGACAAGGTGCTGTGCGTGTCGGCCAACGACCCGCGGCAGGCCAACCTGCAGGACATCGGTGACATGTCGATCTTCGAACGTTTGGAGATCCAGCACTTCTTCGAGGTCTACAAGGATCTCGAGCCGGGCAAGAGCGTCGAAGGCGCCAACTGGGTGGGACGCGGCGACGCCGAGACCGAGATTCGGATCTCCTTCGGCCGGGAGACCAAGCGGCTGGCGGCCGAGGCCGAGGCAGCAGAGGGCGGCGAGCCGACCGGGCACTGACCCGGGCTCACCGTCCTACCAGCGGGAGCCGCGCTGTACCTCGCGCAGCTTCGGCCGGACGTCCAGTAGGTACACCAGGTCGCCGACCAGCGCCGCGAGCCAGAGCAGGCCGAGCACACCGAACGGGCCGGCGACGAGCAGGCCGAGCACCGCGACGACGGCGCAGGCGGCGGTGATACCGCTCCAGGTGCCCTTGGTCTGCTTGTCGGCCGCGGCGAACGCGTCCGGCCGGCGGCTACCCGCGTCCACCACGGCCCAGACGCCCAGCACTGCGCCGCCGACCGCCAGGGCGAGCATGATCGCATCGATCACCGGATAGACGAGGGTCATACCGGAAAGAGTACGTGCGCATCCCGCGGTCCCGGCACGCAGTTCGTACCTCGATCCGCCGTACCTCGGTCAATCCGAGGCGGTCGGCGGGATAGAGGTCGGCGGGACAGGTGTCGTCGGGACAGCGGTCTCGGCCTCGGTCAGCGACTCGGGAACCCCCGGCTTCGCCGTGGACCTTGGTGTCGCCGGCTTCGCCGTGGACCTGGGCGTGGCCGGGGCGGCGGTGGACTTCGGGGTGGCCGGCGTTGCGGTGGACCTCGGCGTCGCGGGCCGGGCGGCGACTTTCGGGTGGGCGGCCGCCGGCCCGCCTGCCTTGGCTGTCGCCTTCGCGGCACCTGCGGTCGCCTTCGCCGCAGCCGCCGTCGCCTTCGCGGCAGCCGCCTTCGCCCTCGCGGCAGCAGGGTCGGTCGCCGTCGGCTTGGCGGTCGCTGGACGAGGTGACGCTGAGCCGGGTGCTGCTGGACCGGGTGCGACCGGGCGGGCGGTATCGGCCACGGCGTCGACGACGGCCCCCGGACGGATGCCGGCGGCCCGGACCTTCGACCATGTCCGATCACCCCGAACGGCGAAGTTGCCGTAGATCATCCCCACCAGTTGGGTGTAGGACTCGACCGTCTCCCTGACCGTGTCCGGTGACAGCGACTGGGCCACGGACTGGAATTCGGCCAGCCGCCCCGGAAGTTGTCCGATCAACTCCTGGGCCCTGGCCGGCGCGTCGGCGGCGAACTGCTCGATCGAGCCGGCCACGTCGGCGGCCACCCGCTGGGCCCGGCCGGACAGGTCGGCGACCGCTGATCTGACGTCCGTCACGTCGACCGGCGAACCGGCGGACACGCGATCTCCCACCGAGTCGGCCAGCGACTCGCGAAGCTCGGCCAGACTGCGGACAGCCAGGTCACCGGCCCCGATGGCGGCCAGCAGCGGCCGCGGCAGGTCGGTGAAGCGGGCAGCGATCTGTTCGACAGCATTCTCGGACACGGCGCGGAGATCGGTGATCAACGACATCTGCTCTCCTTGTGTGGCGGCCGGATCGTCGTTTTCAAAGGTGGCGGATCAGTCGATGGTAGATGGGCGGGCCGCCTCGTACCATCCTCGATCAGATGAAGGGCCACTGAGCACGATCTATGGTCTCGGGATGGCCGCTCGCCGAGGGCAGCGGGGGGAAGCACGAGGGAGGGAACGATTGAGCACGGTCTACATGTACGCGGACGAGACCGGCAATCTCGACTACGACTCCCGTGATTCACCCTACTTCGGCTTCGGAACGGCTGTTTTTCCCGAAGATCACGGGCAAGCCCTGTTCGACGGGCTGAAGTTGCGCACAGCCCTCGCCCGGCGAGGCCTGCAGTTACCGCGAGGCTTCCACGCGAAGAACGACACGACCGCCACCAGAGATGCCATGTTTGCGCTGATCAAAGAGCAAGGCCCACGATTCGACACCACGTTCCTGCACAAGCCAAGTGCTTACGCACCCGTCCGGGACCGGGGTCAGATGTACCTCTACCAGATGGCATGGTTCCTGCACTTCAAGTCGGTCGCGGTGCAGGTGGCCAATAGTGGCGACGATCTCGTCGTCATCGCCGGTACCTTTGGCACGAAGAAGCGGTCTGCTCAAGCCCAGCAGGCGTTGAACGACGTCTGCGATCAGATCAACCGCACGATTCACGTGTGTACGTGGGAGGCGTCGACCTCATGGGGTCTGCAAGTAGCGGATTACGGGCTCTGGGCTACCCATAGGCACCTCGTCGGCGGTTCCAGCGGCTGGTATGACCAGGCGATCCGGCGACACATCAGGTCGAGGTTCCTACCCTGGGGACCAGAACGGGAGCAAAGCTAATGCCAGCTATCTCGTGGCGAACCCAAGAAGACGTCCCCTGGACCTCTTATCGCTGGCACCGTTACTGTGACACGCAACGTGCTACAACGCAAGAACAAGGCCGGTACCTTTGGCGCAAGTTTCGGCCGAGATCCGTCTCACAGCTCTTACTAATTCACCTCCGAGGCGGCTACCCGCCGTAGCAGATTTGGTCTTGGTGCGGGTGCCGCCGCTCCGGTGGCTCTGATCAATTATGACCGCGTCACCGGTTACGCGGTCGATCAAAGCAGGGTGTCTGGCGCTCAGGATGCCCACGCGGTGTTCTACCCGGCGGGGGCAGACAGGCCGGTCGTGGGCCAGGGATCGGCGAACGGGAAAGCAATGAACGTGACATTTGCCGGAACCAGCCACCACCACCACCACCACGAAGTTCAAATGACCGCCGACGCGGTCGCCGGAATCCCGGACTGCAGCCGCGACCGGAACCGTCACCGTCCCGCTGATGGCCGGGCTCGGGGAGGACAGCAACACCGCGGTGGGCAGCGGCACGTACCCCACCGCCGGCGTGGACGTTGCGCTCGAAGCCTATGTGCCGCCGAAGCTGGAGAAATAGTCAACAGTTGTGGATCAGTTCTTGGGCACGTCACGGACAGGACGCGGCGCGTCTCCGTTCGACGGTGAGGTGTGCACGGCTTTCGCTCGGATCTGCTCGACGAGGATGTCGGCATGCCCCGCGTGTCGTGCGACTTCGGCGATCATGAGTAGGTAGATGAACCGCAGGCTCACTGTGCCAACTCGGTGATGTTCGACCGTGTCGTCCAGGTTGCGGACTATGGCGAGTTCGTTTGACCTTGTCACTGCCGCAACGTATTCGCTGATTACGCTGGCGAGGGATTCGTCCTCACCGACGTGAAAGCTGCCGTCGCCGCCAACGCTGTGGCCGTTGCATTCGTCGATGCTCAGGCCCGCAAGTGTTCTTTGAAACCAGACTCGTTCGGCCGCAGCACAGTGCTTTATCAATGAGATGGGCGTGGTCTGCGAAGGGACCAGTTCTTCTCTCGCCTCGGTGTCGCTGAGGTGTTCAACGGCCGCTAGCAGGGCCGCTCGATTCAGCTCAAGGGTGTTGTCCAACAGTTCTCGTTCGCTGCCCGTGAACGGGCGATCAGGGCCGAGTTCGGCGAGCATGGGATCTCCTTTACTACGTCCGGTCATGTGTGTGTCGCTCTGAGCGTGCGACGCCGCCATCTTGCGGGCCCGTCCCGAGCGATCTCATCCAACAACGAACCGCCGAACGGATCGGCGGGCGTCCCCGCGTCGTGCGATGCAACTACCGTGAGCACGTACGTACCTCCCGACCGGCCGTTGGCGCGCCGGCCTTTGCTTGAGTGGCTAATTGTTTCTATCGGGAAGGCGTCCTCCCCGGTAGTCCCCAGGTCTCAATCATTGCGCACTGGTGAGTCAGGGTTTTCACCTGATGTCGACCAGTCTCGCCTCGTACCATCCTCGATCAGCTGAGGGGCCGCACCGGCAGACCCGAGACCGCCGGCGCCGACGGATGGTCGTACGAGAGCAGCACATCGGCCCGTTCGGCCGGCCGGTAGTCGGCCTGGTAACGCTCGAAGGCCGCCACCCACCATTGCCGATCGTCGGGCAGGGCTCGCATCAACGACCCGCGGCCGACTTTCAGCCCGATCACCCCGTCCAGAGCCGGCGCTGCGGCCAGCAGGAACGGCCCGTCCAGGAGCAGGATCGAGCCGACCGCAGCCTGTTCGGGCGGTTCCCGTACTGGTCGCCCCGTCTCGGGATGCCGAAGGCGGGTGATGTGCGGCTGTCCGGCCCGAAACGGGGTGAGCAACTCCCGCCCGAGGGCGTCCGCGTCCACCCAACCGGTGAGCAACATGTCGACGTCCTGCCGTCCCAACTCCAGCCTGAGCGCGGCGGGCCGCCAC
Organism: uncultured Nakamurella sp.; assembly: GCA_964250735.1. GTDB lineage: Bacteria > Actinomycetota > Actinomycetes > Mycobacteriales > Nakamurellaceae > Nakamurella. The sequence continues at coordinate 13,741 of CAXUHA010000041.1, read as the reverse complement.
CACCACGCCGTCGATGCCCGGACTACCGGCCGCCCGGATCGCCGCAGCGCCTCGGCCACGGCGTCGGCCAGACCGGTCGCGCCGATCTCCGCCGGACCGTCGAACCCGACCACCCCGAACCCGGCCGGGCCGGCGGGGTCGAGAAGGGCGTCGAAGCGCCGTTCGATCCAGGCCGCGAGCCCGGACACCACCGCAGCCGGGCTGAGCGGAACGAAGCGCACACGGCCACTGTGCCATCCCCGGGCAGCCGCACAGCCGGGCCTTCGACGCTCACGAACCATCAACAGGCTGGCCCACCGCCACTCACCGGTCTGCTCCGCGGCCCGACAACCTGGGCAAGCCAGCTTTCTCGCTCGGGTTCACTCGCGCCCGCCCGACTCCATCCCCGAGCGGTATGGTTTTGGTATGGCCACCACTTCGCAGATCACCATCCGTGTCCGCACGGATCTGGTCGACTGGCTGGACGCCGAGGTCACCGCCGGGCGAGCAGCGTCTCGGGCCGCCGGAATCGCCCGGTTGCTGGCCAAGGCTCGCCGGTATCAAGAAGCAGAGGCCGACCTCCTGACCCTGGCCGCAGCACCCCCGGACCCAGACGAGGAATCCCGCCTGGCGTGGATGCGCACCCGGTCCTATCCGCCGCTCGATGACGACGAGTCCGCCGCGCCGTCGGTCACCCCGGGCACGGCGCCATCCCCCCGGCCGGCGGTAGCGCCCCAAGCGACGGCCTCGGGGGCCGTCGGCTCAGCGAGGACCCCCCGTCGAGCTAGTCAAGCGGCGGCGGCGAAGACCCCACGCCCGGCGGCGAGTGCGCGAGCGCGCGCTACGTCGGTCGTGCCCCGAACGGCGGGCGCTTAATGCGCCCTATCCATCTCGCCCAACTGGACAAGACCCGACCGGTTCTGCTGCTTACCAGGGCCGTCGCCGTGGGCCGCCTGCGTACGGTCACGGTCGCCGAGATCACCTCAAGAATCCACGGACTGCACACCGAGGTCCTGGTCGGCCCCTCGAACGGGCTGGATGGCGTCGTTCAGTCGCGCCCACGCCGACGGATCAACCTCGGTAGGTTCGGGCACCTCCGACGCAGTGTATTGCCACCAGTCCGTCGCCGGCACTGATTGCCCATGTTCGCGATGCGCGTCGGGTCCACGGCGAGAGCTCCCGTGTTGTCGACTATCCAGCGGAGTCCTGCATAAGCGTCCTCGACGGCCGTGGGTGCCGGTTGGGTACCCCAGCCCAACGGCGTGCGACGGCGTGCGGTCTCCTCGACGAATGCGTCCCAGTACCGCGATGCCTGCGGTGGCCGCCAGCAGCCGGCCCGGTGAACCTGGGCTACCCAACCTTGTTGGGCCTCGCGGGTTTGGCTCCAACTGTGTTGCCTGATCGGAGCTATCGCAGATGACGAAGAGGTGAGCAGGGTCATCGATGCGAGGGGCCGATATGGCTCCGGCCTGATTCACAACCTGCGTCCGTTCATTTACGAACGGGGTGGGTCTTGCGTTCGTTGCGTGTTCCGGATTCCGCCGGAGGATTACCCTATTGGCGACCTCTGAAAACGCCAAAGTACAAAAGGGCCATGATAATAGCGAAACCTACGCAAAGAACTATCAGATGATGAAGACTGTGGTCGCCAATTAATAGTCCGATAGAGTATGCGACGCCTACTCCGGCTGCCCAGCCAAGGATTAGTCTTACAGCCACCTTTTTCGTTGCAACGATTTTCATCCTGACACCCCGATCGAGCTCCTAGGTTCCTTATATTATGAAGGCGAATTACGATCCGGCGGCTGCGGAAACTAGCACACCGGTCGGCGAATGATCGCGTTGTATTGCGCTGACGAAAGCGATTAGGGCGAGCCCCGACGAAGCCAACCACAAAAGCGCTCTAAACACTAGGGGGCGTCATTTGCTTTCATCGTTACATGACCTTGGACGCCGTAGGAAGCTGACCAGCCACATGCCTGGGCTTCCTCCGCCGAACAGCTGTACCCACCAATCGCCGAATATACTTCTTATTCCTGCATGGCCGGCTTCTATAAGGTTATCTTCCGCGGCTATGCATTGGTCACTTTCTGATTTGGTTTTGAACAGTGGATTCCCGCTGGCGGGTTGCGTGGCAGGCCCTACGGAGCAAATCTGTTCGGCCAACCCCGCGGATACGCAGCCGCCGGTGCCGGTCGCAGTGTAGTAGGCGGTGGCCGTGGAGCGAGCGTCGCCACCGGCCACGCCGGCGGGGAGCCGGGTTTCGATGATCTGCCCGGTCGGGTTGAGCCGGGTGATACTGACCAGGTCCGCGCTGGACGGCCCGGTCCCCATATGAGTGGTGCTGCTGGTCGGCAGGTGCAGCGCCCAAACCGGTGGTGTCGCCGGCGGTGATCGCGGCGTATCCGGTGTGGGTGGACGATCCTGTCGTGCTCCACCCCGTAGTTGTCTACGCTGTCTTGATTAGGGTGGTGGGCAGGGCGTAGACGGTGGTGTCGAGGGCGTTCTCGTCGTAGCTTGTCGCGGTGTGCGCCACAGAGAGCGCGAACCATTACGATTCCTTCTTCTTCATTAGTCCAATCTACTGAAGTATTGCCGATATGACAAGGGCGCCGCCACCAACAACTCCGAGCCATGGCAGCGACTCCCCCTTAGTGCCCATCGCATACTGTGCAAACGTGACGATTAATATACTCAGGCCGATGAGCATCGTTATTCCTACTGGTTGGTAGGCCCGCCTCGCAGAAAATCCCTTGGATCAGACTCTACTCATGAATCTCTCCCTTGTTTGCTGCTGGCTGACCCGCGAGCCCGAGACACTCTTTCGTTATCACTAAGGTAAATATCGCACCTGCACAGCTGCAGAGTGCCACCGTCCGGGAATTGTGGATTTGGATCCAGGCCACGGCGGCCGACACACCTATTAGTCATTTGTCTTCATTAGCAAGATGGCACCCGGTCCCTGAGCCCGTTGTACGACGTTCCGATTTGTCTCGTGCCAGCAAGAGCGCCTGTGCGATGCCTGAAGCCAAGGAAAGCAGACCTAGTACTAGAGTAGTGAGCTGCGAGTTGAACGGTATGCCGTTGATTCGAAATGCAGAGCCGACAAGAAGGAACGCGCCTAATATGATTGCGGAAACAGACGCCAGCCACTTTCGAAGAGACCGCCTCTTCCTATCGTGCATCACTAATAGCTCCTAATGTTCGTTACTTACTTGCCTTGAATTACCGGAGCGATTTCCCACAACCAAGGAGCCATGTATGGAATTCTGATTGTGCTTAATGCAGTTCCAGATGAGCGTGCCGCAACAACTAGCCCTCGTACACCAGGCTGGGCTGATTGAGTGGGCCCTCGGAGCTAACCACACGAATGCTGGCTCACGGACGCCACTAACGGGCGAATCTGAGAAATGATGCGAAAGGGACTCACTGAAGCTGCGCACCGACCGGCACTAGCACCAAGTTCCCGATATCTATCCATCACCCCGCGGGAGAGCGACGGCTAGCCGAGTACCGAGTCCTGCACCCGGCATTTGTCGATGCTGATCGAATTACGCCGCGCGCTGGCCGTAGGTTTCGGCGCATCCCGGTTATTGACCCGCTTGAGGTGCCGAACCGCAATCCAGAACTCGCTTCCGGGTCCTGATGTGCCCACCGCGACCGGGGTGCGGGACGAAGCGAGGATCGTCCCATCGATCCGCGCGATCGATCCCAGCCGCCATCGAATTGGGCGGTCCGCGCGGTCAGAAGAGAGCAGTGGCCACGGTGTAGATGACGAGTCCGGCCAGGGCCCCGACGACCGTGCCGTTGATCCGGATGAACTGCAGGTCGCGGCCGATCTGGAGTTCGATCTTGCGGCTGGTGGCCTCGCCGTCCCAGCGGGCGATGGTCTCGTCGATGATGCCGGTGATGTTCCTGGCGTGGTTCCGGGCCAGGAACCCGGCGGCGTCGGCGACCCACGCGTCCACCTTCGCCGCCGTCCGGCCGTCCTCCTGCAACCGGTGGCCCAACGAGACCAGCCCGTTCGTGACGGAGATCCGCAAAGGTGAATCGGGGTCTTCGGCCGCACCGAGCAGGGTTTCCTTGATCGACCGCCAGGCCCCCGCAGCGAGCACCCGGACCTGGTCGTTGTCCATGATCCGCTCCTTGATCGCCTCGGCCTTGGCGATGGTCGCCGGGTCGTGCTGCAGATCGTGCGCGAATTCGTCCAGAAACTTGTCCAGTGCCACGCGGAGTTGATGGTTGGGATCGGTCTTCACCGCCAACGCGAACGCCTCCACCTCGCGGTAGATCCGGTCGGCGACAAATCCGTCCAGAAACCGGGGAGACCACGACGGGGCCCGCTGCGACACCACTCGCGACACCAGGGTGTAGTTGTCCCGGATCCAGATGTACACGCGATCGAAGATGAAATCGACCAGCGGATGGTGCTCGCCGCGCGCGAAGACCTCGCCGGCGACCCGGCCCAGTGGGGGCCCGACCTTCGTCATCGCGATCTTCCGACGCGCGATCGTCTCCAGCAGTCCGGCGATCTCGTCGTCGGAGAGCACACCCGAGATCCCCTTGACCGCGCTCGCGAGTTCGGCGGTGATCCGGGCGGCACCTTCCGGCGAGGCGAGGAAGCCGCCGACCTTGGCGGCCAACGAGAACCGGGACAGTTTCTCCCTGATCACCTCCTCGGACAGGAAGTTGGTCGCCACGAACTCGGACAGCGACGAGCCGATCGCGTCCTTGCGGGTCGGGATGATCGCGGTGTGCGGAATCGGCAGCCCCAGCGGGCGGCGGAACAGGGCCGTGACGGCGAACCAGTCGGCGAGCGCCCCAACCATTCCCGCCTCGGCGGTGGCCCGGACGTAGCCGAGCCAGGGATGACGATCCTGCAGCGCGAACGCGATCACGAAGATCACCGCCATCACGGCGAGCATCGACGTGGCGATGACCTTCATCCGGACCAGACGTAGGCGCCGCTGCGCGTCGGCCGGCGTCAACTGCTGCAGTGTGGCCATGAGGTCATTGTGCTTCTCGCCGCGGGGCTGCGACTCCGTTCCACGCAGGTACAGCGGTGTAGGAGGCGGTGTAGGAATACATTCATGCCCCTGGTTCCGGCCTTGCAGCCGTTTCGCACCACCATCTTCGCCCAGATGTCTGCCCTCGCCGTGTCCACCGGTGCCATCAATCTCGGCCAGGGCTTTCCCGACACCGACGGTCCGCCGGCCATGTTGCAGGCCGCTCAACGGGCCATCGCCGAGGGCCACAACCAGTACCCGCCCGGCCCGGGCATCCCAATATTGCGGCAGGCGATCGCCGACCGCAGACTGCGTGATCGCGGCCAACACTTCGACCCGGACACGGAGGTACTGGTCACCGTGGGCGCGACCGAGGCGATCGCTGCAGCCGTCATCGCCCTGGTCCAGGCCGGCGACGAGGTGGTGATGCTCGAGCCCCACTACGACTCCTACCCGGCGGTCGTAGCCATGTCCGGCGCTCGGCACGTCTCTGTCCCACTGCGGCCCACCGGTCTTACCGGGCCTACTGGGACAGGTGCCCAGGGGCGGTTCAGCCTCGATCTGGACGAGCTGGCCGCGGCCGTCACCCCGCGCACCAGGATGATCCTGTTGAATTCGCCGCACAATCCCACCGGCACCGTGCTCAGCCGGGCAGAACTGACGGCGATCGCCGCGCTGGCCATCGACAACGACCTCATCGTCGTCACCGACGAGGTGTACGAGTACCTGACGTTCGACGACACCGAGCACATTCCGATCGGCACGCTGCCCGGAATGGCGGAGCGGACCATCACCGTCTCCAGCGCCGGTAAGACCTTTGCCGCCACCGGGTGGAAAATCGGCTGGGCGTGCGGCCCGGCACCGCTGATCGAGGCCGTGCGCGCTGCGAAGCAGTTCCTCACCTACGTCGGGGGTGCTCCGTTCCAGCCGGCGGTCGCCTATGCTCTGCAACACGAAATGGCCTGGGTCGGCGGGCTGCGGAACAGCTTGGCGCACAAGCGGGATCGGCTGTGCCAGGGACTGGCCGCGGCGGGTTTCGAGCTCTACCGTTCGCAGGGAACGTACTTCGTGGTGGCCGACATCCGGCCGGTCGCGCGCACGCTGGGCCGGCCTGCGGACGGGATGGCATTCTGCCTGGCCCTCCCCGAACTCGCCGGAGTGGTGGCCGTGCCACAGGAGGTCTTCCACGACGACCCGGCCGACGGAAAACCGTTCGTCCGGTTCGCCTTCTGCAAAAAGGACGAAATCATCGACGAAGCTGCGGCCAGGCTCGCGGCCATGGGCCGATGACCGGGGCGGACCCCGGCCGGGCGTCCTCCGCCGAACGGATCTCCACCCTGCTGGCCCGGCATCCGGTGCTGGACGGCCACAACGACATCGCCTGGGCCCTGCGCAAGGCGGGGTACGACCTTCAGGCCCGGGACCTCGCGCGCCGTCAGCCGCTGCAGCACACCGACATCCCGCGGCTTCGGGCCGGCGGGGTCGGCGCCCAGTTCTTCTCGGTGTACGTCCCCGGCACGCTCGCCCCCGGCGACGCCGTGGTTGCCGTTCTCGAGCAGATCGACTGCGTGGCCGCCATCCTCGACCATTACCCGGAGAGCTTCGGCCGAGCCAGGACGGCCGATCAGGTGCGGGCGGTGATGGCCTCCGGACGGATCGCCGCCCTGATGGGCGCGGAAGGCGGACACAGCATCGCCGGGTCCGAAGCGGTGCTCCGAGTGCTGAGCAGGTTAGGGGTCGGCTACCTGACCCTGACCCACAACCAGAATCCGACGCGGGACGGTGCAGCGTGGGCCGATGCGGCCACGGACGCACCGGAAGTCGGCGGCCTGTCCGACTTCGGGCGGGAGGTGATCCACCAGATGAACCGGCTGGGCATGCTCGTGGACCTCTCGCACGTGGCGATCTCGACGATGAATGACGCGCTGGACGCGTCGGCGGCCCCGGTCATCTTCTCGCACTCCTCCTGCCGGGCGGTCACCGATCATGTCCGTAATGTTCCGGACGACGTGCTCGGCCGACTGGCCGCAGCCGACGGCGTTCTCATGGTGACGTTCGTGCCCGACTTCGTCTCCCAGGCGTGTGCCGATCATGGTGCTGCACATGATGCGCGGCGGACCGAGCTCGGCCTGCCCAGGACGACGGTCTACACCCAGGACCCTTCCGAACCCGTCGATCCGGCCGCCGCGGACGCGCTGCGGCACTGGGAACTGACCCATCCGGCTCCGGTCGCCTCCCTGGCCCAGGTGGCCGACCACCTCGATCACGCCCGGGAGGTCGCCGGCCCAGACCATCTGGGCCTGGGCGGGGACTACGACGGCGTCGCGGCGTTACCCGTCGGCCTGGAGGACGTGTCCTGCTACCCCGCTCTCCTGGTCGAGCTGGCCGACCGCGGCTGGAGCGATGCCGACCTGGCCGGCCTAAGCAGCGGCAACATTCTCCGGGTGATGCAGGCGGCCCAGGACGCGGCCGCCCCTGAGTCGGTGTAACCCCGCCCACCCGGTTTCGGGAGCGCCCGCCGGAATTTTATTTCGGTGAATCGAGTTGCCACTCAGGTGACGTGTCTACCGGTTTGTCCCCGCCGGACGATCACAGCCGTGCCACAGCCCGGCCACAGTCGCACCACTATTCAGCGAGGCAAACTAACCACCATGACCCAATTGATCGCTCCGGTCGAGCCGCGGCGGCTCATGGTGTCCGCGGTCGTCCCGGCGGCATCGGTCCTCACCACGTCGAAGACGAGTTCCATACCGCGACAGGGCGCCAGGTTCCTGCTCATCGGCAGTGCGGGCACCGCAGTGCAACTGGGTCTGTTCGCCGCGTCGTCCCCGGTGGTCGGCGCCCAGATCGCCTCCGTCGCATCTTGGCTGATCTCCACGCTGGTCACCAACGCCGCGCACCGGGCCGTCACCTTCGGCGTCCACGGCGCAGCGAGTAACCGGGTGGATCAGGTCACCGCCCTCCTGACCTGCCTGGTCGGCCTGACCATCACCTCGCTGGTCCTGGCTCAATTGCCCGATGCGACCGGGACTTCCGGTCTGATCGCCATTCTGGCCGTCAATACAGCGGTCGGCGCCGGCCGTTTCGTCGGTATGCGCTGGTGGCTGGGCGGATCCGGACGGCGGTCCGCCACCCGCCTCGCGGTCGCCCTGAACACGGCCCGGGACAACTGGCACGATCATCACGGGTTCAGCGGCCTGCACCGCTGATCCGGTCCACCCGGCGCCGGTCTGACTCACCACTGGGCTCGGGATTTGTCCAGGTGTATCGATACGGACCGCACAGACCTTGAACCCGCGTGGCCTTCCCGGGTAAGACTGGTAGCACACGATGGATCGCCCGCTCAAGGCACCGCCGGCAGCGCCGCTGAGGGTGTCGGGCAGTTCGATCCAAAGTGAACCGAAGGTACGAGCAGAACGCACGGCGAGGGACGGCGGTGACCCGCCTCCGCGCCGCCACCCGATCCGTGACATCGAGGTGGGTTCGGCAGGTCGCACCTCCGGTGCGGTGAGCGGCTGTCCGGTCGCCCGAGGCCTCGACTGCGGGACTCCTCCCGACCCGAGGAACGAGCGGATGTGATAGGTCCAGGCTGTCACCCTGGCATCCGCGGGCTGGGTGCAGAGTTGCGCCCCCCGGTGGGTCCGGCGCCGCAGAGAGGGGCCCCGGCCGACCCTCGGATGGCCGGGGGCCCCTTTCGGTTCAAGCCACTTCGGTTCAAGCCACGTCGGTTCAGGCCACTTCGGGTTCACACCACCGGACGGCGGAGCCGCTCCCGGATCAGAATCCAGATCGCCTCGACACCGTCTTTCCAGGTCAGTTTCTTGCCGTCTTCCCGGCTGCGCGCCTTGTAACTGATCGACACCTCGTACGGACGGACACCGGACCGCAACATCTTGCCCGTCACCTCGGCCTCCATACCGAACCCGGCCGATCTGACATCGAGCCTGCGATACAACTCCAGCGGCATCAGTTTGAAACACGTCTCGAGATCGCTGATGTAGCAATTGAACAGGATGTTGGCCACGGTCGTGACCCCGCGATTGCCCAGCACATACAGGTACGAGTAGGCGTTGTGGCTGCCGAACGTCCTCGTCCCGTACACCACCGTCGCATCGCCGTTCAGGATCGGTGCCAACAGCGAGGGGATCTCCTCCGGGGCGTACTCGAGATCCGCGTCGCACATGATGACGTAATCACCGGTCGCCAGCTCGGCGCCTTTCCTGATTGCCGAACCTTTCCCACCGTTGGTGGCCTTCTCGTGGATGAGCACCCTGGGGTCGTCGCGCCATTGCTGATAAAGGTCGCGGGTGCCGTCCGTACTTCCGTCGTCCACGATCAGCAACTCGAAGGGAACCGGATACTTGACGTCCAGCACCCGTTTGACGGCCGACTGCAGCGTCGCCGCCTCGTTGTAGACCGGCATCAGGATCGACAGTTTCACCGCGACAGTGTAGCCAGCCGCCTCTCGCCCTGGCCGGTACGCCACGACGCCGACCCGCGATGACTGATCCGTCGACGGCCGGAGTCACTGCAGCACCGGGGTCAGCAGGACCAGACTACCTGCGATGATCGACCGGCCGGCCAGGCCGTGGGCATCCGGGTAGTCGTTGAACGCCGCCTGCTCCGAAGGCTGGACATGCACGGTGACGACCCAGATGCGGCCACCGGCGCCCAGTTTCGCAGCGTCGGCCATGGCCCGGTTCAGCACGGCGTCGACGGCCGCCGGGGTGCGGTCAGTGGCGACGAGGATCTCAGGCTGGTCCGGAAAAACCGTGACGAACCCCTGCAGGTTGCTCGCCGCCGGCTCGATGGCCGGGGTGCCCTTCGACCAGTAGTAGGCGAACCCCCAATTGCTGTTCATGTTCATCACGATGACGTCGGTCGGCTTCCGATGCGCGGCGATATAGCGAGTCGGCGCACGCACGTCCTCGACCGGGATCGACTTCGACCGGAACTCCGATCGCACGCCGGGCTGGACCAGGAACAGCGTCACGGCCAGCGCCACGACGGCCGCCGCGAGGTAACGATGCACCCGGCCCGCCAGTTCGGCCAGACCCGCGACTCCGACGGCCGCGGTGACGGCGAACGCCGTGGTCAAAAAATGCGAGGTGCGCAGGTCGAACAATGGGTACTGCCTGACCGCGCTTGCCGTGATCATCTCGACCACCAGCACCGGGACGACCAACGCCACCGCCCATCGACGCAACCGGATCAAGGTGGCCACGCCGGCAACCACCAGCAGCGCCGCCAGCAGCAGTGGGCCCATCCCGAGATAGGACGCCATCTGGGTGCCCCCGTCGAGCAGGAACCGCCCACTGGCTCCCCAACCCTGTCCGACCGGCAGATAGAAGTTCGCCCAATAGTCGCTCAGACCGGGCGGAATTCCGGGCCGGTACAGGGCCAGGAAGAGGATCAGCAGCACCACGCCGGCCGTCGCCCCGACCACCGCGGCCTCGATGGCCCGCAGTCGGTTCCGCCGCAGCAGGGCCGTCAGCAGCACGCCGGCGAAGGACGCGGCCCCGACGAACGGCGCCACCGCGCTGAACAGGAAACCGGCGGTGACGGCGACACCGAGGATGAGCAGGCGTCGCCTCGACCAGTGCGATTCCAGCCGGGACACCAGCCACAGGATCATCACGGTGACGAAGGCATCGGCGGTGTACTGCTTGAGATCGTTGCGGACCAATGCCGACGGAGTGGCCAGGGTCGCCACGCCGGCCAGGACCGCCGCCGCCCGGGCGAGGAAGACCCCCGGCCACGGCAGGCTGCGGACGTATCCGTAGGCGGCGGCGACGGCCAGCGCGCCGAACAGCAAGGGGATGACCCGGAGGCGCTGGTCGCCGCCGACGACGACGAGTCGCAGCAGGAATGACCAGCCCACGGGTGTGCTGGCCGCGATGCGGGGGAGGTCGTGCAGCGGCAGTTTGGTGGAGATCGCCACCCAGGCTTCGTCGTTCCAGAACGGTTCCCGGAACAGGTAGCCCACGTCGTGCACGATCAGCGTGGCCGACGCCAGGATCCCGGCCAGCATGACGTCGGCCCAATCGACCCGGGTGCGGCCCGGCCGACTGCCGCGGGCGGCCGGGAATGCCCGGGCGGGAGGGGGGGCCTGGACGTCCCGGGTGTCCGATCCGGCCGGGCCCCGCGCTGCGGCGCCGGTCGACATGGCCTCACGCTACGGTCTGACGGACACGCTCGTCACCCGAGACTCGCGGCGTCATCGTGATCCACAGCCCGTCATCATCCAGGGCAGATCGTCAGGGGGCGCACACGATGTCGGACACCAGGATTCTGGTCACCGGCGGGTCCGGGTTCATCGGCTCACACCTGGTCCGGCGGTTGCTCGACGAGGGCAACGAGGTGCTCGTCGTCGACAACTTCTACTCAGGGAGCCGGAGCAACCTGGCCGACGTGCTCGGTGATCCACATCTGGAGGTGGTCCGGCACGACGTCACCTTTCCGCTCTACGTCGAGGTCGACGAGATCTACCACCTCGCCTGCCCGGCGTCACCGGTGTTCTACCAGCGAGACCCGGTGCAGACGACCAAGACCTCGGTGGTCGGGTCGATCAACATGCTGGGGCTGGCCAAGCGCACCAAAGCCCGGGTGCTGCTGGCGTCCACCTCGGAGGTGTATGGCGATCCGGAAGTACACCCGCAGAACGAGAGCTATTGGGGCCATGTCAATCCCATCGGCGTCCGCTCCTGCTACGACGAGGGCAAACGCTGCGCGGAGACGCTGTTCTTCGACTACCGGCGGCAGCACGACATGCCGATCAAAGTGGCCCGGATCTTCAACACCTACGGGCCACGCATGCGGCCGGACGACGGCCGGGTCGTGTCGAACTTCATCGTCTCGGCGCTGACCGGCCGGCCGCTGACCATCTACGGCGACGGGACCCAGACCCGGTCCTTCTGTTACGTCGACGACCTGGTCGACGGTTTGATCAGGTTGATGGCGACCCCGCACCAGGTCACCGGACCGATCAACATCGGCAATCCGCACGAATTCACCATGGCCGAGTTGGCGCAGACCATCATGTCCATGGTGGCGACCAGGGTGGGTGTGGAATACCGACCCCTGCCCTCCGACGACCCGACACAACGTCAGCCCACCATCGATTTGGCCAGGGATCTGCTCGGCTGGGTGCCCAAGGTCGAGTTGGCCGAAGGCCTGGCTCAGACCATCGACTACTTCCGTGCGCACCTGGCGTCCCACCCGCTCGAGGAAGGGCGGGTGGACGAAGGGCGGCGCGGAGTCGACCCCTCAGCCGGAGCGTAGCGGCCGGCTGGCCAGGATCAGGATGCCCGCCAGCCGATCCTGGGTGACTCCGGGCAGACTCAGCGGCTTACCGCCACGCAGGCCAACCAGGACGTTCGGGTCGCCAGGACCGGCCTGGTACACCCGGTCCACCTCGGTCCACGGGATGAACCGGCCACGCCAGACCAGCCGAATGCCGGCGGTACTGAGGACGGTTTGCGGTACGAACCAGGCCACGGCCAGGAAGCAGAAACAGGACGCCAACAGCAGCAGATCCTGCCACTGCAGGAAGGGTGCCAGGCGGCGGTCGATCTGGTCGTACAGCCAGACGACGCCGAGCATGACTCCTGGTACGAACACGAACCACGGGGCCCGGTATCTACCCAGCGCCCGCGCCACTTCCAGGTCGGTCTGCACCCTCAAATGCTACGTCTCCCGGCCGGGTCGCGGGCAACCACTGCAACGTCAAGGGGTACGACGGGCCGGCTCTCTGGGACGGAATGAAACACTGGGCCGATGAAGCTGCCCGTGATGCCACCGGTCGCTCCGATGCTCGCCAAGTCGGTCCCGACCATCCCCTCCGGTGCGTCGTACGAGCCGAAATGGGATGGATTTCGATCCCTGATCTTCCGGGACGGCGATGAGGTGGAGTTCGGTAGCCGCAACGAGAAGCCGATGACCAGGTACTTCCCGGAGCTGGTCGAGGCGGTCAAGGCCCAGCTGCCCGAGCGATGCGTGCTGGACGGCGAAATCGTGGTCGTCACGGACTCCGGGCTGGACTTCGAGGCGCTCCAGCAACGCATCCACCCCGCGGTGTCCCGGGTGAGAATGCTCAGTGAGAAGACCCCGGCCTCGTTCATCGCCTTCGACCTGCTCGCCCTGGGCGACGACGATTACACCAAACGCCCGTTCACCGAACGGCGCGCCGCACTCGAGGGCGCTTTGGCCGGCGCGAGGGCCCCCATTCACCTCACCCCGACCACCACCGACCTGGACGTCGCCAACCGCTGGTTCGTCGAGCTCGAAGGCGCGTATCTCGACGGGGTGATCGCCAAACCGCTCGACGGTGCGTACCAGCCCGACAAGCGGGTCATGTTCAAGATCAAGCACGTCCGGACCGCCGACTGCGTGCTCGCCGGGTTCCGCTGGCACAAGACTTCCACCGAGGCCGCCCCGCTGGTCGGCTCGCTGCTGCTGGGCCTGTTCAACGACGAGGGGACGTTGCAGCACGTCGGGGTGGTGGGTGCGTTCACCGCGAGGCGCCGCGCCGAGCTGGTCGACGAACTCGAACCACTCCAGCTCGTCGACGGCGACGACCACCCGTGGCAGGAGTGGGCCAGCGCCGAGGCCCATCAGGGTCAGCGGTTACCCGGCAACGTCAGCCGCTGGAACGCGACCAAGGACCTGTCCTTCGTCCCGCTGCGACCCGAGCGGGTGCTCGAGGTCAAGTACGAGCACATGGAAGGCACCCGGTTCCGGCACCTGGCCCACTTCGT